>JAAYBV010000032.1 GCA_012744475.1 Phycisphaerae bacterium
GGCTTGCCGATGGTGATACGCATGCCCTCGAAGCCATCGGCAAACTCCGCCTTGCTCCGTTTGCCGCTGCCACACATGGCGCTCCGTGGTGGAAAACGGGCCTTGCCGCGAAATTCGCACAGACACCTCGGACCGATGGACCAAGCTTTTCCCTTGCCTTGGCCGGTTCCGGAGCGTATTGTCTGCACATGTCGCCAGGCCTCTTCGAGATATGAGCGACGCCCGACGAAGGAGCCGGGGATTCCATCGCAGGCAACGGAAAGGACGCAGAAAGACCCTATGGATGCAAACAAACACAGCCAACCGATGCTGGCGGTCCTGATCGACGCCGACAACACCCAGGCTTCCATCACCGAAGGTCTGCTGTCGGAAGTCGCCAAGTACGGCATCGCCAGCGTCAAGCGCATCTACGGCGACTGGACCACCCCCAGCCTGGGCGGATGGAAGTCCGTCCTGCTGGAGCATTCCATCCAGCCGATCCAGCAGTTCCGCTATACCGTTGGCAAGAACGCCACGGACAGCGCCATGATCATCGACGCGATGGACCTGCTCTACGCCAGGCGGTTCGACGGGTTCTGCCTGGTCTCCAGCGACAGCGATTTCACCCGCCTGGCGGCGCGCATCCGCGAAGAAGGGCTCCTGGTCTATGGGTTCGGCGAACGCAAGACGCCCAAGGCCTTCGTGTCCGCCTGCGACAAGTTCATCTACGTCGAGGTGCTGCGGTTCGAGGAGGACACCGAGGAGGCGGTCAAGCCCAAGACCGCCAACGAGCTGAAGGGCGACACCAAGCTGGTGGCCCTGCTGCGCAGCGCCGTCGAGGCCGCCAGCGAAGAGAGCGGCTGGGCCCATCTGCGCGCCGTCGGCAGCAACATCGCCAAGCAGGCCCCGGAGTTCGACCCGCGCAACTACGGCTACGCCAAGCTGCGGGAGCTGGCGCTGGCGACGAAGCTGTTCGACGTCGACGAGCGCGTCCATGGCGACGGCCACTCCCGCGCCATCTACATCCGCGACAAGCGCAAGAAGCCTCAGAAGTAGCCGAGTAGCCGCGTACCTGTCGTTTCGGGAGTTGCAGGGGATTTCCGTTGATTTTCCGCGAAGCCGGTGCGTCTATATGGAGGCGGCGGCACATGCGTTGCGCCGAGATAAACGCGAAATTGGATTCAAGCGAGCGAAAAGGAGACTGGCCATGAGACTCTCCAACGTGCGGTTAGTGTCGGGTATTCTTGGACTGTTGCTTCTCGTTTCGGTCGGCCTCTGTCCGGCGGCGCAGCCGACGGGCGCGGCGGAGGCAAAGCTGGCGGTGGTGGCCCATTTCCACCTGGCCGGAATGCTCACCGAGTCGCCCATGGTCGATCCCTTCGGCCTCATGGCAGGGCAGATCACCTCGCTGCACGACCTGGTCGATGTGATGGACCAGGCCGCGACCGACGATCAGGTCAAGGCAGTCGTGCTGACCTTCGGCGACATGGCCTTGGGGCTGGGGCAGTTGGAGGAGCTTCGTGCGGCCGTCGGCCAGTTCAGGGCCGCCGGGAAAAAGGTCTACGTCCACACCGGCAGCATGGGCACGTTCGTCTACGCCCTGCTCAGCGCGGGCGACTACCTCAGCGTCGAGCCGCAGTCGATGCTCTGGCTGACCGGCATCTACGGCGAGTCCCTCTACGTCAAGGACCTGCTCGACAAGATCGGCGTTCAGGGCGACTTCATGCACATGGGCGACTACAAGTCCGCTGCCGAGATGCTCACCCGCAGCGGGCCCAGCGCGGCGGCCGAGGAGAACGTCAACTGGCTGCTCGACGGCTACTACGAGAGCCTCGTGCGGATGATCGCCGGCTCGCGGGACCTGACGCCGCGGCAGGTGCGAGATCTGATCGACCATGGCCCCTACATGGCCGAGCAAGCTTTGGCCAGCGGGTTGATCGACGCGATCCAGACGCGGGATGCCTTTCTGGCCCAGGTCAGGAAGGAGATGGATAGGCCGGTCAGCTTCGACAATCGCTACGGCCGGGAGGACAAGCCCACGGTCAATCTCGCCAGTCCGCTGGCGTTCTTCTCGCTGCTGGCGGAGATGATGAACCCGCCGAAGAAGCCGCAGAAGGATGCCATCGCCATCGTTTACGTGGAAGGCGCCATTATGCCGGGCTATGGTCAGGCCAGTCCGTTCGGCTCCGCCGGCGGCGCCTTCAGCGGCGACATTCGCAAGGCCCTTGAAACGGCGGCCTCCGACAAGACCGTCAAGGCGGTGGTCCTGCGGATCGATTCGCCCGGCGGCTCGGCCGAGGCCAGCGAGACGATCCTCAACGCCACCCGCCAGGTCCGGGCCCGCAAGCCCTTCATCGTCTCGATGGGCGACACCGCCGCCAGCGGCGGCTACTACGTCGCCTGCGCCGCGGACACGATCTTCGCCGATGAGATCACCGTTACCGCCTCGATCGGCGTGGTGGGCGGCAAGCTTGTGACCGCCGACCTGTGGGACAGGCTGGGCGTCAACTGGGTCGGCTACAAGCGCGGCGCCAACGCGGACATCTTCAACAGCGACCGCCCGTTCGACGGGCCGCAGCGGGATGCGATCGAACGATACATGCAGGCGGTCTACGACGTCTTCAAGGGCCACGTCGCCGACGCCCGGGCCAACAAGCTCACCAAGCCGCTCGACGAGATCGCCGGCGGACGTGTCTACACGGGCAAGCAGGCCCTCGACCTTGGACTGGTCGACCGCATCGGCGGGCTCGAACAGGCCGTCGAGTACGCCGCCGCCAAGGCTTCGCTCGACGACTACGAGGTCCGCGTGATTCCCGAGCCTCAGGACTTCATCACGATGCTCCTGGACGAATATTCCGGCCAGGGCGAGCGGGCCAGCGACATCTCCGTCGGTGCGGCGAGCCTGCTGGCCGAGCACCCGACGCTGGCCGGTCTCGTCGACCTGCTGCAAAAGACCGAGCCCCAGCGGGCCCGCGCGCTGCTTGCGGCCTTGCAGCGCATCGAGCTGATCCGCACCGAGGGCGTCGTCCTGATGATGCCCTTCGACGCGATCTTCCGCTAAAGCAGCCGGCCCCGTGTATCGCAACGTGTGGCAGCCTCAAGCGAAGCTTGGGGATGGTTTCTGGAATGGGCCGGCGTCGCGGATTCGTGGGCTGGTCCATTCGACCATCCCCAAACGCTGCGCGTTTGAGGCTGCCACACCGTCACCGCCAGGGCGGTTCTTTCTTGCTTCCCGTCCCCGGTGTGAGGATGATCAGTCTTGTCCGCGGGCATATGCCCGGATTGGAAAGGGGACCGCCATGAAACCATCACCCTATGGTCCGTGTGGTCTGTTTTGCGGTGCGTGCGGGGCCGACGACTGCGACGGCTGCCTCAGCGAGAGGATCGATGAGTACGTGCGGCAGTGTAAGTTCCGCGTCTGTACGCGAAACAAGGGGCTTGATTTCTGCTGCCATTGCGAGGACTATCCCTGCTCGGATCTGGCCGCGTTCATGGGCGACAAATGGCCGCACCACTGGACGATGGAGCCGAGCCTGGAGTTCATCAAGAGCCAGGGCGCTGCCCAGTGGCTCGAAGCCCAGAGCCGCCAGTGGTCGTGCCCTAAGTGCGGGGCCGAGATCGTCTGGTATCAGAAGCAGTGCCCCTGCGGCCAGGAGCTCGATGCCTTCGAAGTGCCCCAGTAGATGCCGGCGACGCACAAATCCGAATGTCGAAACACGAAATGCGAAACAAGCTCGAATGACCCAAGTGCGAAGTCTGAAACGGCGTTGTCTCGGCGATTGTGTTTCGGTCATTGGCTTGTTGGGGGTTTCATGCTTGTTTCGGATTTCGGCATTCGGATTTCGTGCTTCAAGATCGCCCCAGGCGTGAGCCGGTTGGAGCGATAAGAGAACCTCGCGGCCTGAGTCTGGCAGCCGCGACATGCAGATCGAGGTAGGCGAATGACGCGCAGACATGGCTGTGAGGACAAGGACGTCGGGCACTACACGTGTCGGCGGACCAGCGAGAAGATCGTCGTCGATGGCAGGCTCTCCGAAGGCGTATGGCAGCGGGCGCCGAAGTCGCCTCGCTTCGTCGACATGGTTACCGGTGTGCCCGGCTTTCTCGACACGCGCATGGCCGCCCTCTGGGACGACGAGAACCTCTACATCGGCTTCTGGATCGAGGAGCCCGACGTCCAGGCGCACTTCACGAAGCGCGACTCACCCATCTACTTCGAGAACGACGTCGAGGTCTTCATCGCCGGGCCGGACTGCTACTACGAGTTCGAGATCAACGCGCGCGGGACGATCTACGAGGTCTTCTACATCTGGCAGGACGCCTACAGGAAGGGCGGCGCGTTCGACAAGCCCGAATTCGACCTGCTGACGCGCACCGTGGACATCCTCGGCGGCTTCCAGGACGGCCTGCGTTACGGCAAGCACCCGCGCGGCCGGCGGTGGGCCTTCATGGACTGGGACTTCCCCGGTCTCCAATCGGCCGTCCACGTCGACGGCAAGCTGAACGACAGATCCACCGCCGATCGGGGCTGGACCGTCGAGCTGGCCTTTCCGTGGTCGGGCATGAACGCGCTGGCGCAGGGCCGCCGCCTGCCTCCCCAGGACGGCGACATCTGGCGGATGGATTTCTCGCGTTTCGAGGCCCTGCGCTACAACGGCCGCCAGACCGACCCGTCCGTCGGCTGGTCGTTCAACACGCACGGCGTCTACGATTCCCACATCCCCGAGTGCTTCACGTACGTCCACTTCTCCAGCCAGACCGCATAGGGGCGAATTATCGTTCGCCCGGACGGAGGTTCGACGTCTTCCGGGTTGGCGCGGGCGCCGCGAGCCGCTATGATCCCGGCGGAGTTGTCGCCCCCTGGCTCCATCTCCATGTTGTCTGCGCCACCAGAAGTGGTCGTTACGAACCACAGTGAAAGGCCCGCATGAGAGCAGACGTTGCACGGTTTCTGGTCCGCTTGTGCATCGTTTCTGCTATGGCATTGCTGGCAATCGAGTGCCCATGTCTGGCTCACGACGATCCGAACGCCCCCGTTCCCTCGCTGAAGGCCCTGAAGATGGATGCGCCGATCGTGGTCGACGGTGTTTTGGATGAGCCTTTCTGGCAGGACGCCGAGGTGGGAACGGACTTCATCGACACGCATTCCAGCCGGCCGGCGACGCAGCAGACGCTCGTCCGCGTCGCCTACAGCCGCACCCATCTGTACATCGCGGTCGAGTGCCTTGACGACCGGATCGACCAGCTCCACGCCAGTGAGCGGCGTGAGGACCGCCAGTTCCAGGGCGACGATTGGGTGGAGGTCCACCTGGACCCGCTGCACAGCCACAACGCCAAGTATGCGTTCTTCTCCAACCCATTGGGCGTCCGCGTCGACGCCGCCGAAGGCCCGAGCGGCGCTTTCAACACGAGCTGGACCGCCGAATGGAACCTGGCCGCCAAAGTCTACGAGGACCGCTGGACCTTCGAGATGAGCATTCCGCTGCGCGTGCTGAACCACCGCCGGGCCGACGGCCAGACCTGGGGCCTGAACTTCACACGCTACCTCGTCCACAGCGACACGACCAGCTTCTGGAGCTTCAGCGAGACGGACTTCTACAAGCCCCGGCATTTCGGACACCTCAGGGGCCTCGACCTGGCCGACAGCGAGTTCAACCCCAATCTGGAGGTCACGCCTTACGTCAGTTCGCGCACGGATTTCAACGGCCACCGCGAGACGGAACTCCAGACCGGTGGCGACGTCAGCTTTCGCCTGACGCCCTCGGTGGTCACCTCTTGGACGATCAATCCGGACTTCGCCCAGGTCGAAGCCGACGCCGACACGATCGAGCTGCGCGACACCGAGCGGTTCCTGCCGGAAAAGCGCCTGTTCTTCCGCGAAGGCGAAGACCTGTTCGCCTCCGGGGACAACCTGCTCTACTACAGCCGCCGGCTGACCGATATCGACGCCGGCGCCCGCGTCAGCGGCGAGATGAACGACTACCGCTTCGCGATGATCGACGTCTACGGCGACACCGTTCATGGCGATCCTTATTACGGCAACTCCTCCGTTTTTCGCCTGGTCCGCAACGTGGGCGAGAAATCGAACGTCGGGCTGCACGCCAGCAGCTCCGACCTGAAGCAGGGCCATTCCCGCGTCCTCGGCTCCGACGGCGAGCTCTTTCTCAACGACGACTGGAGCGTCAACTATCAGGTGGCCGGCGCGGACGACCGGCTCGACGAGGGAGATGAGCAATCCGCCAAGGATCGAGGCGACTATCTCGGCTATGGCGGACTCGTCTACGAGAAGTATCCCTGGGAGGTCGGCGTCAACTATCGCGGGATCAGCGAGGGGTTCGACCCGGTCCTCGGCTTCATCCCCCGTCGCGATGTCTACGGGCCCGCGTTCTTCTCGATGTACGATCTTCGCGCCTCGGACCGCTGGTACAAGGGGGTCTTCGCCTACTTCGGCATCGAGTATTACGAGGACGGCGACGGGCAGACGTCGCTTCGCGATTACTCGGCCGACGCGGCCGTGACGCTTGCAAACGACGTCGCGCTCGGGGTCGAATACGACGCCGATTACCATCGTCCCTACCACAACGAGCGGACCGAACTCGGCGTGACCTTCGATGAGTCGGACTTCTGGCGGTCCACCGACCTGGAGTGGGCGTTCGGTGTTTTCGAAGAGACCGAATACAACGAGCTGTCGCTCGGCAAGCACTTCAAGCCGATCGAACGCTGGCCCGTCCGCTACGACTACGTCATCCGGTTCGAGGACCCGCCCGACGGCGACGACGAGACGATCTGGCTCAACCGCGTCGTGTTCGACTACTTCTTCAGCGACGTCATGTGGCTCAAGAGCGCGATCCAGCACCGCAGCACGGACGTCCACAACCTCAGCGTCATCTACGGCTGGGAGTTCGTCAAGGACGCCAACCTCTACCTCGTCTACAACGGCATCCGCGACGAAGACGACCCGGAAACCATCCACAGCCTTTTCGCCAAGCTCGCCTACACCTTCCGTTGACCGCCTCTTTCCCCCGGTGGAAAGGCAAAAAGCGGGGTTTCTCCGGCGAGGCGCCGGTCCGGGCGACAGAAATGGCCGGATTGATGGCCAAAATTATTGGGATTGAATGGCGCACAGTGTTATCATAAGATGCAGAGTGCAAGGGTGTTGGTTAAGGGGCTGAACGGCAAGTATGGGAACAGGATCCGAAGGACGCCTCGGAACGAACCGTTGCGTGGGACGGAGTATCTTGAGGCGTTCGGGCGTCGTCTTCGAATCCGCATCTTTTTTGGGAGGAACGACGGCCATGCGCAAGTCGAAAGCGTTTACACTCATTGAACTGCTGGTGGTGATCGCCATCATCGCGATCCTGATGGCCATCCTGATGCCCTCGTTGAAGCGGGCCCGCGAACAGGGACAGCGGGCGGCGTGCCTGAACAATGTCAAACAACTGGGGCTGGCGTGGATTCTCTACGCCGATGATTATGACGACAAGATTGTCAACGGCGAGGCGGAGTACAATCAGAATGCCCTGGGCCAGTGCGGTGTTTCCACGGGCGGCCTGCACCCGCGGGAGAAGTACTGGGTCGGGACGGACTGCCACAGCGGGTACATGACCGGCGGACAGCTCGACGAAGAGACGCAGCTCAGCGCGATCCGGGCCGGGGCGCTGTTCCCCTACGTCCCGTCGGCGAAGCTGTATCAGTGCCCGACCGGCATCCGCGGCGAGATGCGAACCTACACGATCGTCGATTCCATAAACGGTCTGGCGCGCGATGGGACCTTCTCGGGCACCAAGGGGATTCGCGTGGGCCGCACGATGCTGTGGGTCAAGCGACGAGCGGATATCTCGCAGCCCGGACCCAGCAATCGGCTCGTGTTTCTCGACGAAGGACGCGTGACCCCGGACAGCTACGCCTGCCATTATATCAACGCACGCTGGTGGGACCCCCCGCACGTCCGCCACGGCGACGGGACCAATGTGGCCTTCGCCGACGGGCACAGCGCCTACTGGAAATGGGACTCTAAAGAGACGATCAACGTGGGCAAGATGGTCAATCCGGAGCACCAGTTCACGCCGACCACTGAGGCCGGACTGGAAGACCTCGCGAGAATGCAGATCGGAATCTGGGGCCGCCTGGGCTACTGAGACCGGCGCTGAAGAAGGCCCCGGTTCCCTGTGCCCGTCGCGCGTCATCGCAGGCAGCGATGGATGGTGACGAGCGATTCCGTGGAGCGGATGACCGCGTTCGTCCAGGCGATCGACAGTTCGTCCGGAGCGTTGGCCAACTCGACCAGTGCGGTTTGATGGGCATCCAGCACAACGGGTTTGAGGTCCAGACCCTTCAACTCGGCCGTCAGCGCCAGCGGACCGAGATTCTCGATCCGGACCCGGCCGGCGCCGTTGGGACCGCTGCGGAAATCCACGCGGGTCAGCCCTTTCACGACCGTGGCGACCATTTCCCGGCGTCCGCAGAGCATGCCGCCAAAATGCGCGACGGTGCGTCCGGCACGCAACGCTTCCATTGCGCCCTCGCGCGATCGCTGCCGCACGAGGAGAAGGGTTGCCGATTGCGGCTCGTGCGCGTTGCCGGCCTCGGCGCGGGCCGGATGCACGTCGGAGTTGGCGAACACGGTCAGGCCGTATTGCTCCGCCCAGTCCAGGGCCATCGGAAACCACAGCGTGCCCCGGTTCTTCACCACACCCCATCCGCGATCGGTCGTGTGGTTTCGTACCTCGATGCCGTGCAGGAGCCCTTCGGCGAGACCCCATCGAATTGGCTCGCGCAGCCCGTGTCGAAGCGGCGGATCGAGCGGGTCTCCGGTTTCGGCCGCCCACGCACCGGCGCCGTTGAATCCGACGTGGGGATGGGCGTACAGCACGAAGCCTCGAGCGTCGGTGAGCTTTCGCCATTGCTGGCGGTAGTAGACCCGGGGGCCGCCCTCAGACTCCGCCCAGGAATGCGGGTCGCGCGGCACGTAGTCGTCCGCGAAATCGAGCGTGACCAGATGCTCCATCTCATGCAGGCCGGTCTCCATGCCGCGAATCAGGATCAGTCCGAATTCCTCCGCGACGGGCAGCGCCTCGGCGTAGGCTTCGAAGTTGCGGTGGTCGGTGATGGCGATGACGTCGTAGCCATACGCCCACGCTTCGCGCACGCGCTCGGCGGGCGTCAGCTTGCCGTCGGAATGCAGCGTGTGAATATGAAAGTCCCCGCGCAACACCGAATAGCGCTGCGGCCCGTCGAGAATCTCTGGAAACACGGTCGCTGTGCGCACCAGGGGCGTCGGGTCGCCCGCAGCGGCGACGCAAGGAACCGGCAGGACAAGCCGGGCGAGGGACAACAGGGTGATGGCGGCGACGAGCTTCTTCATGGCTTTTCCATCCAACGGGCGAAGCATACCATTCGGATTGTGTGGCCGGCGACGCCGCCGGACGCGGTGACAGGCATTGTACCGCATCACCCGCCCGAGCCAAGGACATTCTGCGAGCCCGCCGGTCACATGGCGAGCGTTGCCCCCCAACGCCAGGACCCGGTTCCGACCGCCGGGAACGGGCCGCGTGAGGCGTTTCCATCGCCTACGGATAGCCGGCGTTTCCGCTGGCGTGCGCGATCACCTCGGCGTCCCGGCCATCGGTGTCCAGCGGTCTTGTCGCGGCGGTGAAATCGTTGGCGAAGAGCCGGATGTCCCTGCTCCGTTCGCCCGTAATGCTCAGGAACGTGTCCGTCCCCTTCAGGGCGCGGCACGCGCGAATATCGGCTCCGACGACGTTCCTCAGCATCACAGCAGGCTCCTGCGAATCGCGATGGGCCTGCCGGCCCGCAAAGCCGCTGAGCATCAGTCCTTCCACATCCTCCACATAGAGCGCACTTTTCCACCGGTCAGAGGAGGGCTCGCACCACGCCATCTCCACGTCGTCCAGCGAGAAATCACGGGCGTACCTGGCCTGCATCCCGTGCACGGCCTCCCGGAAGTAGGCGTTGGGATCATCCGACAGGAACATCTTCACGTTTGCGAATCGAATCCCGGTGAGCGGACTTTCCGGGTGCCCCTCGATGATGCTGGACCCTTTGACGTGGGCGATCACGTCTCGGACCAAGATGTTCTCGATCCTGCCGATCTTCGATGTGTCGTTCCGCCGGCCGATCATGAAGTAGAACGCGTCGCCCTGCCCCCACCAGAACCAGGCGTGCCGCCGGCATTCGATCGTGAGATTCGAAATCACGACGTCACTGACCGTGCCCCCGTCCAGCACCATGAAGGCGAACGCCCTGTGGCTGTCGGTGATCACGCAGTTGCTGATTGCGACATGGCGAACCGGTCCGGCAATCTCGTCGCCGATCTTGACCGCCGCCGAAGCGGAGCTGAGCCGGCAATTCGTGATCGTGATGTTCTCGCACGCCCGCGCGGCGCCGTCGAAGTCGCGGCTCTTCAACGAGATGCAATCATCTCCAGTGATGATCGTGCAATTGGAGATTCGCACATCTTTGCAGCCGTTGGGATTGATGCCATCGCTGTTGACCCCGTCGACCAGACTGCTGTAGATGTACACGCCATCGACCACGACCCGCTCGCAACCGAGGAAATGCACGTTCCAGATCAGGGAGTCGATCAGCCTGACTCCCGTCATCCGCACGTCTGTGCAATTGCGCAGATACACCAGGTTGTACACGGGCCGGGTCCACCTTGCGAACGGCATGCCGTCAGGCCGGTCCCGCTTGAGCGTTTCGATCCGGTCCTGGATCATGCGGTCGGTCTTCTGCGTGTAGGGGAGCCATTCGTGCTCGGCCTGGCCGTCAATCGTCCCGTCGCCCTCGATCGCGATGCTGACAAGGTTTTCGCCGCAGAGGATGGCGTTTCGCCCGCGGGGCCAGTCATTGGGGTCCCGGCTGCCACAGAGCGTGGCGCCGGCTTCGAGATACAGGCGGACGTGGCTGGCAAGGTTCAGGCGTCCCGTTCGGTACTGCCCGGGCGGAACGTACACCATGCCGCCTCCGGCCGCCGCACAGGCATCGATCGCCTTCTGTATGGCGGCCTGGCTGCTTTTCTCCTTTGTTCCGACCGCCCCGTAGTCCCGCACGTCATAGGTTACAGGGCCGCCGCGCTGCGTCGATGACGCCCCATCTGTCCCCTTGCCTTCTTCCTTCGCGAGTGCAACGGCCGCCAGAAACGCCACCGCCAGCAACACCGTCCCGAGGAATCTCATCGTGAATTCCCTTCCCATGTGTCTCAGGTCGCTCTGTCGGCCTTGGCCATTTCTCGACCGCACCAGACCGAAGTCTTCGGCAAAGGCCGGACTATCGCCGGGCCCAATCGATGCTCCATGCTACCTTCCGGCGCATTGGCGTGCAAATGGCAAGAATGGTACGCGTCGCTATTCCCACTCGATGGTGGCGGGGGGCTTGCTGGAGACGTCGTAGACGACGCGGTTGACGCCGCGGATTCTGCGGATGATCCGGAATCAAACGGGACCGGGCCCGGCGGCGTGGCCCGGGAGATCAACCGGCGGCAAGTTGGTAGGAGAATTCAGTCACGTTCATCTGCTGCTTGGCATGCTCGATGGTCATACTCACGAGGTGACCCTCCTCGTCCATTTCGACCAGCACGTTCTCGCCCAGGTCGTGGGTCTTGGCGATCTTGCGGTCGCTGAAATTGACGAGCAGCGTGTCGGTATCAGGAAAATATCTAACGTTCATCGGTCACCTCACGAAACGAGCGGTCAAAGAACGCATTGTGGACGGTCCGGCCGTCCTCCAGCAGGACCACGCGGAGGTACCGGTTTCCTGCCTCGGCGATCCTGGCCCAGCGCCTGATCCGCCCATCAGCCTGCACATGCTCCCTGACAGGGTGGAATACCGCCTGCTCGATCCACTCCATGCGGATCGTCCTGCGGTCTTCGCGATTTCGCATGTGCATGAAGTACTGTGTGAACTTCACCGTATCACCGGTGATAGTATGCGCCCCATCCCGCCGTCGTGTCAAGAGCTGTTGCCGTCACGACGGGGGGGAGAGGCCGAACAACCCAAGTCATTCCCACTCGATGGTGGCGGGGGGCTTGCTGGAGATGTCGTAGACGACGCGGTTGACGCCCCGAACCTCGTTGATGATCCGCGTCGAAATCAGGCCGAGCACCTCGTGCGGGATGTGCGAGAAGTCGGCGGTCATGAAGTCGGTCGTTTCGACGGCGCGCAGGGCGATCACGTTCTCGTAGCTGCGTTCGTCGCCCATCACGCCGACGGTCGAGACCGGGACCAGCACCGCCAGCGCCTGGGAGATCTTGCGATACAGTCCGGCCGCTTTGATCTCGTCGATCAGGATCTCGTCGGCGGCGCGGAGCACTTCGAGCTTGGCCGGTGTGACCTCGCCCACGATGCGCACGCCCAGGCCGGGGCCGGGGAACGGGTGACGCCAGACCAGACCATCCGGCAGGCCCAGGTGCTCGCCCACCATGCGGACCTCGTCCTTGAACAGGTCGCACAGCGGCTCGACCAGTTCGAAGCCCAACTCGGCCGGCAGGCCCCCGACGTTATGGTGCAGCTTGATATTGGCCGCCGGATTGCCGTCCTTGGAGCCCGACTCGATCACGTCAGGATACAGCGTGCCCTGGGCAAGGAACCGGGCGTTGGGGATCTTCTCCGCCTCGGACTTGAAGGCGGCGATGAACTCGGCGCCGATGATCTTGCGTTTCTGCTGCGGATCGGTCACGCCTTGCAGGCGGTAGAGGAACTGCTGCGACCAGTCGACGACCCGCAGGTCGATATGGAAGTGGTCGCGGAAGGTGGCGACGATGTTTTCGCGTTCATTCTTGCGCAGCAGGCCGTTGTCGACGAGGATGCAGACGAGCTGATCGCCGATGGCTTCGTGGATGAGCGAGGCGACGACGGAGGAATCGACACCGCCGCTGAGCCCGCAGATGACGGTCGCGTCGCCGACCTGCCGGCGGACGTTGTCGATCGTCTCGCTGACGAAGTCGCTCATCTTCCAGTCGCCGGCGCAGTCGCAGATGCTGTAGAGGAAGTTCTTGAGGATGATGTCGCCCTTGGGCGTGTGGCTGACCTCCGGATGGAACTGGACGCCATAGAAGCGTCTTTTCTTGTGTCGCACGGCGGCGTAGGGGCAGGTCTTGGTCTCGCCCAGCGTCACGAAATCGCGTCCGAGCTTCGTCACCTGGTCGCCGTGGCTGGCCCAGACGAGCGTCTCGTCGGGTAGGTTGGCGAGCAGATCGCTGCGGTCGGTCATCCGCAGCGTGGCCCGGCCGTACTCGCGGCTGGCCACGGGCGTGATCTCGGCCCCGAGAATCTGGCAGCCGAACTGCATCCCGTAGCAGATGCCGAGAATGGGCACGTCGAGGTCGAAGATCCTCTCGTCGCATTTCGGCGCGCCGGGTGCATAGACGCTGGCGGGCCCGCCCGAGAGGATGATGCCCTTGAGCGGCATCTTCGCCAACTCGTCGGCAGAGGTGCCCGCCGGACAGATGCGGGAGTACACGTGGTGCTCGCGGACCCGCCGGGCGATCAGTTGCCCGTACTGGCTGCCGAAATCCAGGATGGCGATCATTTCACGTGTCATAGGAACCTCGTCGTGCGGGCCGCGTCGTGCGTCGTGCGCCACGCAGGCCGCAATACGCGCGACGCAAAACGAATTCATCAGTCGTCGCTGGGTATGTGGCCCGAGTAGTTCGGGGCTTCCTTGGTGATCTGGATGTCGTGCGGATGGGATTCGCCGATGCTGGCAGTGCTGACGCGGACGAACCGGCCCTTCTCCATCAGCGCCTGGATGTTGGGCGTGCCGCAGTAGCCCATGCCCGCGCGGAGCCCGCCGACGAGCTGGTAGACGAACTCGCTGAGCGCGCCGCGATAGGGGACGCGCCCTTCGACGCCCTCGGGCACGAGCTTGCTGACCTCGGTGGTGCTGCTCTGGCCGTAGCGCTCGGCCGAGCCTTTGACCATCGCGCCCAGCGAGCCCATGCCGCGATACTCCTTGAACTGCCGGCCCTTGTAGATGACCAGTTGGCCCGGACTTTCCTTCAGGCCCGCGAACAGCGAGCCGATCATCACGCTCGAAGCGCCCGCGGCGATGGCCTTGGTGATGTCGCCCGATTGCTTGATGCCTCCGTCGGCGATCACCGGGACGCCCAGCTTGTTGGCGACCTCGGCGACGTCCATGATGGCCGACACCTGCGGCACGCCCACGCCCGAGATGATGCGCGTCGTGCAGATGGCGCCGGGACCGATCCCGACCTTGACGGCGTCGGCGCCGGCGTCGATCAGCGCCCGGGCGGCCTCGCCCGTGGCGATGTTGCCGGCGATCACGTCGATCTTGTGGCTGGCCTTGATCTTCTTGACGGTCTCGACGACGTTCTGCGAGTGCCCGTGCGCCGTGTCGACGCAGACGATATCGACGTCGGCCGCGATCAGTGCCTCGACGCGGTCGTAGTCGTGGACGCTGACAGCGGCCCCGACGCGCAGGCGCCCGCGATGGTCGCGCGCCGCCCACGGGTACTGCTGGACACGGTCGATGTCGCGCATCGTGATCAGGCCCGCCAGCTCGCCCCTGGTGTTGACCAGCAGCAGCTTCTCGACCTTCCGCTCCTGGAGGATCTCCTTGGCCTGTTCGAGCTTGGTGTCGGCCGGACCGGTGACGAGGTTCGTCTTGGTCATCACGGTGCTGATCTTGGCGTTGTAGTCGGGCAGGAACTTTAGATCGCGCCGCGTTAGGATGCCGACCAGCTTCTTGCCCTCGACGATGGGGATGCCGCTGACGTTCTGCTCCTGCATCAGCTCCTGGGCCCGGCGGACCGGATCGTTCGGCGAGAGCGTGACCGGATCGCCGATCACGCCATGCTCGCTGCGCTTGACCTTGGCGACCTCCCGCTTCTGGGCCTGGATGCTGAGATTCTTGTGGATGATCCCGACGCCGCCTTCCTGCGCCAGCGCGATGGCCAGCGCCGACTCGGTCACGGTGTCCATGGCTGCCGAGACGATGGGGATATTGATCTGGATGTTCCGGGTCAGGGTGGTGCTCGTGTCCGCCTGGCTCGGCACGAAGTCGCTCTTGGCGGGGATCAGCAGGACGTCATCAAACGTAATCCCTTCCGCGACGATTTTTGCACTGTTCATGAGCCGCTCCAACAGGGGCTTTTGTCCAGCCTATCATTAGACGCGGGAGTATAAACCGCCGCCCGGAGGCCGTCAAAAGGATTTTGTTCGGCATTCGACCGGCCGTATTATCGGCCCCTTGAAGCGGATATTGGACTGAATTGGCCCTACAAAATACGGATGGTTGCGAACACGAGCCGGGTCGGCACAGTATGTTCTGGTACAATAGAGAAGGCCGTAGCGGTCGTCGGAACCGCGCCTCGATTGACAACCTGACCGTATGAGTTTGGAGAATAGCCATGAGCATGAATCTGTCCAAAGGCCCGATCTGGGGGATAGCAGTAATCGTTGGTCTGATCGCCGCCACGGCGCTGGTGGCCGGCTATGTGGATAGGCCGGGAAGCGGAACCCAGGTTGCGGCGGCCAAAGCAGACGGCGGGGGCTGTCCGGCCAAGGGTGACTGTGCCGCCTGTCCGGCCAAGGGCACCGACGCCTGCTGCAAGGAGGCCGGAGCCTGTGCCGCCTGTCCGGAATCGTGTCCGAAGGAATGCCGCTGTGCCGATGCCGCGGCGTCCTGTCCGGCCGGGGCCGCCGTGATGGCCCAGACTGCCGACGCCGGGGCGACCTGCCCGATGAAAGCCGCATCCGCAACCGGGAATTGCAGTGGAGGTCAATGCCCCGCGGCCAAGTGAGCCGGACGGGGGCAAAGAGAACCGGCTTCAACACAAACACGCACCGACAACCATGGATTCTGGTCAGCCAGCTCTCTCGGCCGAGCCCTCCGCCCGGCCGGGAAGCTGGCTTTTTTTGTGCCCACATCCCGCCCTGCAAGAACGGGTGCGTTCCTCAATTGGTTTAGTCCGTTTGTGGAAGTCTTATCCTGCTGTGCACCCGCGGAGGCAGCACGACAGTGGTTCAGCCATGGGGATCGGATTCCGAGGTATCTTCAATCCCGACGACGAAAAAGTTGCCGGTACGAGTAGCGTCGATCCGCTGAACCACAATCCTCATCTGGTTCAACTCAATTGCACCTCGGAACACACCGGAACCCAAGACTACCCTGTTGTGTCCAAAGGAGAAGGAGAGTCGCCCGCCTTGGGATTGAGTGACATCCGGCAATAAGAACTCGATGCTCCCATCGATGTGACGATTTACTCTGACAACGTTCCAATCAATCTCCATAGGCATGACATCAAGAGATGGGGATGCTACGGCCCGATCTTCGTGTGGGGCAAGTAGCCAATACCTAAGGGGGCACTGCTTCTCCAAACGGCCAGTCAGAAGCGAATTGGATTTCAGCGCTCTCAGATCCTTGCGGAGTTGTGCCACTTCGCGAGACGATTGGATGCCTTGATATATGCTATACGAGCCAAGAATCAGGCCGAGCGCAACCGCGATTGCCGAGCCAAACATGCCCAGCCATCTGAGGGGCTGCCTGCGATGTTGATGGCAGAAGGGGTACCATGCTATGGTGCCCAGACGCTTCTCACATCGCCCCAGACCCTTGGTCCTCCCCCAACACCGTTTGACTCTGGCACTGCGGTTTTCAGATGCCAAATTTGCCCCCAAGAACTTCTTGCAAGGCTGATACAGCATGGGCCAAAGCCCATCCTACCGGGCGTCCCTTCGCACATTGCAGGGATATCATAGACTGGCGGTACGGGGGAATCAACCCTGTCTTCGGGGGCCTCCAACGGACGCGGCCGCCGCACGATTCGTAACGTTAGGAACGGCCTTGTGGAAGGGGGGTGGTGTGGTAGAATCGTGCGAGCAGCCTACGGCGGCTGTCGGCGGGAGGCGATCTGAGAAAGGCAGGATGAGAATGAGAGCAATGGACGCCAGAGGCGCCGGACGCGCATGTCACTTCGCCGCATCGATCTGTCTGCTGCTGTGCTCGACCGTCCTGGGCGCAGAAGTGGCAGGGCCCATCCAGGTCAGTCCGAACGGCCGGTACTTCGTCGATCAGAAGGGCGAGCCGTTCTTCTGGCTTGGCGACACCGCTTGGCCGCTGTTCGTCAAGTACAACAAGAGCCAGGCCGAGGCGTACCTGAAGAACCGCAGCGCCAAGGGGTTCACCGTCATCCAGGGCGTGCTGGCATGGAGCCAGGGGACGGGGGCCGAATCCCGCAGCCCCGGCGCCAATCCCAACGGCGACAAGCCATGGATCGACGACGACCCGGCCCGGCCCAACGACTCGTTCTTCCGTCACGTGGATTACCTCGTCGAGTTCGCGCGCCAGCAGGGTCTGGTCCTGGCGATCCTGCCGACGTGGGGCTACTACGTCAACGACACGCAGGTCATCAACCTTCAGAACGCCCGCGTGTACGGCCGCTGGCTGGGCTCGCGGTATCGCCGGGCGTCCAACATCGTGTGGGTCAACGGCGGCGACCGCATCGCGACCGGCTACGAGGACGTGTGGCGAGAGCTGGCGCTTGGGCTGCGCGAGGGCGACGGCGGGGCGCATCTGATCACGTACCATCCGTGCGGCTGGCGCTCCAGCTCGCAGTACTTCCACACAGAGGATTGGCTGGACTTCAACATGATCGAGACGTGGACCGCCTGGCCGAAGATTCATCCGGCGGTGCTCGCTGACGTCGTGCGGACGCCGGTCAAGCCCGTGGTGCTGGGAGAGCCGGCGTATGAGAACGGGCCGGAATACCCGCTCGGCCCGATCACGCCGCTGATCGTGCGCCGCCAGGCGTGGTGGACCGTCACCGCCGGCGGCTTCTTCACCTACGGGCAGGACCAGATGTGGCGCATGCACGAGGGGTGGGACGAGACCTTCGACACGCCCGGCGCCGGCAATGTGTGCATGATGAAGGAGATCCTGGCCGGCCTGCCCTGGTGGGAGTTCACGCCGGACCAGAGCGTCTTTGACACCGGCGTCTCCAGCGAGCGCACACTCAACACCGCCATGCGATCGCCCGGCGGCGACCGCGTCCTCGTCTATCTGTCGTCGCAGTGCAGCGTTTCCATCCACCTCGACAAGATCGCCGCCGCGCAGGCCAGGGCCACGTTCATCAATCCGGCCACCGGAGAGCGACGCAAGGCCGGCGCCTATCGCACCGGCAACCTCAACGACCGGACGTTCCCCGACGGGCAGACCCAGTTCTTCACGACGCCGGGCCATTGGGAGGACGCGGTGCTCCTGCTGGAAGCGGCCGGGCAAGGGGCCAGGTAGGGGATATGTGTTCCCGTATCGAGGCAGACGAATGAATCATCAACACGCAAGTTGTGCAACCGAAGGAATGGGGCAAGACATGAACAGGTATGGTAGGAATGCGTCGGTCTTCGTAACAGCAGCGATGTTCGTCGCGCTGTCGTCTCTGTCGATCTTGATGGCGTCCTGTCGGACTACGGATTACTCCGGCTCCGAACCGGTGGGCGAAGTGGGCCCGCAACGCTATGTCACGCCGGTGCATCAGGTGCTCACGCCGACCGGTCTCCAGGTGGATCTGCCGGGCATGCGGCCCCAGGCGGTGGCCCTGAGTCCGGATGGTCGCCTGCTCGCCACCTCCGGCAAGACGCAGCAACTGGTGCTGATCGATCCGCAGAGCGGCGCGGTCAAGGACCGCATCGCCTTGCCTTCGGGCCAGGCCTTGGACCCGAACGATGTCTCCAGCCACATTCTCAAGCCCGACACCTCGGGCCAGCTCAGCTTCACGGGACTGATCTTCAGTCCCGATGGATCGCGCATCTACCTGTCCAACGTCGACGGCGACGTCAAGGTGTTCGAGGTCGGCGCCGACGGGCAGGTTCGCGGCCTGCCTCCCATCGCCTTGCCGCTGGCCAATGCGCCGTGGCGCAAGGAGGAGATTCCGGCGGGCCTGGCGATCTCCCGCGACGGGCGGCGGCTCTACGTCGCATTGAATCTGTCCAACCGTCTCGCAGAAATCGACACGACCACCGGCAGCGTGCTGCGGCTGTGGCCAGTGGGCGTCGCGCCCTATGACGTGGTCCTGGTCGGCGAGAAGGCGTACGTAAGCAACTGGGGCGGCCGCGTTCCCGACGCAGACAGTCTCACCGGTCCGGCGGGGCAGGGCACGAAGGTGCGCGTCGATCCGGTGCGTCACATCGCCAGCGAAGGTTCGGTCTCCATCGTCCCTCTGACGCAGGAGGCGCCCGTCCGCGAAATCCTGGTGGGCCTGCACTCTTCCGGCATCGCGCTTTCGCCCAACGGCCGCTACGTCGTCGTCGCCAACGCCGGCAGTGACACGCTCAGCGTGATCGACACGCGCACCGACAGCGTAGTGGAGACCATCTGGGCCAAGCCCAGTCCCGCCGATCTGTTCGGCGCCAGCCCCAATGCCCTGGTGTTCGACCCTTCCGGTGACACTCTCTACGTCGCCAACGGAACGCAGAACGCCGTCGCGGTGTTCCGGTTCCGCCCGGACGAATCCAAACTCCTGGGCCTGTTCCCGGTGGGGTGGTTCCCCGGCGCAATCGCCTACGACCGGATGCGTCACCAGCTCGTCGTCGCGAACATCAAGGGCGTCGGCTCGACCCGCGGGCTCACCGAATCGCACGCCGAGGAATACAACAGCCGACAGTTTCATGGGACATTGTCGCTGGTGCCCGTTCCCAAGGCCAAAGAGCTGCCGGCCCTGACGCAGCGCGTGCTCGACAACTACCGGTATCCTCTGCTGAAGGAAGCCGGCCGCAAGGGCCGCGCGAACCAGCCGCCGCGACCGGTCCCGGAGCGGGTCGGCGAGCCGTCCGTGTTCGAGCACGTGGTCTACATCATCAAGGAGAACCGGACCTACGACCAGGTGATGGGCGACGTGGCCGAGGGCAACGGCGATCCGTCGCTGTGCATCTTCGGCGAACGCGTCACGCCCAATCAGCACAAGATGGTGCGCGAGTTTGTGCTGCTGGACAACACCTACTGCTCGGGCATCCTCAGCGCCGACGGCCATCAGTGGTCCGACACCGCCTTCGCCACCGACTACATGGAAAAATCGTTCGCCGGCTTTCCGCGCAGCTATCCGGACGGCATGGAAGACAGCGACGTCGATGCGCTGGCCTACGCGCCTTCCGGGTTCATCTGGGACAACGCCATCGCGCACGGCAAGTCGCTCCGCGTCTACGGCGAGTTCGCCGTCACGGAGACGTCGTGGGCCGTTTTCGGCAAGACGGGCAAGCCGGCGTTCCTTGACTACTATCGGGACTTCGTCGACCAGACCGGCCAGATCGACATTCGCAGCCGGCCCGCCATCGAATCGCTGCGGCCCTATCTCAACATGCAGACGGTCGGCTGGGACATGGACATTCCCGACGTCTTCCGCGCGGCGCAGTTCATCAAGGAGCTGCGCGAATATGAGCGCACCGGCAAGCTGCCCAACCTGATCATCATCTGCCTGCCCAACGACCACACCTCCGGGACGCGGGCCGGCGCGCCGACGCCCGCCGCCCAGGTGGCGGACAACGATCTGGCCTTCGGGCAGATCGTCGAGGCCATCAGCCGCAGCTCGTTCTGGCCGAAGACCTGCATCTTCGCCATCGAGGACGATCCGCAAGCCGGCTGGGACCACGTCAGCGGCTATCGCACCACCGCCTACGTCGTCAGTCCCTACACGAAGCGCGGCGCCGTCGTCAGTACGCAGTACAATACGACAAGCATCCTGCGCACGATCGAGCTGATGCTGGGACTGCCGCCGATGAATCAGATCGACGCCACCGCCACACCGATGAGCGATTGCTTCTGCGAGACGCCCGACTTTGCGCCTTTTGTCGCGGTGCCCACCAATATCCCGCTGGACGAGATGAACCCGAATCCCAAGGCGATCGCCAACCCGCTGCTCCGCCGCAACGCCCTGGCCTCCGCGAAGCTGCCGCTCGAACAGATCGACCGCTGCCCGGAAGACCTGCTGAATCGGATTCTCTGGCACGCGATGAAGGGCCCGGATGTGCCGTATCCGCAATGGGCCGTGATGACCGGCCTCAAAGAGGACGAAGACGACCGCGACTGATACCGACCCGCACGAGATTGAAATCTGGGGGAATTGAAGGAAGCGCCAATCATGCTTGGTGCCTTCAGTTCACCGGGGTACCAGTTCTCTTCTACATCCTGTTGAGCCGAGGGCCGAGGAGAAGTGAAAATGCAATCGACATCGCTGTTGGCCCGGATGACCACCATTGTTGGCGTGGTCGGGTTTGTCATGCTGATCGCGTTGCCGGGGCCGCGACAGGCTGAGGCGGCCGAATCGCCGGCCCCGCGTGCAATGGTTGGCGCCTACTACTTTGACGGCTGGGCGGGCCGACACCGGCTGGCCGACACGGAAGCGTGGGCCAAGGATGCTCCGACGCACCTTACCAAACGGATGCTCGATGAGTTCCCTGACCGCGAGCCCGTCTGGGGCTGGCGAGACGACAGGCTGGAGGTCATGGAGCAACAGATTGACCTGGCCGCCGATCATGGAATCGCGTTCTTTGCCTTCTGCTGGTACTGGCACCCGACGCAAGAGCAGATCGACGAGGATCCCAAGCACACCGGATTGAAGCTGTTCCTCAAAGCCAGGAACAGCGACCGCATGAAGTTCTGTCTCCTGGTCGCCAACCACGAGGGCTTCTTGATCGGGAACACGGAGAACTGGAAGAAGGCGGCCGAAGGGTGGATGCCGTACTTCACGGACAAACGGCACGTGACCGTGGACGGCAAGCCGCTTGTGCTCATGTTCAATCCTGCCGATGGACACAGCGAGGGCTTGGGCGCACTGCAGGCGGAGGCGAAGAAAGCTGGATTGCCGGGAGTGGCCATTGCGGCATGTGGCCGGGGCGACCCGAAGCTGGGCTACACACACCGGACGCACTACAACATCACCCTTGGCTACGCCGGCGGGTCGCAGGAACACCGATACGCCGAGCTTGTCGCAGCACACCAACAGGCATGGTCCGGCTCCCGCGGACAGCCGTACATCCCGGAAGTCACAGCCGGTTGGGACAAGCGGCCGTGGGAAGGACCCTCAGGGCTGAACCAGAAGCCGGGATGGTATTTCCCCGATCGTACGCCGGCCGCTTTTGGGCTGTTCCTGAAGTCTGCCATCGATTGGATGGACGCGCACCCGGAGCAGACAACGAAGGAGCGGCTGGTCCTCGTGTACGCCTGGAACGAGTTCGGTGAGGGCGGCTACATTGCACCGACCAAGGGTGATCCGGATGGCCGCTACCTCAAGGCGCTCAAGTCCATCGTCCTGCGATAGGGTCCTGCCGCGGCGTCCGTCAATGCCGGCGGCGCGCACGCCAAACCGGGCGCGTGGAGTGATCTCCAATCGCATCTGGTGCCTTCAGTTTCTCCAATCGTACTTGGTGCCTTTAGTTCCTCTATTGGCTTGCAGTTCCTCTATTGGCTTGCAGGCGACCGTCCCTCGGCCTACCATAGCACTGCGGACTTCTGCTGGGTGCCTTCTCTGAGGGGCCTTTTGCGGCCCCAGGGGGGGCCGGCTGTACCAGCCATGCCGAAGACAGGAAGACCGATCGCAGTTGAAGGGGACAGAAGATGACACGTGAAGGCTTTACCCTCCTTGAGCTCCTGGTCGTGATGTCCATCATCCTTGTGCTGTTGAGCATATCTTTGCCTTGTCTTCTCCGCGCCAAGGACAGCGCTCTGCAATTGGTGGCTATGGAAGTCGAAGTCAATGAAGAGGGAAAGGTATCCCTGGAAATCAACGACCGTTCCAATCGAAAACCAACCGATGACATCTACATGATCAAGATCGACCGCCCGGCGAAGTCCCACGTCCGCCTGAAGAAACCTCTTCCTTCGGGGATGAAACTGAGAAGAAGAGACGGCCACGATTACATCCTGTGGAGACCCAGGACGGAGCACATTGGCATGCACTCGGTCACCGTTGTCTTTGACGGCGAAGAAACCTCTGAAAAAGAGATCACGGTTTATGTGTACAACAAGAAGCTCCTGGAAGCCCAGCGCGAGGACAGAAAGGATTGACCTGCCCCTGGATCGTGACAGCGCTCAGGTTGCTTCCCCGCAGCGCCCCTTCGGCAAGCTCAGGGCAGGCTCTGTCCTCCGGCCGACAATCAGAGCATAATCGAAACCGAACAGAAGGCAAGAGATTCAGAAATGCAACCAGTTGAAGTCGGAAATCCCAACCCCTAAGCTGGTACCAACCGAGGGGGACAGTCACCCAGAGACTGAAATGCAAAACGGGCTACTGATGAATTCGTGACTGTCACAACCTACTGTGTTGCACTTCGCATGTTAATGCGCCTCCTTCCGGACGTGGCAGAGTCGCCATTCCGTCTGTCGTTATCAGCGTGTGGACTGATCTCTTGGCTCTGCAAGTATGGTGATTACAGTCTTCTCCGTATCGATAGGATCAAAGGCTCTGAGAATCCCTCTTCTGTCAACCAAAGCGATTGTCGGATAGCCGGTCACACGATATGCCTCGGATGTCCTGTTGTCGTAGTCCACAGCGATCAGATACGGCACCTCATTCTGCGCCAAGAACGATGGAAGGTCCTGTTTCCCGGCCTGCGTATGTATGCCAATGACCACGAGTCCCTGATTCGCATACTTGGCAGCAAGATCACGGAGTGGCGGGATCTGCTGTCTGCATGGAGAGCACCACACGCCCCAGAAATCGAGCAGGACTACTTTGTTGTCGAGGTTCAATTGCCAGAAACTTCCATTGTACCACCTTTCGACAACGGGGGCAGGCGCCGGTTTGCCGACCAGAGCCTCGCGTGCCAATCGCACGCTCTGGGCGGCAGCAGCAGACAACTCGTCAGGCGAGAGGTTCTGATCGCGCAGCCTCTGGGCATCCTGATCCGCGTTTGCGGCAGACCACCCTGCGTTGGACTTGCGTCCTAATACCAGATGCAGGTCCTTTGCACCGCAAGACGCACCGCCATTCAGAATAGCCACTGCGTAGGGACTATCCGTCTTGGGTTCGGCCATGATCGAATACTTCGTGCTCAACAGATGCTCGGCCACAAACCGGCCGGCCTTGTCTGTAACGACATCTCGCCTGCAGAGCTCAGAATTGACGACCACTGGAATCCCCTCGACAGGAGTGCCCGCCTCATCGGTGACGTACCCCTCGATTGTGCCGCCCCTGGAAAGAGTGCATGTCACAAGAGTCTCACGTTCTGCATCGACCTGAACATCGGCCGTCCACGCCGGCGCATAGCCTGATTTGTTGATCTTTACACCCTTGTAGTGGCCCGGAAGCACCCCCGATACTCGAAAGGTTCCAGGGGTGTTCGTCGGCTGCGTCGCGAATTCGAATGCCGTTCCACCGGTTGCGGTGTGGACCCAAAGCTGCACAATGGCGATGTCCACCGGCGTGCCCGCCTCATCCATAACCTTAATGAGCAAGCTCCCGGTTGCGGCAAGACCCTCAGATGCCAGCCCAATGAAGAGCAGTACCACGATCACAGCAGGTTTGTATTGTCCGCGCATCGGCGTTTTCCTCCCGAAGTCAGTCTATCATTCGATCCCTTTGTACTAAGAAAACGGTAGGCGCATTAACATGCGAAGTGCAACACGGTAGGTCGTGACAGTCACGAGCCGACCGGTAGCCACGTTGGGTTTTTTCTTTCTGGAGACGCTGTCCCCAGACCCCTGGGATTTATCGCTTTGGACCA
>JAAYBV010000033.1 GCA_012744475.1 Phycisphaerae bacterium
ATCACCAGCCACAGCGCCGGCGTCCTGGCCAGCGCGGAGTTCTCCGGCGTGGCGACCACCGGCAACGTCAACGGTACGTGGGTTGTCGAGACGATCGGCGGCGATCACCCCGAAGGCAACGGAGCCGCCCAGCTCTACTTGACGTTGGAAGATGCGGCGGGCAAGAGTGCCACCGCGACCCATCCAGCCGGCGACGGGGCCGCGTTCCTGGCGGGCTGGAACGAATGGGCGATCTCGTACAGCGATCTGGCCGGTGTGAACCTGGCCCGGATCGAGGCGATGACCATCGGTGTCGGCAACCGGACCAGCCCGTCCGCCGGCGGTTCCGGCATCGTCTACGTCGACGACATTTCGTACGGAAAGCCCGCTTCCGAATAGAGCGGTGAACGGACAGAAGAAGGTGTTTTTCGGGCCTGTGCCTGCCGGGCACAGGCCCGATCCCTGTGGGCCCGGCGTGCTCGCCCGGCAGAATGCGCCATGTTCCCGCTTGAGTTGCGGCGGTGATCGGGTACAATGAATCCATACTCCTGGATCGCAGGAGGGACCCGGGTTTACGGGTTCGAGAGAAGGGTGTTGAGCGGAATCATGGGTTTGTAGTGTGCCCGCAAGAGCCTGCCCCTTCAACTGCGTTCAGGGCAGGCTCTGAGCCTGCCGAAGGGGCACAACGCCTGGCGGCGTCACTACAAACAGGATGGTCAGGCACGCCCTCCGTATTGATCCAGCAGGTGTGGAGCGCTTCCGGGTGTCCTTTTCTTGCCCCGGCCGAATGTGACCCATGCCGGGATCGAAGGTTTCGCCGGAGGCGGAAGGAGGCGCGATGAGGTCCGATGGTCAGGCGGTTGACACGGTGAATGAATTGCAGTCCAACGCGTCCTTGTGGCGTCGCGGGGTAAAGACGACGATGGCTCATGTCATGCAGCTTTTGTGCCTGGCGGCGATTGGCGTCCTGGTTCGGAGCGCGCCGTTACGGGCATACGGGCCTGAAGGGATAGCGTCTGACGGCGCCGGTACAAACGGCGGCTCTCTCGTGTGCTGGGGGCAGGACGTCGGTCCGGCCGATGGGACCGGCTCGGAGACCGAGTACGCGGCCATTGCTCTGGGTGCATATCACGGTCTGGCGCTGGACGCCCACGGCGTCGTCACGGCATGGGGCGAGAATGGCAGCGGCCAGGCCATCGTGCCGAGCGGACAGGATTTCACCACCATTGCCGCCGGCTTCTATCACAGTCTGGCTCTGCGCCCGGATGGCTCGATCGTTGCATGGGGAGACAACACCAGGGGCCAGCGTGACGCCCCTTCCGGGGCCGGGTTCGTCGCCATCGCCGCCGGTCATTGGCACAGTCTGGCCATCCGATCCGACGGCTCTGTGGCCGCATGGGGGTGGAACGAACACGGCCAGTGCGACGTCCCCGCTGGATACGATTTCACTGCTGTCTGTGCGGGGCTGTGCCATAGTCTGGCCTTGCGGTCCGACGGCTCGCTGGTTGCCTGGGGAGGCAATGGCGACGGTCAGTGCGACGTCCCATCCGGAAATGACTTCACCGCCATCGCGGCCGGTTCGCTGCACAGCCTGGCCCTGCGACGCGACGGTTCGCTGGCGGCGTGGGGCCGCAACGACTACGGCCAGTGCAACGTCCCCCAGGGCGGCGGCTTCGTAGCGGTAGCGGCCGGGGCGTTTCACAGTCTGGCTCGGACGTCGGGCGGTTCGGTCGTTGCCTGGGGATACGACAGCCACGGACAATGCGACGTCCCGACGGCCAACTACGTCGCGGCGATTGCCGCCGGAGGTTTTCGCTCTATGGCCGTAGAGACGGATCGGCCGAGGATAGAGGCCGTCCGGCCCGTCATCGTGGACGTGCCCGACGTGATCGCCGTCGAAGAAACCGAACCTGCTGACGCCAATGCGACGGTGGCCGAGGTGGCGATTGATCAGCCCGATGTCGCACCGGCCACCGCCGAGGCGGCAGAGCCCGCAGATTCCAACTCCGTGTCGGTGGCTTTGGAGACGCTTGACGCGGTGGATCCCAACGCCATTGCCATGGCCGATCCCAATCTCATTACGCCCGTGGACGCCAATGCAGTGGCACCCGTTCCGGCTGTTCTGCCGGTTATTGCCGGTGAACCTGGATCCGTTCCGGCCGATGCCGACACGACGGGACCTGTAGATGCCAATGCGCCGTTGCTTGCAGCCCTGCCAACAACGGCGGGTCGGACCGACGCCAATGCCGTTGAACCCAAGCCGCCCGTCCGGAGAGACCCGAACGAGGCTGTCACCAAGCCGGTTGCCGCCGATGCCGTCCCGGCCTCGGCGCCGAAAGCCGGCGGCGGTCGCGCCCCGGGGCTCTTCGAGGGGGTCGAGTTCTACGCTTGTGGGGATGCCGGCAGCAAGCTGGCCCGTCCGGTCTATCACTTCACGTCGGAAACCCTGACGCCGCATTTCTACACCATCAGCAAGGAGGAAAGGGATCGCCTGATCGACGAGCATCCCGACGTCTGGACCTACGAAGGAGTCGCCTTCCATGCGTACCCGGAGGAGGGGCATCCGGAAGGGGCGATTCCCGTGTACCGTTTCTGGTCCAGTCTGCTGAGCACGCACTTCTACACGATCGACGAGAACGAAAAGAACACCTATATCAAGGACTACCCGGATTTGTGTACCTACCAGGGCATCGCCTGGTACGCGGACAAACCCGGTGGCACATCGGCCTCGCGAGACGCCGAGAAGGACGCCAAGAAGTAGGTGCCGCCCGTCATCGCTCGTGCTGGCGGCGAAGGTAGAAAATAAGTATTTGCCACAATTGACAAATTGGGGGCGATAGGGTATATGTGGGGCCGCTAAGGAGGGCAAACCCAGAAAGGTCCGTGCACGGTTCGTACTTCTTTCGAGACAGAGGTCTGAACGCATCGGATGGTTGCCGGAGTGGGGGTACTTTTTGCTTGTTCCCGGTGGCGGTGCGGAATTTGCGCGTGCGGGGCTGCGCGCCTGGGGCCAATGCGTGGGGGTCAGAGATGTTCTTTGTTCGCAAAAGGCTGTACGGAGCGGTTGCCGCCGTCGTGACGTTCGCCATTCCGCTGGGCGTCTTCCTGCTGCTGAATCGACACGTGCCGATGTGGACCGCCGCCGTGACCGCGTTGCTCGTGCTCGGCGCCTCGGTCTGGTCGGGGCTCTGAAGCGATGACGCGTGCCGCGTTGTGGTGCCGGCTCGGAGAAACCGGCGACGGGGTAGGTTCCGGATTGCGTGACGTCATTGGCGCACAATTCGTGAACTCCTTATTCGGACCTTCCGTAGGCATCTGGAGCGTGAGGCCGATAATTCCAGCCTCTCCGGTGTCACCGAATCGCCAGATTGTGATGGAGCATAGCCATGAAGCAGCATGTCGCCCGCGTCATGATGCTGCTCGCGGCGGTCTGCGGCGCAGCAGTCCAGAGAGTTGAAGCATCGTATTCAGACTGCCTTTCGGCAGACCACGGCGCATTGGATGCGCCGGCGACGCGCCGTATCCCGACATGGCCGGCGCAGAGGATCGGCTCGGAACGCGGGCGGGGCGGGACTGAGCCTGCGGGCGCGCATGCCGTAGTGGTCCCTGATCTCGGCGATCGATACGTAACGCTCGACACCTTGCGCATAGCCTCTTGGGGTGGATCGCGACCGGTTTACTGGGACCTTCGGTATGACGGCTGCGCGACGCAGAGAGCGGGTGCAGTCCGCCATACTCCGTTCGAGCTGTTCGGTATGACGCCATTTGCTGATGGCTACGGCGCCTTGTCTCCATGCGACTCGAATTCCTGGCGGGACCGTCTGGATGGTGTCTGCTTCGAGACGGAGTCGGCCCCGGTCGCCGCGGCCACAGAAGGACCGGCTTTGCTCTCCGATCAATCCGGTTCGGGCCGACAGACGATGTCCGGCGCCAGCGCCATGATCTTCTCTTCTCCCGGCGCGGTGTTGCTCAGCGCGATCGGGGTGGCATTGATCGGGCAGCAGCGACGGAAGACATTGTTCTGATCGCCGCCGCCGGCCGTCCGGCCCAGCGAAGTTCCCATTTCTCTTGTTTGTTGCTCTGCGTCTCTCAGAGTCTGCCTCCAGCAGGTGCGGGGACCGGTTTGTCCTCGACGGCGCCATGGGCGGGCGATTATAGTGGCGGCCGTGGTCGCGGTGGAGACTATGCATGGCCGACAGACTTCGCTCGCTCGAACATAAGATCGTCTATCCAATCGCTCAGAGAGTGGCGCCGTATGTATCGGCAAACGTCCTGTCTGCGATGTCCCTGGCAGCGGCTGTTGCCGCCGGCGTGGCCTTCTGGGCCGGTCAACCGGTCCTCGGCGCGGCCCTGATCCTCGCAAACGGCTTCCTGGATATGCTCGACGGCTGCGTCGCGCGCGTCCGCGGCACCGCCGGGGCGTTCGGGTCGTTCGTCGACAAGATCATCGACAAGTATTCCGACCTGATCTTCCTGCTCGGAATGTTCCTGGGCGACCTGGCCGACCTGGCTCCCGTGATCGTCGCCATGGTGGGTATTCCACTGGCGACCTACATCAATTCGGCGGTCGAGGGCCTGACCCGGGGCGAGGTCAAGTTCCAGGAGAAGTTCTCGCTGCGGTTTCTGCGGATCATCCTCCTGGTGGCCGGCGGCTTCCTGCATCAAACCCATCTGGCCGCTTGGCTGGTTGCGGCGGTAGTCGCCTACGCCGTCGTATCCCGGACCGCCTACAACCTGCTCTTCCTGCGCCGTCGATCCAGACCATAGTCCCGAATGACCGACTGGTCGGGGACTTGACGCGGTCTGGATCAGACTCTTCTTTACATTTCCCCTTGCGGACGGCCTAATATAGCCGCCGGGCTGGCCGTGACAGCCTGGGCACGCGCTGGATGGATCGAAGGGGTGACCATGAGGCAGGGAGTTTCTGTCGGGCTGTTGCTGCTGGCGATTGTTGGGGTCGGCTGTCGCACGAAGGTGGAGACACACATTCAGTACGACCGGCCGCTGCCGCCGGGACAGCTCGCGCTGCGCAAGATTGCCGATCCGAATGAATTCCCCGATTTCAGCGAGGCCTGGAAAGATTTGGCCACGTTGAAGACGGCGACCCACAACAGCCTGAACTACCTCAGCAAGGCCTCAAGCCAGCAGTACTACCCCTACGGCGATATCAACCACGACCGGGTGGTCAAGACGCTGGAGACGTTTCTGACTTTTGTGGATTCGGGCATCCGGCCTTCCGAGCTCAACGGCGTGATTCGTGCTCATTTCGACGTCTACATGTCCGTCGGTTGCGACGACCAGGGGACCGTGCTGTTCACCGGGTACTATACGCCGATCTTCGACGCCTCTTTCGAGCGGACCGGACGCTTTCAGTACCCCCTCTACAAGATGCCCGAGGACCTGGTGAAGGGCCCCGACGGCCAGACGCTGGGCCGCCGCGATGCGAGCGGGCAGATCACGTCGTATCCCGATCGGACGACGCTCGAACGCTCGGACATGCTCAAGGGACAGGAACTGGTCTGGCTGGGCGACGCGTTTGAAGTGTACATCGCGCATGTGCAGGGGTCGGCCAAGTTGCGCCTGCCGGACGGCCGGATCATTACGGTTGGCTACGCCGCCAGCAACGGACATGATTACGTCAGCGTCGCCCAGGCCCTGGTGGCTGACAGGAAGATCCCCAGCGACCGGATGAGCCTGGCGACCATGATCGACTACTTCAAGCGCCATACCGATCAGGTGGATCGATACACGCAGCGCAATCCCCGCTACGTCTTCTTCCGCATAGCCGAGGAGATGCCACACGGCAGTCTCAACGAGCCGGTCACGGCCATGCGCACCATCGCCACGGACAAGTCGATCTTCCCGCGTGCGTCGCTGGCATTCATCTCGACAACCGTGCCTCACAAGGGTCGGTCCGGCGTCGTGCGGGAGCCGTACGAGGGTTTCGTGCTGGACCAGGACACCGGCGGGGCCATCCGCGCTCCCGGCCGGTGCGACATCTACATGGGCCAAGGCGACGAGGCCGGACACCTTGCCGGCCAGACCTACCAGGAGGGCCGCCTCTACTACCTCTTCCTCAAAGGCCCCTCGCCGACCCTGTGACGTGATCCGACAATGTCGCGCATTGCCGTGCGCAGATTCGGGGGGCCATGACCGTTCTTACGATCAGGCTTGCTCAGACCCTCTCTTCAAGGCATCTATTCATGGCCGGCGAAGGCAAACTCGAAATCCGAAGCACGAAACTCGAAACAAGTTCAAAGCACGAAGTCCAAATGCGCTAAGTTCGCCTCGGTCTACATGGGCGGGGCCGAGCCGCACACAATGGCCTCCGTGTTTCGAGCCTGCATCCTGGGTCATCGGGGCTTGTTTCGAAATTCGGACTTCGTTATTCGTGCTTCTGCGGTGTGTCCAAGCGAGCAGCGCAGAAACGGTCATGCACCCAGATTCGGGCGTGCGCTTGACAGGCCAGCGGCGAGAGCCTATCATGCTCCAAAGGATTCTGTGGCGATAGGACTTGTAAAGCATGTCTGAAAAAGGATTTACGCACCTACACCTGCACAGTCAGTATTCGCTGCTCGATGGCGCCATACCCTTCGGGCGGCTCTTCGACCGCTGCAAGAAGCTGGGCATGGATTCCGTGGCGTTGACTGACCACGGCAACATGTTCGGCGTGATCGAGTTCTACACGAAGGCCCGTGCGGCCGAGATCAAACCGATCATCGGGATCGAGGCGTACATCGCTCCGGGCAGCCGCTTCGACAAGACCGGCGGTGGCGGCGTGAAGGAAAACGCCTACCACCTGATTCTGCTGGCCGAGAATCTCACCGGATACCGCAATCTGCTGAAGCTCAGCAGTATCGGCTTTCTCGAAGGGTTTTACTACCGGCCGCGAATCGACAAGGAGGTGCTGGCCGAGCACAGCGAAGGGCTTATCTGCACGACCGCCTGCATCGCCGGCGAGGTGCCCACGGCGCTGGTTCATGGCGACCGCAAGGCGGCGCGCGAGGCGGCGGAGAGCTTCGTGAAGATTTTTGGCCCGGACCACTTCTTCCTGGAGATTCAGCACCACGAGAGCCTGGATGACACGACCCCTGACGTGCGCCAGCCCATGATCGACTTGGCCAACGAGATGGGCATCGGTCTGGTCGTGACGAACGACGTGCATTTTCTCGACGCCGAGGATTACGAGGCCCACAATGCGCTATGTTGCATCAGCACAGGCAAGCTGATCACCGATCCGAGCCGCCTGGTGTACCCGCCGGACGTGTATCTCAAGAGTCCCGACGAGATGCGACGCATGTTCCGCGACGTGCCCGAGGCGTGCGACAATACGCTGGCCATCGCCGCGCGGTGCAACGTGGAAATCGACCTGAGCGCCCGGCACGCGCCGGTCTACACGCCCGCGGACAAGAGCACGCCCGAGGAATGCCTGACGCGTCTGGTCATGCAGGGGGCCAAGCGCCTCTACGGCACGATCACGCCGGAGATCCAAGAGCGGATCGATCGCGAACTGACCGTCATCAAGGGCAAAGGCTTCGCCAGCTACTTTCTGATTGTCTGGGACTTCTGCAATTTCGCGCGCGAGAACAATATCCCGGTCGGTGCTCGTGGCAGCGCCGTCGGCACGATCGTCGGTTACTGCCTGGGCATCTGCGACGTGGACCCGATCCAGTATGACCTGCTGTTCGAACGGTTCATGGACCCGGCGCGAAACGAGATGCCCGATATCGATATCGACATCTGCCAGGACGGGCGCGCCCGCGTGCTCGAATACGTCCGGCAGAAATACGGTCAGATCGCGCAGATCATCACGTTCGGGACGATGAAGGCCAAGGCGGTGATCCGCGACGTCTGCCGGGTGCTCGACGTGCCGCTGGCCGAGGCCGATCGTCTGGCCAAGCTCGTGCCCAACGACCTGAAGATCACGCTTGACAAGGCGCTCGAGATCGAGCCCGAGCTGAAGCAGGCCTACGAGCAGGACGAGCGGACGCACAAGGTGATCGACATCGGTCGAAAGCTGGAAGGCCTGACGCGTCACGCCTCGGTGCACGCCTGCGGCGTGGTGATCGCCGACGAGCCGCTGACGAGCTTCCTGCCTCTTTATAAGGCTTCCGGCTCGGACGACATCATCACGCAGTTCGAAGGACCCACCGTCGAGAAGGTCGGCCTGCTGAAGATGGACTTCCTGGGCCTCAAGACGCTGAGCGTCCTGGCCCGCGCCCGCGATCTGATCAAAGACCTCCACGGCGTGGAGATCGACCTGGAGAAGATCGACATCAAGGACCCGAAGACCTTTGCAGTCTTCGCGGCCGGCAAGACCAAGGGCGTCTTCCAGTTCGAATCGGGCGGCATGCAGGACCTGTTGATGAAGATGAAGCCCGATCGGATCGAGGACCTCATCGCGGCCAACGCGCTGTATCGGCCCGGGCCGATGATCCTGATCCCGGATTACATCGATCGCAAGCACGGCGCCAAGTGGACCCTGCCGCATCCGATCATGACCGAGGTCTTGCAGGAGACCTACGGCATCATGACCTACCAGGAACAGGTCATGCGCATCTGCAACCGCCTCGGCGACATCCCGCTCCGCGAGGCGTACACGCTGATCAAGGCGATCAGCAAGAAGAAGCTCGCCGTCATCGCCAAGGAGAAGGAGCGATTCATCGCCGGCTGCGTGGGCAAAGGCCTGAGCAAGGACCAGGCGGTGCAGATCTTCGAGCTGATCGAGCGCTTCGCCGGATACGGTTTCAACAAGAGTCACTCGACGCGATACGCCTTCGTGGCTTACCAGACCGCCTACCTGAAGGCGCACTGGCCGGTCGAATTCATGGCGGCGCTGCTGACCTACGAAATGGACAGCACCGACAAGATTGTCGAGTACATCGCCGAGTGCCAGACGATGGGCATCGAGGTGCTGGCGCCCGACATCAACGAGAGCGGCGTCGATTTCACGCCGCTCTACAAGGACGGCGACAAGCAGCGCAAAGGCGTGATCCGATTCGGCCTGGCGGCCGTCAAGGGCGTCGGCGGCAGGGCGGTCGAGCAGATCATCGAGGCGCGCAAGAAGATCGGTCGGTTCAAGAGCCTGTTTCATTTCTGCGAGAACGTCGATCTGCGAGCGGTCAACAAGCAGGTGCTCGAAGCGCTGATCAAGGCCGGTGCGTTCGACCGGCTGGGCGGCAACCGACACCAGATGATGGTCGGGCTCGAAAAGGCCATGGAAACCGGCGCCAGCCTCCAGAGCGACAAGGTCAAGGGCCAGATGAACTTCTTCGGCCAGATGAGCGGCCAGATCGATTACGCGGAGGACCACAAGTGCCTGCCCGATGTGGCGCCGTGGCCGGAGCCGCAGATGCTCGCGTTCGAGAAGCAGGTGCTTGGCTTCTATGTCACGAGCAATCCGCTGAGCCATCATGCCGAGGAGATCGCCGACTATTCGAGCATGAACACCGCGCAGCTTGCCCAAAGCTCCGGCGAGAAGCAGGTCGTCATCGGGGGCATGGTCACGAGGATTCGACACAACATCACCAAGAACGGGCGAAACGCCGGCGCGAAGATGGCGGTCTTCGTTCTCGAAGACCTCCAGGGCACCGCCGAGGTGGTCCTCTTCCCCGACACGCTCAATCAATTCGGTTCGCTGCTGGTTCCGGACACCGTGGTCTTCGTCCGAGGCAAGACCGATTATCGACGGGAGAAACCCAATATCATCGCCTCCGAGCTGATTCCTCTCGAGCGGGCGCGCGAGAAGCTGGCCAGAGGGGTCAAGATTCGGCTCGACGCCCGCGAGGTGACGCAGGAGAAGATCGTGCACATCCGAAGCATCTGCCAACGGCACAAGGGGGACCGCCCGCTGTCGGTCGTGGTTCGCACCGGCAAGGGCAAGGTCTACGCCACCGCCGACCGCGCGCTGTGCGTCAACCCCGACGTGGAGTTCTGCCGGCAGATGAAACAGCTCGTCGGCGACGAGAACTTCGCCTTGGCAAAGTGACAAAGGACCCACCATAGTGAAAGGGATGCGAACCATGCGAGAGGACAGAACACGTACGAGTCGGCTTGTTTTCGTCGGAATCTATCTGCTGTTGGTGTTGCCGCTGTTGGGCGGGTGCCGCACCAGCGGGTCTTTGCAGTCCGATGGTTTGCCGGCGGAGGAATACCTCGTCGGCGGCGGCATGGTGATCAACTGGCAGGCCCCGGCCGAGGGGACCGCCTATCTGGTGGAAAAGGCCAGCGGCAAGATCGTCGAGACGCGGTCGATGAAACGCGGCGACACATACGATTTCTCCATTGCATCCACCGGCCAGGCGGCGGAGTTCGAGAAGGTGATGGGCGTCAAGCTGTCGGAAGCGCGTCTGATGCTCTATTTCGAGCCGGCCGGCGCGAAACGTTCGGGTCTGTAGGCGGGCGCAACGATGAGAGACCGAATGCGAGATGACACCACCGCCGAGGCCCTTGCCGTGCAGTTCCGGATCTTGCGTCGCATGGGTCCTGCCGGCAGGGCGGCCATGACATTCGAGTTGAGCGACAACCTGCGGGAACTGGTCGCCGCCGGCGTGCGCCATCGCCATCCTCTCTGGGATGAACGGGCTGTTGAACGGGAAGTGATACGCCTGATGATTGGCGATGAGCTGTTCCGACGGGCGTATGGGAAGGGGTCGGCGTCGCGATGACCACCCAGCAAGAGTTCCTTCTGCGTCTGACGGGATTCCTCGATGAAGCCGGCATACCGTATATGACGGCTGGTTCCGTCAGCAGCAGTATTCACGGCCGCCCCCGGGCAACGCAGGATGCGGATGTGGTGATCGACCCCACAGAGGATCAGCTCGAATCCTTCATCGCTCTGCTTGGGCAGAGTTGCTATGTCAGCCGGGATGCAGCCTTCGAAGCATTGCACTGCCGGACCATGTTCAACGTCATCGGGCTCGAGGGCGGCTGGAAGGCAGACCTCATCATTCGCAAGGACAGGCCCTTCAGCCGCCAGGAGTTCGAACGCCGCTGTCGAATCGACGTGATGGGCCAGATGCTCTGGGTGGTCACTCCGGAGGACAGCATTCTCAGCAAGCTCGAGTGGATGCGGGGACGCGAGTCTGAGATGCAGTATGCAGATGCGTTGGGAGTGGCCATTGCCCAGTGGGGCACCCTGGATATGGAATACCTTGGCGCATGGGCCAAAGAACTCGGTGTTGAAGATGTGTTGACTGGCCTGTTGCACGAGGCCCAAGCGAAGGCCGACGCAATCGGCTGATTCGGGAGGTGGCGGTTTGAAGAAAGCGTTGGGTGGCAAGTTCATCGTGTTGGATGGGCCGGATGGGTGCGGCAAGAGCACGCAGACGCGACTGCTGGGCCAGTGGCTGCGCGAGCAGGGTGTGGCGAGCGCGAGCTTTCGCGATCCGGGAACGACCGTCATCGGCGAGAAGATTCGCGAGATCCTGCTGAGCACCGCCCACTATGCGATGACCACGCCGACGGAGGTGTTGCTCTACATGGCGGCGCGTGCCCAGCTCTGGGTTGAGGAGATCGCGCCGGCCCTGCGGGAGGGCAAGTGCGTGCTCCTGGACCGCTGGCTTTCGAGCACGTGCGCCTATCAGGGCCACGCCGGGCGGTTCGGCGCCGAGAAGGTGATCGCTATCGCCACCGATTCGCTCGATCGGGTCTGGCCCGACCTGACAATCGTGCTCGACGTGGACCTGGCGGTGGCGGCCGAACGGCTCAACCGAACGCTGGATCGGATGGAGCAGAAGGGCGACAACTATCATCGAGAGGTTCGCGAGGGTTTTCTCAAGCTTGCCGAAGGCCGGGAGGATTTCGTGGTGATCGACTCGGCCGCGGGGATCGACGCGGTTCACGAGCGCGTCATTGCCGCCGTTCAGCGGTTGGGTGCATCGTCCCAGCGCAAGGCGCAGGACCGATAGGACGAATGGGACCTACGCCGATCCTCACAGGTGCGAGTTCACGTATCGTGGTCTGAATATGCCGTTGAAAGATATCTTCTGTCAGGACGGGGCGATTGAGATCTTGCAGCGCGGGCGCGCCGCCGAGCGTGCCGCACATGCCTATATCTTCGCCGGACTCGAAGGGGTGGGCAAGTACACGACCGCCCGCGCATGGGCCAGGCTCCTGCTCTGTAGCAGTCCTGTCACCTCCGGCCGTTCCGATCACCTCTTTGCCGACAGTTGCGGCTCGTGTGAATCGTGCATACTGTTCGAGAGCGATGCGCACCCCGACTACTCCCACGTCTACAAGGAGCTTCTGGAGTTCACCAGAGACGGCAAGGGACGCAAGCCGCCGGTGGAGTTGCCGATCGACGTCGTCCGCGAATTCCTGCTGGAGAAGGTCGCCATCCGCCCGACGGTGTCCGGGCACCGGGTCTTCGTTGTCAGCGAGGCAGAGAAGCTAAACGCCTCCAGTCAGAACGCGCTGCTGAAGGTGTTGGAGGAGCCGCCGCACTACTGCACGATCATCATTCTGTGCACCCGCCTCGAACAACTGCTGCCGACGACGAAGTCGCGCTGCCAGATCATCCGGTTCGGACCGGTCGCAGAAGACCGGATTGTCGGCCGTCTGGCCGAGATGGGGCTCGATCGCTCCGGCGCCCAGTTCTTCGCCAGACTCGCTCAGGGCAGTCTGGGACTGGCCTGCCAGTGGGCCAGGCTGGAGAGCGGAGGTCTGGCCCTGTTCGACGCCAAGAAGACAATCGTCTCTGCCGTGGCGGGTCTTCAGCGGGCCGACGTTCTGGAATTGGCCGAACGGTTCATCGCCTGTGCCAAGGAGATCGCTGCCGCCTGGGCCGACCTCGACAAAGCGGTCAGCAAGAGCGATCTTACCCGGCGGGCACAGAAGACCGTCATCCAGATCGTCCTTTCCGCGTTTCACGATGCGATGCTGGTCAACGTCGTGCCGAAACACCCTCTGATTCACTTCGATCAGGACAGGGAGATTGCCCGCTTGGCGAGCCGGCTGGACCCCGAAAGGGCCGCCAGGGGCATCGACGAGGGCTATGAAGCCCTCCGCTGGATCGACGCCAACGTCAACGAGAAGCTAATTTTCGAGCGGCTGTTGTTTCGTCTGGCCCCGTCTGCTATAATCCCTCCAGCGCGTTAATTCCGTGTAGTTCTCCATCTACGGGATTCCCGTTCCCATCTGGTGTATGGCGGACTCCCGGTTAGGATTGTCGATATGACCGAAACAACAGTCAAGCAGAAGCCGATCAAGGGCCGGAAATACCTGCTGGTTCGCTACGGGCGGATGAATACGCTGGGCCTGTTCGAACATGAGGAAGTGCAAGTCCCCAAGACGCCGGCGCGGGTCGTGGTCAAGACGGACAAAGGGCTCGAACTGGGCTATATCGTCGGCCAGCCGACCTCCTACAAGGAGGGGCGCTTTCGCTTCACCGACGAGCAGATTGCCAGCTACTTCGCCAACAGCGACATCAATTTCGTCAACGAGATCGCCGGCAAGGTCATTCGCATCGCGACCGCCGACGACATCAGCGAAGAGCAGCACCTGACGAAGATCACCGACGAGGAGATCGCCTGCTGCGAGCGCTTCGTCAAGGAATTGGGACTGAAGATGAAGATCGTCGGCGCTGAGCACATCTTCGGCGGCGAACGCATCGTCTTCTACTTCATGGCCGATGGGCGCATCGATTTCCGCGAGCTGGTTCGGCGGCTGGCCCAGGAATACCAGACGCGGATCGAGATGCGTCAGATCGGTTCGCGCGACGAGGCCAAGCTGCTGGGCGACGTCGAGAGCTGCGGCCAGGAATGCTGTTGCATCCGTTTTCTCCAGTTGCTCAAGCCGGTGAACATGCGGATGGCGAAGATGCAGAAGGCGACGCTCGACCCGTCCAAGATCTCCGGCTACTGCGGCCGGCTCAAGTGCTGCCTGCGCTACGAGGACGAGACCTATACGTCGCTCAAGAAACGGCTGCCCAAGAGAAGCACGTGGGTGCAGGCCAAACGAGGGGAAGGCAAGTTCTTCGAAGGCAAGGTCGTCGACACGCAGATTCTGACCCAGCTTGTCGTCGTGGAATCCGAGAACGGCGAGCGGGCGGCGTTCCCCGTGGATGAGGTCACGATCCTCCCGGCCCCTCCGGTCCGCCCGGAGAAGCCCGAGGGCAAAGAGCTGCCGCCGCCCCGTCGGCCCCGCCGCGGCGGCGATCCCCGAAAGAGATAGACCCTGAGGACGATACATGCCTCGACAGATCGTAGTCACTTCGGCGCTGCCCTATGCCAACGGCCCGATCCACATCGGGCACCTGGTGGAATACCTCCAGACCGACATCTGGGTGCGTTTTCAGAAGGCGTGCGGCAACCGATGCCTCTACTTCTGCGCCGACGATACGCACGGCACACCCATCATGATCAGCGCCCGAAAAGCCGGCATTACGCCGGAGGAATTGATCGCGCGGATCCACAAGGAGCACAAGGCCGATTTCGACAGCTTCCACGTCGAGTTCGACAACTACTACACCACTCATTCGCCCGAGAACCAGCAGCTCAGTGAGCTGATCTTCCAGCGGCTCGACCAGGCCGGCTCGATCGCTCGGCGCGACATCGAGCAGACCTACTGCGAAAACTGCAAGATGCCGCTGCCCGATCGGTACGTGCGCGGCACGTGCCCGCGCTGCGGCGCGCTCGATCAGTACGGCGATTCCTGCGAGATGTGCGGTTCGACGTATCAGCCCAAGGACCTGGTCGATCCGCGCTGCGCCACGTGCGGCGCGGCGCCGGTGCTTCAGACCTCGAAGCATTACTTCTTCAAACTGGCGGACTATGAAGACCGGCTCAGAGCGCTGCTGGGCAGCGGCCACACACAGAAATCCGTCGCCAACAAGCTCAATGAGTGGTTCCAGGCGGGACTGAAGGACTGGGACATCTCACGCGATGGGCCCTATTTCGGGTTCAAGATTCCCGGCGAGCAGAACAAGTACTTCTACGTTTGGCTTGATGCGCCCATCGGCTACATGGCCTCCGCCAAGAACTACTGCGAGCGGCACGGCCTGGATTTCGACGAGCTCTGGAACGGCACCGACAACGAGCTGTACCACTTCATCGGCAAGGACATCATGTACTTTCATGCGCTGTTCTGGCCGGCCATGCTCATGGGCGCGGGATTCAAGACCGCCAACAAGCTCTTCGTCCACGGATTCCTCACCGTCAACGGCGAGAAGATGAGCAAGTCGCGCGGGACGTTCATCCGTGCGGCCACGTTCGCACGCCATCTCGACCCGGAAAGCCTGCGATACTACTACGCCAGCAAGCTGACCGACACGGTGGGGGACATCGATCTGGGCGTCGAGGATTTCGTCAACAAGACGAACGCCGACATCGTGGGCAAGTACGCCAATCTCGCCTCGCGGTCGGGCCCGATGCTGGCCAGCAAACTCGGCGGCCGGCTCGGCCGGCTGGACGCGGAAGGGCGGCAACTCGTTGAGAAGCTCGCCGCCGCGAAGGATGCCATCGTTGCCGGCTATGAGGGTCTCGATTACGCCTCCGTGGTCCGTGCGATCAGCGCGTTGGCGGATGAGGCCAATCGCTACGTCGAGTTGAAACAGCCTTGGGCGATGATCAAGGTCGAGCCGGAGCGGACGCGGGCGACGCTCACCGCGGTGTTGAACGCCATGAGGGTCCTGACGATCTACCTCAAGCCCATCCTGCCGAAGTTCGCCGAGAAGGTCGAGAAGTTTCTGAACGTCGCGCCGCTGGGCTTCGCGGACGTGGACAGGACCCTGGAAGATCATCAGATTGGTACGTTTGAACGGTTGTTCGAGAGAATTGACGAGGAGCAGGTACAGACCATGCTGGAAGAAAGTAAGGAAGGCCAGGCCCCCAAGGCGGCCGCAGCGCCGGAACCCGTGAAAGAGGCGGTCGCGCCCTTCAAACCCGAAGTGACCATCGAAGATTTCGCCAAGCTCGACCTGCGCATCGCCAAGGTGGTGAAGGCCGAGCCCGTTGAAGGAGCGGACAAGCTGCTGCATCTGGTGCTGGACGTGGGCGGAGTCGAGCGGAACGTCCTGGCGGGCATCGCCAAGGCTTATCAGCCCGATCAGCTCGTGGGCCGGCTGGTGGTGTTCTTCGCCAACCTCAAACCACGCAAGATGAAGTTCGGCACCTCCGAAGGCATGATTCTGGCCTGTGGTCCCGGCGGCAGCGACGTGTTTCTCCTGTCGCCCGACGCCGGCGCGACTTCCGGACTGGCCGTGTCGTGACAATCAGCTCAATGAGTCCAATCGGTCCGACCGGTCCAATGGAACCTGTATGGTTGTGGTCCGTGCAGAAAGGCATATGAAGAAAGGTATTGACCAAATCGCGATCGCCGACGGCCGCTTCAGCGTGGCGGCCTTCAAGTTCGTCTACGAAGGGCTCGCCTACACGATCAAGAACATCGTCGGCGAACAGCAGCACGTCAGCGGCCAGACCCTGTGCGAGGGGCTCCGTCGAATGGCCGCCGAGAAATACGGCCGGCTCGCCCCCATGGTCCTGCGTTCCTGGGGCCTCAAGACCACACGCCATTTCGGCGAGATTGTCTACACGCTGATCGAACACGAGTGGATGAGCGCCCAGCCCACCGACACCATCGACGACTTCAACAACGTCTATGATTTCCAGACCGCCTTCGACGACCTCGTCGCCTTCTGAGCAACTGTTTCCAAAAGCCAGGCAGGAGCGCGCGCGGTCCGACCTACCCGGGATCTTCCGCACTTATCTGAAGTACAGCAAATAGCCGGTATAGCCCGCATACCCCATTATCAGGAGCAGTGCCTCCCAGCGATCCAGGCGGTGTTTCTGCCCTGTGAACATGACGAGAAACAGGACCAACGTCGCACCGATCAGAGCGGTCATATCGATGTTGAAGCTGTTTTGATACTGCGCCGGCCGGATCACGGCACTGAGGCCGAGAATCCAGAGGATATTGAAGATGTTGGAGCCCACGACGTTCCCGACAGCGATATCGGAATGGCGTCGGTACGCGGCTACCGAGGAGGTCGCCAGTTCCGGCAGGGAGGTGCCCGCCGCCACAATCGTGCAGCCGATGAATTTCTCACTGACGTTCAGCAGGCGTCCCATCGCCACTGCCCCGTTCAGGCTCAGTCTGGCCCCGAGCGCGAGCAGGCCGAGTCCTCCGGTAACGAAAAGCAGCGAGGACGCCAGGGAATACTCCTTCGTGTGGTGTTCCTCGTCCGTATCCAGTCTGGCGATGCCGAGGATGTATGTCAGGAAGATCGCAAACAGCAACACCAACACCAGCCCGTCGTTGCGAGACAGCATACAGGTGGCTGAAACACCGTCCCAAGTATCGTTGACCAGAAACAGAAGGGAGAGCGTGACCAGCAGGGAGAAAGGGATTTCCTTCCACACGGTGTTCCACTGAACCGTGAGAGGATAGATCAGGCCGGAGACCCCCAGGATGAAAAGGAGGTTGAAGAGATTGCTGCCGATGATATTGCCGAAGACGATGTCGTTCTTGCCATCCATCGACGCCAGGGTGTTGACAGCCAGTTCAGGCGTGGATGTGCCGAAGGCGACGATGGTCAGTCCGATCACGATCTCGGCGATCCCGAACCTCTTTCCCAGCGACGCCGCGCCGCGCACGAGCGCTTCGGCCCCGAGCACGAGCAGCGCCAAGCCACTGACGACCAGCAGAAGGGATATCCCCAGCGACATACACGATTCCTTGATTGCACCAACGTGTCCATGATCTCTCGTCCGGCGGATCCGCGTTCGGTTCGCGCGATGAGACCGCTCAAAGTCTATCGCGCGGATGAACCTATCGCAATACCAGGATGTAGGCTTGGTCGCAGCGGGCGGCGAGATGGTCGCTGGGGCAGGGGACGAAGCCGTAGCGCTTGTAGAGAGCGATGGCTTCCTTCAGGACCGAGGCGGTTTCGAGCGTCACCGTGGCAAAACCCAGTTCGCCGGCGGAGGCCAGGGCGTCTTCGAGCAGCAGCTTTCCCAGCCCCCGGCCTCGATGCGTGCGGCGCAGGTACATCTTTCGCAACTCGCAGGTTCGGTTCTCTATAGGATAGAGGCCATAGGCGCCGATGATGGAACCATCCTCGTCTTCCAGGACGCAGAAGGTGCCGCCCCGCGCGAAGTACGATTGTTCGATGTCGTCGAGGTCCGCGTCGGTGCTGCTGGGGTCGGGTTTCAGGCCGTACTCGCCGAGGACTGTGAACACGAGGGTTCTCACCGATTCACAGTCGACATTCGTTGCACGTCTCAGTCGCGGCCACATCGTCATATCAAAATGCAAAAATAAGAACGACAGCGCAGAGTTCAAAGATGACAAGAGCCATCGCCGAAGGCGATTCCGCAATGTCGATGTTTACACTCTGCTCTTCGATATTCTCTTCTGCAGATCTGCGTGGAACGTGCCCTCGAAGGTCCCTTCCACCGGGCCGGTCATGAAGACTTCGCCGTCGGGCATGATCTCGATGTGCAACTGCCCGCCGGGCATGTGGACGGTGATGTCATTGTCGACCAGGCCCAGCTTGTGGGCGGCGCAAGCAGCGGCGCACGAGCTGCTGCCCGAGGCCAGTGTATACCCGGCGCCGCGCTCCCAGATGCGGATGTCGATGTTGGCCCTGTCGATGACCTTCAGCAGTTGCATGTTGATGCGATTGGAGAAACGCTGGTGGTTCTCGACGAACGGCCCGATCGCGCGGGCCTGCTCCTCGCTGACCTGCTCCATCGGGATCACGCAATGCGGATTGCCGATGGACAGGCACGTGACCTTGTAGTCGCCGCCGTTGACGTTGAGGGTCTCATTGACGACCTCGCGTCGCTCCCCGGAGACGGGAATCTCGCTGCTGATGAACGTCACCTTGCCCATGTTGATCCGGATCAGGTTCGCCGTGTCGTCCTTGACCTGCACGGAGACCGTGCCGCCAAGGGTCTTGATCTGGAACGCCTTCGAGCGGACGTATCTTTTCTCGACGAGGTACTTGGCGAAGATGCGCAGGCCGTTGCCGCTCTTCTCGGCCTCGCTGCCGTCGGGATTGAGAATCCGCAGTCTCGGAATATCCCCATCGAGGAGCGGCCCGTAGAGGATGCCGTCGGAGCCGACGCCGAAGTTGCGATCGCAGATCAGCCGGATGTTCGCTTCGGTCATCGCCACGTCCCGAACGTTCGGGTCGATCACCAGATAGTCATTGCCCAACCCGTGATACTTCTTGAAATGCACGTCCATTCTCACCTGCCCTGCAAAACACGTGTTTCTGACGGTGTCTAACGAACTTGGTTTATATACGACTCACTCGGTTTCATCAACAGTCGCTTCGCCCGGTTCTGCCCCTTCGCGGGCAAGGTAGCGTTGGGTCCAGGGACAGGCGTGAATGCAGATGCCGCAGATGGTCGCCCCGAATCCTGCCTCGTTCGACAGTCTGACAGCCATCGCGCGGCACGCCGGCGCCTGGTAGATCGATTCGCGGGCCATGCCCATCTGCCAGTTGTCCCCGACGATGGCCCGCGCCGGGCAGCGGTCCACACACTGACGGCAGGTGCCGCAGCGCGAGGCGTCCATCGGCGTGCCTGTCTGGAGATCGGCATCGGTCAGCACCGAGCCCAGCCGCACCGCCGGCCCATACTCCTTCGTGATGAGCAGGGCCGACTTGCCGATCCATCCCAGACCCGCCCGGGTGGCGACGGTCTTGTGCTGGACCGGCATCGAGAGCGTCACGGGATTGAACTGCTCCGTGGTCGATTGGACGGGGTTTGCTCGATACCCGGCGCCGGCCAGAATGGTCGCGGCGCGGTCGCTCAATTGTGCCAGCAGAGCGTTGATGCGATTGTACTCGGCGAAGTAACGCGGCGTCGGACCGTTGGCGATTTCGCGAACGATGGTCGGGTCCAGTTGGACCGCGATACAGACCGCTCGGGGCGATCCGCCCGTCAGGCTCGCCGGAAGCCCGCTCACGTCGGCAAAGCCCACCAGACTGGCGCCTTCATTCCGTAGTCTCCGTTCGACCTCTGCGTTCAACGATGGCATTCTCCGTCTCCTTGGCTATCCGATGCCTGCCGCCAAAGTGCCTCTGCCGTTTGGGCAGACGGCGCGACAGTTGTTGCAGACGTAGATGGGCTCACCTTTTGCCGTCCGGCTTTGCGCGTGGCTTCGGCAAAGCTTCTGGTTGACCGTCGAGCCGCCGATGGCATGAGCGGGACAGGCCTCGACACAGCGCTGGCAATCTTGGGCGCAGAGCCGATAGTCGGCCAGCGCGTCGCCCTCCAGTTCGACGTCCAGCAGGATGGCTCCCAGACAAATCCGATTGCCGAATTCGCGGTTCGTCAGCAGCGTGTTCTTTCCCATGACGCCCAGTCCTGCGAGCCAGCCGGCGTGCTTAAGCGACAGGAGGCCTCGCCCCTCGCGATTCAGCGCGTCCCAATACTCGTAGGGTTCGCTCAGCACGGGCACCGCGCAGAGACGACCCAGGCGTTCCAGTCGGACGCACAGCGCACAGACGAGTCGAGCGACCTCCGCAAGGATCACGTCGTTGACCACGCTGTAAGGAATCGGGCTGCGCGAATGGAAGGGGCCTTCGGGAACGCGCTTCGCCACCACCAGGACCGACCGGACCTGCGGCAACAGGTCTCTCGGATGGAATCCCTTCGGAGCCTGATCGAAGCGGCTTGCGGGCGCAACGCCGCACAGATCAGCGCCCAGTTGTCCTGCGATGTCTTTGATGGTCTGGCTGGCGATCATAACCATTGTCCTTTCGCGACCATGACGACGTTGCCGCCGACGTGGACGTCGATGGCGCCCTGTTGTCGTTCCGCCTTCAGACGGATCAGCGAAGGTCGGTCGATCTCGTAGCCTTGCTCTACGCGGGCGTCGATCTTGGTGTCGCCCCAGTAGCGGTGCTTGACCAGATAGCCCGCCAGGCAGCCGTTGCCGCTGCCGGTGGCCGGGTCCTCCTCGATTCCATAGAACGGCACGAACACGCGGACGTTCAAATCGTTCCGCCGGTCGTACGTCTCGGGACAGAAGGCCAGAATGCCGTCCTCGTGCTTCTGTCGCGATTCGGCGAAGTATCTGTCCCGGTTGACCCTCGACTGCTTCACAGCTTCGAGGTCTTTCAGAGGGACGATGGCGAACCACAGCCCCGTCGAGACCGCCTGGATGGGGAAGCGCGTGTCGATCTGCTCTACAGCCAGCCCCAGCAGTTCCGCCATCGACGCCGGATCGGTCGTGTCCCCGAAGTCGGGCGACTTCTGCTTCATCCACAGCATGCTGCGGCCCTCCTCCTGCCCGAACGTGACCGGGATTCGCTTGAGCTTCAGGTTCAGATTGACCTGTTCGGCGTTCTTGCCGATGATCTCATGCCGGATGATGTAGGCGGTCCCCAGGGTCGGATGCCCCGCGAAGGGCACCTCCGCGACGGGCGTGAAGATCCGCACGTCGTATCCGCCATCGTGCGGTGCATCCGACAGGATGAACGTCGTCTCCGAGAAATTCATCTCTCTGGCGATCTGCTGCATCTCGTCGTCGGCCAGATCGCCTGCGTTTCGAAAGACCGCGAGCTGATTGCCCGCATACTTTCGCTCGGCAAATACGTCCACGATGTAGAAAAGGTGTTCGGTCATGGCATATCTCCTGTCGATTCAACGCGCCACTATGGCCATGAGATGACGCTGCCCGGCCTCCTCGGTGGTTCCGAGAGAGGGCAGCAATTCAATCGACTTGAACCCGCAATCGGCCAGCAGGTTGCGGTATTGTTCGTCCGTATAGGCTTGGATCGTCTGCCCGTGTCGTGTCACGTCGCCCGTTGCGGCGTCAATCACATAGAAGTACTGAACCGCCGTGCAGCTCTGCGGGTTCCAGAAGCTCTCTTCGAGCCAGAGGTGCGGCGTATCGGAGAACAAGCCCGATTCCGCAGTGTGCCACGAGGGCCCTTGCCTGCCCAATTGTTCGATCGCGCTGAACCGGTGCGGCTCCAGAAGCAGGACGCCGTCCGGGGCCAGCGCTCGCCGGGCTTTGGCCACGATCGTTCTGGCATCGGACGAATGGAAGACGTTCAGCTCCCCAAACACCATCATCACCAGGTCGAATCCGGTTCCGAAATCGATGGTCCGCACGTCGCCGTGCACATAGGTGCAGTCCAACTGCTGCTCGACCGCCTGCTGCATCGCGTATTCCATCGAAGCGGGGGAGCAGTCGATGCCGACACAGGAGTGTTTCAGCTTCGCCAGCCGGCTGGTGTAGAGGCCCGGCCCGCATCCGAGGTCCAGAATCCGCGCGGGCGTGTCTCCCAGCAGGTGATGATGAATCCATCCCACGTGCCCATCCACAACGACAAACCGGCGACTGGCCAAGTCGTGCTCTTGCGAGAGGTGCTCGCGCAGCATCCGCCGGCTGAATCCCGGCTCGTGCCAGGGAATCTTGTCGGCATCCACCCAGGGCTTGGGTTCGCGCGAGCGCGTTACGATGTCGGCGATCTGCATGTTGCTCTCCTGCTGTAACGGCAGCCGGCTCAGGCCAGCATCTTTTTGATGATTCTGCCCAGGCGGGCGATTCCTTCTTCGATGCGGCTGGCGTCGGCATTGGAGAAGTTCAACCGCATGTTGCCGGTCCCGCCTCCGTCGACGAAGAAGGGCGTTCCCGGAACGAAGACGACCTTCTCGCGGGCGGCACGCTCGAACAGCTCGAGCGCGCTGAGTCGCTCCGGCAGCGTGGCCCAGATGAACATGCCGCCTTCCGGCCGCGTGAACGTGACCTCGGGCGGCCAATGCGTCTCCAGGGCCGTTAGCATGACGTCCTTCTGGTGTTTGTACGCCGTTCGGATCAGCGCGATGTGCTCGTCAATGTCGTGTGTGACCAGGAACCGGTGCAGCATCCGCTGGCAGAAGGAGTTCGAGTGCAGATCGCTGGCCTGTTTGGCGACGGCGAGTTTGGCCATGGTCTCAGGGGTCGCGCAGACCCAGCCGAGCCGCAGACCCGGCGCGACGATCTTCGAAAACGATCCGAGCAGCACCGCCTTCCCGCCGAGCTCATGGCGCATCGACGGTTTCGCCGGCCCCTCGAAACGCAATTCCCGATACGGGTCATCTTCGATCACGAACGCGTCGCGCTCCTTCAGGAGGGCGGCCAGCGCGCATCGCTTCTCGACCGAGTAGCTGATGCCCGAAGGATTCTGAAAGTTGATGACGGTGTGGAAGAACCTGACACATCGCGTTCGCAACTCGTCGGCCAGCCGGTCAAGGTCCACGCCGTCTTCCAGCAGAGGAACCGGATGGAACTGCGGCTCGTACACGGAAAACGCCTGGATCGCGCCGAGATAGCCGGGCCGCTCGATCGCGATGGCATCCTGTCGATCGATGAAGACCTTGCCCACCAGGTCCAGGGCCTGCTGCGACCCGTTGGTGATCAGAATCTCGTCGGGCGAGACGTCCAGACCTTCGGTCTTGCGGTATCGCTGGGCGATGTACTCCCGCAGCGGCGGATAACCCTCGGTTGTGCCGTACTGAAGGGCCGATCCATCGGCCCCAGCGAGGACATCGGCAGCGGCCTGTGCAATTCCCTGCACGGGGAAGAATCGCGGGTTCGGCAGTCCCCCGGCGAACGAAATGACCTCCGGGTTTTGCGTGACTTTCAGAATCTCGCGGACGAACGACCTGGGGATCGTCCCCATTCTCGGCGCATACGGTGACGTCATTATGGCTCCTCTCCATCGTAGACAGTGGAATTCGGCGTTTCCTTCTCCAATGATTCCCGCAATTCCTTTTCCATGAACGCGACGACAAACGGCAGATGATCGAACCTCCTGGTTCCCGTCAGGACGAAGCCGAACCGGCCATACCATTCTCTGAGCGGCTCATCCTCGGCGATGATGCCGATTCCGACACGCTCCAGTCCCATCGACCAGGCCTGGGTCAGGATATGCCGGACCAGCGCGCTGCCGAACCCTTTCGACCGATGCTCCGGCAGCACCGCCAGACGCTCCAGGTAGCCGATCTCCGGACGGGCCTTCTCCAATGCCACGCATCCGCAGACCACGCCCTGCTCTTCGAGGAAGTAGTATTGCACGCCTCGTTCGAAGTCGGCTCTGACGCGGTCCTCGGTATAGAAGGCCGGGCTTTTCGGGCAGTTCTCTTCCGTCAGGCCGAAGCGCTTTGCAACGGTCCCGCAGGCGCGTCGCAGAACGTTCACTACTGTTCGCGTTTCGTCTGCACAAGCCGGCCGAATGGTCATGGTTCGTCTCCTCAAGCTCTTGGTGCCCGACTTCTGCTTTCTCACCTCTCTGCCTCGTCACGGACCTTCTTTCGTGCACAAATAGCTCGCCAGGAACTCGTCAGGGTGATCGGCGGTCTGGATGCGGAACCCGGCTCTCTCCAGAAGGCCCTCCATGATCCAGTCGCACGTGCTGTATTCGTCGCGTACGTGCGTTTCGGATTCGCTTTGTCCTGTTGGCCCCATCTGGTCGCGGGTCTTGCGAACGAATCGCTCGATGCTTTGCTCGTATTCGCCGGCCTCGAACGAGAAGACCACATCCAACAGAAAGAGCCGGCCGTTGGGTCTGAGCATCAAGGCCAGTCGCCGCAGGGCGACGAGTTTCCAGAAGTCGGGCAGGTGGTGCAGGGCGGCCACCGTGCTGATCGCATCGGCCGGTTTGGCTTTGTGCTCGTAGGTCAGGAATCCGCCCCGATGGAACTCGACGTTTTTCAGTCCCCTTCGGCGGGCTTTTCGCTGCGCGCGGCGGAGCATGGCCGCAGAGACATCGACCGCGTGGACCATTCGACAGTGTCCGGCAGCGTACAGAGCGAACGCCCCCGTCCCGCAGCCCATATCGATGACCGTCGCCGACGGACTCACGTCCAGACGCGCGATGATGTTCTCGGCCTCCCGGCGATAGTTCCGGAAAGAGCGGTGATGCCGATCGTAGAGCCCGGCGAGGATCGCGCTGTTGTAGTTGACGCCGCAGGCTTTCGTCTCGTCGTAGAGCCACGCCGGCCGGCGTGCGGCCTCAAGGTTGTCCGCATAGTGCATGCAGTACTCGATGTCCATCTCTCTGACCTTCATCATCTGACATACCTCTGACGTCCTCGTCAGGTCTTTCGTCTTGCGGGTCCGCACATAACGAAAAAAGCCTTCCAGGGTTTCGTGCTCCCTGAAAGGCTTCGCTGGTTGATTCACAAGGCGATGGAGATCCTTCTTAGGGAGCACCCTCCACAAAGCACATGGCCTTGGCCACAATGACGGGTTTCGTCATGGCGGTTACGGCGATGCGCGCGCAGAACTGCGGCCTGATCACACGGTGACCTGTAAACTGCCTGGCTGCGCTCTTCCCAAGATGGACCATATTCATAATCTCTTCAAAATCCCGACTACAACTTGAATTTATAGACACAGTCTATCCAAGTCAAGGGAAATTGCCGACAAAAAAAGAAAAAATACGGAGATTTCCCGCCGCCCCCGAGTGGCGGGGTCGGCGTTCAAGCGCCGGTGCGGGGGGGCCGTCACGTCAGAAACCGCAGGAGGACCTCCTTGAAACAGGCTTGCCCGGCTTCGAGATCGGCCACGGCAATGTGCTCGTCGACCTGGTGGCACTGATTGGGCTTACCCGGTCCGTAGATGACGATCGGGGCGCCCAGCGGCGCCAGATGGGGCGCATCGGTGGTGAACCCGATCGCGTTGGTCAGGTCTACGTCCACTGCCGAGCAGAAGCCCTGGACGAACTCGCAGTCCGGATCGGTTTCCATGGCTCCCGCACAGCGGACGACGGACAGCGTCGCCTCGAACCGGGGGACCTCGGCGGTCAGGCGGGCGAGCATCCGCTCGACGTCGTAGCGGATGGCGTCGGTGTTCTGTCCCGGCAGGGTGCGGACGTCGACGCCGATCGAGCATCGATCAGGGACGATGTTCATGGCCTCGCCGCCGCGGATGGTGTTGATGCTGACGGAACACTTGCCCAGTTCCGGATGCGGCGGGAAGTCGACTTCGTAGCGTTCGAGTTCCTCGATGACCCGGCGCATCGACACGATGGCGTTAACCCCTCGCTGCGGCATGGAGCTGTGGACCGCCCTGCCCCTGGTGGTGATTTCCAGCCAGAACAGGCCGCGATGGGCAGTGATGACCGCGAGGTCCGTGGGTTCCGGAATGATCACGCCGGCCGGCTTGGTCAACCGGGAAAGGTCCGCCGCGAATCGCTGCACTCCCGCGCTGTCCGTCTCTTCGCCGGCGGTGGCGGCAAAGACGATGTCGCCCTGGAGTTCGGCGCCGGAGGCGACCACCTCGCAGATCGCGCCGATCGCCGCGGCGATTGGGCCTTTCATGTCTACGGCGCCGCGCCCGTAGACCTTTCCGTTCACTTCCCGGCCCTCGAAGGCGGGATACGTCCAGGGGTCCTCGCCCGGTCCGACCACGTCGAGATGGCAGACGAACAGCAGGCCCGGCCGTTTCCCGGCCGATGGAACGCGGGCGATGACGTTGGCCCGGTTTCGGTCCCACGAATCGATCCGACAGTCTACGCCGTACCGCTGGAAATGGGTGGCGATCACCTCCGCCGCAGCCTGCTCCCCCGTATCGAGAGTGGATCGGGCCCGAATCAGTTGTTGCAGCAAGTCTTTCATGGCCCGCCAATTATACACGAAGTCCCCGGCGAAGCAACCGGCGTGTCCCACGCCCTTTCGGACCGTAGCGACGAGTGCCGCCGATGAGCCACGTCAAAAATATCTCACAAACACGCGATGTTTCTATTGCGGACGGCGGAGTATCCGCCCATAATTCAGGATTAAAAGGTTGTGGCTCGACCAGAGGAGCATAAATGGGACCTGTACTGAACGGGTTGATAAAACTTCAGAGTGTGGAAAACCGCTTGCGTGCCGCCAAGGCCAAGCTTGCCCGTTGTCGAAGAAGCGTCATCGTCCAGGAAAACCAGGTTCGAAGCCTCCAGAGCGCCCTGGAGGCCAAGAAGGAGGAGGCTCAGCTCACCAAGGTGCAGTGCGACCGTCTGGAGCTGGAACTCAAGTCACGAGATGCCGAGGTCAACAAGCTTCGCGCTTCGCTGAACACCGCCAAGACGAACAAGGAGTACGCCGCCGTTCTGACCATGCTGAATACGACCAAGGCGGACAACTCGAAGATCGAGGCGCAGATCCTGGAGTTGATGAAGGCGGTCGAGGCCGACGAAGAAGAGTCTGCGGCCATCCGCAAGCAGATTGAAGAGCAGATTCAGGTGCTGGAGGACATTCGCAAGAAGGCCGACAGCTCGGCCGGCGAACACGAGGCGGAGATCGCCAAGATTCAGGCCGAGTGGAATGAGGTCGCCAAGGGTATTCCCGCCAAAGCGCTGGCCGTCTTCAAACGCGTGGCCGACACGTACGACGGTGAGGCGGTGGTGAAGATCGACGAGCAGGAGGGCCGCTCGGGCGCCTACAGTTGCGGCGGGTGTTTCATGGGGGTCACCGCCGAGTCGGTCAATCTGCTGATGACGCGGGACGACATCATTCGCTGCTCCAATTGCACGAGAATCCTGGTGCTCGGCGAGTCTACGGACTGAGCGGGCCGATCACCATCGTCGCTTCTTTGTTTGGGGAGGAACGCCGTTGTCTGCCAAGCTGATTGTCCATACCGACGGCGGCAGCCGGGGCAATCCGGGTCCCGCCGCCGCAGGCTTCGTTCTCGATGATTCCGACGGTCGCCGCCTGGCAGCCCGGGCGTTCTTCCTCGGCGAATCGACCAACAACGTTGCTGAGTACACCGCCCTCGTCCGGGCGCTGCAGGCCGCCAGCGAGTTCGGCGCCGGACGGGTCACGGTTTTCAGCGACAGCGAGCTGCTCGTCCGCCAGATCAACGGCCGGTACAAGGTCAAGAGCGACCTGATCCGGCCGCTTTTCGACGAGGCCACGGCTTTGATGAGCCGGTTCGAGAACTGCGAGGTCCGACACGTCCGACGCGAGAAGAACGAAGACGCCGACTGCTTGGTCAACCGGGCGCTGGACGCCGAGCGCGACATCGACGAGACGCCCGGGGCCCCCAGTTCGGCCCGCGACGCCTCGTCCGATCCATCGGGTCCGCCGCTTCGCCTGGGCGTCCTTATCAGTGGTGGCGGCCGCACCATGGTCAATATCCTCGACGAGATCAGGAAAGGCCGGCTCCACGCGGAAATCGCCGTTGTAATCAGCTCCCGCTCGACGGTGGCCGGCGTTTCCAGGGCCCGCGATGCCGGAGTGCCGCTGGAGACCGTCCGCAAGAAGGATTACCCCGACGTGGACGCGTTCAGCCGAAGGATCGAAGAGGTCCTCGCCGCCGCCGGCGTGGATCTGGTTGTGCAGGGCGGCTGGCTTTGCCTCTGGAAGATCCCCCGGCAATACGAGAATCGCGTCCTGAACATCCACCCCGCTCTGCTGCCAAGCTTCGGCGGCCAGGGCATGTGGGGCCACCACGTGCACGAGGCGGTGCTCGCCGCCGGATGCAAAGTCAGCGGCTGCACGGTCCACTTCTGCACCAACGAGTACGACAGCGGGCCTATCGTCATTCAGCGAACTTGTCCGGTGCTCGATGACGATACGCCTGACGCGCTGGCCGAGCGCGTCTTCGAGCAGGAGTGCATCGCCTATCCGCAGGCGATCAGGCTGTTTGCCCAGGGCAAGTTGCGGATCGAAGGCCGGCGCGTGAGAGTCATCGCATAGCGGCCGGCGGGCAGGGGGATGCCGTGACGCCATACAAACGATCGCTGTTGATCCAGTTCATCGTCGTTCTGCTGGCGACTGTCGCCGCTGTCGTCGCAATGCTGCACCTGAAAGACTACGTCAACCGCTCCGAGGCGATGCGCGCGATGACCCAGCTTGGACAGCGCGTCCTGGCCCACCGCTCCGAGCGCGGCTCGCTGCCCTCGCAATCGTTCATTGACGACGTCAAGGACGACGTGGACGGCGCTGTGCGGATCGGCAACGTGCGTTACCGCGCGCTCTGGATCGGCCCCGACGCTCCGGCCGGGACCATCCTGGCCTACTCCGAGAAACGCCACCCTTCGTCCTTCCTCGACGACGGCTTTGTTGTCCTGCGACTCGACGGCTCCGTCGAGTGGATGCCCTCCGCCCAGTTTGCCGACCTCTTCGCCACCCAGCGAACCGACGCCGAAGTCGAGTCTCTCAGCGGAGGGGCAGAAGCCGACTGAAGTCGCGTCGCAGCTTTGGCGCCGGGATTCTGCAACTGTCCACCGACGCGAGTCGCACCTTGGGAAAAGGAAAGGCCGTGGTCAGGGGGCTGACACACGGCCTGTGGGTTCGGTTGAGACGTCGCGTCACTTGGACTCGACGACCTCCTTCTTGGCTTTCTCGGGCTCGGCGACCTGCTCGCCCTCGAAGTTCAGGTGCTCCTCGTCCTGGACGTCGATCTTGACAAGGTTCTTGCCCTTGAACCGACCGGCCAGCACCGCCTCGGACAGCGGGTCCTCGATGTAATGCTCGATGGCTCTTCGCAGCGGTCGGGCGCCGAACTCGGGGTTGTAGCCCTTCTCGATGAGGAATTCCTTGGCCTGCGGCGTCAGATCGAGCCTGAGCCCGTACTCGATGAGCCGCTTGAAGACCTTGTTCAGTTCGTACTCGACGATGGTCTGCAGGTCTTCTCTCGACAGCGGCTTGAACACGATCATGTCGTCGACGCGGTTGAGGAACTCCGGCCGGAAGTGACGCTCCACCTCTTTGTGCAGGACGTCTTTCATCTTCTCGTAGTTCGACTCGGGCGTCTTCTTGCCGAAGCCGAAGCCGGACTGGTTCTTGATCAGCTCGGCGCCAATGTTGCTCGTCATGATCAGGATCACGTTCTTGAAGTCGATGCTGCGACCGAAGCTGTCCGTCAGGCGACCTTCGTCCATGATCTGGAGCAACATGTTGTAGACGTCGGGGTGCGCCTTCTCGATTTCGTCGAGCAGCAGCACGGAATAGGGCCGGCGTCGTATGCGTTCGGTGAGCTGGCCGCCTTCTTCGTAGCCGACGTATCCCGGAGGGGCGCCGACGAGCCGGCTGACGTTGTGCTTCTCCATGAACTCGCTCATGTCCAGCCGGATCAGCGAGTTGCGATCGCTGAACAGGAACTCGGCGAGCGCCTGGGCGAGCAGCGTTTTGCCGACCCCGCTGGGCCCGAGGAAAATGAAGCAGCCCATCGGCCGGTTCGGGTCCTTCATGCCGCTGCGGCTTCGACGCACCGCCTTGGCGACCGTGGTGATCGCCTCGTGCTGCGAAACCACCGTCCTGTGCAACTCCGCTTCGAGTTCCAGGAGGCGCTGAGTTTCTTTCTTCTCGAGCCTCGTCAGAGGCACGCCCGTCATGTTGCTGACGACCTCTGCAATGATCTCGGTGTCGACCACGCCGGTGGCGTCCTTGTTCTGTTCGTACCACTTCTTGTGAAGCTGGGTCTTTTCGTCCAGCAGATGCTGCATCTCATCGCGGAGCGATGCGGCCCGCTCGTAGTCGGCGCTTCGGACCGCCTCGTCCTTCTCGACCTGGAGCCGCTCGATCTTCTCTTCCACCTCAGTCAGGTCCGGCGGCGGCGTCATGTTCTTCAGACGAACTCGGGCGCCGGCCTCATCGACCACGTCGATGGCCTTGTCCGGCAGGCACCGGCCGGTAATGTAGCGCGTCGAAAGCTCGACCGCCTGGAACAGCGCCTCGTCGGTGAAACGGACCCTGTGGTGCGCTTCGTACCGGTCCTGAAGGCCGCGAAGGATCTCCAGCGCTTCGTCCTTCGAGGGGGGGTCCACGATGATCGTCTGGAAACGGCGCTCCAGAGCGCCGTCTTTCTCGATGTACTTGCGGTACTCGTCCAGCGTCGTGGCGCCGATGCACTGGACTTCGCCTCGGGCCAGCGCCGGTTTCAGGACGTTGGAGGCGTCGATGGCGCCTTCGGCTCCGCCGGCGCCGACGAGGGTGTGCAGCTCGTCGACGAACAGGATGACGTTGGCGGCGCGGCGAACCTCGTTGATGACCGCCTTGATGCGCTCCTCGAACTGCCCGCGGTACTTGGTTCCGGCCACCATCATCGCCAGGTCCAGCACGACGATCCTCTTGTCCTTGAGGATCTCGGGGACCTGCTTGTTGATGATCTGCTGGCTGAGGCCTTCGACGATGGCGGTCTTGCCGACGCCGGCCTCGCCGAGCAGAACGGGGTTGTTCTTCGTCCGGCGGCAGAGGATCTGGATCAGACGCTCGATCTCTCGTTTGCGTCCGATGACCGGATCGAGCTCCCCGTTGACAGCCAACTGCGTCAGGTCGCGGCCGAAACTGTCCAGCGCAGGGGTCTTGCTCTTGAGCTTGCGTCCGGCGGCTCCGGGCGGGCCCATCTTCAGACCCAGATCGTTCGGCGCGTCCTCCACGCCAGCCCCCAGAAGATTCAGCACCTCCTGACGCACGTCTTCCAGTTTCAGACCGAGATTCATCAGCACCTGGGCCGCGATGCCTTCGCTCTCGCGAAGCAGGCCCAGCAGGATGTGCTCGGTGCCCACGTAATTGTGGTTGAGCGCCCGGGCTTCCTCGATCGCGTACTCGATGACCTTCTTGGCTCTCGGCGTCTGAGGCAGCTTGCCCATCGTGACCATGTCCGGGCCGCTCTTGACCAGTTTCTCCACCTCCAGACGCAGTTTCTTGATGTCGACGTCGAGGTTCTTCAGAACCGTCGCGCCGACCCCGCTGCCCTCTTTGACCAAGCCCAGCAGGATGTGCTCGGTCCCGATGTACTCGTGATTGAACCGCTGGGCCTCCTGATTGGCCAGGGCCATCACTTTCCTCGCCCGATCTGTAAAGCGCTCAAACATATCCGTTAAACCCGCTCCAAAGAATGTCCGTTTTCGTCCGGTTTCTGCGGCCCAGGAACCACCCCAGATTCCCTGCTCATCGCTACGTTATCTCATGATCGCCGCGTTCTGTCAACTCAGCGAATTCGATAAAGGTCCGCATGCCGAGCGGGTCTGCATCGCCAATGAGTACGTTGCGTAACCGTTAGTTATATGACGCAAAGGGCCTCCGTGTTCATCCAGGCCAGGGGCCTACCCCCTGGATACCGTAGGTATCGGCAAAATCCACCGGAAACTTTCCTGCCCCCGGGGCGCAAAGCCCATCTTCTTCACTGGATTTGTGAAATGCGCCGGTTTCGGGCGCCCGGAGGTTTTTGGGACCCGCGTTTCGCGCCCCGTTTGTAGTGACGCCGTCAGGCGTTACGCGCTCACGGGTACACTGCGAAGGGCTGCCGCACCGACGTGTGTATTCCCCCATGCGGACTACTTGTCGTCGTGGTTGCTCTCTTCGAGGAGCTTGCGCAGATACGCGTTCTCGCGCCGCGTCGCCTCCAGATCGAAGGCCTGGTACTTGATGCAAACTCGAAGATAGTCGAGCAGTTCCTGGAGCGTGTCGATGCTCTTCTGGAGTTCTTTGCGATTGGCCTCGGCCTGTTTGGCAAGGTCCGCTAATTTCTTGTGATTCGGATCGGTGCTTTCGCCGAATTGCTTGACCAACTCGTTCAGCGCACCTTCCAGACTGGCCTCATCCATCACAACCTCCTCCAGTAGCTTTCACATCGGTGTGCCGCCCCAAGTCCATGGGCGCATTGTACCAGAAGGGGCCATCGAAAAGAAGCGCATTTGGAGCGGTTTTGGCCTCCATTTGTCATGTCGGCGGTCGTAGGACGCCGGAGGCGATGGCGTGTGTCGGGCGTAGGGTCTGCATGCGATTTGACGGAAAGTCATTCCGTTCCGATTGTGGCGACGGGCTGGTTTCTTTTGGCACGGCGATACCGAACCCCTACCATGGACGTCTCAGTTTGTGGATGGTCCATCCGGCCCAGTGTCGCGTTTGGGAAGATCGATGTGCAGTGAGAAAGCATTGCTGGACAAGGCCGCCCGGGGGTGCAGGGATTCCCTGTGCCAGATTTATGAGACGCACAAGGACCACCTGCTGACCCTGGCCCGAGGGCTCTGCGGCGACCGAAGCACGGCCGAAGACGTTGTGCACGATGTCTTCGTGGCCTTTGCCATGAGTCTGCCCCGGCTGCGCGTGAAGACGAGCCTCAAGGGCTACCTGAGCGTCAGCGTGTGCAACCGGGTGCGCGATCTGGCCCGGACCGAGATGCGACGGCGTCGCGATCCGGGCCGTTTCGATCCCGGCCCGGCCGACACGGCTGCCCCGGACGCCCATGCGGCGGACGCCGAGTTGACCGATCGCCTGCGTGCGGCTCTGGAGCACGTGCCTCTCGATCAACGGGAGGTCCTGCTGCTGCGTGCCCAGGCGGGACTGACCTTCGAGCAGATCGCGCAGCATCAAGGGATCTCCTCCAACACCGCGCGCGGACGGTATCGATACGGAATCGACAAGCTACGGTCGCTGCTGAATAGAGGGTGCGAACGATGAGACCGGCAGAGCAACAGATAGAACGGCTTCTCGCAGGATTGCAGGACCACGCCTCGTCGGCCTTCGACGAGCGGACGCTGCGGGATATGTTCGCGGCCCTGGAAACCTCTACAGGCGGATTCCCTGCGCGTCGCTGGCAGGATATTCGGAGAGCGATCATGCACAGTCGAATTACGAAATTGGCGGCCGCAGCGGTGCTGATACTGGCCGTCCTGCTGCTGGTCCGCCACCTGACGGGTCGCGAATCGACCGTCACGCCGGCAGGCAGAGACCATACCATTGCCCAAGAAACCCAGAGTCCAGATGCTCCGGGGGCCTCTGAAGCCTCTCTGGAAAAGGAACGCGAACGCCTGGCCCTGGAACTCGCCACCGCCCAGGAACTCTTCGCCCAGACGGACGTGAAGGGATTGCTGCACCTGCTCGACACCGGACTGGAGCCGACCAGGATCGCCATCGCGGGCTACCTGGCCCAGATCGGCGATGAGTCGGCCCTGCCGGCCCTGCAGAGACTGGCCGACCAGTGGCAGGGGCCTGCGGACGACAATCCGTTCCAACGGAGTGTCGAACAGATCCGAATCGCGGTTCCGGAAGAGAACCAGACGGACGCCGAGGATTTGTCTACGACACAGCCGCAGGTGCCGGCTGGCGGGGTTGCTGTGCCCGACGGTCCGCACATTGTGGTCCGTGTGATGGAGAAGGCCACCGGCCGGCCAATCCCGCGGGCGACCATCCAGGCCCGAATGGGCAGCGAGAGCGGGACGCACGCCGCCGACGATCTCGGGGTGTTCGTCTTCAACCTCAGTGAATCGATCCCCGACCAGGTGAGGATCGCCACGCCCCACGAGGGATACGTCTGCCAGGGCGTAACCCTTCAGGGCCTGAGCCGGGAGAAACTGCCAAAGACGGTCGAGTTCTCGCTTGAGAAGGGGATTATCATCGGAGGCCTCGTCCAGGACGAGGAAGGCCGGCCCGTCGAAGGCGCCAGTGTCCAGTCGTATATCGGCGAGGAGCAACAGTTCGATCGGCCCTGCGTCAGCGTGCGCATCGAATTGACGACCGACGCCGAGGGACGCTGGCGCGCGGGGGGTGTGCCGCGCGAGGTCAATCGCCTGTGGTTCTTCAACGTGTACCATCCTCAGTTTGCCGACGGTGGCTTCGAAATGCCCCGAGACCTGAAGCTGGGCGATCTCCGTGCCGAACAGGCGGTCATGGTGCTTGCGCAGGGCATCGACGTGATCGGTCGGGTGATGGACCTGGCCGGCAAGCCCATCGCCGGCGCCGAACTGCTGGTGGGTAGCGACTACTTCGCCCGCGATTGGACGCAGACCGACGACGCGGGCCATTTCGAGTTCCGACACCTGCGTTCGTGGAACCAGTCCTTCCTGCTGACCGTCCAGGCCCCGGGCTTTGCGCCCCAGCGGAGGGAACTGCCCTCGGTGAAGGACTTGGCGCCGCTGGACTTTGTCCTGGAGCCGGCCAGGCTCCTGATCGGCCGCGTCGTTGACTCGGCGGGCAGACCCATCGCGGATGCCTTCCTCAGCACGGAAGACTGGAATGGCTGGCGCACGGTCAAGTGGCAGGGCCGCACAGACTCCAACGGCATGTTCGTCTGGGATTACCCGCCTCATGATGCGATCGCAATTCGTATCAGCAAATCGGGCTATCGAGAGTTTGAGAGGGAGGTCGTTGCCGATGATCGGGAGCAGACCTTCGTTTTGGCCCGGCCCACGACGATCCAAGGCTCGGTCACCGACAGCGAGACCGGCCGGACAGTCGATCGGTTCAAGCTGACCCCCGGTGCCCGTTGGCCCGGTGGTACGCGTGCCACATGGGAGACGTCGGAAGGTTGGGTCCAGTGGTTCACGGACGGTCGGTACAGCTACACGTTCTCCGGCGACGCCGGCGCCTACGCGGTCCGCATTGAGGCCGAAGGCTGCCTGCCCGTTGAATCACCGTTCGTCGACGCCAACGAGTCGGAGGTCACCATCGACATCGCTCTGACCAAGGGGCAGGGTCCCTCCGGCTACGTGCTCGACGCCAACGGCGCAGCGGTCGAGGGCGCCGAAGTCTTCTGGGAGAAAACGATACAGATCACCAATGGGCAGATGGTGAACCGGAGCGCTCTGCCCTCTGTCACGACCGACAGCGAGGGACGTTTTGCGTTCAAGCCGGAGGAGCGGACGGACCCATTTGTGGCAATCAGCGATCGTGGCATCGGCTTTGCCTCCTATGATGAGCTTGTCCATGACGGGGTCATCATGCTGACGCCGTGGGCTCGCGTCCATGGCGAGCTGCGCGTCGGCACGCGGCCCGGGGCAGACCGGGTGTTGCAGCTCATGGCCCAGCATCGTTTCGTGCCGGAGTACGTGGCCCCGATCTACGCGAATGCGACGACGGATGAGAGCGGTCGATTCACGTATGACCGCGTCTATCCGGGCCCGTTCTCGCTGTACAACCAGACGTATGAAGTCGCGCCCGGACAGACGCTGGAATTGCACCTCGGCGGGACCGGCCGCACGGTCAGAGGCGCTTTGGCTGTCCCAGGCCCAGCGAATCTCCCCATCTGGGCCAACCTGGAGCTTGTCAGGTTGAGGGAGCCGGTACCGTTTGACAAGTACCCGATGCCGCCGGGATACGAACGGATGAGCGCCGACGAGGTTGACGCGTGGTTCGAGCGCTTCGGACAAACTGCTGAGGGTCAGGCCTACGCCGCCTGGCTGGAGGAGAACTATCCGCAATCAGCCCCGCACCTGCGCGTCGAGGTCGACGGCCGGTCTGCCTTCCGCGTGGACAACGTCGAGCCGGGGGTCTATGCGCTGAAGGGGCTTATCCGGCCGGCGCCGACACATGACAGCTCGCGCATCCATGAGATCATCGGGCGGCTCTGGCACGAGGTTGTAGTGCCGCCGTCTGCCGGCGACGCAGAGATGGATGTGCCGCTCGATCTCGGTACGCTGGCGGTCCTGCCGGGCGATCTGATGGTCGGGGACGCGGCTCCGGATTTCGATGCGCCCAGCTTCGATCCGGGCCGCATCCGTCTGGCGGACTACCGGGGCAGGGTGCTCCTCGTGGCCTTTGCCGCCTGGGGCTATACGAATCCCGTCTCGCCGGGCGTGTATGACCTCAGGGATCTCTATCAGCGTTTTGGCGAGAACCAGCGGTATGCTCAGGTGAGCCTGCTGTTCTCCGGCAACCCGGTGGTGGACAAGTGGATCATCGACGAGACGGGACTGGACTGGCCCCATGGTATGCTGAATGCGGCCAGCAGAGAAGAAACGGAGTACCGCATCACGACCCGGAATCCTGTGCCCTGGACCGTTCTGATCGGTTCGCGGGGAGAGATCCTTGCCATGGGGCTGTATGGCGAGGAGCTGCAACAAGCCGTCGAAGAAGCGTTGAAGACGGCCCCATAGTGGGCGGTCTTCGCGATGGTCGTCGGTCCGGCGGCGGAGTTCACACGCTGAAGATCAGGTCAAGCTTGCCGTGCTCGGGCGCCGGCAGGGCGGCTCGGCAGCGGACACAATCGGTCCGGCTCAGGCCGCGGCGTTTGCCGCACGCCGGACAGGCCATTGTCGACGTGTGGTTTAGCGCCCAGTAGACCAGGAAACCCGTCAGGTTCAACAGCGCCACGAACACCAGCCAGAAGGCCAGCCGGCCCCACGAGGTGCGCCGGGGGCGTCCGTGCCGAAACGTCAGTGCCACCATCGCTGCCGTGACCAGCCAGCTCCAGACGCTGTAGTGCGGCCGCATCCCCAAGGCCCCCAGGATGAACTCCCGCGCGAACTCACCCTGCTGGTACAGGTTCTGCCAGAAGCCCGTTGGGAAGGGCAACCAGAAAAGGTCGCACAGAAGCGGCGAGAATGCGGTCACGAACTGCTTCACATTGGACCGAGGCTCCATGTATCGGATGGCACCCGGATCGGCGGGCAGGATCCAGCTATAGCGATTGACCAGATCGACGCCGCCTGTCTCGTCAACGCGATACAATTCGACCGATTGATTCTTGGGGGCCCGTCGAAATCCGGTCCACCAGTCTGGATTCCCACGTGCCGCCGGCGCCGGATACTCCAGCCACGTCCGGCGCAGGAAGACACTCTCCTTCGTCGCGGCGAATTCACAGTGGTTGCCGTACCATTGCTGCCATTCCTGCGGCGTGGCGACCGTGATGGTCTGGTCGGGGGCCTTCAAAATCAAGTGATGTACTTCGTCCTTCGTCCGGCAGTGCAGCAAGGGGCGAGTTCGTGCCATCGTTTCGGCGCTTACCTGCCAGAAGCGATAGCCTGGGTTCATGGCGACGTACTCGATCTTGCCTTGGGGGCTTTCAAGAATTCGCTCGACCTTTCGCGACGCGAAGTGGATCTCGTAGATGCATTGCTCGGTCTGCCACAGGAGCGTCGGACTCTGGGAATCGTCGGGCCACCAGACCTGGAAGCTCTGGAAGGGGCCGAAGGGCCGGACCTCCGCCTTGGAGTCGGTCCACCCGGCTGCGCTCAGATAGCCCACGCGCCCACCTTCGATGTTGTGGCCGACGAAACAGTCCGCCCATGAATCGTAGCGCCACATCTCCCGCAGTTCATCGGGCGTTGCGACGGGTATCTCCAGAATCCGAGGGTCGGCGGATTGCTGAAGAAGGTGTTTCATCCTTTCACGTGTGAAGCCGAAGCCGTCGTCCCGAATGGCTTGAGCCCATGAAAGGTAGTTATAGGGTCGTTCGCTGGCCGGCCCATCCCAAAGCAGCTTGTCGTTGACGTCGTAGACCTGCTCCTGGCCCGCCGGCGCACCCGACGGATACGATCCATACGCGGGTTGCCATCGATTCTCGCCGATCTGCGTGACCAGGTGCAGTGTGCCGTCGGGAAGGAACTCCTTCTTCGCACGCAGGATCCTTTGCGTTCGTTGCTGCTCGGGAGTCAACTCCTGCTTCGGCTCCGCGGATGGCGCCGGGGTCACCGTCCAGAAAAGGGACGCCAACTCGGTCGTGATGGACTCCGCGAAGGCCACGAGGAGAAGAACCAGCAGGGTGGCCATGAAGAGTCTGGCCGCTCGTGCGGTATAGTGGATGGGATCTTTTGCGTCCATAAGCCCGATTTCCTTCCGTCTAAAACTCCCGGCTGAGAAAGGCCGCCACGGTCTGCCCGAACAGGATCGCGATGGCCAGCACCGCCAGTGCGAAGACCCAGCCCAGATGCCACTGCACAAGGATCAAAAAGGCCGCCAGTGCAGCGAAGGCCAGGCCGAAGATGCGAGTGGTGTACCAGCGGGCGGTGCTCAAGGCCGACAGCGCTGTGCCCAGATAGACCACCAGACCGATGACGATGTAGATCCAGCCGGCGACCAGGATCTGGATGGGTTCGGGAATCAGAAGACCCGACCGGCAGGCGTACCAGTACAGGCCCGTCCAGACCAGGCCCGGAGAGATCAGAAAGCCGAGGATCGCCGCCGCCAGCTTCGCCGCAAGAATGCTCATTCGCGACGTCGAGCGGTGCAGCAGGAACGACCAGGTCCGCGCGAACAGGGGAACCCAGAAATGACATATGCCCAGGACCAGACCCAGACCCGGCGCGATGAACGCCAGCCACATGGCCACCCACGCAAGGTGCGGTGAATGCACCAGATCATAGGTGTTTACGACCTCGCCGGGTCCCAGACCCGAATGGCTCGACCAGTGTTGGTGCCTCATATGAGCGAAGCGCGCTTCGTAGTGCACCGTCAGCAACCCTACGCCCAGCAGGAGCAGGCCTGCCAGCAGCAGCCAGGGCAATGACTCGCGAAGCTCTTTTCGTAACAACGCCAGGAATCTCATGCTAAGCCTTCTCCCACTGGAACAGCCGCCGACGATGGGCCGGAGCGGTGAACTCGATGAACTGATCCTCCAGGTTCATCTCGACGAAATCAAAACGCCCGGCGCCGGCCTGCCGGGCCCAGTCGGCGACCTCCGCATCGCCGACGCCCACCAGCGTCAGTTCGAGCTGCCGCTCGCTGCGACGGAAGTGGAGCAGGCCGGCAAGCTCTATGTCGGCCGGCGCCGAGTTTTCGAAATACACTACGACCTTGCGGACCGAGGTCCGGAATTGTTCGAGCGAGCAATCGGCCCGCAGCACGCCCTTGTCGATCACGACGATACGATCGGCGACGCGTTCGACGTCCGCGAGGATGTGGCTGGAGAACAGCACCGTCCGCCCCTGCCGTGTGATCAGCTCGATCATCCCTTCGAGGAACTGCCTTCGGATGGCCGCGTCCAGCCCGAGTGTCGGATCGTCCATCACCAGCAGCTCGGGATTCGGCGCCAGCGCCAACGCCAGCGAGACCTGCGCCCGCTGGCCGTTGGACAGATGCTTGATCTTCTGCTTCTTGGATAGCTCGAAGTACTCGATCATGTCCGCGAAGAGCCGGCTATCCCACTGCCCTGGGAAGAAGGCCTTCTGGAACTCCTCCAGCCGTCCGATGGTCATCCAGCGGAAGAGCCGATGGCCTTCGGTGACATAGCCGATGCGCTGGCGGATCGCGGGCGTCAGCGCAGTCGAATCGCAACCGAGCAGGCTGGCCGATCCGGCGGTCGGCGCCAGCAATCCGAGCATCAGCTTGATCGCGGTGGTCTTGCCGGCGCCGTTGCGGCCGAGAAAGCCGCAGATGCACCCGCGAGGGACTCGCAAGTCCAGATGGTCCAGTGCGGGCTTGGCGCCGTAGTATTTCGTCAGACCCTTCGTCTCCAGCACGATCTCAGCCATTTTCCGCCTTGCCCTTATCCAGTGTGCCTGCGAATTTCTCCAGACGTTTTTCGAAGAGCGCCATCAGCGCGCTGCGATCGAGACCGAGATTGACCGCGCGGCTGATGAGCGTGTCCATCCGTTCGGCGAGGGTGTTGATCTGGGCGGCGTCCACCTGGCGCAACGCGGGATCGCTGACGAATGTGCCCGAGCCGGTTTTTGTGGTGACCAGGCCCGACTGCTCCAGCAGCGTGTAGGCCCGCGCCACCGTGTTGGGGTTGATCACCAGCTCGGCCGCCAGTGCCCGCACCGCCGGAAGCTTGTCGCCGGTCCGCAACTCGCCCCGTGCGATCGCGCCGCTGATCTGCTCGACCAGTTGCTGGTAGATGGGCGTCTCAGAACCCGAGGATATCTGCATCCAGAGTGCCATGGCGACCGTTCCAACCTATCCGCACGATAAGTGTACTAATATCATTAGTACATTTTGTATTATCTGTTCGCGCAGTTCAAGCCCTTTTTTCAGAAAAGAGCAAGATTTTTTGCGGGGCGCCCATGCCGTTTCGCCGGATGGGGGCGTAAGATGCTTGCAGGAAAGATGTTACGAGCGGTTCTCAGCCCTTGGTTTGTGGATTCATGACGCGGCCGAAAAACAGGATGCTGCCGGAGGTGTTGTCGCGGATCATGAAGATGAACGGGTGGTCGGCTCTGAAAACCGGCGTCCGGTCCGGTCCCATCGAGGTCAGTCTCATCACCACGCCGGTCGCGGCGGCCGCCTCGGTGCCTTCCTCATTGACGTCGACGTAGGCCTGATGGATCACCGCCGAGATGAACAGGTCGCGCCGGCCCGTCATGCCCGAAAAATCGGCGGCCCCGGTGAACGCCTGCGCCATGCCCATCTGCGCCAGCACCGTCTGAAGGCTGAACTTGCTGGTCATCTTGAACTTGGGGATCGAGACGAACACCTCTTGTTCGCGTAGGTTGTCCAGCCACTTGGCGAGATTCTCGCCGGTCAGTCCCTGCTCAATCTGCCGGATTCCATCAAGGGCCCTCGGCAGCAGGATGACCATCGACAGCTCGTCGCCAACGTATGGCAGTTGAAGCACTTGCAGCTCGTCGATCTGGGCGTAGCGGAATTTGGCCTTCTGGTTCATCATGGGGACCTGGACCTTGCTCGCGTCGAGCAGGGTGAACGGAGCGTCTTGCGTCCGGTCCTCCTTGAACTGGCTCGCCCAGTTGCCCTTGAAGTAGATGGCGTTGGTCAGCACCAGGCGGGTCATCTGGCCGACGGCGCCCTCGCTGATGAGGTCCTTGATCTTGCCGTTGGTCTGCTCCTCGACCCAGGCGTTGATGGTCCGGCGGGCCTTCTCGGTGGCGCCGACGAAGTCCACGTTGCGGATGCGCCCGCCGTACTCGGTCTCGACCAGCTTGGCGAACGCGTCGAGGAAGGCGAAGTCCTGCTGGCCCCACAGCGCGTTGGCGACCCTCAGCTCGTATGCGTCCTTGCCGCCTTTGGCGTTGAGGTCGCGGATGATCGCGCCGAACGCTCCGGCGAATTCCTCCTGCGTCATTGGCATGCCGGCGATGCCCAGCTTCTCCAGGACCTCGCCCGAGGTCGGATACCACATCGCTTCGCCCATCTGCCGCTCGGTCTCGGCCCGCGCCCCGGCATAGGTCATCGCCAGTGCCGTCGAGACGCTGTAAGGCGAGAAGAACAGGTTGCCGTCGCCGCTTCGCAGCTTCTGGTAGAGGGCCAGAGCGAACTGATTGTTCCCATCGGCCACCGCCTGATGGGCAGCCGCCGCGATTTCGGTCTTCTCGTCGGCCGAGCCGTGGGCGGCGCAGCCGAGAACCATCATTCCTATGACTGCCGTGCTGAGCGTCTTCATCGGTTCATCCTTCCAAGAAAGAACTCTTTCCACTCGCTATGACGATCATTCTACCGCTTCGGTTGACCGGCGTCTTTCCGGAATCGTGCGAATCTCTTGAGCGACGCCGAAAACGCCGCTAAGATGCCGATCCTGACACCGACAGAAAGGGCAGGCGTGATCCGTACCACCCATCTTGAGATCAACGGCAAGGACCAGTGGGTCCGCCGGAGCCGCACCGACGTCGGCTTCGAGGTCCGCGAGTGCGTGGTCAAGCAGCCGCGTTTCAACCGGTTCCTCTATGAGTACGTTGGCTGCGACTGGAAGTGGGTCGATCGACTCGTCTGGTCGGACCAGCGCTGGCGCGAGTACGCCGCTGCCGACAACCTGCGGACCTTCGTCGCCTGCCGGCGGGGTTCGCTCGTCGGCTACTACGAATTGCAGCAGCAGGGCGAGAGCGTCGAAATCCGCATCTTCGGCCTGACCCCGGAATTCCTTGGCCAGGGCCACGGCGGGGCGTTGCTCGACCATGCCATCGACACCGCCTTCGCCTGGGGCACCCGCCGCGTCTGGGTCCACACCTGCACCAACGACCACCCCCGCGCCCTCGACAACTACCTCAAATCCGGCTTCAAGGTCTTCAAGATCGAAGAGAAGTAGCCCCGAAGCTGGATTGCCACAATTCTCTCCTCCCGTACGTGTGTGGACACGCTCGCACCTGTGTGGCAGCCTCAAACGCGGAGCGTTTGGGGATGGTAGATCTGGCTATCGCGCCGATTGCAGAAGGTCGCCAATGCCGAGAGCCATCCCCAAGCTTCGCTTGAGGCTGCCACGCGGCCTCGCAGCGTTTCAGGGGAGAATTGTCCTTGAATGTGCGGGCTTCGGCGGCTATAAAGCGGCACTCCCGCGTCCGGGTGGTTCCGGGCGGCACGAGGGTGATTTGTCGGCGTTCTGAGGTGGTTCCCTTGGCGCAGCGCAGCACAAACGTGGATCTTGTCGTCACTGATCTCGGCGGAACGATGGTCAGGACGGACGAGGCGATCATCGCGGCGGTCCGGCAGGCCGCGACCGAGTTGGGTATTCCCGATGGGCATACCGACCCGGTCTACGGCGTCTTTGGCACGAGCATCTGGCAGTACGTGCACACCTGGCTGCCCGATGGACACAAAGACCGCACCGACGAGTGCCACGCGCGGTTCTGGGAGTTGTTTCCCCACGCGGTGCTCGATCAGATCACCGCGTTCGACGGGGTCGAGGAGGCCCTCGTCGAGCTCAAGCGGCGGGGCGTTCGAATCGCGGTGCTCAGCGGCCTGAAGATCGAGTCGATCGAGCAGATCGTCGCCACCTTCCGGTTCCAGGATTGGGACGCCGTGCGTTCGTCCATGCCGCTCAAGGCCGCCGCCGACTCGCGCGCCGAGGGGATCAGGCGCCTCGTCGAGGAATTCGGCGTTGCGCCGCAGCGGACCATCTACATCGGCGACACCGACCACGATGTCCGTCAGGCCCGCAAGGCCGGCGTCATCGCCGCTGTCGTCAAGACGGGTGGCCAGGCCCGCAAACACCTCCATAAGATCGAAGCCGAGGACCCCGATCATCTCCTCACCTCCTGGCCCGACCTTGTCTACGTCATTGCCGCCTGACCGGCAGCAGGATGAGGCGCGGTTGAGTTCCGAGAACGAGTAGGATACTATCGCGGCATGCAGTGGAATTGAGTGTCTGTCTCGTGTTGGAGCCGAGCATGGAGGCAACGGTTGAGATGTCCACACCGCGTAGAGGAGTATCATGGTTCGCATCCTGCGCTGTCCTCATGGCGTGTTTGGCAAGCTGCGCCGGATCTGGCTCGCCGCGCGCCGTACAGGAGAAGGAATATCTGGCGGCCCCGACTGTTCTTCCGCATGTCACCGCGGAGATGAACACGCCCGGATTCTGGATTGGCCGGCTGGCTGAGCCGGACAGGGTCGTTCTCTCTGAGGACGAGATCCGCGAGTTGAACAGCGACACCCGGACGCGTCTGCGACTGACGAAAGACATCGCGCAGTTTCCGCAGGAGTTCGACGGACAGGAGTTGCGCGCGATCGTGCATCGCGAATTGGATGGCTTTCGCAACATGACCCTGTACGGCGCCAACGGTCGGCAGGCGGGCGAGTCCTTCTACGCATCCATGGAGGACAGCATCAGCGTGGAATCCATCGGCTCCGGCGTGGAGGTCAGGTTCGGATTCGTGGTCCGCAATGCCGACCAGAGACTGCTGCCGACCGCCGAGGGTCTGTACGCCGAGGCAGGGGATGTCGATTTCGACCAGGTGCAGAACAGCGCCCTGGATATCGGCACGCCCGTGGCGATTCTGCACACGAGCGCCGACGGGCAGTGGCACTACGTGATGGGTCCTTCCAGCGACGGCTGGATCGAGACGGAGAAGCTGGCGTTATGCTCGCAGGAGCAGTTGCGGGACATAATAGGCCGGCCGTTTGTGACAGTTGTTCGCGCCAAGGGCAATGTCTATCTGGATGCGCGTTTGACGCAGTATTACGGTTTCGTCCGCATGGGATCGAAGCTGTTTCTGTCGGACGACAAAGCGCAGGGCGTGGTGGCCGTGGTGTTGCCGACGCGGCGGGAGGACGGCACTCTGCAGGTGCGAACGGGCTATCTCAGACGCCAGGAGGTGGTCGCCGGGACTCTGTCCTACACGCCCCGGCACATCATCGAGCAAGCGTTCGAGATGCTCAATACGCCGTATGGCTGGGGCGGCGCCAACGGGCAGCAGGATTGCTCCCAGTTCGTGCAGGAGGTGTTTGCCACCGTGGGGATTTTTCTGCCCCGCAACTCCTCCGACCAGGCCCACGTGGGCCGGCTGCTTGGGAGCTTTGAGCTGGATGACCCCGACGACAAAAAGCAGCAGGCTGTGGTGACACAGGCGCTCCCCGGCGTGAGCCTTCTGCACATGAGCGGCCACGTCATGCTCTACATTGGGCAAGTGGCAGGCCGGCCCTACGCGATCCACGACGTCTGGGCCTACCGCCAACCCGGCGTCGACGCCGATGTCCTCCGCGTGATCAACCGCGTCGCCGTCACCGACCTGCACCTCGGCGAAGGCTCCCGCGTCGGATCGCTACTGCAACGACTCCACTCCATCCTCGCGATCGCATTCATGCCAAAGAACTGAATCAGTTCGACATCTTCTCTCCGCTCGACCTTGGCGCCGAGATCGTCCAGTCCGGCGAGCAAGCTCTAAGGCTTCCCCAGAAGGTCTTGGGCGGCAAGCCCCAACTGGTGTCTTGCTTGCTCGCCTGGCTTTGCGACGGGCTGTGGTTGCCGGCGCCAAAGAACCATGATGTTGCCACTTGGCAGTTCCTGGCGGTCTTTGTAGAGTTGAGTCATGCGAGCGGACGACGGGTAGTTTGCTTTGGAGCGAAGAAAGAGATGATTCAGACAAATCATCGGTGTGGACGCGCGAATACCATCAGTGCAAACCCAATGTTGTCGAGAATCGACGTGTACGATGTGACCCGGTATATGGTCAGGCGATACGTCTTGGGAGAACGCGATCGAATCCTTGCGGTACGTCGACGTGCGAATCGAAGTTCCCTACTCTGCGGTGTCGGCCGATTGCGGCGCAGTTCATCGCCGACGATCTGGTCGCGTTGTTCGAGTTCGAGGTGTCGAAAGGCGAGGTGTCCATCAAAGAGGAACGTCACTATCGACTCGTGCCGAACGATGATCTGAGCGACGACGAGCTTCGGACGTACCGGTCATAGTCACTCTCGACCGTGCACTTATCGATGTACTGCGGTGTTCCCTCGTTCAACGGTAGGTTGTGACGGGACCGGCACGATCCAGACCATCTCTTCGGCCGGGCCTTCGTACTTCGTCTGGATTAGCAGGTCTTCCTGCGATCCGTCCCAACGGATGTAGACCTTCTGGGTCGGTTGAAAGACGTCCTCGTACGAAATCCGCTGGAAGAACATGCCTCCATCGCCGAGCGCGGCGCCAGCGCACGCCAGGACATTCAGCCAAAGGGCAAACAGGAGCTGTTGTCTCGCCTTCATCGTCGCACACTCCGCCATCCGTCACTTCCTCGCTATCTAACGCTTCGCTATGTGCCTATGGTTCTGCGTCCTCGGGTGCCTCGCCCACGCCCAATTCACCGAGCGCCCAGGCGATTTCCGCCTGGACCTCGGCGCTCTGGGCCTGGTCGCGGAGTCCCAGCAGAGCTTCCACCTCGCGCCAGACGTAGAGCAGGTCCACTGCCACCACGCGGATGGGACCGGTGTTCCTGTCCCATATCTGCATGAGTCGATCCTTGTCGGTTGCCTGACGAGCGTTGAGGCGTCCGAGCAGGTACAGGACCCACCAGTCGTCAAGCTCGTCCGCGGCCAGAGCTGTCCGCGTTATCACATCGCACACTGCGGCGGGCATGGTGTACCTGTAACGCGGAAATCGCGGGGTCAATCGCGAGATAATCCAATCTCGCAGGCGGAAGGCACTGGTGCCCGGTCCCATGGACGGCAAGTAAGCGTGGCCGTCTGAGTCGCTGATCTCCAGCTTGTTCTGGTCCTCCACGAGCAGTCGTGCAGCCTTCGCAACCGCCTCGCTCGATCCGCACGCTGCCTCGGCCGTCAGGAGAAACGGCAATACCATCTCGACGTCACTGTCTGGCAGGCGGGCGCGGTAGTCCTGTAGAGGCGCGAGAAGGCTCGGGTCTTCGGTCCACGCCGCTCGCCAGACAATCCATCCCGATGAATCGCTCGGGACCCTGTTGCCCCACCCCAAGATGCCGACGCCGTCAAGTTCAGTCGGCAGGCCTGTGACCAGTTTCGCGATGGCCTCTGCGAGTGCTTCCTTTTCCTGCGCCGTTCCGAACCGCTGAATCCAGTCGGCCGCCATGTCCAATTCCGCCGTCACAATCATGCCGGAGGGATACCAACTGATATCCAGAAACGGTATGAGGGAACCAGACCCGCGCACCCACTGGTCAGTCAAGGGCGGTCCGAGCCTGCGCGAGCCCAGCTTGAGCAAAGCGGTGTAGGCCTCCATACGGATGATCTGGCAGCGGTAGGCGGCACAATGTAGCAAAGCCGCCTCCACCGCCGGATCGAGTTCGTGCTCGACGGCGATCTCGCCCAGTGCCCAGATGCAGCTTCGCTGGCTTGTGCAAAGCTCCGAGTGGCCGAAAAGCCACTCCTGGGACAATACGGGAGCGGAAGGGTCCCGCATCGGATCGACACCCGGAGCCGGCGTGTGCGATCGTTCGAGTGCCTCCGGCGATATGGCCGCCAGCAGGCCGGCGATTCCATTCGGATCCCGACCTCGGCCCAATTGGGTGGCGCCCTGGCCGATCTGATTCGGTTCGTTGCCTGCCAGAAGCTCCGTGCAGTCCATCGGCTCGAAGAGCAGGTCGTCGGTCATCTCCTCCGGCTCGAAAGTGCGTCTGAGCTTCGTGAGATGACGTTGTGACTGGGTGGTGACTCGACCGGCGCGGATCTCCAGGGCGTGATCGACCGCTGAATATCCCGTCTCGTTGGGCACTGTTCGGATCGTCCCTCCGAAGGTGTTCACGTTCCAGTCGCCCGTGGTGAGTGTCACGGGCTGGTAGTGGTTGGGGCCTTCGATGTAGATCAGCTCCTCTACCGGTCCGCCTGCCAGCGACGTCAGGCGAAGCGGATAGACACACTGCGATGTCTCGAATCTCATGTCGAGCGGGTGGAGCGCGCCCTTCGCGAGCGCCTCTTGCGTGATCTCGGTCAACGCGTCGGGGTGGATGCGGGCGGCCACCATCCACCACCGCTTGGCGATATAGTCGGCCAAGATGGGAACGGCCTCGTCGGGGACCGCGAAGTCGTTAGCGTTGAGCCATGCGATCACGTTTTCGGCGCCTGCCGGCGAGAGCAGCGCGACGTCATAGTCACCGATTCGATCATGCCACTCGACGGGGTTGGAGCGCCTCCCGCCCCCAGCCGTGCTGTATCGCAAGGCCACGAAATCGGTCAGAGAGATGTCAAGTCCTTGCGTTTCCTTGCTCAGCTCGATGAAGAGATTGGGGTCGCCCCGTTCGACCGTCGGCCGGGCGGGGACCGGGATCAGCCAGACCATCTCTTCGGCCGGCCCTTCGTACTTGGTCTGGATGACCAGCCGCTCTTGATCGCCGTCACAATGGATGTAGACCTTCTGCGTCGGTTGGAGGATGTCGGCGGGGTTGTTCCCCCGGCGCAACACCGTGCCATCCCCCAGCACAGTGCCGACAGGGAGCAGAAAGCCAATCAATGAGATCACCAGCAGGAACAGTCTCGTTATCATTGCAGTTCCTCCCTTCCGCCATCCGTCACTTCCTCGTCATCCGCCGCACAGCCCCGCCGGGACAGCATGGGCCGCCACTATCCACAGGATAGCTTTTCTGCCTGAAATAGCAAGGGGAATTACCTCTCGCTGTGGCAGCTGGCAACTGTGTCTGTGCGAATTTCGCGGCAAGGCCCGTTTTCCACCACGGAGCGCCCTGTGTGGCAGCGGCAAACGGAGCAAGGCGGAGTTTGCCGATGGCTTCGACGGCATGCGTATCACCATCGGCAAGCCTGCGCTTGCCGC
>JAAYBV010000004.1 GCA_012744475.1 Phycisphaerae bacterium
ACTGAAACACTCTGACGGCGGTTCGTACAGCTTTCCCATCGGGGAGATTCCCTGTCCACGGTTCATCGTGGTCGGGGTACGCGCGTCGTCAGCGGATGGGATTACCGTGCCACACGGGTAGTGCGGCATGGGCCGGGATCGTCCCTCGCACGTCCCCGGCCCCTTGAAGGAGACCCGCGAGAGGGAGTCACAACATGGCAGAACGCAGGACACAACACAGTGAATGCAGCAGGAACCACCAAGGTGCCCAGGGGCGCAGAGGGTCGTCCTTTCTGGCGGCTCTGCTGATCCTCGGCGGCGGTATGCTTTGCAGCCGATCCATCGCTTCGCCGTCGGGCCTCAACAACATTCCGACCACGGACACGGCGGCGGTCAAGACCTTCGTGTTGCAGGGTTGGGGCGGGTTTGGCAACGGGCAGGGCCCCGATTGGTGGACCGGATTCAAGTTCGGGCTCGTTGAGGGGCTTGAACTCGGCGCCGACTGGGACGCCGACGGTGACCCCGCCCGCCACGTTCAGTTCCAGGGCAAGTATGCGATCAACCTCAATGACGCAGGCACGCGCGTGGCTGCCGGCGTCGCGAATGTCTCCGACGACAGGGACCGCAACGGCGACTGCTTCCCCTATGCCGTGATCACGCAGGACTTCAATGGCTTGTTCCGGGTCCACCTGGGCTATGACTTCCAGGAGGACAACGAGGGCGCGTTCGGCGGCATCGACCACACGTTCGACCTGATGGATCGCGACGTCATGCTGTGCGGCGATGCGATCCAGGTGAACGACGGCGACGACTGGCTCCTGGCGCCGGGAATCAAGTTCGGCCTGGCCCCGAGAGCCGCAGAGGGCCAGACCTCGTCCGGGCTGAATAAGCTGCTGGAGCATTTCGTGTTCGAGTCGTGGGTGACGTTCCCCACACAGGACGATGCGGAAGAGGTCTTCGTGGCCAAGCTGAACCTTGTCCTGAACTTCTGATTGCGTGCTATGGTGGACAGGATCAAGATCTCAGGCAGGAATCTCCGTGGTCTGGTATGACGCGATGCTGCATCGAATGGCGGAATGGCTGTCCGTTCAGGACATCAGCCTGGCCGCCTATCCGCTGGTGTTCTTCGGCGGGTTACTGACGAACTTCTGTCCGTGCAACCTGGTGCTGTTGCCCATGGTGATCGGCTGCGTCGGCGGTTTCTCCCGCCGCAAACAGCGTGGGCGGGCGGTGCTCTTCAGCGCCGTGTTCGCGGCGGGAATCGTGCTCACGCTGTGCGTCATGGGAGCGATGGCCTCCGTCGTTGGCGCTATCCTGGCTCCGGCCCGCACGGCGTGCTTGTGGCTCCTGGCGATTGTCACTGTGGTGATGGGCCTGTTTTGCCTCAGGGTGATCCGATTTCGCCTGCCCGGATTGGACAAGGACAAGATGCCTGTGACGAACCTGAGAAGCAAGGGCCTCTGGGGCGCGTTTCTGATGGGCCTGGCGGCCGGGGTCGTGGCCACGCCGTGCACGACGCCGGTGCTGGCCGTGATTCTCGCCTACGTGGCCGTGAAAGCCAGACTGCTTTACGGCATGAGCATGCTGTTCGTCTACGCGCTGGGGTTCGTCGTGCCGCTGCTGCTGACCGGCGTGTTCACGGGGTTCCTCATGGGACTCAAGAAGCTGGAAGATCGCACGGGATACCGCACCTGGATCGCCCGCGGCAGCGGCGTGTTGTTGATCGCGTTTGGATTGTATGTGATGAAGGTCGCTATCTGGGGATGAAATCAGAGAAAGGGAGACTGACAATGAAGAGGATGAAATGGATCGAAGTCGGGTGGGCGGTTCTGGCTTTGGCCGCCGTGGGAGCCCGAGGCGCGGAGTATCGCAACGAACTCAAGGCGCCTCAGAAGGCGCTGGTGCTCACGCTCGAACGAGAGCAATGGCAGGCGTTGGTCGCCGCCTGCGCGGCCCCGGCCTTCTACAACAGCGACGGTGCTGTGCCGCTGATCTACAGCGACGGGACGGAGGGACGCGAGATCGCGATGCCCCACGACACGATGAGTGTCAAAGACCTTGGGAACGACGCCGCGGCGGCTACGGCAAAACTGGCCGCCCGGTATTGGACCAAGGCCGAACGCGTGTTCGTGGTCGAGACCTATGAGCAGGCGCTCTGGGTAACGCCCAGCGCCGCGCTTCTGTCGGCGCCCATTCTGGTTGCGCCGGACAAAGCGACGCTGAATGCCCTCGGCGTCCGGCAGGCTGTCGTGGTCGGCGCCTGGAAACCCGTCGGCGCCGAGGCGGTCCGCCTCGCGGACAAGCAGGCCGTTTGGAAGCATCATCTCGGACTCTTGGCCGCCCAAGGCAAGAAGTGCGACTACATCGTGATGACCAATCCCCACGACGCCGACGACAAGCTCAACCCGAACGTGCAATGGCCGTATCTGTCCCTGGCCGCGGCGCCGTTGGCCGCCTACCGGCAGGCCATCGTTCAGACCGGCAACTACACCGGCGACCGCCAGCGTCTGCACGCGCTGGGCGTCAGCCTCGGCGACGCCGGAGACCGGGCCAGGTACGAGTACGTCAGGCCGAGCATGCAGCGGGTCAAGGATGAGTCCTACGCCGCCGGCAAGTTCCTGGCAGACAACGGTGGGGATCCCAAATTCCTGGCCATGGTGGGCGGGTCCATCGAGCTGCCGCACTACATCATCGACCTGCACACGAGCTATGTGTACTGGAACATCTCCATCGACTACGTCCCGGCCGACACGCCGTACGCCACGTTTCGCAATGACGTGGATTTCAAGCGATTCGTCAAGCCCGACCTCGGCGTCGGCCGAATCATGGCCGACAGCGTCCAGGACGCCACGATGCAACTGGTCAAGACGTTCTTCCGCAAGGAGTACCTGCCCGGCGGCAAGTACGCCGACCTGGCGCCTGCCGGCTGGGAGAAGAAAGCGGTCGTCTACGACGGCCACCGGCTGAACCAGCCCGATGAGGGCGGTCCCGACGCCTCGCCCAACGAGCCGTTCCACCCCGCCAACGAAGTCCTTGCGGAGTTCGCCAAGGCGGTTCCGACAGCCGACTACGTCTTTCCTCGCGACGAGACCAAGAAAGACAGCAAAGGCCCCACGGCTCCCGAACTGTTCGCGGCCACGAGCCCGTACGGCTTCGTACAGTACCTTGCCCACGGCGATCCGCCCTACATGCGGATTGAGGCCGGCCGGACCGGAAGAGACATGAAGAATTACATGGCAACGGGACCGGAATTCCGCAAGCAGCTCAACTTCCAGGCCCCGACGGTCGCCTACGTCATCGGCTGCAACGTCGGCTGCGTGCTGGCGCCGTTCAAGAGCAACGACGAGTTCCTGCCCACCTCTGCGATTCACGCCGGCGCGATGGCGTTTCTGGCGCCGAACAAGTGCCAGGCCATCTGCTTCTGGCGATTCGCCCCCAAGGGTCCCGGCGCGGATCAGTGCTTCCTGTTCTGGGAGAACGCCCTGACCAAGAAGATGCCTCTGGGGCTGGCCCTGAACGAGGCCAAGTGGCAAGGGTATGTGAACTGGAAGGATCGTCAGTTCGCGGGCGACCGAGGCAAGGACTCGGACAACGCGATCGAAGTCGATATGCCGTCGCTGGTGCTCTTCGGCGACCCGGCATTGCGGCTGGATTGAGCAACGCAAGACTTCCCTGAAAGCGTCCGTCAACGGTCTGCGCTCAGGGCCGTTGACGGACGCGTTTTCTCGACTACAGTGGTCCGGATGGATATGACCAGGTGGCTATCTTATCTGCATGTCTTCCTCGTGGGCTGGACCCTGGCCGCACAGGCCTGTGGTGGCGAGCTGGCCGCCGCGTCCGCCGGGACGCCGGTCCACTGGAATTGCTTCCGCGGCCCATTGTGCGGCGTCTCGCCGTGGGACAACGCTCCGGTGGCGTGGGATGGCCCGACGGGCAAAGGTGTCCGCTGGAAGACCCCGCTGAAGATCCCTGGCGTCAGTTCCCCCGTGCTGTGGGGCGACCGCCTGTTCATCACCGAAGCCGACGACAGGGAACGCGCCGTGTTGGCCTTCGACGCCCGCGACGGCAAGTTGCTCTGGCGACGGGTGGTGGCGGACGGTGGCGAAGGCGCGCCGCTGCCGGCGGTGTCGGACTACGGCCTGGCTATGCCGACCGCAACCTGCGACGCCAACGGCGTGTACACGCTCTTCGGGACCGGCGATCTTGGCGCGTTCTCCCTCGACGGCGAACCCCAATGGCGGATGTTCTTGAAGCGTCCGATTCTCGGCTACGGCTTCGCCTCCTCGCCGTGCGCTGTCAACCATCTGCTCTGCGTGCAATACGATCACCATGCCAGCGGCCGCGTGTTCGCCGTCGACACCGCCACGGGCAAGATCATCTGGGACCGGGAGCGGTCGCGCGGGGCGTCGTGGTCGTCGCTGATGATCGTACCGGATGTTGACGGGAAACCGCTGGTGGTGGCCAACGCCAACGGCTCGACCACCGCCTACGACCTGACCGGCGAAATGGCGTGGGACGTGGACGGCGCCACCGGCGAAGTCGCTCCCTCTCCCGCTTGGTGGGACGGGCGAGTCTACGCGGTCAACGTCGGGTCGCGTCTGTACTGTCACCGGGTCCATGGGACCGTAGAGCAGCTCTGGGATTATGTCGGGCGATTGAGCGAGACCGCCAGCCCGGTCGCCGTCGACGGACTACTCTTCATGACCAACGCCAACGGCTTTTTCACCTGTCTCGACGCGACCACCGGCGAGAGGGTCTGGACCGAAAGAATCGCCGGCGGCTACGCGTCGCTGTTGTCCAGCGGCGGCCGGATCTACGCGCTGGCCCGCAACGGCACGATGCAGATCGTCGCCGCCGAACGCACCTATCGTCCGATCGCCACCTGCGCCCTCGGCGAGGACGCGGACGCCACACCGGCCATGACCGCCGACGGCCGCATGTTCATCCGTGGCAGCAAGCATCTTTGGTGCATCGATGGCAAGACCCCAGGAGAACCATGATGAACACTCAACATGCGCGGATCGCTGAAGCCCTCACGCTGTCGATACTCGTGGCTCTGTCGTTCGCGCCTGCGGCGTCGGCCGCCGAGGAGGGCGCCTTCTTCGGCGCCCACATGTTGCAGCCGAGGATCGAGGCAGCGCCGGCTGCGGATGGCCTGCTCGATCTGACCTGCACTGTACCCCTGATCGGCGGCTGCTGCTTCCCTTTAACCAGTCACAGGATCGCCGCTGCGCTTACGGCTCCGGCGGGAATCACCGTCATCAGCGGGCCTGAGCCTGCGAGCTATGACGCTATCGAGGCGCCGGTCAGCGGCACGCCCAAAGCCTTCGCAACCTTCCGCTGGCGAGTGAAACGCGAGAACCCCGACGCGGAAACCTCGCTGACCATCACCGTCGATAGTGCCGACTCCGGCCAGGTGAAGGCGACCTATGCCCTCGGCCGACCGGCGACCTGCAAGGTCAGCGGTCCGCAACTGCCGGAGTCTCTGCCGCTCGGAGAGGTCCTGCCTCTGACCGTCGACGCATCATGCCTGGACGACAATCACTTCGTGCAGACGGTCCGTTTCTGGTACAGCACGGAGATCCCCACAAACGCCGAGGCGGTGGAAATGCCGGAGGACCTGGCCTCGCAAGGTATCTTCCGATTCACTGAGGGTGGCCGGCGTCTCATGGTGCAAGGACAGCCGGTGGAGCTTGCTCGCAAATACGAACCGACCACCTGGTACGGCACACTCCCGGCCCAGACACAGGGACCGCTCTACGGCGTGGCCGTGGCTGTGGACGACACAGGTCGGGCGACCTGCGGTCCTGTTGTGCGGAGCGTCGCACCGGGTCAGCCTGCTGCAAGCGAAGTCGAGCCGACCACCGCCGTGGCGTCGAAACCGACGACTCGCGGCCCGGCGTGGTGGACTCTGACAGGGATCGCCGCACTGGCGGCCTGCGCCGCGTGCGTGGCCCTCATGGTGCGTCGCCGTGGTACGGCGCTTGCGGCCTTCGCGGCCACGCTGATCGTTGTTGCTTCACTTGTCGCCCTCAGCCGGATGCGTGGAACTCCTGCCTCGTCGCACGAAACCTCTCTCGGTTACCCCACGGACAGTTCCGTCGTACTCTATCTCTTTCTCGATCGAGGCGATGCGTCGCGTCAACTGGCCCAGCAGATCGAGACCTATCGCACCGCGGCGCCGCACCGCATCCACCTGCTCAGTTTTGTCGAGGGAGTCACGCCACAGGCGATCCTGGCGGCCCAGCGCGATCGCTTCCAGGTGACGCAGATTCCGGCGGTCGTCCTGGACGCCCGCACCCTGATCGACGGCGCCAACGCGATCACCATACCTGGGACCCTGGACCGCTGCCTCGCCAAGCCGCCGGCACGCCTGAGCATGGAGATGCACGGCGGCGTCATCGCCGGCCGAGAACTATCCCTGGGTTTTCTCATGTGTAATCACGGCGTCGACCACGAGGTCAGGGGCAGCACGACGATGTTCGCTTACGAAAGCGGCGTGCCGATGGATGGATGGTCCTGCGACCGCGTCGCGCGAGGGGAAGTCGCCGAAGGCCGGCCCTACGCCATCCCCTCGGGCAAGTGCCAGGCTCCCCTGATGCTCAAGTGGTCGGTCCCTGCCGGCATGAATCCGACGCACGTCGGAGCCTTGACCATCGTCTTCGACGAACAAGGCCGTCCCATCGATTCGATCTGTACGGAGAAGCCTTGCACTCGATTCGGAGTGTGCGGTTGATCTCGCAGGGCTGATTCCACATAGACTCGCAGGGTTGTGCTATGCACACCAAGGCCATCGCGCGATGAGGAAGGCGTGCGGTGCACACTCTACGGCCGATTCAGCCGCATGGGCGCCAAACCTGCCCATCCCACGTCGCTGACCGCGAACGAGGGTTCTGTGTTCAGGGCGGCAATATGGAGTGGACAGAGGCGGGGCGGGGCGGTAAGATCGTCGTCGGTTCGGCCTTTGCATCCCCAGCAGCACGGGCCGGTTGTGCGCGGATCTGGCCGTACCCTACGGCACCCCAAGAGCTTTGAGTGATTGGAGTTATGGAAAACGAGAAGGACGTACCAAGCAGCGGCGGCGGCGAGGGCCAGGAACGCAAGCTGGATTTTATTCGGCAGATGGTCGCCGACGACCTGAAGACGGGCAGGTGGAATGGTGCGGTGTGCACGCGGTTCCCGCCGGAGCCGAATGGCTACCTGCACATCGGACACGCCAAGAGCATCAATCTCAACTACGGGATCGCCGCGGAGTTTGGCGGCAGGTTCAACCTGCGGTTCGACGACACCAACCCGGAGAAGGAAGAGCAGGAGTACGTCGATTCGATCATCGAAGACGTCCGCTGGCTCGGCGCCGACTGGCAGGACCGGCTGTTCTACGGCTCCGATTACTTCCAGCAGATGTACGAATGGGCGGTCGAGCTGATCAGGAAGGGCAAGGCCTACGTCTGCGACCTGACCGCCGACGAGACGCGCGAGTATCGCGGCACGCTCACCCGGCCTGGCAAGGACAGCCCTTATCGCAACCGCTCGGTCGAGGAGAATCTCGACCTGTTCGAGCAGATGCGCAAAGGCGAGTTTCCGGACGGCTCGCGCACGCTGCGGGCGAAGATCGACATGGCTCATCCCAACCTGAACATGCGCGATCCGATCATGTACCGAATCGTCCACGAGCGCCATCATCGCCAGGGCGACCGCTGGTGCATCTATCCGATGTACGACTGGGCCCACGGATTCGAGGACTCGATCGAGGGCATCACGCACTCGATCTGCACGCTCGAATTCGAGAACCATCGCCCGCTGTACGACTGGTTCATCGACGCGGTCAACGAGGGCCGCACCGACGATGGCTCCGGGCCGTGGGGCAGGAAGATTCACCATCCGCAGCAAATCGAGTTCGCTCGCCTGAACCTGACGTATACCGTGATGAGCAAGCGCAAGCTGTTGCGGCTTGTGAAGGAGAACTATGTCAAGGGCTGGGACGACCCTCGCATGCCCACGGTCTCCGGCATGCGCCGGCGCGGGTACTCACCGGAGGCGATTCGCAACTTCTGCAAGCGGATCGGCGTGAACAAGTTCAACAGCACGGTGGAGATGGCGCTGCTCGAGCATTGTCTGCGCGAGGACCTGAACAAGACATCCGCCCGCGTGATGGCGGTGCTGCGGCCGTTGAAGGTCGTGATCGACAACTACCCGCCCGATCAGGTCGAGGAGCTGGAGGCGGTCAACAATCCAGAGGACCCATCGGCGGGCACGCGAAAGGTCCCGTTCTCACGCGAGTTGTACATCGAGCAGGAAGATTTCATGGAGGAGCCGCCAAAGAAGTTCTTCCGGCTCGCTCCCGGCCGCGAGGTGCGCCTGCGCTATGCGTACTTTGTCATCTGCACCAGCGCGGTCAAGGACGCCGAAGGCAACGTCGTCGAGTTGCACTGCACCTACGACCCGGCGACTCGCGGCGGCGACGCCCCCGACGGCCGCAAGGTCAAGGCGACGCTGCACTGGGTATCCGCCCGACACGCGTGCAAGGCCGAGGTGCGGCTCTACGACAACCTCTTCACGAAGGAGAATCCCGACGACGTCGAAGAGGGACAGGACTTCACGGCTCATCTGAATCCGAATTCACTGGAGACGCTGAGGGATTGTTTTGTCGAGCCGTCGCTGACCCGGGCCAAGGCGCTGGACCGCTTCCAGTTCGAGCGGCTCGGCTACTTCTGTGTCGACCCCGACAGCACACCCGACGCGTTGGTCTTCAACCGAACCGTCGGCCTGCGCGACACCTGGGCCAGGATCCAGAAGGCACAGACGGAATGATGGCCGGCGTCTCCCGAAGCGGCAAGACACCGCTGAGCATGTACCTGGGCGTTCCGGGCTGGAAGGTGGCCAACGTTCCCGTGATCGTGGACCTGCCGCTGCCTGCGGAATTGCTCCGGATCGATCGCGGTCGCGTTTTCGGGCTCGACATCGACTAGAAGCGGCTCGTTCACCACCGGCGACATCGCCAGCAGCGCAGAGGCCTGACCGGTCCTGGCGCCTACACGGACCCGAAGATCGTTCTCGATGAGGTGGAAACCGTCCGCGCCCTCTGTCGCCAGCATCGTTTCTCGATGATCGACGTGACCGACAAGCCCATTGAGACGACCGCCGACGAGATCATCGAGACGGTGACGCGGCGCTTCGGTGACGGCTCCCGCATGGGGTAGATTGCCTCCGCGTTATCCCGGCCCGAACAGCTCTGTGAACTTACTGCCGATGTCCGGCTGCTCGCACAGGGTCTGGCCGATGAGAACAGCGCGGACGCCGATGCCGATGAGCTTCTCGACGTCGCGGCGTGTCCGGATGCCGCTCTCGGCAACCACGGGGACATCGTCATCGAGCATGTCCTTGAGCCGGCTGGTCGTGTTCAGATCGACCGCCATGGTCGTCAGGTCGCGGTTGTTGATGCCGAGAACGCTGTATCGCCCCGCCGGAAAACCGATCAGGCTGCGCACGCGCAGGAGCGTGTCGGCCTGGTGGACCTCCACCAGCACGGTCAGCGTCAGTTCCGTCGCCGCAATCACCAGGTCCATCAACTCGCCCGTCGGCAGCGCATCAGCGATCAGCAGGATCGCGTCGGCGCCGGCGGCACGCGACTCGTACGCCTGCCAGAGGTCCACGATGAAATCCTTTCGCAGGACCGGCAGCGCGACCGCCTGCTTGACCTGCTCGACGTATTCGAGCCGGCCCTGGAAATACTTCTCGTCGGTCAACACGCTGATCGCATCGGCGCCATACCGCTCATACGTCCTGGCAATCGCCACCGGATCGAAATCGGCGCGGATCAGTCCCGCCGACGGCGACGCCTTCTTGACCTCGGCGATCACGTTGAGCCCGCGCCGGTTCGCCTTAGTGACCGCCTGGTAGAAGTTGCGGCACTTCGGCAGACCGATGATCCGCTCCTTGAGCTGTTCGAGACTGACCTGGGTCCGTCTGTCCCGCACCTCCTGGCGTTTGTCGGCGACGATCTGGTCTAAGATGTTAGCCAATGCAGTCGTGTCCCGTCTGTGACGACAGGAGCGAATGATGGTTCGCCCCTACGGCTGCGGTCCGCCGGCGGCGGACTCGGCGATCTGCACGAAGCCCATGCGCAGCTCGTTCAGCGTGTTCTTGAGCAGTTGCGATTCCTCTGCGGTCAGATTGCCCTTGGTCTTGGCCTGGAGCGTTTCAAGCATATCGATGTTGTATCGCGCCATCTCCAGGTCCGGCTCTCTCTGGTCCTGGCCCTTGACCCGCAGCACGCCCAATGCGAACAGCGCCTGGGTCGTCAGCATGTTGATCAGGCTGGCGAGGTCGCCCTGCGGCAGTGGCCCGGCCGGTTGGCCGATCTCCTCCTCGTCAGCGGCCTTCTGCTTGGCCTTCTCTTCCTTCTCCTTGGCGGCCAGGATCTCCTTCTCCTGCTGCGCCTGCTTCTTCCAGTCCTCGTCGATGATGAGTTTCTTCTCTTCCGCCATGCCGGTAATCCTTTTCGAATGGTCCGCCCGGGCAACCACAGGTTCGCCCCTACGGCTATCGTTTTCGATATTTCTTCATGTCGCGATCGAGATCGCGCTTCTGGCCGCGTTCGGCGATGGTGGCCCGTTTGTCATACTGGCGCTTGCCCCGGGCCAGGGCCAGCTCGACCTTGGCCAGACCTCGGCCGCTGAAATACAGCCGAAGGGGCACCAGCGTGAAGCCGCGCTGTTCGAGCTTGACCTCGATACGGTGCAACTCGGCCTTGTGCAGCAGCACCTTGCGTTTTCGCACGGGGTCGTGACCGCCTTCCCGGGCCATCGCATACGGGGCGATCTTGGCTCCGATGAGCCAGCATTCGCCCTGTTCGAAGCGGGCGTAGGACCCGCTCAGGTCGGCGGCGGCGCCGCGCAGCGACTTGACCTCGCTGCCGCGCAACTGAAGCCCGGCCTCGAACTTCTCGACCAGCTCGAAGTCGCGGTACGCCTTCTTGTTGAACGCCGCCGGACTGTCAAACCCCTTCTTTTCCTTGTTCGACATCCCGACATCATAGCGATCCCCGCCGGCCTTGGCAACCCACACCGGCGATAGCAGGCACGGGATCATCCTTTCTGGATGCGTTTGGCGAGCTGGTCTTCGACGGGGGTGAGGGTAACGCCGTGCTTTTCGACCTCCTTTACGATGTCGGCGATGACGTCAGGGTGGTCTTTGGCGATGTCGTACTTCTCGGATGGGTCGTGTTCGAGATGGTAGAGCACGGGCGGATCGTGCTTGATCGGCTTGTCGCCTCCGTAGCCGGATTGCGTGATGAAATGGGCCTTGTACGGTCCTTTGCGCACGGCGAACAGCTCGGTCCCGCGATAGTAGAACATGGTGCGGCGGGGGCTGGGACCGGTGCCGAACAGGGCGGGCGTAAGGTCGAGCCCATCGACGACGCGGTCGGACGGCGCCTCGGCGCCCGCCAGCTTGAGGATCGTCGTATAAAGGTCCATCGTCGCGCCCATGTCATGAACCACGCCGGGCCGGATCCGGCCGGGCCACCAGCAGATCGTCGGCTCGCGCATCCCGCCTTCGTAGGTGCAGCCCTTGCCCTCGCGCAGCAGACCGGCCGAGCCACCGTGGTCGTTGAAGGTCAGCCAGGGACCGTTGTCCGAGGTGAAGACGACGAGCGTGTTCTCCGCCAGGTTGTGCTTCTTGAGCGTGTCGAGAATCCGGCCGACGCCCGCGTCGATCTCCTCGACGACATCGCCATACAGGCCGCGAAGGCTCGTGCTCCGGAATTCGTCGGAGCAGAACAGCGGCACGTGAGGCAGATTGTGCGCCAGGTACAGGAAGAACGGTTCATCCTTCCTGGTCTCGATGAAGCGCACCGCCTCGTCGCTGTAGCGTTGGATCAGTGTGTTCTGATCGGCCGGCCGCTCGACGATCTCCTCGTTCCGCATCAGCGGCACGTTCCAATACTCGACCTTCGGGCCCCAGAACGCCTGGCGCCCTTCGCCTCCGACGCGGTCCATGTCGTTGCTATACGGAATCCCGAAGTACGAGTCGAATCCGTGGCTGGTGGGCAGGTACTGGGGCAGGTGGCCCAGATGCCACTTGCCGATGCACGCGGTCGTGTAGCCCTGGGGCTTCAGCGCCCGGGCGATGGTGATCTCGCTCTGGGGCAGGCCGCCGGCCGAGTCGGGAAAGAGCACCCGCCGCACGTTGCTGCACATGCCGCTGCGGACCGGCAGCCGGCCGGTCAGCAGTGCCGCCCGGCTGGGCGTGCAGACCGAGGCGCCCGCGTAGAAGCTCGTCCATCGCTGGCCCTCGCCCGCCATGCGATCGAGGTGCGGCGTGCGAATCGTCGGATGGCCGAAGCAGGCCAGGTCGCCGTAGCCCAGATCGTCACAGAAGATGATGACGAAGTTAGGCCGCCGGCGCCCGGACGCGCTGTTCGTGTCGGCCAGTCCGCCACAGGCCGACCGCTGCGCCGGTACGGGCAGGCCTGCACAGGCCAGGCCGATCGCCTTGATGAAGTCACGTCGGTTCATGTGCGTCTCTCCAGCGTTGCCGGACGGCTACGGCCTTGCGCCTTGTAGCGTTCGAGCAGGGCGGTCAGATGTGTCACGATCTCCGGCCGTTCAGCCCAGAGGTTGGTCTGTTCGCCCGGGTCGTCGTCGAGGTTGTAGAGCTGTCCCTTTGGTCCGCCCGGCTCGGGCTCGACTTGACGCGGCGCCGTGAAACCGCCGGAGCCGAGGCCATCGATGAGCTTCCAGGGGCCCTGGCGGATGGCGAACAAACCCTGTGCGGAATGGTGGACCACCGCCTCACGGACCGGTTCGGCCAGCGTGGGGTCAAGCATGGCGGGCAGAATGCTGCAACTGTCGGGCCCCGCGTCGGATGGCAACGTGCCGCCCGCAACGGCGGCGCAGGTCGCCATCAGATCGGTCAGGCAGATCGTCTGGTTACTATGCGAGCCGGGCTCGATGCGTCCCGGCCAGCGGCACACGAACGGGACCCGATGGCCTGCCTCGTGGATGTCCGCTTTCTGCCCTCGCCAAGGCCCGTTGGCGCGGTGGCCGAACTTCTCGATCTGCTCGGTGGGCCAGTGCGAGCCGTTGTCAGATGTGACAATCAGAAGCGTATTGTTGCGGAAGCCGGCGTCGTCGATGGTCTCGATGATCCGGCCAATCGAAGCATCCACCTGTGCGACGAAATCGCCATACCAATCGACCTCGGTCTTGCCGCGGAACTCATCTGTGGGCATCCAGGGTGTGTGCGGCGCCGTCAGCGGGACGTAGAGGAAGAACGGGTCGTTCTTCTCCTGTCGCTTCACGAAGTCGACGGCCTTGCTCGTGATCGTAGGCAGGACGTCCGTGAAATCGAACGAAGGAGCAATCGGTCCGGCCCGCCAGAAGCCCCCGCCCCCGTCCCAGCGGCGTTTGCTGCCCGGCGTCCGGCTGGTCGGCGCCTCGACGGTGCGGCCGTTCTCCAGCCAGCAGTAGGGGTCCATGTCGAGAGAGGCCGGAATAATATAGCTGTGGTCGAATCCCAGCGATTGCGGCCCGTGCGTCACGGGCGCGTTCCAATCGACGTTGCCGGACTTGGCGGCGCCCCCATCCTTTGTGACCCAGCCGAGGCCGAGATGCCACTTGCCGATACAGCCGGTGCGGTAGCCGCGACGTTTGAGCATCGACGCTATGGTGAGCCGATCCGTCTCGATCAGCGGTTCGCTGTAGCCGCCCAGGACGCCGCTCTTGAGCCGGGACCGCCAGCAGTAGCGCCCGGTCAGCAGTCCGTAACGGGTGGGCGTGCAGACCGCCGATGGTGTGTGGGCATCGGTGAAGCGAATTCCCTCGCCCGCCAGCCGATCCACGCACGGTGTCGGGATCTTGGATTGTGCATCGTACGGTAGAGGCGAATAAACATTCGCCCGTACGTCACCATAGCCCAAATCGTCGGCGAGGATCACGACGATATTCGGGAGTCTTCGTCCGAAGCCAGCAGGACTCTGGGCCATCCCCAATCCCGGCGCGCCGGGATTGAGGCTGCCACCAACGGTCCCCATTGCCGCCACGCAGCCGGCAGTTCGAAGAAATTCGCGGCGGGTCAGTGGATCATGCGTCATCGTGCCGAACTCCTTCTATCGATTACCATGCCGTCGGCTCGCTCCCATTATGGCGCATGCAGCCTTCGCAGGCAACGACGGCCGGCGGATCGACCGCGCAGGGGCGAACGATTATTCGCCCCTACGAGATGGCGTTCCGGCGGGATTCCCTGTCAAATAGGGTCACATGTTCATTGCATCAGCCGTGTTGGAAAGGACGAATATGACGCATCACGCAGGTTTGTCGTGCTTGCTCCTGTTGGCCATGGTTTCCTCGGCCGCCGCCCGCGATACAGTGGAGTTCTACGTAGCTCCCGATGGCAGCGATGCCGGGGATGGCTCGATGGAAAGACCCTTCGCGTCGTTGGCCCAGGCGCGGGACGCCGTACGCCAGATCCGAGCGGAGAACGTCGAACGAATCACGGTCTTCTTGCGAGGTGGGAATTATTACCTGGAGGAGCCTGTGGTCTTCACCTCTGCTGATTCCGGGGGCGGCGAGACCATCATCGAGTACTGCGCCCGGGCTGATGAAGAGGTCGTGATCAGCGGCGGATTCGAGCTGGACCTGGGCTGGCGGCCGTATAGAGACGGCATCGTCTCGGCGAAGGTCCCGACCCGAATCGGGAAGATCGACCAACTGTTCGTCGATGGCCGCCGGCAGCATCCGGCCCGGTATCCGAACTACGATCCCGAAGCGAAGTTCTTCGGAGGCACGAGTGGCAACGCCATCAGCCCCCAACACGCCAGGACCTGGACCCATCCCGAGGGTGGATACATGCACGCCCTGCACTCGGCCATGTGGGGCAGCAAACACTATGTGATTGTGGGCGTCGACGCAGACGGCACGATTCAGTTCAGAGGTGGCTGGCAGGAGAACCGCGGCGGCGGCTTCGATCCGGTCTTTCGAGGGGGCTACCACAAAGACTATCTGTTCGTGGAGAATCTCTTCGAAGAGGTGGACGCTCCGGGCGAGTGGTACTTCGATGTGCGCACGAAGACGCTGTATCTGATGCCTGAGCCGGACGTTGCCCCATCGCAGGCGCAGGTCATCGGCGCAGGGCTCAAGGAGCTTGTTCTGATTCGCGGCACGCCGGATGAGCCCGTCCGCAACCTGCACTTTCGCGGACTGCGTTTTCGGCACACGCAGCGCATCTTCATGGAGCCGTATGAGCGTCTGCTGCGAGGGGACTGGTCGATTGCCCGGCTCGGCGCGCTCCATATCGAGGGTGCCGAAGATTGCTCGGTTCGCGACTGCCATTTCGAGGACCTGGGCGGCAACGGCGTCTTCCTCAGCCGGTACAATCGCCGCGTCCGCGTCGAGAGCTGCCGTTTCACGCGGCTGGGCGAAAGCTGTGTCTGTCTGGTCGGCGACGTCGGCGCGGTTCGCTCGCCGGCCATTGAATACGGCACGACCCTCCGCCAGGATCAGATCGACCTGACGCCGGGCCCGAAAAGTCCGGACTACCCGGCGCAGTGCACCATCCACGACAACCTGATGCACGACTTCGGTTTCATCGGCAAGCAGGTTGCCGGCGTGTTCGTCTCCATGAGCGAACAGATCACAGTCAGCCACAATACGATCTATCGCTGTCCTCGTGCGGCGATCTGCATCAATGACGGGTGTTGGGGCGGCCACCTCATCGAGCACAACGACGTCTTCCACACCGTCCGCGAAAGCGGCGATCACGGCCCGTTCAACAGTTGGGGACGCGACCGCTGGTGGAAGACCTCGTACAATGGGGGCCGGGACATCGAGCCGTTCGCCAGGGAGCGGGCCACGCTCGACAATTACAGGACCACGATTATCCGAAACAATCGCTTCGCGCATTCCGGCAGTCATTCGTGGGGCATCGACCTTGACGATGGATCGAGCAACTACCGGGTCTGCGAGAACCTGTGCCTCGGCATGGGCGTCAAGCTGCGCGAGGGCTTCTTTCGAACGGTGGAGAACAACATCATCATCGACGGGTTCGGCGGTTTTCATATCTGGATGCCGGAGTGCGACGACGTGATCGCTCGAAATATCTTCGTCAGCGACGAGCCCTATCAGTTCATTCGCGCCAATCCCGCCAACGCCAGGCAGTTCGACGATAATCTGTTCTACTCGCGAAACGGCCAGATCCGGATCACCGGCATCGAGGACGGGCCCTTGACCCTCCCACAGTGGCAGGCCAAGGGGTTCGATTCGCACTCGATCGTAGCGGACCCTTTGTTCATCGATCCGGACAGCGGCGACTATCGCGTCAGGGAAGACTCGCCTGCGCTGAAGCTCGGCTTCCGGAACTTCCCGATGGATCGATTCGGCGTTCTGAAGCCGGCATTCCGCGAGGAGGTTGCGCAGGAGCCGCGTGCATTCGCCACCGCCGCGACCAAGCGGGAAGAAAATGACCTCCGCGACCCAAAGCCGGTCACGTGGTTTGGCGCGACGATCAAGAATCTCACGGGTGAAGCGGAGAAATCCGCCGCCGGCATCGGCCGCGAAACCGGTGTGCTCTTTGTTGCTGTTCCGGCCCGTAGCAGCGCGGCTGACGCGGGATTCAGGCTCGGCGACGTCATTCTCAAGGCGAACGGCGAATCCATCGATTCGCTCGACGACCTGCGCCGCATCACCACAGAGAGCAGGGGCCGGCCGGTCCAGTTCACGGTCTTCAACGCCGTCGAGCGGACCGTCATGCTCCAGATGCCGGATTAGCGGAGCGTCAGAGGGGCCGGATGCGGATGTTTCGGTACCAGGCTTCGCTGGGCGGGCCGCCGTGGATCTGGAGACCGATCACGCCGGACTGCGGGATCGCGTCGTCGAGCTCGGTATAATCGACGGTCTGAAGGCCGTTGAGCCAGAGCTGAATTCGCTTGCCTTCGCAGCGGATGACGTAATCGTTCCAGTCGCCGGCGCGGACCACCTCGGCGATCTTCGCCGGGTCCGGGCAGGCCAGGACCTTGTTCCGGCGGGATTCATCGTACAGGCAGCCCCAGTACTGCTGGCCCATGTCCGCCTGGTAGCCGCTGACCTCGTAGTGGTCGGGCACGCGCCGGCTGCGAATCTGGATGCCGGCGTTGGCGTTCTCGCCGAGCAGCTTGCATTGCAGCCGCAGCTCGAAGTCGTCGTACGACGCGATCGTGCAAAGAAAATCGTTGTGGGCGACCTTTGCACTCAGCGTGCCGCCGACGACAGCGCCGTCCTCGATGCGAAAGACCTCGTTCGAGCCTTCCCAGCCCGCGAAGGTCTTGCCGTCGAACAGCGAAACAAAGCCGTCCGCCGCCCGTACGGGCGAATGATTATTTGCCCCTACCGTTTCCCTCGGGCCGGTACACCCGGCCAGCATGGTCGCCAACAGCAGGCATGTCACGATGGAACCGGTGTGCAATGCACACCCTACGATCTTTTTCGTCATCAGCGATCCTTTCCTTGAGCGACGGCGTCGAGCCGCCGGATCGTTTCCAGGCAGGCCCGCGTGTTGTGGTAGGGGCCTTTCCATTCGGACACCTTGGGCTCGTTGCGGTCGGGCGTTCCGTTTCGGTCGACCCGCCAGAACCATTCGCCGTGCGTGTGGTCTACGATGGCCCGTTCGATGAACTCCCAGCAGCGCAAAGCCGCCTCGAAGAAGTGCGCGCGGCCGGAAAGCTGGCAGGCGTTCAAGAAACCCACGACCGCTTCGGCCTGAGGCCACCACTCTTTGTTCGTGTCGACGACGCGGCCCGCCTTGCCTTCGTAGAACAGCCCGCCGTCGGAGTCGAGTCCCTGTTCGTAAACGGCCTGCGCGATGTCGACGGCGAGGCGCCCGGTTTTCTCGACGAGTTCGGACCGGCCGAGAGCCTCGGCCGCCTCGCAAAGCAGCCAACTGCCCTCGATGTCGTGGCCGAACGTGTACGTGTCCGATCGCGGCTCCCAACGTTCGTTGAAAAAGTGCCCGAAGTGAGACGTGTCACGGTCGAGAATATGACGCTCGAACAGCTCGATCAGGCCGCTCAGCTCGTCGGCAACCTGTGGGTCGGGCCAGGCACGGTACAGATTCGTGTAGCCTTCGAGGAGATGCAGGTGGTTGTTCATCGACTTCTTTTCGTTCAGGTCCTTGTCGCTGAGCCGGACATCCTCGGCCGCGGTCCAGTCGCGATTGCACGTCTCGATGTATCCGCCGTTCGCCATATCGCAACTGTGCTTCTCGATCAGATCGAACAGTGCTTGCGCTCGTTCCAAAGCGGCAGATTCTCCGGTCGCGAGGGAGTACTCGGACAGTGCGTAAATGTAGAAGGCCTGGCCGTAGATCTTCTTCTTGTCGTCCGCCAGAGCGCCGCGACAATCCACCTGCCAGAAGGCGCCGCCGAAGCGGTCGTCCCAGAAGTGTTGCTCCAGATAGTCGTAGGCCCTGCGAGCCAATTGCAGGGGCGAATCATCATTCGCCCCTACGATCTCGCTGCGGCACAGCGTCGAGAAGGTCCACAGCAGTCTGGCGTTGAGGATCAATCCTTTGTTGGCCTGACGGTCGACCGACAGCTCATTGGACATCCGGCCGATGAATCCGCCGTGTTCGTGGTCTACACAGTGTTCCAGCCAGAACGGCAGGATGTCCTCGTGCAATTCCGCGGCCACACGCCGGCGAAAGCTCTCTATCTCGCGACCGGCCATCGCTTACTCGGCGCCTCCGTAGGTGATCTCGATTCGCGAGATCTGGGCTTCGCCTGTGAACTCGATTCTGATGAACCGGCTCTGCAGCGCCTGCGGCTTCGCCTCGTAGCGGACGGGTTTCCAGTAGCCATATTGGCCTTCACCGCTGTAGAAGTCCTTTCGCCGGGCTTCGGCGGTTTGCCACGTCTGCCCATCGGCCGAGACCTGGAAACGCAAGTCCGCCGGCTCTTCGGCAAAGAAGGTGTAGACCGTGCAGGTCCGGATCGCGGCGGGCAACCTGTAGACCAGAGCCGCGCCGGCGGCTCCCTTCATCCGATCCATGTCTTCTTTGGCGTTACGCGTCTTGCCCGTCTCGGGCGTGACGCCGGTATGCTGGTGCAGGAGCGAGAAATCGCGCATTTCGTCCACGAGCGTGAAGTGCCGGACCGCGACGGGTCCGACGGTATTGGACGACGCAGAGGCGCCGCTGCTGTTCTGCGCGGTAACGCGATAGAAGTACTGGCTGGCGATCTGGACATCGGCGTCGGCGAACAGCGGGCGGTAGGGCACGGCGGCATCGCAGACGTTCCGACCGATTTCGGTCCAGGGGCCGTTCTTCTTCTCCGCTCTCTCAACGATGTACGATTGCGCTCCGGCCGAGCCCTGCCAGGAAATGGCCGCCACGTCGTCAATGGGCAGCAGCACCGGCGCTTGGGGAACGGCGAGCGCAGGCGGCATCTGCCCCTGAATCTCGAAGGCCTTCTGACGCATCAGCGCCATCAGGTTGCGTTCGTCGTAAGCCTCGCCCGAGGCGAAGCCGGGCCAGTGGTACGCCTTGTAGCGATCCCCGCCGAACGGCTCGGAATGCCAGTAGAACCCACCTTCCCGGGTGCGATACCGCAGGCTCCAGATCAGCGCGCCGCTGGTCCCGTCGGCGATCACGTTCTCCAGCAGCGTCCGGACGGCGTCTGTCTCTACAAACCCGAATTCGCCCACGAAATAGGGCTTTTTGCCCTTGCTCCGGACGCGGTTCGACGCGACCTGCTCGAACATCTCGCGCGGATTGCTCGGATAGTGGTGCGTGGTCACGATGTCCACGTACGGATTGTCGATCGATTCGTCGCGCAGAACACTCGAAAAGAAGCCGTCGACCACCAGATGGTTCCGATCGAGGCTCTTGACATAGCCGGCGATTTCTCGCGTCCATTCGTGCGGACATTGCAGTTCGTTGCCTGTCTCCCAGGCAAGGATGGCCTTGTCGTCCTTGTACTTGACGCCGGTAAAGGTGTTGGTCCGATTGACGACATATTCGATGGTCTTCTTGAAATCGGCGATGATCTGCGGATCGGTCCAGAACGCCTCCTTGGCCTTGCCCCGGAAGGCGGCGTATTCCTGGATGCCGCCCCACCAGATCCAGTTGTCCACGAACGGGATAATGACGCGGACGCCGGTGCGATGGGCCACCTCCAGCACCTTGTCGAGCGCGCGGAACGCCTCTTCGTTGAACCGGCCTGGGCCCAGCACGTGGCGGGGGATCTCGGGCCCATCGCCGGCCGCTCGTACGCTCAGCGTGTAAATCCGCGTGGCGCGCCCGCCCATCTGCTGGATCGCCGTCAGCGCATCGGTGATCTCGAATTCATCGGGCAGCCGCCAGGGGTTGGTCTCTTCGAAGGGCAGATGATCCTCGACATAGTGCAGGTTAGGGATGTTGAAGGAGACGAAGCGGTACTCCCTCGGTCCTTCCATCAGCCGATCGCCCTGACGGGTGACGAAATGGTCGAATCCCTGCGAGGCGCCGGCGCAGCCGCAGACCAGCAGCATCGCGAAAGTGACACAGATGGTCCTTCCCATAGCACGGTCTCCATAGTAGGGCGAATCATCATTCGCCCCTGCGTAGAGCCCATTTCCTGCCGAGGTCGGCGAGCCAGTCGTCGGGCAGCGGGCCGTAAGGGCGGAATTTCTCCAGGCCGCCTTGCTCTTCGCTGTAGAGCAGGGCGCGGTGGAAGCCGAGTTGGTTGGCGGCGGGCGAATCGATCAGGGTGCTCGAATCGGCGGCGCTCATCTGGAACAGGATGCGGTGGTCGAACTCACGGACGGTCTGGCGATCGAAGGTACGCTCCAGCGTGCCGAGGGTATCGGCCCAGGCGACCACGTGGATACCGACGGGGGGACCGTCGCGCAGGAGGCCGGCAAACTGCACGTCGGGACGCGGCGTTGCTTCCTCGGAGCCCGTCGAGAATCCGAAGCTGTCCTCGCTGCGGCGGAGCATGCGGTATCGCTGCAAGCCGTAGACGAGCAGGACCACGGTCGCCTCGTCATTCCGATCGGCCTCGATTCGCTCATTCACTTTCCGGCTCAGTTCGGCGATGGCCGCAGGGACATCGTTCCAGGCGACGATCCGGCAGGGGTGCGGCAGCACGCGCGTTACGCGGGCGAAGGCGCCCGCCTGCGCCGAATCGGGTGCACTGCCGTCGAGGATCACAAACTCGACGGAGGACCGTGGCAACTGGCTGGCCAGACAGACACAGGCGCCCGTCATCAGATTCATCGCCACTTCATCCCGCTGGCCGACCATCAGAATGTTGCCGCCGCTCTGGCGACGCAACACCACGGCGGTCGGCTCCTTGATGGTCACCGGAGAGCCCAGCCAGATCTTCGGGGCGGGCACGGGCGAAGCATCATTCGCCCCTACACAGGCAGCCAGTTGGCGATTCTCCCGAATGTCGGCCGGAACGTTGCCTTCGAACACGATCATCGGCTCGCGTGGTTCGGGTCCGCGTGCCGCGATCCGGCTCAGGTACGAATCACGAACGGCATCCGAGAGCCAAGCCACCTGGAAGGGGCTGTTGCCGGCGACGGCGCCGCCGGCGTCGTTGTAGATCGCCTCGCCCGGTCGCGACAGCAGGCGTGCGGCTGTGTTCTCGTCATCGAGCACGAGCTGCGAATCGACCTCCGAGCATTGCAGCGCGATCCGCACCGCCATCTGGCCCATCGTGCTGCGGGCCAGACCGAAGGCGCCGCCCAGCGTCTGCGAGCCGAGCACGACGTGGATGCCGAAGGCGCGGCCTTGTCGCACAAGCTGCTCCAGCAGGACGATGGCGTCCTGGGCGAGCTTGTCGTCTTCGGAGAAAAACACCTGGAACTCGTCCACGATCAGCACCGTGCGGGGCATGGTCTTTCCGGTGGCGCTGCGGTAGGCGGCGATGTCCTGCACGCCCGCGTCGCGGAACAGGTTGCCTCGATGGGCCATCTCGGCGTCGAGCCGCTGGAGGATGCTGAGCCCGAACTCGCGATCGCTTTCGATGGCGACCGCGCGGGCGTGCGGCAAGCGGTTGGTGACGTAGGTCTTGAACTCGACGCCCTGTTTGAAGTCGATCAGGTACAGCTCGACCTGGTCGGGAGCGTACCACAGCGCCAGATTGGTCACCATGACGTGCAGCAGGGTGGACTTGCCCGAGCCGGTCTTGCCGGCGATCAGCGTGTGCTGAGCGACGCCGTGGCCGATGCGGAAGCGTTGCAGTCGCGTCGCGCCGGTCCGGCCCAGCGGAACGCTCAGCTCGCGCGAGCTGTCGAGCGACCAGAGCTGCTCGTCGGTCGGTGCGATGGTCTGGAAGGGTACCTCCACGCGGGCGGAGCTGGCGCCCGCCTTGCCGATGGCGTGCATGAGATTCGTCAGCACGCTCTCGGATGGGGGCTTGTCGGGCGTCAGCGGGAACCGCTTCAGGACAGGGTCCCGCCAGACGAATCGGTCCTTGTCGTAGACGAGGTGGATGCTGCCGGCGCTGATGTCCTCGATGTCGATCCCGCTGGGCAGCTCCTGCCGGGCGTCGTAGGCGATCAGCGTGTGGACGCCGCAACGCGGGCCGCTGTGGATGATGCTGCTCAGACGCCGGGCCGATTCCTAGTTGAAGTTCACCGGGAAGTCGGCGATGACGAGAAAGCGATAAGGCTCGGCCAGTTCGCCCGCCTGTTCGTTGTATTGCTCGATCGTCTCGAATTCGTTGCGGAGGTACTTCTGGATCACGTTCTCCATGTGTCCGGTCAGGTCCTCCAACTGCTGTCGGATCTGGGCGGCTTCGGTCCAGATGCGTCCGCCCACAAGCGATTCGAGGTAGTCGCCGGCGTGCATGAAGCCCGCAAAGCTCTCGCCCAAGCCCACCGGGTCGAAGATGGTGAACCGGACCCGGCCCGGCGGAAGGGACGTGAACAGCCGCGCCATCGTCGCGCGAAGCGTCTCGATCGCTTCCTGTCGTCCCTCACGCCCGGACTGCAGGAGCATCGAGCAATGCCGCGGGAACTCCAACACGGCGGGAAGCTCCATGAGACTGGCGGTGTCCAATGTTTGGCCTGCGCGGGCCCGGACCGATTCGGATAGCGGCTTGAGATCCAGCCGGAGCGTGCCGAATCGCACGGCGGACGCCGACGCGTCCGACATCATCGGCGACCGATCGATCAGATGCTCCCAGTCTGCCACGAATGTCTTGTCGAGTTCGGAGGCTCTGCTCAGCAGGGCGCCGACGCGTGCCAGCCCTTCATCCCATCGCTGCTGGAGATGTTGCCGGGACGTTTCGTACTGGCTGCGGCATTCGCCCATCTCGCTGTCGTACCGCTGCTGGATTTCCGCCAGCCGCTGCCGGCACTCCTGGTCCAGTGCCGACCGCTCTTGTTCGAACTGTTCCTGCGCCTGATTGAGGGCGTTGTCTCGCTCCTTTTTGAGCTGGTCGAAGGCTTCCACTCGGCGGTGCTCGATCTCCTGAAGCGACGTGTTGCGCTGTCGGGAGATGTTGGCCCTGGCGGTCTCGAACGTTTCGTGGGCGCGCCTCAGTTCGACGTCTTTCTTCTGGACGGAACTGCCCAGCTCGGTCTCGATGCCCTCCAGCGTGGATCGGCACCACTGTTCCAGCGCCGTCCGAGCGCCGGCCAGCGCGTTCTGAAAAGCCCCGCAGGTCTGGCGAACCTGCGACTTGGCCTTTCGCCAGATGACGCGTTCCGCCAGACCGGCGGCGATCAGACCGATCCCGGCGGCGATCGGATACGCGATTTGAGCGGATGGGAGCCCCGGGACCTTCAGGCCGTATAAGATGGCCAGCAGGATAAGAGCAACACCCACCATCCCCGCCGCCAGCAGTGCAGGACGCGTGCCGACGAAGACCTGGGCAGTCCAGAGACGTTTCAGCGTTGCCAGATGCTGCTCGGCGAGAGCCTGCTGCGATGCGTAATCGCCGCCCGCAGACGGCGTCACGGTCTCATGCGCCTCGATTCCATGCTGCCTGTAGAGACGCACGAGTTGGCCGGCCTGCTGTTCGAGGCCGTCGAGATAGTGACGCGCGCCGGCGACCGTCGATTCGGTTTCCTGCCGTCGCTGCGTACTCTTGGCCACGGCGCCTTCGGCCACGAACTCGGCGACCAGAACCTGGTCCTGGTGCTCCTTCTCGGCTCTTTGTTCCAGTTCGACGGCCGTCTGGTTGACTTTCTTTCGCCGATACTGGATGTCGACCTTGACGTCGCTGAGCTGTTTCTCGTAGTTGGCGCGGATCTCCTCGACGCGGTCGTCGTAGTGGTCCTGAATCTCCTTGCCGCGGGTGTTGCGGTGCAGCTCGATGCGGCCTCGCTCGGCGTCGAATCGATCCTGGGCCTTGTGCCTGGCCGCCTCGTAGTCCGACTCAATCCGGGACTCCAGCGGTCCAACGACCTCAGCCGACAGTTGGATCACCTCCGCCAGCGCTTGACGCTGGAGGTTGGTGTAGTGGTCGTCGGCCACAGGGGCCGGGCCGCGCAGATAGGCTTCGAGATCAGCGTTCATGGGCCGGGTTCCGAACTGTCCTTACAATCATGGCGTGCTGCCTCAAGGGCGCTGCCGATTCGTTCCATCGCCAAAACAGCCGACCGAATGTTTGCCTCCAGCGGCGCCATGTACTGCTGCTCGAAGCGCCGGGCGTTCTCATCGCGCCAGTTCTCCCTGGTCTGCTGCCAGTCGGCCAACAGTTTCTTGCTGGCCTGAACGAGTTTGGCTCGGCTTTCGGTAGCACTCATACGGTACCGTCATTCGCATCGAAGACTGTCAGGGTCGCATTCCGACGGTCTATCACCACCAGAGACCCTTCGGGCAGGCTCAGCACCTTCTGCAATTGAGGCTGCGCCTGCAACAGGTCGGTCGTGCGCACGGCGACATATTCGCTCGATTCGGTCCCATCGCCGGCGCCGACGAACCATCCCGAATCTCCGTCTGCGGCGTTGGTGCGAGCAAGGAAGACCACCTCGGGCTGCCGGCCAACGCAGGCGATCAGAACCCTATCCTCCGGCGCCGGAGCACAGGGCTGGTCTTCCAGCGATGCCTCAGGCATCGCGATTCCCGTGATCCATTCGGGCACTGCCGCCAGCGGCGCCTCCGTTCGCGTCTGGGGGGCAGGAGTCCTGCTGCGAAGACGTTTTGCGAATGCTCGCAGGTCGGGCGGGGCCGGCGCAGGCGCCGGCCGCAACACGCTTTCCTTCGCGGCCTTTTCGAACTCCACTGATGCTTCGGGCGGCGCCAAGGCGACGTAAGCCTCCAGCGAGTCAATCATCTTCTCCAGTCGGGCCATCGCGTTGGGGATATCCGCGTCAATCGCGCCGACCAGACCCTGAACGCCACCCCGGTAGTCCGACTGCAACTTGTCGATTTGCTGAATCCACGACCGCGTCCGCGCGAGCTTGGCCTGGGCCTCGCGCAGCCGACGTTCGGCGATGGCCAGCGCCTTCCTTTCCTCGACGGCCGAACTCGTTGTCCCGGAGAGCGCCCGATCCAGGACGTTCTTCTGTTTCAGGGCCAGTTTGGCCTGTGTCACGCGCTCGGCACACACGTGAACCTGGTTCGACCAATACCGCTTGCGATCTTCGTTCAGCCAGGCCAGCGTCCGCTGAACGTCGGTGCTGACTTCATCCAGCGCCACCGCCGCCGCGTCGGAAAACGTGGCCAGCGAAGCCTTCAGAGACTTCAGCAGGACAACCGAATTGACTCTCGCGTACTGGCTCATCGACTGCTCTTACCGCTGCTGAAGGTAATCCTCGATATGGCGCGCCTTCTTCAGCAGGAAGGACGCGTGCTGGGCCGACGATTCGAGGAAACGACTTAGCGTCTTGACCGTCTGCTCGAACTCCTGCGTGAACCGCTTCTGCTCCTGATCCATCCAGCTCTTCTCCAACCCATGCAGTCGGGTCTGCAATCCGCCCATCAGGGCCTCCAGATCGGAGTTGAAGCGGTTCAAATCTCGCGCAAACCGCCGCAGTTCGGCCGGGTCAACATTGGCTTTGGCCATGATCGCCTCCGTGTCACGGGACCGCATGTCCCTTCGAAATCCAATCGTTCGTAGTGGGCACGACCCATATCGCCATTATACCGCATCGGGGCGGCACCTGCCACTGCTCGCTGAGTTTCGCGCCGCCATGAACGGTTTGCAGCCCGACTTGGGGGCGGCTATAATGCGGCGTCATGAGCGATCCGCGAAATGGCAGTGCGAGGATTCTGATTGGTGACGACCAGCCCGATGTGCTGCGGGCGCTGCGTCTGTTGCTGAAGCCCGAGGGCTACCGGATCGAGGCGGCCGGCTCGGCGGCGGAGATTCTTCGCGCTGTGGCCGAGCATGACTTCGACGTCGCGCTGCTGGACCTGAACTACGTTCGCGGCAGCACCTCGGGACAGGAGGGCCTTGACCTTCTGTTCAAGATCCAGCAGATCGACGGCACCCTGCCCGTCGTGGTCATGACCGCCTGGAGCAGCGTCGAGCTGGCGGTGGAGGCCATGCGTCGCGGGGCCCGCGATTTCGTCACCAAGCCGTGGAAGAACGAGCGCCTTCTGACAATCCTGCGGACGCAGGTCGAATTGGGCCGGGCGCTGCGAAAGGGGCGACAGCTCGAACAGGAGAACCTCCTGCTGCGGAGCGAAGCCCGGCCGCTCCTGATCGGCGAGTCGCGGGCGATGCAACCGGTGCTGGAGGTCATCGCTCGCGTCGGACCTTCCGAAGCCAACGTGCTCATCACCGGAGAGAACGGCTCGGGCAAGGGTGTGGTGGCCCAGGCGCTCCATGCCGCTTCCTCAAGGAAGGACACCACGCTGGTGACGGTCAACACCGCCAGCATTGCCGAGACGATCTTCGAGAGCGAGCTGTTCGGGCACGTCGCCGGCGCGTTTACCGACGCCAGAACGGACCGGCTCGGGCGTTTCAAACTGGCGGACCGGGCGACCCTGTTCCTCGATGAGATCGCCAGCATTCCGGTGAACCTCCAGTCGAAACTCCTGCGCGTCCTGGAAAGCGGGGAATTCGAGCCGGTCGGGTCCTCGAAGACCCTTCGTGTGGACGTTCGGGTCCTCTCAGCGACCAACGCGAATATTGATGAGGAAGTCCGCGCAGGCCGGTTCCGTCAGGACCTGCTCTACCGACTGCAAACGATTCGTCTGCACGTGCCTGCGTTGCGAGAGCGTCGGGAGGATATTCCGCTGCTGGCGGCGCATTTTCTGCGTCGATATGCGGTTCGCTATCGCAAGGACCTGACTGGTTTCGACGCGGCATCGATGCAGGTGCTTCTGGATTATTCCTGGCCGGGCAACGTTCGCCAACTCGGTCACACGGTGGAACGGGCCGTCCTGATGGCCCAGGAACCGGTGGTGCGAGCGAGCGATCTGGGGCTCGAGCCGATCGCCGGCATTCGGCCGGCATTTGACGAGATGACGTTGGGGCAAGTTGAGCAAGTGCTCGTGCGGAAAGCCCTGTCTCGATTCCAGGGCGACGTCAGCAAGGCCGCCGAGTCCCTGGGGCTCAGTCGAGCGGCCCTGTACCGGCGCATGGAGAAGTACCACATCCAGTGATCGGTTCGCGCCCGTCCTCGCGTCGACGCGATCCCGGTGGATATCGGGATTCGACCTGGGAGAAACAGATGAGCGCTCTGTCACGGCGTCTGACATACGAGCAACGAATCTTTCTTCTGAGCCTGATGGCCGGTCTGGTGGGTTCCGTTCCGGCCGTTGTCCTGCTTCTGGCCTCCGGGTACAGCGTCAGGACACAGGTGACAGTGATCGTGTTGCTCGCGCTCGTGGCGCTGGGCATTGCTTCCAGCATCGCCGGCAGGGTGGCCTTTCCGCTTCGTACCTTGTCCAACCTCATGGGGGCCCTGCGGGAGGGGGATTACTCGATGCGGGCCAGAGGCGCCCGGCACGGCGATGCGCTGGGCGAGGCGATATGGGAGGTCAACGCGCTGGCCACCTCGCTGCGCGAACAGCGGCTGGGGGCGATCGAGGCGACCGTGCTGCTCCGCAAGGTTCTGGCGCAGATCGATGTGGCGATGTTCGGCTTCGACAATGACCGGAGACTCCAGTTGGTCAACGACAGCGGCCGGCGGCTGCTGGCCCGGACCGAAGAAGAGCTGATCGGTTGCCGCGCCGGTGAGCTGGGCTTGGCCGAGTGCCTCGAAGGCGCTACACCTCGTCTGACGGACATTGCGTTTCCGGGCGGTTCGGGGCGCTGGGAGCTGCGCCGAGGCAGCTACAGAGAGAAGGGCGTGTCACACCAACTCCTTTTCCTGTCGGACCTTACGCGTACGCTTCATGAGGAGGAGCGTCGGGCCTGGGAGCGGCTGATTCGCACCCTTCGTCACGAAGTCAACAATAGCCTGACCCCCATTCAGTCGGTGGCCGAGAGCCTCAGGGCGTTGCTCGACCGCCGGCCGCGACCCGACGACTGGGATGACGACCTCCAGGAAGGTTTGGCGATCATCGCGGAGCGGTCGGAGGCGCTGGACCGGTTCATCGGGGCCTATTCCCGGCTGGCCCACCTGCCGCAGCCGCAGTTCAACGCGGTGGATGTGACAGACCTGTTCCGCCGGGTTGTGGGCCTGGAGAAGCGGATGCCGGTGGTCGTGGAAGGCGGGCCGGAAGTGAGCGTCCGCGGCGACCGCGACCAACTGGAGCAACTGCTCATCAACGTGATCTCCAATGCCGTCGAATCGAGCCTGCTTGCCCATCCCGCCGGAGACGGCCGCGTCTCGGTCAGTTGGCGGACCGACTCGCACGCATTCTGGGCGTATGTTGACGACGATGGCGTCGGCCTGGATGCGGCTATCGACGTTTTCGTCCCGTTCTATACGAGCAAGGAACACGGATCGGGGATTGGGCTGACGCTGTGCCGCCAGATCGCCGAGGCCCACGCCGGCGGCCTGACTCTTGAGAACCACCCCGACAAACCCGGCTGCCGCGCCACACTGAGGCTGCCGGCCGGAGAGGGTCTGAATCGGCGTCCGGCACAGGGGTAACCTGTGCGCCGCCTGTGCTATGGAACGCTGGAACGATTTGCGGAGGATGGTAGGGGCGAATAATCATTCGCCCGTACGTCCCCGAGAAGGTGTTGGTCAGAGGAGAAATGCATGGGGACATACCGGTCCCAGGGTGGCAGCGGCAAGCGCGAGCTTGCCGATGGTTTAGGGCGCCTGCGAAGAGGTCTCCATCAGCAAGTTCGCGCTTGCCGCTGCCACACGCTCGTGGTCATAGCCGTGCTGACGCTTGGCGCCCAGACCAGTGCGAATCAGGCAGACTCCTGGCAGGCGGCTGTGCTGGAGGCGCAGGCTCAGGCGGCTTCGCTTGACCCTGGCAGCGACGCGTTCACCGCGGCGGCCGAGGAACTCTCGGTTCGGGCAGAACGCGAATTTCCGATGCAGTGGGACTGGTGCTTGCAGGACGCGGGACCGGACTTCGGCCGGTGGCTGTCGGCTTCCGCCGCTTCGGCGACAGCGCGACAGGCGGCGGACAAGGCGATCGCGGAACTCGGAGCCGATGGTAGCGACCTTCGGAATGACTTCGACCACCTTGTGAGTCAGTCCGCGCCCGCCGAGTCGAGACAATGGATCGAGTTGTACCTCCGCGCCGCCGGATTGCGTCGCGAGATGCGCCTGCGCAACCTGCATCGGCACTATCCTCAGTGGGTCTTCACGAAGCACTGCATCCTGGGCGGCTCGCACTACGCCTACACGGAGGGGCAGTCTGACGCCCAGCACGAGCGGCAGTTCGAGCCGGGTGCGGCCCTCTGCCGGCTGGAGATCGAAGGCGACCGGTGCGCCGTGCGCACGCTCATTGACGACCCCAACGGCGTCATCCGCGATCCGGACGTGTCCTGGGACGGCCGTCACGTGCTCTTCGCCTGGAAGAAGTCTGACCGCCAGGACGACTATCACCTCTACGAGATGGAGGTCGCGACAGGCTCGATCCGGCAGTTGACGCACGGACTTGGCTTCGCAGACTACGAAGGAGTCTATCTGCCCAACGACGATATCGTCTTCAACTCGACTCGCTGCGTCCAGACGGTGGATTGCTGGTGGACGGAGGTGAGCAACCTCTACACGTGCGATCGCGACGGCCGGTATCTGCGCCGTCTGGCTTTCGATCAGGTCCACGACAACTTCCCGACGGTGATGCCCGACGGCCGGGTGATCTACACGCGCTGGGAATACAGCGATCGCGGACAACTCTTCGTCCAGGGCCTGTTTCAGATGAACCCTGACGGCACCGGCCAGACCGAGTTCTATGGCAACAACTCCTGGTTCCCGACCTCGCTGCTGCACGCTCGCGGCATCCCCGGCACGCAGAAGGTGGTCGCGACCTTCTCGGGCCATCATACGCTCCAGGTGGGCAAGCTGGGGATCGTGGACCCGGCAAGGGGCCGGCAGGAGAACAGCGGGGCCCGGTTGATCGCGCCCGTTCGCGAGACGCCGGCCGACCGCATTGATTACTATGGACAGGACGGCGAGCTGTTTCAGTATCCGTATCCGCTCAGCGAGTCGGAGTTCGTGATTGCCTGCGCGCCGCTCGGCTGGTCACGCAACCCGACGCGATTCAAGCTGTACTGGATCGCGGCCGACGGCCGTCGGGAGTTGTTGGCTGCCGATCCGGATGTTCCCTGCAACCAGGCTGTGCCCCTGGTGGCGCGACCCCGTCCACTGGTCCGTCCCAGTCTGGTCGACTACACCAAGACCACGGGCACGTGCTATCTTCAGGACATCTACGCGGGCCCAGGGCTGGAGGGTGTGACCCGAGGCACGATCCAGAAGCTTCGAGTGATTGCGTTGGACTATCGCGCGGCCGGCATGGGCTGGAACTACAACGCCGGTCCGGCCGGTGACGCGCTGGTCTGCACGCCGGCCGCCATCGGCAACGGGAGCTGGGACGTGAAGACCGTGTTGGGCGATGCCACCGTGCACCCCGACGGCTCGGCCTTCTTCAATCTGCCGGCGCGGACGCCCGTGTACTTTCAGGCGATCGACGCGCGCGGATATGCGGCGCAGACGATGCGAAGCTGGCTCACGGTGCAGCCGGGCGAGAATGTCTCCTGTCTCGGATGTCACGAATTAAAGAACAGCACGCTGCCCGCGCAGGCCAGACCAAGCAAGGCTTTTGCCGCCGGTCCACAGGATTTGGCTCCATTCCAGGGGCCGCCCCGAGGCTTCAGCTTCTCGCGCGAGATCCAGCCCATCCTGGATCGCAGTTGCGTCCGCTGTCACAACGATGCGCGGAAGCTCGAAGAAAGACTGGGTCACGTAGTCACGATACCGCCTTGTCCTGCTGTTGCGAGCGAAGCCGACAACGAGACCGCGTTCAGCCTGTGCAGCACGGCGGTGACCGAGAGTCTCGCGAAAAGGCGGTGGAGCGCAGGCTACCTGGCTTTGGTGCAGGCGACACAGAAAACGCTGGAAGGGCATCTCTATCTGGCGGGGACGAGCAACGCCTTGGTGAACTGGATCAGCGCGCAGTCGGTGCCCGATATGCTGCCGGCGTACTCGGCCGGGGCGGCCCGCAGCCGGTTGCTGAGCCTGCTGGCGGACGGCCACTATGATGCTCAAGTCACGCCGGAGGAGATTGAGAGAATTGCCTGTTGGATCGACCTGCAGGTGCCTTTCTGCGGTGATTACCAGGAGGCGAGCCAGTGGACTGCTGAGGAACAGCAGCGATACGAGCACTTCCTCGCCAAACGTCGGCGCATGGAAGAGCTGGAACGTCGCAATATTGCTGCCCTGTTAGAAGCCTACAGTCTCAAGACACAGGCGGCCGCACCGGCGCCAGGCGGCGACAACGGCACTGGCCTGTCACCCTCTGTGCTGGCCGTAAACGCAGCCACAGAAGAGCTTTATGTCGCAGCGACTGGCGGTCGGCAGATTCTCGTCATTGACAGGACGACGTGCTTGGTCCATCGCAGGATCGATCTGCCCGAGGTGCCGTCAGGCGTCGCGATCTCTGCGAATGGCGTGAGTCTATACGTGACGGCAGGTGTGCCGGACGGGACGGTCTTGGTCATCGATTCGCAGACGGGCGCCGCGCGGGCGAGGATTCCCGCCGGGCATAGTCCGACGGCGCCGGTGCTCAGTACTGACGGGGGCACGCTTCTCGTATGCGACCGGTTTCGTTCGCGGCTGCTGGCCATCGACTTGGCCGCACAGACGATTAGGGGCGAACTGCCCGTCGGCCGCGAACCTGTCGCCGCCGCCTTGACGCCGGATGGTCGTCGCGTACTGGTCGCGAATCTGCTGCCCGCCGGGCCGGCCACGAGTCCGCGTGTCGCGGCCGAAGTGGTCGCGGTCAATGCCGCCGATCTGACGCTTGTCGGCCGCATCGGGTTGCCCAACGGCAGCACGTCCGTCCGTGGCATCTGCGTGTCCCCGGACGGTGCGCATGCCTACGTCGTCCACACTCTGGCCCACCACCAACTGCCAACCACGCAGGTCGATCGGGGCTGGATGAACGCCAGCGCCCTGAGCATCATCGATATCCCCTCGTGGCGCCGGATCGCAACGGTGCTGCTGGACGATGTAGATCGCGGCGCCGCCAATCCCTGGGATGTGGTCTGCACCGGTGATGGCCGGTGGCTCTGCGTGAGCCACTCGGGCACACATGAGGTGAGCATCATCGATCGCCTCGCTCTGCATCGCAAGCTCGACCGAGTTGCAGCAGGGCCTGAGGATGTGGCCAGCGACCTATCGTTTCTGGTGGACTTGCGCCGGCGCGTCCGTCTGCCGGGCAAGGGACCACGTGACATCGCCGTTGTCGGACAGACGCTCTATGTCGCCGAGTACTTCTCCGATTCCGTGGCCACCGTCGATCTGGGTGCGGACTTTGCGGACACACTGGTGTCGATTCCGCTGGGGCCGACGGCTGGTACAACTGATGTGCAGCGGGGAGAGATGTTCTTCCATGACGCCGATCTGTGTTTCCAGGGCTGGCAGAGCTGCGCCAGTTGCCACCCCGACGCCCGGACGGACGGCCTGAACTGGGACCTGCTCAACGACGGTCCGGGCACGCCCAGGAACACCAAGAGCATGCTCCGGTCGCATCGCACGCCACCGGCCATGAGCGTCGGCGTTCGCGAAACCGCCGAGGCCGCCGTTCGTGCCGGTCTGCACCACATCCAGTTCGTGGCGTCTGGCGAGGCCAATGCCTCGGCCATCGACGCGTACCTGAAATCTATCGAGCCCCTTCCGAGCCCGTACGCCGCAGATCAGGACCTCATCGCCAAGGCCCAGAGAGGCAAAGGCGTCTTCGAGAAGGCCGGCTGCCAGGAATGTCACCCTGCGCCTCTCTACACGTCGCTGGCGCCCTATGACGTTGGGACGAGCAACTATTCGCCCCCACCCGGCCGGACCGGCGAAGCCTTTGACACGCCCACGCTGGTCGAACTGTGGCGTACGGCACCCTACCTCCACGACGGACGGGCCGCGACACTCGAAGAGGTACTGACCAAGTTCAACCCCGAAGACCGTCACGGCAAGACCTCGAACCTGAGTGAGACGGAGATCGATGACCTGACGGCGTTTCTGCTGTCTCTGTGACTGCAAGTGTCCGAATCCGGGCGCGCCGATCCCAGAACCGGGCGCAGCCCCAGCGGTCCAGACGCCTTTCGGGCCTTACGGTGCGGTCCTCGCCTGGCACACTGTTTGCATGCGCTCCATGCGAAGACGGTGCGACTGCAAATGAGAAGGAGTTGACAGTTCACGGTTGGCAGTTGTCGGCCGGGAACCAGGAACCTGCGAACTGACAACCGACAACCGGGAACTGTGAACTGGAGTCATGCAATGACGATGTTGTGGCAGGATATCAGATTCGGGTTGCGGATGCTGGCGAAGAATCGCGGGTTCACGGCGATTGCCCTGATTACGCTGGCGATTGGCATTGGGGCCAACACTACCATGTTCAGCATCGCCGATCTGCTGTTGATTCAGACGCCGAGGAAGGTGAAATCTCGCGAGAAGTTGGCGGTTTTCTCGATCAAAGACGACGAAAATACAGATTTTCGTTATTCTGAGTATCTCGCCCTCCGTGATAGTAGTTTGGCTTTTAGTGATCTCATGGCCGAGGGGGGTGGCCTTGAGAGTTTTTTCGCCAACCTTGTTCATGGGGATTCGGCCCTGGAGGTTAGGACGAAATACGTGTCGGCGAACTACTTTACCTGTCTGGGGGATGCTCTGGTCCGCGGACGGGGCTTTCTGCCCGAGGAGGAGCGGCGGGGCAGTGCTCCGGTCGTGGTTCTGGGTCATCATCTTTGGCAGCGCCTGGGGGGCGATCCGAAGCTCATCGGTGAGTATGTAACCCTCAATAGCACGCGCTGTCAGGTGGTGGGTGTGGCAGTGAAGGACTTTGGCGGCGTCACGTTCGACAGTCGTGATCTGTGGCTGTCGCTCGGGAGCTACTGGACAGTGGTGAAGTTCACCCCCGCCTGGAGTGACCGAAGAAAAGAACTACGGCTCAACATTGTCGGACGACTTAAGCCGGAGGTGACCATGTCGGTTGCCCAGGCACAACTGAAAGCTCTGATCCCACATTTCAAACGGGAATATCCTGAACGATGGAGGGAGCAGTCCTCAATCAACCTCCGCCCGCCGGGGCGACACGAGCTACATGGTGACATTGAAGACCAGACTCGGCTTGACACCTTCGTCAGTCTGGTGTTGATGGCTGTGTCTGCGACCATCCTGGCGATCGCCTGCCTGAACCTGGCGAACATGCTGATCATGCAAGGGGCCTCGCGACAGCGTGAGATTGCCATTCGTCTGTCGCTCGGCGGGCGCCGTTGGCGCATCATCCGGCAGTTGCTCATCGAGTCTTTGGTGCTGGCGCTGGCGGGAGGCGTCCTCGGCGTTCTTCTAGCTTCCTGGGGTACGCGCATTGTGAATATCTGGGTAGTCCCCCATTTCTGGCAAACAACGACCTTTCGATGCGGTTCGAGTCTCAGGGTTCTGGCGGGCACACTGGGCTTGTGTGTGATAACCACACTGCTGTTTGGTCTGAAACCCGCTCTGCGCTTGTCCAAGAGTGATATTGTCGGCGAGATGAAGGCCTCCGGCGGCCGTGTGCTGGGATCCCTCCGGAGAAAACGGGGCAGTGCCTCAGTGACAGGCCAGATCGCCCTGGCTGTCACCCTGATGCTCATCGCGATCCTGCTGACGCGCAGTGCCTTGGCAATAGCGAAACCGGAATGTCATTTTTCCCTGGAGGACAAGCTGATCGTCAATATCGATCTGCTTTCCGCTGGCCATGACCAGGTATGGACTAGCCAGATCGGCGAGGCCCTGGCGGATCATCTGAAGTCCCTGCCGGAGGTTAAGGCGTTGGGCACATCGGCCAAAGTGTTCTACGGAGGGGGTGGACCGATAGTGATTGGCGAACACCTGTCAGAGTCGGCAGGGCCTCTGGCACGTAAGGCTGCCATCGCCTGGGTCGGTCAAGATTACTTCACGGCCATGGAGATCCCGCTGTTGCAGGGGCGGCTCTTCAACCGGCTGGACTGTGCCCCGGACGCGGAAGAGGTCATGATCATCGACGAGAGTTTGGCGCGTAAGCTTCGCCCGGACGGCAACGCTTTGGGGTGTTTCGTCCAGTGGGGCCTGTTCACCAAGGCGGAGGACGGTCCCTACCGAGTCGTCGGGATCGTCGCCCACCTGCCCAACCTGGAGGACGGGGAAGTCCATGCCCAGGTGTATGCACCCCACAAGTCGGATAAGCTGCCCTCAAACCTCTATCTGCACGTTGCGAACACCGGATTGGTGGACGGTCTGCGTCAGCGAATGATTGAGGAAATTCATAAAGTCGATGCCCGAATTTCGGTGAAATCGGTGGAAACATTGGCCCAGATACATGATAGCAATTCCTCCGTAAAGATGGCGAGACTAGGTGCTCGTGCAGGACTGGCGGCCGGGGCAACGGCTTTATTCTTGGCGTCGCTGGGCATCTATGCAATCAAGGGTCATATGGTTGTCACACGTACATCGGAGATCGGCGTCCGCATGGCCCTGGGAGCAACGCGCGGCAGCATCGTGGGCATGGTCCTGCGGGAGGGACTTCTGCTGACGCTGGCGGGCTTGCTGGTCGGGCTGGCGATAGGATTGGCTGTGGCCAAGGTATCGGCCAGTCTGCTCTACGGCATCAGCCCGATTGATCCGCTCAGCATCCTCGTGACGGTGGTGTTGCTGGGCACCGCCTCGCTGCTGGCCGGCTACCTCCCGGCCCGGCGGGCGTCGAGGATCGATCCGATGGTGGCGCTGCGCTACGAATGAGAAGGAGTTGTCAGTTCACAGTGGACGGTTGCCGGTTGGCAGCAAGAACGGGCGATTGTGGCAGGGCAACTGGGAACTGACAACTGTCAACCGACAACTGGCAACTGGCAACTGGCAACCGACAGCCGGAGAGCGAAAATGGGAACACTGTGGCAGGATATCAGATTCGGTTTGCGGATGCTGAGGAAGAGCCCTGGGTTCACCACTGTAGCGGTGCTGACGCTGGCGCTGGGGATCGGCGCGAATCTGGCGTTGTTCGGGATTCTGAACGAGATGTTGCTGCGGCCTAAGCCGGTGTCGCGGCCGGATGAGCTGCGGGCGGTGGTGCCGGTCAATACAGCGAAGCAACGCCTTCACATCCTTGTCTACCGGCACTACTACGACGCGATTCGGGAGAAGACTCGTTTTTTCAACGACGTCATCGGGTACGCGGATGTCGAGCCGAAAATGCGTACGGCTGACGGCTTGGAACGTGTTCAAGCGGAGCTGGTTACGCCTGGTTACTTCCCGTTCCTCGGGGTGCGTGCGGCGCGGGGGCGAGTCTTTGGGTCGGAGGAGGATGCGGAGGCCGGGGGGCACCCGGTGGCGTTGATCAGCGACGCGTTTTGGCGGCGGCAGTTTGGCGGAGCGCCGGACGTGGTGGGCAAGATACTGATACTCAACGAGACGCCGGTGGAAATCGTGGGGGTGGCCCCTAAGGGGTTTGGGGGGCTCGGTCCGCAGCCGGCGAGTTTGTGGATGCCGGCGAACATGGAGCCCGTGCTGGAGAAGTGGGCGGCGAGTTATGAGACCGTGGGCCGGTTGGCGGAGGCGAAGGCGGTGGCGGCGGCGACGGAGTACGTGTCGTCGATCGTGGCGGAGGTGACGCAGGCGCTGTTGGCTTCCAAGCCAGCGGGACTACCTCTGCGTGGCGTCTACCCGGAGTTCACGGGGGTTCGGCTCGATCCGATCGGGCGGGGTCTGCTGGGTACGTCGTATGATAGGCCAAAGATCGTCAGTTTTCTGCAGTTCGGGATGGTGGCGACGGTGCTGTTGCTGGCGATTGCGTGCGCCAACGTGGCCGGGTTGTTTCTGGCTCGCGCTTTGCAGCGTCGGCGAGAGACGGCTACGCGTGTGGCGCTGGGGGCGACGCGTGGGGCGCTGATGCGTGGGGTGATGTGTGAAGGGGTGCTGGTGGCGGCGGCGGGCACGGTGGCGGCGCTGGTGGTGTATGCGTGGGTGGGACGGGGGATCATGAGCCTGGCGGATTGGTGGTCGGGTCCGGCACTGCGGCTGGCGCCTGACGTGCGCGTGCTGGTGTTTGCGGCTGGGGGTGCGCTGGCGGTTGGGGTGGGCTTCAGTCTGGTGCCGGCGCTGCAGGCGATGCGGTTCGAGCCAGCGGCGGCGCTGAAGGACGGTCAGGGGGCGGGCCGGCAGCGGCTGTGGCTGCGTCATGGGTTGATTGTGGGTCAGGTGGTGGGGTCGATTGTTCTGCTGTGCGGAGCGATGCTGTGCCTGCGGAGTATGCGGAAACAACTGGCGGTGGATGTGGGATACCGCTACGACCGGCTGGCGACTGCTCAACTCGATCTGGAGCGGATCGGTTTCACAGAAGGGAGTTTCGAGCCGCAACTGGCCGAGATCGTTCGGCGGCTGCGGCTCATTCCCGGGGTCGAGCAAGTGGGCGTTGCGGGGCGGCCACCGCTAGGCGGGCAACAAGTAGGAAGTCTGCCCAGTGACACGTTTGTGCCCGAGGGCTACGAATCACCCGATGGTTGCTCCGTGGACTCCGCAATCTACAGCCGGATCGGTCCGGGTATGTTCCGTATCATGGGTGTGCCTGTGCTGCGTGGACGCGAGTTTGGCCAGGAAGATGTCGACTCAGGGCGGCTGGTCGTGGTGGTGAACGAGAGTTTCGCGGAGCGGTTCTGGCCGGGACAGGACCCTGTGGGCAAACACATTTATAAATGGCCGGTGATCGGTGTGGTGAAGGACGCGTGTATCAATGGATACGACGACTGGCCGGGGCCGGCGGTCTTTCGCTGCGTGAAGAAGGCGGAGCTGCTCCATGCGACGCTGGTGATTCGTACGCGGGGGGATGCGCGGCGGGTCGTGGGCTCGGTGCGACGGGAGTTGGGGCGGGTCCATCCGCGGCTGGTAGAGGGGGACGTGCGGCCCGTGCGGGACATTGTCAAGGATGCGCTGGCGTTTCAGCAGGCGGCTTTGCGCATACTGGGGGCGCTGGGCGTTCTGGCGTTGGTACTGGCGTCGGTGGGGACGTATGGGGTGATGGCGTACGTGGTGAGCAGCCGGACGCGGGAGGTGGGGATCCGTTTGGCGGTGGGGGCGACGCGAGGGGACGTGATGTGGCTGGTTCTGTTGACAGGGTTGCGACTGGGATTGGTTGCGATGGCGATTGGGCTGCCTTTGGCGCTGGCGGCGGCGGTGGTGCTGCGAAACAGAATCGCGGGGGTCAGTCCGTTCGATCCGGTGTCTTTCGTGGCGGTTGCGGCGTGTGTGCTGGCGGCGCTGCTGGCGGCTTGCTGGGTGCCGGCCCGGCGGGCGGCGCGGATCGATCCGATGGTGGCGTTGCGATATGAATGAAAGAGAGTTCACAGTGGACGGTTGCCGGTTGGCAGCAAGAACTGACGGTTGTGGCAGGGCAACTGGGAACTGACAACTGTCAACCGACAACTGGCAACTGGCAACTGGCAACCGACAGCCGGAGAGCGAAAATGGGAACCTTGTGGCAGGATATCCGATTCGGTTTGCGGATGCTGGCGAAGAATCGCGGGTTCACGGCGATTGCCCTGATTACGCTGGCCATCGGCATCGGAGCCAACACGATCATGTTCAGCGTGGTCAATACGCTGCTCTTTCGACCGCTGCCCGTCAAAGAGCCTGATCGATTGGTGCGCTGCGAGGTCGGTGAGGCCCGTCTCCTCCCGTATGCGGGCTATGTCGACTTGCGTGACAACAATCCCGCGTTCAGCGATCTCATCGCCCACAGTTACTACGGCGGAGTGCCCGATACCCTGGTAAGAGACGGTAGCGTAACACCTGTGGCGGCGCTGTTTGTCTCGGCCAACTACTTCACCGCGCTCGGGGCAGCCTCGCTCTACGGGCGGACGTTTTTGCCTGAGGAGGAAGTGGCCTCTGCCGAGCCGGTGGCGGTCCTGAGCTACCGAACCTGGCAGCGCCTGGGGGCGGAGCCCGAAATCGTGGACACCTATGTACATCTCAACGGCAAGCCCTGTCGAATCATCGGCGTGGCACCCAAGACGTTCACCGGCGCCGCCGTCGTGGGCCCCGACGTCTGGTTGCCTCTGGGGACGTACGGTCGTGTGGGCAAGTACTGGGTAGAGAGGTATGAGGGGACGGATGACCAATGGAACTACCCGCCATCGGCCGTCGTGGGACGACTCAAACCTGGCCTGGGGATATCCGAGGCCCAAGCGAGGCTGCAATCGGTGCTCCCACGCCTGAAGCAGATGTATCCCAGGTATGCGAAGAGGTGGGAGCGAGAGAACGCCACGTTTCACCTCCGCCCGTTGCCCAGACTCAACGCCGGCGCGGTCGACAATGACAAGCCTGCATTGGATCGCATCGGCCTGGGTTTGATGGGAATCTCCGGCGTCGTTCTGCTCATTGCCTGCCTGAACCTGGCGAACATGATCGTCGTTCAGGGGCAGGGACGCCAGCGGGAAATCGCCATCCGTGCGGCTATCGGAGGCGGGCGCCCGAGGATCGTGCGGCAGTTACTGATCGAATCGCTTCTCCTGGCCGTATTCGGTGGCATTCTGGCGGTGGGCGTGGCCCTCTGGGGCATGCGGGTTCTCAAACTGTGGGCGGCGATGGGCCGGCTGCCCTTGTACCTGGGCTCGGCCATCGCCTCCGGCATCGCGCTCGACGTTCGCGTCCTGGCGGCCACCCTGGGTTTCTGCCTGATCGCCACGGTACTCTTCGGCCTGAGACCGGCGCTGCGCCTATCGGGACGCGATCTTGTGGGTGACCTGAAGGAATCCGGCCGAGGCGTGCTTGAAGCGACGCGAAGAAGGCGATTTTTCGTACCGCGCGGCCTGTCGGTGCTCTGTCAAATGGCCCTGTCTGTCGCGCTGGTCATGACCGCGACCCTGTTGGCTCGAACTGCGCTGAGGGCTGTCAGGGCCGAACCCGGTTTTGGCCTCGACGGCAAGGTGGTCGTCAGCGTGAAGCCGTTCGCGGGAGGTTACAGCATTCCTCAAGCCAAACAAGCCTGCGAGACGCTGGCCCAGCGATTGAAGGATCTCCCCGAGATTCAGGCCGTGGGCCTGTCCTGTAAATCTCCTGTGGACCTGGGGTGGTGGCCCTGGGTTCGCGGAAGAGTCGTCGAGTATGTGCCGGGCCGCGAAGATGACGCGTCAGGCAGCCTGTTGACGAAGCCACTTCACGAGTATGAGGTGAACGGCGATTACTTCGAAGCGATGGGAATTCGGCTCTTGCTGGGTCGGCCCTTTCGCCCTCTCGACAGCGCTCCCGATGCAGAACCGGTCGTGATCATCGACGAGCTTCTGGCCCGCAAACTCCGGCCGGATGGCAATGCCCTTGGCTGTCTCATCCAGTATGGCACTGGCGGGTTGTCGTCGCCTTGCCGAGTGGTCGGAATCGTACCGAATCTGCGGAGCGCTTGGGGCAATGATGACGTCCAACCCCTCCTCTATAAGCCGATCGAGTCGCATCACATGCCCGGGTCCATCCATTTGCGAGTCAGAAGCACGGCGTCGGGAGCCGAGGCCGCACTCGTGCGAACCATCGGCGAGCGGATTCGAAAGATCGATCCTCGCCTGCCGGTCCTTGCGGTTGCGTCTCTGGCGGACCGACACCGCCATCATCCCACCGTCTTGTTCGCGCGCGTCGTGGCCCGACTGGCGGTGATGTTCGGAGCCATGGCCCTGTTCCTGGCCGGTATGGGCCTTTATGCTGTCAAGAGCCATATGGTTGCTTCACGGACCCCGGAGATTGGCATCCGCATGGCGTTGGGCGCCACACGGCGGGACATTCTGACCCTGGTGCTTCGTCAGGGGGCGATATCGACGGCTGTCGGGCTGCTGGTCGGCACGCTGCTGGCGGTCGCTATGACACGGGTGATACGCAGCGCGCTCCAGGGCATCAGTACCATCGATCTGGTGAGCATAGTTGTCACCGTGGCTATACTCACAGCGACTTCCGTGCTGGCCACGTATATCCCTGCCCGGCGGGCGGCGCGGGTCGATCCGATGGTGGCGCTGCGCCACGAATGAAGGAGAGTTCACGGTGGACGGTTGCCGGTTGGCAGCAAGAACTGACGGTTGTGGCAGGGCAACTGGGAACTGACAACTGTCGACTGACAACGGATAGCTGACAACTGAGAACCGACAACTGGCAGGATCTGGCATGGATATACCGCGAAAATCGGCGAAGCGTATGAAGATGATCCGGCGGGGCGTGATCGCCACGGTCGGGCTGGTGGTGATCGCGGCAGTTACGGTGGGCCTCTCGCGGCTGGAGCCGGCGGCGCCGAGCGTGGACCGCCGCACGCTCTGGCTGGACACCGTCAAACGCGGCTCCATGTTGCGACAAGTGCGAGGCGTCGGCACCCTGGTCTCGGAGGACATCCTGGTGGTTCCCGCCCTGGTGAGCGGCCGCGTCACCTACATCCGGGTTCTGCCGGGCGCCATCGTCGACGCCAACACTGTGATCCTGGAGCTGAGCAATCCCGATCTGGAGCGGGAACTGCTGGATGCCACTTCGCAACTGAACTCGGCCAAGGCCAGGCTGAGCGCCCAGAGAACGAGTCTGCAAGATCAACTCCTTGGAAACGAAGCGTCTTTGGCGCAATACCAGGCTTCCTGCGACGAGGCCAGGCTCCGCGCCGAGGTCAACCAGAAGCAGTTCGAGCAGGATCTGATTCCCGAATTGGAACTGACGCTGTCCCAGACGAACGCCGAGCGGGCCAAGCGCCTTCTCGAAATCAACAAGAGACGCTTTGAGATGTTCGAGAAGGAGACGGTGCCGGGGCAGTTGGCCGAGTTGCAGGAATCGGTGAGCCAGGCCGAATCGCTCTGTGAGCTCAAACGCCGGCAGATCGAGTCTCTGAAAGTCAGGGCCGGCACGAACGGCGTGCTGGCTCAGGTCAAAGACAAGATCGAGCCGGGCCAGCAGATTGCGCCCGGAACGGTGCTGGCGCGCATCACGAACCCGAGCCGTCTCAAAGCGCAGTTGAAGATCCCCGAAGTGCAGGCCCGCGATGTGCTCATCGGCCTGCTCGCGGAAGTGGACACGTACAACGGCACCGTCCAGGGCGCCGTCTCCCGTATCGATCCGACGGTGATCGAGGGCAATGTGACGGTGGACATCACGCTGAACGGCGCACTGCCCAAAGGCGCCCGCCCGGATCTCTCTGTGACCGGGACCATCGAAATCGAGCGGCTGGAGGACGCGCTCAATGTTGGAAGGCCCGTCTCGGCCTCGTCGGAGGGGGTCTCGGAACTCTTCAAGGTCGTCGAGGAGGGCAAGTACGCGATTCGCACGCGCGTGCGATTCGGCCGCGTCTCCGTCAGCACGATCGAAGTCCTCGAAGGGCTGGACGTCGGCGACGAGATCATCCTCAGCGACATGTCCCAATGGGACGGCCAGGACCGGCTGCGCCTGAAGTAGACGTCAATTGGCAGTTGTCAGTCTCCAGTTGACGGTTGACAGTTGGGGAAGGAAGAGCAGAAGTCATGAGAAGAAATAGCTACCGAGACTTGGAGGTTTGGAGGAAGAGCATGGACCTCGTGGTGCAATGCTATGAGGCGACACGCGCCTTTCCCGCAAGTGAGCAGTATGGTCTGACGGGTCAGGTTCAGAGGGCGGCCGTATCAGTTCCTGCCAACATCGCCGAGGGGCAGGCTCGCGAGCACAAAAAGGAATTCCTTCACTACCTGTCCATCGCGCATGGGTCTGTGGCTGAATTGGAGACTCACATCGAGATCGCGAGTCGGATCGGATACCTGGAGGTTGATGTGGCCCATCGTCTCTTCGGCCAAACTGAAGAAGTCGGCAGGATGATCAACGGCCTGCGGAGATCATTGCGTCAAGCTCGTCCGCAGAAGGGACAATCTGCCGACTGAGTACTGCAAACTGGAACCTGAGAACCGAGAACTGGAAACTGAGAACTGGGAACCACGACATGGCAGAATCGAACGATGCACTGATCCGTGTGGAAGGCATGCACAAGGTTTTTGTCACGGAGGAGGTGGAGACCCACGCCCTGGCGGGGATTCATCTGTGCGTGTCGAAAGGCGAGTACGTCTCGATCGCGGGACCTTCGGGTTGCGGCAAATCGACGCTGCTGGCCATCCTGGGCCTGTTGGACTCGCCGACGGAAGGCGGCTACTGGCTGAACGGCCATCCGGTGGCGGACCTTTCGGCTTCACAGCGCGCCCGGATTCGCAACCGCGAAGTGGGTTTCATTTTCCAGAGCTTCAACCTGATCGGCGATCTGACGGTGTTCGAGAATGTGGAGCTGCCGCTGACCTATCGCGGCATGTCGTCGTCTGAGCGGAAGAAGCGATCGTTGGACGCGCTGGAGAAGGTGGGGATGAGCCATCGGACCAAGCACTACCCGGCGCAGCTTTCCGGCGGTCAGCAGCAGCGCGTCGCGGTGGCCCGCGCGGTGGTGGGCGATCCGTCGATCGTACTGGCGGACGAGCCGACGGGAAACCTCGACTCGACCAACAGCGAAGCCGTGATGGCACTGCTGGCCGGCCTCCATCGCGACGGTGCGACGATCTGCATGGTCACGCACGATCCCCGCTACGCCCGTCACGCCAGCCGCACCGTCCACCTGTTCGACGGCCGGATCGTCGAAGAGGAAGAGGCCGCCCGCAGGGAACAGGAAGCCCGGGAACTCAACAAGAGCGGCTTTGACGTGGTGTGAGACAAGCGGATTGGAGCGATGGAGTATTGGAATACTGGAATAATGGGTCGCAGTGCCGGCGCCCCTACGGCATTCCATCATTCCACCATTCCATTATTCCATATCACTCTTGGAGTCATGCAATGACGACTTTGTGGCAGGATGTTCGATATGGCGTCCGGATGCTGCGGAAAAGCCCTGGCTTCACCGCCGTGGCCGTGCTGTCGCTGGCGATGGGGATTGGGGTCAACACCGCGATCTTCAGCTTGCTCAATGCGGTGTGGATGCGGTCGTTGCCCGTGCCGGACCCGCACGCGTTGCGCGTGGTCAATTGGAGCGGTCACAATACACGGCTTTCCCGCTATGCGGGAGGACCGGGGGATGGCAAGAGGGATGGTAGCGGCGCCACGACATCCGGGTCGTTCCCGTATCCGGTGTACCGTGACTTCAAAGAACGAGTCGAAGGGTGCGCTGCCGTCTTTGCCTTTCACGGATTGTACGGACTGACGGTGGTGGGACCGAAGGGAGCCGCCACGGCCGATGCCATGATGGTCTCGGGAGATTTCTTCGAGGGATATGGAGCCCGAGCCTCGATCGGCCGCACGCTGCGCCCCAGTGACGAATCCTCCGAGGCCGAACCCGTGGCGGTGATCAGCTATCGCTGGTGGGAGAAGGAGTACGATCTCAGCCCCGAGGTCCTTGGTCAGATGATAACCATCAACCAGCATCAGTTCACCATCGTGGGTGTCCTGCCTCGTACCTATTGCGGCCCGGAGATCGGTGACATGGCCCAGGTCTATCTGCCGATGTCCGCCCAGCCGCAACTCGCTTCCGGGTTCCCCTTGGATGCGCGGGACCACTGGTGGGCCAATATCATGGTGCGTCTGGAACCCGAGGCGGACGAGACGCAAATCCGCACTGCCATGGAGGGTCTTTTTCTCCAGACCCTGTCCGTGCCGGGACAAGGAACGCAGATGGAGAACGCACGGATTCTCCTGGTCGACGGAAGTCGGGGACTTCTGGGGGCGCGCCGGGAGATGGCATTTGGGCTCACGGTTCTGATGGGTGCCGTGGGGCTGGTTCTCCTGATCGCCTGCGCCAATCTGGGGGGGCTCCTGCTGGCCCGGGGCGCCGTGCGGCGCCAGGAACTCACCGTACGGGCGGCCATGGGCGCAGGACGCGGACGGCTGATCCGCCAATTGCTCACCGAGAGTCTGGTCCTGTCTCTGGCGGGAGCCGGACTTGGGCTGCTCGTAGCGGTTTGGATCAAGGCGGCGGTGTTAGGCGTTATCCCCGGCAGCCTGGAGAGTTTCCATCTCGATGTGAGCATTGACCTGCGCGTCCTGCTGTTCACGCTGGGTGCCGCGATGGCAACGTCTCTTCTCTTCGGCCTGATCCCGGCCCTGCGTGTCACACGCGTGGATTTGTGTTCGGGGCTCAAGAGTCAGAGAGTGTTGGGTGTCCCGGGTTTGCGGCTGGGCAAGGTTCTTGTGGCGGCGCAGGTGAGCCTTTCGGTCCTGCTTCTGGTGAGCACCGGTCTGTTGATGCAGACACTGCTCAATCTGTATCGAACCGATCTCGGATTTACCACGGACAAGATCCTGGTCTTCGGTCTGAATCCCGGTCAGGCAGGATATGAAGACGGCAACTCCGTTCACTTCTACGATCAGGTCGAAGCGAATCTTGCAAGCCTTCCCGGCGTGCGAAGCATTGCCCTTTCCAGCGACAACCTCTTGGGTGGCAGCCGCGCCAGCACCGGTTTCTCGATCCCTGGGCGTACCGCAGATGGCCCGCAGAGTCCTCAGGCCGATGTGCTCGACGTCAGCGAGACCTTCTTTCAAACGATGGGTATTCCACTATTGCGTGGGCGGACCTTTGAAAGAACAGATACGCCGTCTGAGCCCCGAGTGGTCATCGTCAACGAAACCTTCGCCCGCACATTCTTTGCCCACGATGACCCCGTCGGGCAATCGATTCACATGGGCGAGCGAGACCACAGGATCATAGGGCTGTCTGCCGACGCCAAGTACAACCGGGTCCAGAGTGACATCGAGCCCACGATGTACTTCTCGCACCGACAAGCCAGCCCGGGAGCGATGTGCTTCGAGGTCCGCACCGCAGGCGATCCTCTGACTCTGGTTCCGGCGGTTCGCAAGATCGTCGCGGACCTGGATCGCACCATCCCCCTGGAACAGGTTTCCACACAACGGCAGCTCT
>JAAYBV010000034.1 GCA_012744475.1 Phycisphaerae bacterium
GGCTTGCCGATGGTGATACGCATGCCGTCGAAGCCATCGGCAAACTCCGCCTTGCTCCGTTTGCCGCTGCCACACATGGCGCTCCGTGGTGGAAAACGGGCCTTGCCGCGAAATTCGCACAGACACGACCTCGTCGCCGCAGGACAAGCCGCTTGTTGACAAACCCGGGCAATGGTATAATCTACCTCAGGTGGTCTTGGCGGGGTATCGGGAGGTGTGAGCGTCGTGACGGGTTGCTTATCACACCAGGATATGGCGGTGTTTCTCGAAGGGTCGGCGTCACCCGAACAATTGACGTTCTGGCGGCGTCATCTTCGATCCTGCGATTCCTGCGCCGTGATGGTCGCCCGACTCCGTGCGGGCGTGGGGTCGTCGCCGCCATCGGAGGACGCTAATCGCAGGCCGCGTGCCGAAGAACATCAGGACCCGTACCACGACAGCCGCTCCCATCCCTTCGCCATCGGCCTGGAACCGAACCTCCAGTTGGGCGACTTTCGCATCGAACGCCGGCTGGGCTGTGGAGCCATGGGGGTCGTGTACCAGGCGCTTCAGGTTTCGCTCAATCGACGCGTCGCCCTGAAGGTGCTCCCCGCGGGCCTGATCGGCAACACCGCCGCCATTGAGCGGTTCCATCGCGAAGCGCGGGCGGCCGCCAAGCTGCGACATCCCAACATCGTGACAATTCACTCCGAAGGGATCGAGCAGGGCGTCTGCTACTTCGCCATGGAGATGATCGATGGCCAGAGTCTGGATGAGGTGATCGACGATTTGCAGCGCATCAAAGCCGGTGACGCCCCCCGTGACGAGGGCCTGGGGCAAACTCGCACGACCCCCTGCGTGCTGCGGGACTGCCGCTCGCCCCGGGAGTACTTCGACACCGTGGCGCGTCTGATCGCGGAGGTAGCCGATGCCCTGGCCTACGCCCATCGCGAAGGCATCATCCATCGCGATGTCAAGCCGTCCAATCTCATCCTGGCGTCCAGCGGGCGGCTCGTGCTCCTGGATTTCGGGATCGCCCGCGTCTGCGAAGAGCAGGCGATGACCGTGACCGGATCGTTCGTGGGAACCCCTCGCTATATGAGCCCCGAGCAGATCCGCAGCGACGCCCGTGCCCCGGATCAGCGATCGGACGTTTACGCCTTGGGCGTAACGCTCTACGAGCTGTTGACGCTGCGGCCCTTGTTCGACGGACAAAGCCGCGAGCAGGTGATCGCGCAGATCCTCAGCGCCGAGCCTGTGCGGCCCCGACAGATCGACCGGCACATCCCCGTCGACCTGGAGACTATCTGCTGCAAGACCATCGAGAAGGAGCCTCAGAGGCGGTACGATACCGCGGCGGACCTGGCCGCGGACCTGCGCCGGCATCTGAACGGCCACGTGATCCGAGCCAAACCCCCGGGGAAGACGGACCGGCTGGTCAAACTTGTCCGACGACGAAAAATCGCCGCCGTCATGGCCTTGTGTTTCCTCATTGCGACCGCCTTCGCGATGGCCATCGCCTGGAAGCACTACAGCACACGATGGGCGCAACAGGACGCCATGGCCCAGATCGACCTTCTGATCCAGGAAGACGCCTATTTCTCCGCCTTCGTGATCGCCGAAAAGGCGGCACGCTACATTCCCGACGATCCCTTGCTGGCCAATCGCTGGCCCCTGCTGTCTCGGGAGCACTCGATCTCCACGCAGCCGGCCGGCGCGAAGGTCTACATCCGCGATCATTTCGCCGACCGTGACTACTGGAGGTACATCGGAACCACGCCGCTGAAACGCGCCCGCATCCCGTTCGGCACCAACCGCTGGAAGGTGGAGAAGAGCGGGTTCGTGTCGATCGAGACCGTCCAGTCCAACGACCTGCCCGCGTTGCGTACGGAACTCGATGACCTGGAGCCCGCTCACGTGAGCTTCATTCTGCAGGAAGTGCGCCGTTACCCCGCCAACATGGTCTGGATCCCCCCTTCCGATCTGGACCAGAGGCTTCTGTTCCATGAGGACAAGAAGATCACCTCGGCGCCGGCCTTCCTGATCGACAAGTACGAGGTCACTAATCGGCAGTTCAGGGAGTTCGTCGACCGAGGCGGCTACGAGAATCCCGAGTTCTGGGAGCACGAGTTCCTCCAGGACGGCCAGAACATTCCCTGGTCGCAAGCCGTCGAGCAGTTCCGAGACCAGACCGGCCGGCCCGGGCCGGCCACGTGGCGGAACGGCGCCTATCCATCGAGGGAGGCGGACTTCCCCGTTCGCGGCGTGAGCTGGTACGAGGCGGCCGCATACGCACGATTCCGAGACAAGGATCTTCCGACGATCTTCCACTGGATTCTGGCGGCCCACGCCGACGACAACCCCTCGCGAATCACGCGTCTGAGCAATTTCAGCGACATTGTAACGCCCGTCGGTCGGCACAAGGGAATGGGACGCTTCGGCCTGTGCGACGCGGCCGGAAACGTACGGGAATGGTGTTCTAATGCGATCGCGGGCCACGAGGAGCTTCGATGCAACCTCGGTGGCGCCGTCGGCGAATACGACTACTTGTTCGTCAATGGGACAGCGCGATCGGCGTGGGATCGCGACGAGGCCAACGGATTTCGATGCGTCAAGTACCTCGGAGGCAAGGAAGATGTCCCGGCGGAGGCCTTTGCGCCGGTGGACCGCAAGTGCCGCGATTTCTGCCAGTTCGCACCGGTCTCGGACGAGGTCTTCCGATCGTATATCGAGACCTCTTACGACTACGACCCGACCGAGCTTCACGCCGTGATCGAGTCGGTGGATGAGGAGCCGCGTGACTGCAGTAGACAGAGAATCACGTTCGACGCCGCCTATCCCAACGAGCGTGTGATCGCCTACCTGCATCTGCCCCAGACGGGCAAGCCCCCCTACCAAGTCGTCGTGTGGCATCCCGGCGAGGGGGCCCGGATGACCCCCTGGGACCAGACCGCCTACACCCATGAGCTGGTCTGCATGATCCAGAGCGGGCGAGCGGTGGTGGTGCCCTTCTACAAAGGGACATACGAACGGCGCCTGGAGAAGGACCTCTACCCCCCCGAGACCATTCAGAGCAGGAATCTCTACGTCCAGAGGTCACAGGATCTCCGGCGCACCATCGACTACCTCGAAACGCGCGACGACGTCGACGTGAACCGGATCGCCTATGTCGGGCTGGGCTGGGGCGGACAGATGGGGCCGGTCATGATCGCGACCGACGCGCGCATCAAGACCGGCATTCTGCTCCTGGGAGGAATCTGCGGCTGCAAGAGGCATCCGGGTTCCGACCCGGCCAATTTCGCCCCCCGGGTCACGATCCCCATGCTGATGATCAACACCCGCGACGACTCGATCTTCCCCTATGAAACAGCCCAGAGACCTCTGTTCAGCCTGCTGGGCAGCCCTGCAGCAGACAAGAGACACATTCTCTTCCCCGGCGGACATAGCATCCCACGCGAATACCGAAAACAATACTGCCGGGAAATCGTCGAGTGGCTCGACCGATATTTGGGGCCCGTGCAATGAACGGCGGGCCGTGATCTTGCGGGCGGAGGGTGGCCAGCCAACCTGCCCATCCGAGATCTCCAGGCAGCAACCGGATGCATGAAAGAATGACCGATCCGAATCAAACGGACCAGACCATGTTGGACGCCATCCGCCGAGGCGACGGGCAGGCGTGGTCGCGACTGATCGACGAATACCAGGGCCGCCTGCTCCGCTTCGCCCTGGCGCGCGTTTCGCAGCACGCCGACGCCGAAGACATCGTCCAGGAGACCTTCACGTCGTTCGTGAAGGCCATCCACAAGCTCAAGGTCAAGGTCAGCATCGAGACCTATCTGTTCGGCATCCTGCGCAACGAGATCGTCAATCGCTTTCGCGACCGCGCCGCCGGAACGGTCTGCCTGATTCAAGATGTCTACCGGACCGAGGCGGATGCCGCCGAGCCCAACCCGCTCGACCAGGTGGCTGCATGTGACCCCAGCGCCAGTTGGTGCCTCTGCCGCGACGAGCAGCAGCAGGCGCAGCGCGAAATCCTCGCGCAGGCCCTACAGCAATTCGTGGCGGATTTCAAAGAGACGAAGAAGCTCCGCGACTTGAAGGTCGCCGAGATGCTGTTCTACTGCAAGCTGCCCAACAGGGACGTCGTCCGCCTGCTCGCGATGGACGACGGGCTCGTCAGGGTGATCAAGCACCGCTGCCTCAAGCGCATCCGCGATTACTGCCTGAAGCTCTGTCCGCCGGCCGACGCGTCATTCTGCTGCTCGGAGGACTTGCTCACGGAAACCTGGGAATCGCACCGGATCAGTTGCCCGAAGCGCAGCACGCTCGGCGCGTTTCTTCTGGAGACGCTGGAGGCGGAGTGGTTCGACTACGTCGATTTTCATCTGGCGACCGTCGGGTGTCGTTTCTGCCGGGCCAGCTTCAAAGACCTACAGGAACAGCAGAACAACCATCAGCAGGAGGGGTTCCGCCAGCGCATCATGACAAGCACCGTCGGCTTCCTTTCCCAGATGTGATTGACTCTGCAAGATGGGCTTGGGCCCATGCTGAGTCATTCTACGGTTGGGGTGCAGCGGCGGGCGCCGCAGGCTTCGGCGGGTCGGGCAGAATCGGCGGTGCCGTGCGGCTCTGGCCCGAGGCGCCGTAGTTGAAACCGAACTTGGTCGGGATGGCGCCGGCGCTGTTTTCGGTTCCGAACAGCCGGTCGCTCTCGGTCTGGAGCGCCGTGAGATCCCCGGCCTCGATGGCCCTTCGGATCGTCGTCTGAGGCGTGCCGAGCAACTGGCCCAGACACTTCTCCTCTGCGTCGATCAACACCGACAGAAGGTGATTGCGCGACGTCTCGTGGAGTCGACCCAGATTCTGGCCCTTGATGTACCGCTGAATGGCGAAGGAATACAGATGAGCGAATCGCCTGGCCAACTGGTCGCTGGCGCCGGTGCCGGCCGCCACGATCTTGTCGCACAGCAGCCTCAGGACGGCACTGTCCATCAGATCGTAATCGACGGACCAGTCGGCGTAGCGGCCGATTCGGACCTCGGCGACACGGATGAGCAGTCCTGTGGCCTCGGCGGTGTTGAACCGTCCGGCAAACTCGGCCACCTGCAGGAGCACCTCAGCGCTGCTGCTGTCGACGATCTGATCGCATGCCGCCATGATCCGCGTGGCCAACTGCGCCGCGCTACCTTGGTTCTGACCGATCTTCGCCCACAGTTCAAGATTTGTGGACGCACGCAACGCCCAGTAGCGAACCGCGTTGTTGCTGTGCGGGATCTCCCGGACCGCCAGATCGACCAGACGCGGGTCTTTGAGGCTGTCGATAAGAATCAGAAGATTCGCGATGACCTTGAACTGTGTCCTCTCGTCCCGGATGTCGGTCCGGGCTTCCTGGATGCCCTCGGCAATCTGCCGATGGGCGGATTCCGAGTACTGCTGTGCATACTGGGGATGCTCGCTCTGATGGCTGAGGATGATCGCGCGGGTCTTGGAAACCTGCGTGAAATCGATCGCCCGGACCATATCGGTGACCGCGTCGTTCATGAATTCGTCGATGACCTGGAAATCCTGCTGAGTCAGGACCTCCTTCTTCATGACCTCCTCGATCCGCCGCAGGTCCACGACCGCCTTGGAGACCTCAAAAACGGCCAGAACCAGACCACAGACGAGAAAGACAAAGACCGCGCGTTGCAACTTCATCTCGTTAGCATCCCTTTCAGTAGACTGCCGACATCTTATCCAGCTTAACTTCTTTTGGGACCCTTGTCAAGGGAAATCGGCACTTCAGGTCGCTGTCAGCCAATCCGCCCGACCGCCCGTCAACGGATCGTGTCCCGCGATCCGGCAGCCATAGGACGCTCGACTTTATAGGACGGCTGAAGGGGCCGTCACTATACAGAACCAGGAGGCGAACAAAGCCTTGCCTTTGGCGTCTTATCGTTTATGTTAGGGGCTTTGCGAAGATCGATTGCAGGGAGGTCTTTCCTGAAGTCTCGCTTGGTCAAGATGGTATGCGGGGCGTGCCTGACCCTCGGCCTGTCGGCGCTGCTCTGCGGCTGCGCGGACGTGCAGACGCCCGACGGACAATCACGCCAGCCGGTCGTGGAATCACCCGAGACGACTTGGGCCGAGCCGGTTCAGCAAGAACCTGCCACACCTGAGCCCAATTCCCCCGAGCAGGACGATCCGGTCTACGATCTGCCCGAGGCGCCGCCCGCCGAACCGATCTCGTCTCAGCAGGACGCCCCGGTCGAGCCGAACGAGACGGCGGTCTCACAAGACGCCGGCGTCGCGCCGGCCCCACCGGACGAGGAGATCATAGCCGAACCCAACCAGCCTGAACCGGAGCCGGTCCCGGCCAGTGAGCCAAACAGCATTCCGGCAGCGGTGACCCAGCCCGCAGAACCACCCGCCGAGGAAGACGAGCCCGATCCCCTGGCTTCGTTCTATCAGGAGTACCGCGACCTTCTGCAGCAGTACGTTCGCGAGGACGGACGTGTCGACTACGACAGCCTGCGCCGCAAGCGACCGTGGCTCAAGCAGTTGCTCCAGGCCCCGGACGAGCTTGACCCCAGCGTCTACCGGAACTGGACCCCAGACGAGCAGCTTGCCTTCTGGATCAACACGTATAACTTGAAGATGCTCGATATCATCGCGCGGAACTATCCGATCCAATCATCCTGGTGGTTGCGGCTGACCTGGCCGCCGAGCGACATCCGCCACATCGAGGGAATCTGGAGCGAGTACCGATTCATCGTGATGGATGAGGAGTTCACCCTGGGCGAGGTCGAGCGGCGTTTGTTCCGCAAGACCCTGGCGGACCCACGCGCGTATCTGGCGATCACGTACGCCAGCCGGTCCGGCCCGCTCCTGCGGCGAGAGCCCTATCGAGGCGAGAACCTGGACCGGCAACTTGACGAGCAGGTTCGCGCCTTTCTGTCGGCGGGAAAGGGGTTCCGGATCGACCGCGACAAGGCGGTCGTCTACCTGTCGTCCATCTTCAAGCCGACCTGGCATGGCAAGGAGTTCGTCGGCCGCTACGGAATGGACAAGAAATTCAAGGACCGCCCGCCGGAAACGCGAGCGGTCTTGAACTTCCTGACCCGGCACGTTTCGGACGACGAGGCCTACTTCCTCGAGGTGGAGAACTACACCATCGAGTACATCAATTTCGATTGGCGTCTCAACGACGCGTCGAGAGGCTATTGATCCCCCTTTATGCGGCCGAATCATGATTCGCCGCACTCCAACACGATTCCCGCTCGAAGCGTTTTTTGATTGACGACAGGGCCACCTGCTCTATTATGGGGAGGTTTTTCTTCTGTGTAGCCCATGCCGTATCGTCCGCATGGGCTCTGAGCCCATCCTATGATCGAAGCAACGGATGATAAGGTGCTAAGGAAATGGCGAAACGATTGAATCTGAGCAATCCGAATTGCGACATGCGCAACTACCTGTTCACCAGCGAGTCGGTGACGATGGGGCACCCGGACAAGGTCGCCGACTGCATCTCCGACGCGATCCTCGATGCCATGCTGGCCCAGGACCCGCGGAGCCGGGTCGCCTGCGAAACGCTGGTGAAGGCCGATCTGGTCGTGGTCGCCGGGGAGATCACCTCCAAGGCCGTAGTGGATATTCCGCAGGTCGTCCGCGACACGATCAAGGAGATCGGCTACGACGACCCGGAAGTGGGTTTTCACTACGACAACTGCGCCGTCATGGTGGCGGTCGGTCGCCAAAGCCCCGACATCTCCCAAGGCGTAACCGAGGGCGTGGGCCTGCACAAAGAACAGGGGGCCGGCGATCAGGGCCTGATGTTCGGCTATGCCCGAAACGAGACGCCGGCGTTGATGCCCATGCCGATTCAACTGGCGCACAAGCTGACGATCCAGCTCGAGAAGATGCGCCGGACCCGCAAGCTTCCCTGGCTGCGTCCGGACGGCAAGAGCCAGGTCACCGTCGAATACGAGAACGGCAAGCCCAAGCGCATCCACACGGTCGTCGTTTCGACGCAGCACACCGACAGTATCGCCCACCGCAAGCTGCGCAACGAGATCATCGCCAAGGTGATCAAGCCGGTGATGCCCGCCCGGCTGATCGACAAGAACACCAAATTCCACGTCAATCCGACGGGCAAATTCGTCGTCGGCGGTCCGAAGGCCGACTGCGGTCTGACCGGCCGCAAGATTATCGTGGACACCTATGGCGGATGGGGCCGTCATGGCGGCGGCGCCTTCAGCGGAAAGGACCCGACCAAAGTCGACCGGACCGCCAGCTACATGGCGCGGTACGTCGCCAAGAACATCGTCGCCGCCGGTCTGGCCGACGCCTGCGAGGTCCAGTTGTCCTACGCCATCGGTGTCGCCGATCCGATCTCGGTCCTGGTCAATACCGAGGGCACCGCCAAGATCAGCGAGACGAAGATCAGCCAGATCGTCAAGAAGCTCTTCCCGCTGACGCCCAAGGGGATGGTCCGCCACCTGAAGCTGGCGCGTCCGATCTTCGCGGCCACCGCCCACGGCGGGCACTTCGGCCGCGAGCTGCCCGAGTTCACCTGGGAGAAGACCGACATGGTCGCGGCACTCCAGAAAGCAGCCGGCCTCAAACCCGCCAGGAAGTAACAGCGCAGGGCATTCATCACGCCTCCCAAGCCCGGCTCCACGCCGGGCTTTTTTCTTGCGCCGACCGAACGACAGACGCGGCGGGAATTCTGTAATGGTACGTCCCGGTCCGGGTCTAATATGACAGCCATGGCGAAGATGATTGCGGAGCAGGCCCTGGTGGAGCGTTTCCGCCGGGGAGACGATTCCGCGTTCGACGGGATCGTGCAGAGGCATGCCGCCGACGTTGCGGCCCTTGCCAATCGTCTGCTCGGATGGCCCCAGGACGTTGACGACGTCGTGCAGGACGTCTTTCTGGCGGCCTTCACGGGCCTGCGGAAGTTCCGGGGCGACTGCGGGCTGCGGACGTGGCTCTTTACCATCACGGTCAACATGTGCCGGCGGAGGCAGCGCCGGCGGGGCTTTCGCATCCGCACGATGGCAATCGACGAGGATTGTCCCGATCTGTGTGCCGAGGAGAGCGCGGAGCGAGCGGCGATGGACAACGAGACTTTCGCGCGAATCCGCCGGGCGGTGCGGGCCTTGCCGCCGAAGTACGGGGAGGTCGTGGTCTTGCGATACCTCCAGGGCCTCGAAACCTCCGAGATGTGCGAGCTTCTGGGGATCACCGTCAACGCCATGCAGGTGCGGCTGACCCGTGCCAGAGAGCAACTGAGAGAGAGCCTGGGCGAATTGATAGAGGAGAAGACGTGAACGAGGAGCAAATCAAAAGCCTGCTGGAGGACGCCGACCGGGCGGCCGGTCCGCCGCAGTACGGTGCAGTCCGCGCCCGCGACATCCGCCTGCGACTCCGTCGCCGACGTTCGATCGCCATTGCAGCGCCGGCAGCCGCAGCGGCGATTCTGCTGTGCGGCGTCGCTCTCTGGAACCGGCGTCCACATCCGCAGGAGCCTGCCGCAGAACCACAGGAGCGAATCGCCTCGCTGGAAGAACAGGTGCGGCAGTTGCAGAGTCAGACCGAGACAACCATGCGGCTCGTCCAGGAGGTTCTGGCCAAAGAACGACAGGAACGGCGACTCGCGGCCCTCCAGGACGAGCTGGCGAGCATTCCCGATCCGGCGCAGGAGCTTCAACGGCAGGCGGACAAGACCGCCTTTGTGCTGGTCTACCAGGCGGACCGGATGATTCGCGAGCTGAACCAAACCGAGTCGGCAGTCGAGACCTACGAACAGGTCATCCGCCTGTTTCCCCAGAGCCGCTCGGCCGATGTCGCCAGAGAAAGGCTGGCCCAAATCCGGAATCAACGTTTCAAAAAATCCCCGATGGAAGGAGAATCCCGATGCGAACCACACAAATCACCATCGTCTGTCTGACCCTGAGCCTGGTCCTGGCTGCAACGCCCGTCTTCGGCGAGGCCGAGGCGCCCTCGAACTCGCGATCCGCCAGTTGTCTGATACGGATCGCGATCGACGCGGACATCCTGCCCTTGGACCCAACCACGGTCGAGCAGCTGATCCGCAGTTCGGCTGTCGCCGGAAAGGCCGCCAGAGACGTGTTTGGGCTGGAGGCAGAAGCCGCCGGCAACATCCTCCAGGAGATCCGAATCGAGTGGCTCTCGCAGACCGTCGAAAGAGCCGACATGACCGAACCACCGCAGGCGGACTCCGACATAACGCGACGACTGCGGGTGCTTGAGGCGACGCGGCGTGTCACGCCTGTTGAAGAGATGCCGGAGCCAGCTCCTGCCACCCCGCCGGCCGACGACAATCCACCCGCAGGGGCGAATGATCATTCGCCCCAACAAGGAATGGGCATGGGCGGGGGTATGATGGGCAGAAGCGGCATGAGCGGTGGCATGACGGGCAGAAGTGCGATGGGAATGGGTGGCATGCGCATGGGCTATGGCACAATGGGCGGCTATGGCATGGGTGGTTACGGGGTGGGCGGCATGTATGGCGCGCCGACTGCGCCGGCACCGACTCGCGCCCAACAACAGACCGCGATGGTCCGGCTGTACGTTCCACTGCCCGAGGATGCCAAGCCGCTGGCCGGCCAGTTCGTCAAAGCTCTCGTGGACAACCTCAGGCAAGCGTTGGAGGATTCCTATAACCGCTATGAAGGACTCCTGAGCGAACAAATCCAGTTCGCCGAACTCAGACGAGAAGAGATCGAGCAACAGCTTGGGCGAAGCGCCGCTTCTTCCTCCCCCGGGAGCAGCAGAATACGCGAGCAGTTGAGTACGACCGTGGACGTATCCGCGTTGACGCCTGAGATGCCGTTCGCGGAAGCTATCGAGCTCCTGAAGAACTCGGTTGAACCGCCGCTGCCCATCGTCGTGCTGTGGAAAGAATTGCAGGAGAGCTGCGATATCGAACCCCCCACGCCGATCGGAATGGACGGTCCGCCCCCGGTCAAACTGGAGACCGCTTTGAAGACGGTCCTCGAGGCCGTCAGCGGCGGACAGCGGCCCGCCGTCTCGTATCAGATCGACAACGATGTCGTCGTCGTCAGGCTCAAGGACTTGCAGACGGCGGAGCGGGAGTCTGCCGCAACGGGCCATCAGGAGGACGCGCAGGAACTGGCCGCCCATCGGCGCGACCTGTCCAATCAGATCCGGAACCTGGAGATGCAGATGGCCGGCATGGAGGCCCGACGCCAGGCGATCGAGGAACAGATCGCCCGGACGAGGGATGAGGCGGACAGGAAGCTGGCCCAGGACACGGTGACCAAGGAATTACAGATACTCGTCGAGATGATTGAGATGGGTCTTTCGCAGGTTCGCAAGGAGGTCGTCGCCGGTCGACTGCCCCAGTCACACCTGACGCAGGCCCAGGAGAACCTGACCAGGGCACGAATCGAATTAGCCAAGCGGCAGGAAGAATTGAGGAGGGATGCCGGAGGCGGTCGCCTGGACAGTCTCAACAGTGAATTGAGCCAGATGGCCATCGAGACAGCCGAGCAGAGGGCGCGCCTGGAGGTATTCCGGACTCAGCTCGACGAAACGCAACGCCGACTGACGCGGGCGTCGGCATTCGATCCGCAGGCGGCACGACTCCGGACCGCCCAGCAGGCGTTGAGTATAGCCGAGCGGCAAATCGCGGACCTCACGAATCGGCGGGTCCAACTCCAGCGTCCCAGCGTGACGGTGATGGCAGCCGACGGCCTCTGACGCCATCAGGAATTCCCTGTACGATTATCAGGGATTGTATCACTTGATGGTTCGAGTCCTTCGTGTTACCGTTCGTCGCGACATGCACAACCTCTGTGAGCACGAAACGGAAAGGACTCGATGATGAAATCGGAACCCTCGCGAAGAGACGTGGTCACGGCCGGATCGCTCGGTTTATTGGGCGCCGGCGCGGTCGGCAGCAGCATACTGGGCCTGGGGGCCCCGTCACGGTCCGCTGCGGCCGTCACCGGCGCGTACCAGAACAATGCCTACACGCTGCCGCCGCTGCCTTATGGATACGATGCGCTGGAGCCGCTGTACGACGAGCGGACGGTGACGATCCACCACACCAAGCACCACGCCGGCTACGTCAACGGGCTCAACAGCACGCTGGCCAAGCTGGAGGCGGCCCGCGCCTCGGGCGACTACAGCGCGATCAAGGCGCTGAGCCGCGACCTGGCCTTCAACGGTAGCGGTCACGTGTTGCACACGCTGTTCTGGAACTCGATGAGTCCTGAGAAGCCCGATGTGCCCGAGAGCCTCCGCCAGGCTCTGACCCGGAGTTTCGGCTCGGTCGATGCGGCCCAGAAGCAGTTTGCCGCCGCGACGAAGGCCGCCGAAGCCAGCGGCTGGGGCGTGCTCGCCTACGAGCCGATCGCCGACAAGCTCCTGGTCCTTCAGGCGGAGAAGCACCAGAACCTCGCCTTCACGGACACGGTCGCCCTGCTGGTCTGCGATGTGTGGGAGCACGCGTACTATCTGAAATACGCCAACGACCGCGGCGCGTGGGTGGACAACTTCATGAAGATGGCGAACTGGCCCTTTGCCGCCCAGCGTCTGGAAGCAGCCCGCAAGGCTGCGACGAAGGCATAGCCCCAGCGGCGCCGATCTATCGACGAAGACGAGCCTGAACCTTGTCGCCGGTCAGCTCGCGGAGCGCATCGGAGGCGATCCATCGGGCGCTTCTCGTGCCGAGCGCACGGACTTCCCTGGCGGTCTGAATCGCCAGCCTGTTCAACCGTCGGTTGCGCTTGCCGATCTGGCGGAGGGCCCAGTTGACCGCCTTCCTGACGAAGTTGCGTTCGTCGCCGGCTTGTTCGACGATCAAGGGTAGAAACGCCTCGAACCGCTCGTCCGGCGCCTTCTTGTCATGAACGGCCAGGCATGCCATCAGGACGAAACCGGCTCGCTTGACGTACTCCTTTTCACGCCGGCTCCACTCGATTGCTTTGTCCCAGGCATACGGAGTCTTGTCGAACAGGCAGCCGCACGCAGCGTCGCAGACCGCCCACGAATTGAAGTCTTTGGCCCAGCGTTCCATCTGGCTTTCCGTGACCATCGCCGGATCGTCGATCAGCGCCGCCAGGCCGCGGGCGTCGTGAATGCCCGTCCGCCATAACTGGCCCGCAAGCCGGTGGTCGGCGCCGATTTCCTTTGCGAGCTTCCGCAATGCGGGCGCCGAGACACCGAGAATGTCGGGAACATCAATCCCAAATCGTGCCGCACCCTCGACCGCCTTCGGATCGCTTAGCGATCGCAGTTTCACGACAACTTCCTGGGCTGTCCTTCGCGACATCGATTCCTCCTTCGCAAACGCCGTACATCGGTGCCACCCTTATACCGCCTGTATCGACGTCTGCCAAGTCGGTCGCGTCAGGCCTTCGGTGGGATGTTCAGGGCCCCTTTGAAGAGGTTGTCCGGATCGTATCTGGCCTTGATCGCCTGGAGCCGCTTGTAGTTGGCCCCGTAGGCGCCTTGGAGAAGCTTGTCGGCGTCCTCCATGAAGCCGGGGAAGTTCAGATATGTGCCACGCGAGAACGGGCGGAGAGCGTCGAAGAGTCGCCTGACCCAAGCGACATTGTCTTCCGACTGCGCCGGGTCGGTCCAGTTGGATTCGATGCCGATGGCATATGGGACATCCCGCCGGGCGTAGGCGGTCTGATCCGGCCGAACGCGCATCGCCGCGCCCGCCAGAAACCAGATGTCAATCGACGTCAACGGTGAAGGCCGCTTCTGCGCGTGCTCGACCAGCACGTCAATGATCTCTTCGCCGAACTGTGGCAGATAGACGGACTTCCAGTAGTACAACCTGCCGTCGGGATAGTCGGCGTCGAGGGCCGTCTGGACGTCTGCGAACGGCATCGGACCGCTGAGGTCGGCGACGGGTTCGCCCAACTCGCGCAGCGGCCTGATGGCCTCCTCGCCCTTCTCGAACGGCCCGCTGTAGCAGCCAAGCAGCACGATCACCGGCTCCCGGCGATGCTCCGGCGGGATCGGCTCGTCGTTGGGCGTGGTCCACAGCGACCCCAAGACCGCCAGTTCCTCCGGAGCCTCGCGCATGAACTCCTCAAGGAATCGCAGGATGCGCGTCGCTTCCGGCATCGGGTACATAGCCGCCAGAAACCACACCCTGGGCCCGATGGGATGGGCACGAAACTCGAACGATGTCACAACGCCGAAGTTACCGCCGCCGCCTCGAACCGCCCAGAACAGGTCGGGGTTCTCGGTCGCGCTGGCCCGGCGCAACCGCCCGTCGGCCGTGACGATGTCGACGCCAATCAGGTTGTCCAAGGTCAGGCCGTGCTTGCGAGTCAGCCAGCCCATGCCCCCGTGGAGACACAGTCCGGCCACGCCGGTCTGCGAGACCACTCCGAGCGGAACCGCCAGGCCGAACATCTGCGTCCGACGGTCGATGTCGCCCAGCAGCGCGCCGCCTTCGGCGCGCACTACTCGTGTTGCGGGATCGACGTGAACGCCCCGCATGTCCGAGAGATCAATGACCAGACCCTCGTCGCACAGCGCCTTGCCCGCGACGTTGTGACCGCCGCCGCGAACTGACAGGGGTACGCCGTACCCACGTGCAAAGTTCACAGCAGCAATCACATCGGCCGCTTCCGCACACCGGGCGATCAGCGCCGGGCGCTTGTCGATCAGACCGTTCCAGACCCTGCGAGCCTCGTCGAATGCCTGATCCCCGGCCGTAATGACGTCGCCACGCAGGGCGGCACACAGTTCCTGGATCGCTTCATCGGACAATGTCGTCGATTCTGCGCGCGTTTCGACACGCCGCGTTCTCATAGCTGCGTCCTCCATTCCTGCACATCCGACCGCCCTCTTTCACGCTCGCGGTCGGATGTTCTGATTCACGCGGAACAGGTTCGTGGGATCGTACTTCGTCTTGACTTCCACCAGCCGCTCGTAGTTGTCACGATAGGTGGCTTTGACCCGCTCCGCGCCCTCTTCCATCATGAAATTCGCGTACGCGCCGCCGGCGGAATACGGGTGCAGGGCCTCCCAATAGTCCCTCGCCCAGGTCGTGATCTTCTCGCGGTTCGCCGGGTCTGGATCGACGCCGACGATCACCATCGACCACGCCGCGTCGCGGTAGCTCCATGCGGTCGCGTCGGGAGCCACCTCGTGCACCGCGCCGTCGATTGGATAGAGATGCATGGTCGATTGCGGCGTGGGGAGCGCCGCCCCGTGCTGCAGATGCAGTTCGATCGCCTCGTCGCTGAGTTCGTTCACGAAGTCGCCCTTCCAGTACCACTGGTGGCCCGGCGGATACAGCGCATCGAACTGCGACTGGATTTGCGGAAAGGGCATGGGTCCGAGCACGTCGAACACCGGCGCGCGACGGCGGACCGGATCGAACACCCGATCCACCCGGTCCATAGGGCCGGTGTAGCACCAGACCACGCCGCACATCTTCTTGTAATGCAGTTCCCTGGGGAATGGCGGCCCCGGAGGCACCATCAGAAAAGCGAAGAACCCATAGAGATCGATCGGCGCCTGCCGGCTGAAATCCCGGTACCACCTCAGGACATCGCCCGCCTTGTCGAAGGGCCACAACGTCACGCCGGCGTATACTGTATCGACGGGATGCGCCCGGAACAGGAACGAGGTCACGACGCCGAAGTTGCCGCCGCCGCCCCGAATGGCCCAGAACAGGTCCTCATTCTTCTGCGGCCCGGCCGTGACGAACCGGCCATCGGCCAGAACGAGGTCGGCTTCGAGCAGGTTGTCGATGGTCAGGCCGTACTTTCGGGTGAGGTAGCCGTGCCCACCGCCCAGTGTCAGTCCGGGGACACCGGTGGTGGATATGGCTCCACTCGGCACCGCCAGACCGAATGCATGTGCAGCGTGGTCCACGTCACCCCAACGGCACCCCGGCTCGACGCGGACGTTGCGACGCGCCGGGTTCACGCGAATCCCCTTCATGAGGCTCAGGTCGATCACCAACCCATCGTCGCAGAGGGCCAGACCCGGCCCGTTGTGGCCGCCACCGCGAACCGCCAGCAGAAGATCGTTCGTCCGGGCGAAGTTCACGGCCGCCATCACGTCGGCGACGTCCCGGCATCGCGCAATCAGGGCAGGATGTCTGTCAATCATCGCATTGTAAATGGTCCTCGCTTCGTCGTACGCCGGATGCCAGGGCTCGATCAGTTCGCCGCGAAGAGAGGCGTCGAAGTCGGCTACGGTGCTTTCCTCCAAGGTCACCGTGCCGTTGGAGATTGTCTTGACAGCCGAAGCAGCCATAATCGGTCTCCTTTCTAAGAAGCTGGGACGCGCCCCTCCCGGCTGTTGTCACGCCGGAAGGTGCGAATCGTGCGACTATCGGCGCACAGTTCCCGGAAAAGGGGGGCCGTACTCCGCCAGAGCCCCCCTTTCCGGTGCGTCACAAAGACGACTTCTGCATGGGCCGACTCTCCGCCGGCTGCCCACAGAGGCGACGCGTCACTGGTCCCTACTTGGGTTCGACGGATACATCGACTCTGGCTCCCTGCGTGATGGTGTTGAACACAGGAGAGTACTCTGTCAGCCTTCTGAGGCGTTCCATGTTGTCAGTGTCGGCCTTGACTCTGAATTTGACGCGAATGTTCGTATAGCCCCTCGGAACGTCGTCCGACAAACCGAGGAAACCGCGCAAATCCAGGTCGCCTTCCAGTTCGGATTCCAACTCCTCAATGTGGATGCCGCGCACCGCGGCATGGGCCACCATCCCCGTCGTCATGCAGCCGGCCAGGGCGTTGAGCAAGTGTTCGACCGGGTTCGGCGCCTGGTCGTCGCCCGCCAACACCGGCGGCTCATCGGCGTGCAACTCGAAAGACTGCTGGTGCGTCATCTCCTGTTTGGCGCCGTAGAAACCGGTGATTCGCGTGCGATTGTGGTTGCCGTTGATCCACTTGTTGTTCGCTCGGAACTTGCACTTGGCCAGAGCGGGGTCGTTCTCGATCGCGCTGACCGTTTCGTGGAGAACGTCCAGGTCGATTCCATTGACTGTACTGATTGTCTGCTGCGTTGCCATCTTGTGGTTACCTCCCAAGAACTCACCTCGGAGGATGGCCGCCTCAAGCGCAGCTTGGTCATGACTCCCAAGGGCAAGCCATACCCAAATCTTGAGGGCTTGAGTGTGCCACCTGTCGCCCGTTCACTTGCCATGCCTCGCTGTCGTCACTCCCGATGGAACAGGTACGAGCGGCGCCGGGGCGGGTTTCGATAAAATTATATTATTCCTGTGGGCATGATAGGCTTTGCGCGGACGCCGACATCTGGCAGCTTGTCGCAGGGAATGGCTGTTTGCCACCACAGATCGGGCGCCCAGGCGCAGGATCAGTGCTTGAAGTGGCGTTTTCCCGTGAAGATCATGGCGATGCCGTGGGCATCGGCGGCCGCAATGACCTCGGGGTCCTTCTTCGATCCGCCGGGCTGTACGATCGCGGCGATACCCGCCTTGGCGGCGTTGTCCACGTTGTCAGGGAACGGGAAGAACGCATCGGACGCCATCACGGCGCCGCGAGCCTCCTCGCCGGCCTGTTTCATGGCCAACAGTCCGGACTCGACGCGGTTCATCTGGCCGGCGCCGACGCCGAGGATGCGCCGGTTCTTGGCGAGGATGATCGTGTTGCTCTTGGTGTGTTTGGCCACCAGCCAAGCCACGCGCAGATCTTCAAGCTGCTCGGCCGTGGGCTTGGTCTGCGTCGGGCACGTCACGACCTCGGGTTCCCAGCCCGCCAAGTCGCGCTTCTGGAGCAGCAGACCGCCGATGATGCAGCGCACGTCGAACTCGGAGGTATCGATCTTCGTGCGGTCGATCGGCCCGGTTTCGATCAGGCGGACCCGGCTGCCCCAAGTCTTCAACGTCCGGATGATCTCGATGGCGTCTTCCTCAAATCGCGGCGAGATAACCACCTCGGCGAAGAAGCCGCTGGCGCCGAGCGCCTTGCCGAATCGGCCGTAAGACTCCATGATCGTCTGGGCCAGTTCGATGTTGACGGGCCGGTTAACCGCGATGATCCCGCCGAACGCGCTGACCACGTCGCCCTCGTAGGCCTTGCGATACGCGACGGTGATGTCCTCATCGACGGCGCACCCGCATGGATTCAGATGCTTGACCACGACCGCGGCCGGCTCGTCGAATTCCTTGACCAGCTCGAAGGCCGCGTTGGCGTCGAGCAGATTGTTGAAGCTGATTTCCGTGCCGCATTCGAGGAGTCTGCCGCTGCAGACCGAAGGCTCCGCGCCAGCCGGGAGCTTGTACAGCGCCGCGGTCTGGTGCGGATTCTCGCCGTAGCGCAGGGTCGTCTCGCGCGTCAGGGCGATGGAGATCCGGTTCGGGAACTCGACGCCCGCCTTGGCATGGAGGTACCGGGAGATCGCGGCGTCGTACGACGCGGTCAGGCTGAAGGCCGCCCGCGCCAGCTCGCTGCGCAGCGTGCCACTGACGGCGCCGTTGTTGTTGCGCATCTGTTCGATGACCTGGGCATACTGGCCGGGATCGGTGACGACCGCGACGAACTTGTGGTTCTTGGCCGCCGAGCGAATCATGCTCGGTCCCCCGATGTCGATGTTCTCGATCGCCTCCTCGAACGGGCAATCCGCCTTTGCCACGGTCGCTTCGAATGGATAAAGGTTGACGCAGACCAGATCGATCGGCTCGATCCCGTGTTCGGTCATGGCCTCGACGTGCTCCTTCTTGTCCCGAAGGCCGAGCAACGCGCCGTGAATCCTGGGATGAAGGGTCTTGACCCGGCCGTCCATCATCTCGGGGAAACCCGTCACCGAGTCGATGCTGACCACCTGTACGCCGGCCTGCGCCAGCTTCGCGGCTGTGCCGCCCGTGCTGATGATCCGGACACCCATTTGAGCCAGGGCCTTGGCAAAATCGATGACCCCGGTCTTATCGGAGACGCTGATCAGTGCGGTCTTGATAGTGACGTCCATTTCAACTCCTTCTCCTTGGTTCGTTTCGTTGTCGTACAAGGATTCCGGTTCGCACCACTCGACCTGAAGCCCATCCTACATCGGCTGGACACACAGGATACGTCCGCGCCGGCCGGCGACATAGATCTTCGCATCGGCCACGTTGGCCGCATAGTCGGACACCTCCGCGAAGTTCACCCAGAGCAGCCTGCGGCCCGACGCGTTGTCCATGACCACCAGCGTCCGGTCCTTGGTAAACACATAGGCCTTATTGCCGGCCTCGGCGAGCAGATCGACCCCTTCGGGAAGGGACCACAAGGCCTTGCCCGAGTTCCGGCCGATCGCGGTGACGCCGCGACCGGGGGCATATTGATAGACCGCGGCGGCAGTGACGCGCGGTGCGCGATCCAGAATCGCTTCGGTCTGATACTTCCAGGCGAACGAAACGCTGTTGGTCCCGGTCGCATCGACGCGATAGACACAGGTGTCCTTGTTGGCGAAGAAGAACGAACGGCCGTCGCGAACAACCGGCCCGGCCATCGCCCCGACAGCATCGAACTGCCAGAGCTTCCTCGGCGCGTCGGGCGTCATCGCAACCAGATTGCCCGCGTCCGTGGCGAACACGACCATGTCCTCGTCGGCAATGACCGAGGTGATCACCGAGTCGTTGTCGGCCGAAGCCTTGAACAGCTCGATCAGGTTGCGGGCCCGGAAGGCATGGAGACGGCGGTCGGCGGCGCTGACATAGAAGAACTCGCTGTTCCGAACGACGGGGGCAATGACACTCACTCCCAGGTCGGTAACTCGCCCGCGAGTCCCGGCGTTCGCATCCAACTCAACGAGCTGGTTGTCGATCACCGTGATCAGTCGGTCGCCGTAGGCGTTCCATCCGAAGACGGGAAAACCCGCCGGCGCGATCGAGCTGCTGAAGAGAACGTTGCCGCTGTGACGGTCCAGCGACCACACGTGGTTCTCCGCCGACCGCACGTACAGCCGGTCGCCCAGGACCATCAGCATCTCCAGGCGCTCGCCCTGGCGTATCGGGACCGTCGTCTGCCAAACGGAAGTCAGTCTCAACGGATCCAGCAGGTCTTTGGATACGAGCCACTCTAAACCATGGGCGCCGTCCCCGGTCGCAGGAACACTCAGCAGCGCACCCATCGCCAGGAAGAGCCACGTCTTTTGCATCACCGGTCTTCGCATATTCCACGTCCTCGCAAGAAGGGCCACCCTCACACTCATCCCAGGCAAGCGGCGTGCACGGCACCGCCTGCCCGGCGCTCACGGCAGCTCGACGCAGTCCGCCAGGTCGATACCGTGCTTGGCCTCGAAGCGTTTCATCTCCTCGATGCGCTCAATATCCTCCTGAATTCGGTTGACCAACTTGAAGATGTACGGTTTGCCCGCGAGACGATTCCGCAGATCGTCCAGCATGGGCTCCCAGGAACCGCCATACAACTGGCTCTTCAGCGCCACCAGCATTCTGTGTTCGGCACTGAGATGGCTGACGTAGTCAGCCAGACCACCCTGAGGGTCGTGAACGGCCTTTTCCACCTCCATATCTTCGCGGTCCTTGCTGGTTCGGGTCGGTTCAGCCATACGTCGTCACCTCGCCATCGGGCGCACAGATCAAGCCGGGACACGTCACCTGCATCGTACTGCCCGATCCGGGAGAATTCAACAGTTTTTCCTATATTGACCGCGAGAATCGCTGTTCACCTTGTCTATTTTGAGGTCGCCAGGCGCATTCGCCTTCCTCGGAACTCCGGCGGGGCCAGGACCCGGTCGGACGGGCTGTTTTGTCTCTGCTCCTGTTTGACAAAGCCGGGGACAGCCCGTTCAATAGGCCCCGCAAATGCAACCGGACACAAAACCGACCACGAATGGAGAACCGCAGATGAACAAACGATCCGTCTGGACGTCAGCAATACTCGCCCTGATCGCCACCCTGGGCACAGGCTGTCATCGCCCTTCGACCACAACCACGGCACAGCGCCGGCCGGCCTATCCGCAAGCCCGCAAGGAAGCGGTTGTCGACACCTATCACGGAACGGAGGTGGCCGACCCCTACCGCTGGCTCGAAGACGCCGACTCGGACGAGACGCAGACGTGGGTCGCCCGGCAGAACGACCTCACCGAGCGGTTTCTTGCTCGCACCGGCGCACGAGAGAGGATCAAAGCCCGGCTCAAATCGCTGACGAACTACCCGCGCTGTTCGTCCCCGTCGAAACAAGGCGGACGGTACTTCTTCTGGAAGAACGACGGTCTTCAGAACCAATCGGTCCTGTACGTTCAGGACACGTTGGATGGGGAAGCCAGAGTCGTGGTCAATCCGAACGTGCTCAGCGCCGACGGCACCGTGGCGGTGACCACTGCGGCGCTGAACTGGGACGGTACGAAGCTGGCGTATGGGCTTTCACACAGCGGCAGTGACGAGCAGGAGGTGCGGATTCGGGAGGTCAACTGGGGGATGGATCTCGATGAGGTCCTGCAATGGTGCCGCTTCACAACCATCGCCTGGCACCACGACGGCGGCGGGTTCTTCTATAGCCGGTTTCCCGATCCGACCACGGTCTCGGAGGAAGACCGCATGAACTACAACCGCCTGTACTGGCATCGGCTCGGGACGCCGCAGTCGGCCGATGTCCTGATCTACGAACGACCCGACAACAAAGAGCTGAGCCTCGCCCCGGTCGTCACCGAAGACGGCCGGTACCTCGTGCTCTACCTTCATCATGGGACCGATCCGAGGAATCGCGTGTACTACCGGCCGCTCAAAGGCGACGGTCCGTTCGTCCGGCTGCTCGATGAGGCCGACGCACGATACGATTTCCTCGGCAATCAGGGGCCCATCTTCTACTTCCTGACCAACTCAGATGCTCCGAAGGGACGCATCATAGCCATTGACACCGACCGGCCCGCGCAGGCTCACTGGAGCACTGTGATACCGGAAAGCGACGGCGTGATCGACTACGCTGCCTGGGTCGACAACCAACTCGTGCTCGTCTGCATGCACGATGTGCATCACCGGCTCAAGGTCTTCCACCTCGACGGCCAGCACGTTCGTGACATCGACTTGCCCGGCCTCGGGACAGTCGGGGGCCTCTCGGGCCGGCAGGACGATCCGGAGATGTTCTTCAGCTTTACGTCGTTCCTCTACCCAAGCACGAGCTTCCGGTACGACCTTCGTTCGAACGAGCTACGCGTGATCCACCAGCCCGAGATCGACTTCGATCTGGCGGCGTATGAGACCAGACAGGTCTTCTGCACTTCCAAGGACGGGACCCGCATTCCCATGTTCATCACGCACCGCAAAGGTCTGACATTGGACGGGAGCCATCCGACGCTGTTGTACGGATACGGCGGCTTCAATATCAACATCATGCCGGGGTTCTCGACGTCGACGCTCGCCTGGCTCGAAGCCGGAGGCGTCTACGTCCAGGCCAATATGCGAGGCGGCAGCGAGTACGGCGAATCGTGGCACCAGGCGGGCATGCTCGAAAACAAACAGAACGTCTTCGACGACTTCATCGCAGCGGCCGAATGGCTCATCGAAAACAACTACACCCAACCCGCGAAACTGGCGATTCGCGGCGGCAGCAATGGCGGCCTGCTCGTGGCCGCCTGTATGCTCCAGCGGCCCCACCTGTATGGGGCGGTCGTCTGCCAGGTCCCGGTGATCGACATGCTGCGTTACCACAAGTTCACGGTGGGCCGCTACTGGGTCCCCGAGTATGGCAATGCCGAAGCCAGCAAGCAGGAGTTTGGCTATCTCTACGCCTACTCTCCCCTGCACAACGTCAAGGCGGGCGTCGGATATCCTCCGATCCTGATTACGTCGGCCGATACGGACGACCGAGTCGTGCCGCTGCACGCCAAGAAGTTCGCCGCAACGCTTCAGGAGAAGGCGGTCGGCGACAATCCTATCCTGCTGCGGGTCGAGACCAAGGCCGGACATGGAGGCGGAAAGCCCGTCTCCAAGGCTATCGAAGAACAGGCCGACATCTACACCTTCCTCTTCGACGTGCTTGGCATGCAGGGTAGGCGATGAACTATCGGTCTTGCGGCCGTGCCTGACGACAGCGATCAAAGAATGCCGTCGTCTGCGTCTGCACGCAGTGGGCGGCGTAGAGGTACATGGCCGCCGACCAGGTCTGCCAGTCCTCGCCACGAGGCGCGCCGTCCTGGGCCCGGTGCCATTCGTTGAAACCGAACTCGACTTCGGCGTCGCGCCGGCCGCGCACCAGTTCCGTCAGGGCCAGCAGCGTTCGTTCGGCCAGTCGAACTCGCCCGGCGGCTACGAGCGAGGCGACGTAGAAGCCGCAGATGAACGGCCAGATCCCGCCGTTGTGGTACTCGCCCGGCTGGTTGTACTTGGCGTATCGCGGCATCCAATCGGGGTCTTCCGGTCGGACGTAGGGGAAGAAGTTCGGGGGCAGTTCGACCGCCAGAAGCCCGTTCCGCCGCAACGCCGCACATTCGCCCTCGATCCACGTCACCAGATGACCAGCCCGCGTGGGCGAGGCGATCCCCGAGAGAATCGCCAGGCTGTTGCCCAACAGATCGAACCGCTCGCTGCGATAGACCTTGTACGACCACATCGCGTAGTATGGCTTGCAGGGCAGCACAAGCCCTTCGTGCACGTGACGCTGCTGCCGCTCCCCCTTGACGGTGAAATGCTCCATCATCTCGCGCAGCACATCGGCCCGATCGTGACTGCCCAGAAGGCGCAACGCGGCATAGAGCACCGTGTTGACGTACAGACCGTAGCCCAGGACCCACTGTTCGTCCCGCCAGTCACTGGTCGGAAGCTGCGCGACCAGGACGCGATCCGACGGACTGCGATAGGCCATCCAGGTCAGCGCCTTGTCGACGGCTTCCTTCAGGAAATCCGGCTCGCCCGTGTGGAAGCGAAACAGCGCAACGGCCAGCAGGAACAGCGGCGTGGTGTCACTGGCGCCGCGGTCTTCGCGATCGTGCACCAGCGATGGAATGTGCCCCAGGGGACTCTGGTTGGACGCAAGGACTTCGAAGGTGCGGCGCCACACCTTGACAAGCTCGTCGTTGCCGGCGACCAGAACACCGAGCGTGGCGATCATCAAGTCGCGTGTGTAGGGCTCCGGATATCCCCATCCGGCCGTGCGAGGCAGCCCCCGGTACGAACCATGCAGGTTGTGCAGAAGGACCTCGACAGCAGCCGCCTTGGCGCGCTCGATAAGCTTGGCGTCCGACGATGTCATGTCAACTGATTCCGAGCCTCTTCTGAATGATCTCCACGAACCTTCTGGCGACGACGCGGTAATCGAAGTGCTCCACGGCCCGTTCGCGTCCGGCCTGGCCCATCTTCTTTCTCCGTTCGGCGTTCTGCATCAGCTCCAGAAGATAGCCGGCGATGTCGTGAACGCTGGCGCGATAGTCCACGGTGCGAGGCGCCTTGAACACCACGCGATGTCCCGCTTCGTATCCGGATTCGTCACCGACGATGGTCTCGCGCAGCCGGACCTCCTGGGCGATGCCGGCCAGGTAGGCGGTCTCGCCGTGGATCATGGTGTCGAGCAGGCCCATTCCTTTGATGCCGATGACGGGCTTGCCGCAGGCGTTGGCTTCGACCTGGATCATGCCGAATCCTTCAAGTCGCGACGGCGCCGCGTAGATGTCACAGGCTGCGATCAGGTACGGCATGAAGTTCCGCGAGATCACGTTCGTCGTGTAGACCACGTTCTTCTCGATGCCCAACTGCGTGGCCAACTGAAGATCGATGAGATTCTGGTGCTCTGTCCGCGGCTGCGGCCAGACCTTGCAGACGTACTTCCAGTCGGGCGCCTTCATGTCGATCGTCGCCAGCGCCTGCATCACCTCCTGGGCGCCCTTGCTGGTCGCGTCGCCACCGACGGTCAGGATCATGATCTGGTCCGGGGCCACACCAAGTGCCTCCCGGACGGTCGCCACTTTGGGATCGGCAGGGTCGCGCGGTATGAACGCGTCGGTGTCGCAGCCGACGGGGAGAACCTCGATATTCCGGCCGCTGAGTCCGTCCCGCGTGTAGACCTGTTTGACCCACTTGCTGGTGACCAGAATCAGAGGCAGGGCCTCGAGCACCTCGTGGTAGTTCGCCATGTACCCATCGGCTACCAGCCAGGGCACCGGCTGCACGCCGTAACGCTGCGGATGCAGGACGAGATGCGTGGTGTGCCCCCAGTATCCGACACCGACAACCACGTCGGGCTCGAACCAGCGGTAATACCATTCCTTCTCCTGCGCCGACTCGAAATGCACCGAATGGACGTCGACGCCCAACTCCGCCAGACCCCGGTGCAACAGATGTCCCTGCGTGGCCAGACCAGCCGGCGACGGCGGATAGTCGTACAAAACCAGAACCTTCATCGATCTCCCTCGAACGGGTCGAAGCTGTACGGGCGAACCATCATCCGCCCCTACTTGCCCTTGCCCAGGACCCAGAACGCCTCTTCCTTCGGCGTCGTCCGGGCCTCGAAACTGTCCTCGTCAAAGCCGTATACGCGGCGGATGATCTCGTACTTCCGCTCCCAGATGTCCTGGGGCAGACGCATGTGGACGTCCGCGTCGGCGATCGCGCGGGGCAGGTACTTCTTCGCGCCGTCCTCATACGCAAACATCCATACTTCCTGCGCCGTGAGCCGTCCACCCTCTCGCAGCGCCATGACCGCCTTGGCCACCTCCTCGTGGCGCCGATGTGACGTATATTCGCCCCACAGGCCGTGCGTCAGGATCAAGTCGTATCGATCGGAGGGCAGGATTTCGATGATCGCATCCTCAACATCGATGGTCCGCAGCGGCGTCTGCTCGGGCCCGTCGTTCAGTTCCGCCATCAGCCCCCGGGCGCCGTAGCATTCCATGGCCTTGTGAAACCTGGGGGCCCGATCCGGATCGCTCCCTCGGCACAACGACACAACCGTCCAGCAACTGTCGGGATGCAGCAGCATGGTTCCGCCGGCCCAGAGGGTCTCGTCGTCCGGATGGGCCACGATCACGGCGCAATTGATCAATTCATAGCTCAGGCGGCCGATTCGATCCTGCGTCATCGTCTCTTCCTCCCACGATGCTCAAAATCAAACGGGATTCGTCCCTGGAGGTGCGCTCATCCCAATGGAAGCACGCCCCCAGCCTACGTGTCCACAGCAATAGTAGTACGTACGGAACGAAAAGCAAGGCGATTGTCGCTTGCAGGCTCGCCCAAGAACATCGTGCATGGAAGCGCGACCCGCAGGCGCGCGCCAGGGTGAAGTCAGGCTTTGACGAGGCGAGAGTTCTCCGCGGCCTCGGCGCCGATGGCCTTGAGGAATTTCTCTTCGACGTGTTTTTCGATCTTCTGCCGCTCGGCCTTGGTCTTGCCGGCCAGAGGGACCTGACCGCCGGCATAGGTCAGATGGCCTCCGCCGGTGCCTTTGCGAAAGACCATGCGCTTCATCACGTTCTCGGCGACGTTGCTCTCTTCGGAGGTGCGGATGGAGATCAGGAGTTTCTCGTTCCACAGGCCGGTGCACATCGTCCAAGCCGTCTCGTCTTCGCGCAGCAGCAGGTCGGCCACTTCGGCGATCATGTCGGGATTGTCGATCTCGCCCAGTTCGGTAATGATGGCCGGACCCTGGACGCGAGCGTTTCGCAGGGCGTTCGCCAGCATCTGGTAATACACCCTCGGCACCTTCCCCCGCTGGATGACGCTGAGCATGCGTTTGTTGGCGAACGGGTAGAGGAACTGGATGGCCTCGATGTCCGCCCGGGTGGCCTCGCGGCCGAGGTCCTGGGTGTCGGAGCGAATCCCATAGAGCAGCGCCGTAGCCAGGGGCGTTTCCGGTGTGATCCCCGCTTCGATGAGATACTCCACGAAAACCGTCGAGGTCGAGCCGTAGCCACTGCGGATGTCCGTGAAGGGGACCGCCCGCGTCAGCCGGCGGATCGGATGGTGATCGATAACGATGTTGGGCAGCAATTGCGTCGGCAGGGAGTTGTTTCCGGTGCCCGGCTGCGTGTCCACCATCGCCAGCAGGTCGAACTTGCTGTAATCGATCTCCTCGCAGTTGCGCAGATTCAGGCCGAGATACTTGACGAGGGCCCGGTTCTCCCCGCGTCCGACGGTCCCGCCGCAGGTGATGGAACACTGGAGATTGGCCAGGCTGTTGGCCAGCTTGCGCAGGGCGACCGCCGAGGCGATGCAGTCCGGATCGGGGTTGTCCTGGATGATGATGAGCAAGTAGGTCTTGCCCGAAAACAGCTCGGTCAACTTCTGAAGCTTTGGACCCGTCTTATCAGCCGCTCTCATGCAAGAGACCTTATTCCCTGCCCACTCCGGTACTGGAGCCGAACCGACGCTTCGGCCCGATCACAAAGGGTTGTATTGTACAAGCCGTCCGCGTTCGGGGATAGCCCTGTCGCGCTATTTGCCCTTGCGAAACGGCCGGAGAAACCGCTCCAGCCCGATGAAGCGACAGTCCTTCTTGATCGGAAAGACGCCTCTTTCCACGAAGCCAACTTCCTCGACGGAGTAGAACGCCTTCGGATTGTACGCCTTGACCAGTTCCACGACCGCGCCGACCTCCCGGCGAGGCACGATGGTGAAAATGACCTGCACCGGGCCGGCGGCCCCCTCGCCGTCCAGGCTGGTCACGCCGTAGTCGCTCTTTCGCAGACGATCTACCAGGGCATGGGCGCCCCGCTGCGTGATGATGCGGATCAGCACGATCCCCAGTGAGAGTTTCTCGGCCACCCGCATGCCCACGTAGTTGCCCGTGGCGAAGCCGCCCGCATAGGCCAGGTAGCAGATCCAGTTCGAGAGGTTCTGCATGATCTGGCCGATCGCCAGGATCCAGATCAGCACCTCGAAGAAACCAGCCACCGGCGCCAGATACTTGAAGCCCCGGGAGACGAAGATCAGACGCACCGTCCCCAGGGTCACGTCGCAGATTCTCGCCAGGAAGATCAACGCAGGCAAGATCCCCCAAGCGAAGAGGTTGGATTCCGTTAGCGAAGCGACGATAGACATCATGGCAAACCGGATTCGATACGTTCGTTCACAAGAAATCCGGGAACGTTTTCCCGTAACGATTCGCCGCGTCGAGACGACGGCGTTCGTCGGGACGACCGACCGCGATTTCTGTCATATCCGGTCGGGCAGGATTAGGCAAGCCCTTTCTCCCGCACTCTGCCGTTGCGTCAAAGCCATCTCCTTCTGCGGAAATACAACAGCATGATCGAGGCCACGACGATCATCACCGCCCATATGGCGGCATATCCATAGCGCCATCTCAGCTCCGGCATGTGCTCGAAATTCATGCCATAGACCCCGGCGATGAAGGTCAGCGGTATGAACAGGGTCGCGATGATGGTCAGCACCTTCATCACTGCGTTCGTCCGGTTGCTGAGACTCGACAGATAGATGTCCAGCATGCCCGAGACCATTTCGCGGAAACTCTCGATCGTATCGATGATCAGGACGGTGTGGTCGTACAAGTCTCTCAGGTAGAGGCTCGTCGACTCGGCAACCAGGGCCGATTCGCTTCGCTGGAGACTGCCGATGAGTTCGCGCAGAGGCCAGATCGACCGACGAAGGGTGATCATCTCGCGTTTGAGGCTGTGAATCTTCTGAAGCGTCTTCTGGTCCGCTTCTCTGACCAGTTCCCCCTCCAGATTCTCGATCTTCTCGCCGAGCTTCTCGAGTATGACGAAGTAGCCGTCGACGATGGCATCGACCAGAGAGTAAGCGAGGAAATCGGCGCCGAGCTTCCGGATCCGGCCCTTCGCATTCCGGATTCGATCGCGAACGTAATCGAAGACGTCGCCGACGGTCTCCTGAAACGACAGCACGAAGTTGGGCCCGATGATCAGGCTGACCTGCTCGGTCTCGACCGCCTGAGAGTCCTCGCTAAAGCTGAGCATCTTCACGACGATGAAGAGGTTCTTCTCGTAATCCTCGAACTTCGGGCGCTGGCCGGTGCTGAGAATGTCTTCGAGGAGCAGAGGATGGAGGTCGAAGGCCTTGCCGAGTTTCTCGATCACGCTGACGTCGTGCAGACCGTCGACGTTGATCCACGTCACGGTGGGCGTCTGGCGGAACGGCAAACACTCCTCCGGCGAGGCCACCTGCTTTTCCTGCACGTGCTGCTCGTCGTAGTCGATCACGGTGATCCGAACCGATTCGACCTGCTGTTCCCCCGTGTAGACGAGGGTTCCGGGAGGCAATCCGGCCTTCCTCGAGCGTTTCGCGACCGCTCGGCGCCTCGATTTCGGCTTGGCAGTCATATCGAACAGGCCCTTTCCAACGGTAGATCACTCGATCCGATGCGCCCGGATGCGATCGGCGATCCGGACTATGGTTTGGTCTTCCTTCTCAGGAAGTTCATGGCCACCAGAATGCCGGTGAGCAGGCCGAGAGCAAAGGTCAGTATGAGCAGCAGCGCACGCGACATCTCGATCCTCAGGAAGAAGATTCGCGCTTCGGCCATTTCCGTATTTTGCAGGAAGATGATGATCGCCATGACCGCGACGACAACCAGAGCGACGAGCTTGATCTTATCCTTCTTCTCCATCTTCATTGACATTCTCCTTTCTTCAGTTCGGCGCGCAGTCTGGGCGACGCGTGCGGATACTCCCTGCGGATGAAGTCGACGAGCTTCTCGCGGACCTCACAGCGGAGGTCCCAGGCCAGCGCGGCTCCGGCCGCAAGCAGCGCTACGACCAGGGGCCAGAGCCATCTCTGCCGGCTCAACAGAATGTCCCACATGTCCGTGTCCTCGATGACGACACCTCTCGTGCTCGAACGCAGCCTGTCCGTGGCGTCACAAGCGATCGACCGGCGTTGTTTGGCTCGCCCCTCATGCTACAAAGGTCTCGGGATCGTGCAAGGACAAACTCCCTCCGGCAGACCTCCGTTGCCTCGGCGCAGCCCCTGAGACAGCGAGGTCTCACGAGCGATGAGGCGCCGTGGCCTGGCGCGTCGGGCACAATGTCGGACATACGATGTGGGGTGCTGAAGGAGAATTCGCAGAGCCGTCACACGCTCCACGAGATGCCGGCAGATGCTCTCTCTGCGACTGCGGCTGTCAGTGACAATCGTCTGGGGACTGTTACGCGCCGCCCTCGCCTTCCGCAGGCTGATTGGCGTCGGTCGTATCGACGGCTTCCCCCTGGTCCGGGGCAGCCGCCTCGGGCAGGCCGCCCTTCTGCAACTGCTCGATCAGAGCCTGCTGGTCGGCGACCACCGCTTTGAGGTTGTCGATCTGGTTTCGCAGCGCGGCCGTCGCGCTGACCTGGCCTTCAGCGCGCGTGCTCAGATGCGTGATCACCTGCTCGGCCTGCTGCGCCAGGGTGGCGGCCTTGTCTCGCTCCTGAGCCAGTTGATCGACCTGTTTCTGAAGCTCGTCGCGGGTCTGGCGCACCACGCCCAGTTCGCTCTTCAAATCGGAGATTTCCCGCCTCGCTCGCTCCAGACTCAGTTCGAGCTTCTTGACCGTGGCCTTGGCCTCGCGGGCATCCTTCTGCGCCTTCTCCAGATCGCCGTCACCGCATCCAGGCGTGACCAGCAGGGCTGCCGTCAGGAGCAAAACCCCTGTCGTGGAGGCCACCGCCTTTAACCGTCCCGTCATTTGCGCTCTCCTGTGGAAACCGGCTCGAAGAACCTGGCACACTGTCTGCGAGCCCGCTGTTCCCAGCCGCGCTTGTGGTAGGCGTAGCTGGCAATCAAAGGCAGCACGCTCGTCGCCTCCGCGTAGACCATCTGCTCGCACCCGGTGTCCACCTTGCCCCACGAGGTAGCCTCTTTCAGCGTGGAGCTGGAGCAGGCGCCGTCGCGGACGTCGGCCACGGTGATCTGTACGGCGTACTTGTGCATGTCCACCGAATGCCCGAGCACCTCGGCGCAGACCACGGTGTCCTGGGCGAAGTTCTTGGACACCCCGCCGCCGATCATGAACAGTCCGGAGACGTTGGAGCGTATTTTGATCTCCGTCAGCTCGCGGAAATCCTTCACCGAGTCGATCGAGACGTGCCGGTCGGGGTTCTCGACCTGGTGCTTGACGAGGCCGAAGCCTGCGCTGGAATCGGAGAAGGCCGGGCAGAAGATCGGCACGTCGCACTCGTAGGCCGCCTGGACCAGCGAGTCTTTCTTCTTGGCGTGCCGGGTCAGGTACTTGCCCATCTCTCGGATGAATTCGCGTGACGAATGGGACCGCTTCTCCAGGCCGTCGGCAATCTTCTTGATCGTCTCGTCGCAGACCTGGAGCTGTTCCTCGTCGATGAACGTGTCATAGATCCGGTCGATGTACAGCTCCCGGAGCTTGTTGTCGTCCACGAACGGGCTGCCTTTGTAGTGCCGAAACCCGATGGCCTCGAAGAAGTCCATGTCGACGATCGTGGCTCCGGTCGCGACGATCGCGTCGACCATGTTGTGCCGGACCATGTCGATGTAGACCTGCATGCATCCGCCGGCACTGGTGCTTCCGGCGATGCACAGCATGATCGTGCAGTCCTTGTCTTCGATCATCATGCTGAGGATGTCGGCGGCCCGGGCTGTGTCCCTGGCCGTGAACGACATCTTGCGCATCGCATCCACAATGGCCGTGGCATCAAAGGTCTTGATATCGACGTGTTCAATCAACTCTTTGAGCAGGTCCTTCTTCTTCATGTCCTTCACCCTATCTCATTCGTTTGATCGTGGCCGGCATCGCCACGCATGTCGGTTGCCTTTCGTATCCAGACCCTCTCCCCAGGCCGAGGCCGATGGTAGGGGCGAATAACCACTCGCCCCTCCGCGCCGCCATCACAGGGACAGACAAGCGATGGCTATCGGTCGAAGATAAACATCGCAATCGCCACCACGGTGGTCCAGAGGCCTCTCTTGCCCCGGGCGGTTTGCGTGATGTTCGACGTGCGAATGATCAGCCCACTGGACTTGTAGACCTGTTCCTTCTCCGACCATGCCTTGTTCGGATCGACTTCGAGACCCAGCGTGGTCCCGAGCATGCCGGCCGCCAGGTCCTCCGACAGATCGGCGGCTACGTGCTGGTCCATGCCGTGGCCGTGAACCTCGCTGAGATACCCCCATTTTCTTCCGTCTTTCGGAACGGCGATGCCCACCGAAGCGGCGACCAGACGGCCGTGCTCGTCCGTGTCGGCACGGGCCATCACGCAGAAGCACACCTCCCCCGGCGTCAGTTCCTCCAGACCCCTCTCTCGGCTGATGATCCTGCATTTGGGAGGCAGAATCGAGGAGACCTGGACCAGGTTCTGCTGGGCCACGCCGGCCTTTCTCAGTGCTTCCTCGAACGACTTGAGCTGGTACTTGTGTCGTCCGACACCCTTGGTCAGGAAGACTTTCGAGGGAACCATGTTCTGCATTTTCACCTCCTTTACCACTTCTTGAGGACCTGTAGGTCTGCCAACCCAACGTTCGATCAGGCAGCGAATTATAAAGAGCGACGACACCTTGGCAACGAAAATTTTCAGAACATCAGATAGCTCCTGGCCTTGGCAAGCCTGGCGCCGACGCGGCCGATGTCCTCCAGACCTCGGATTCGCCGGGTGGCCCGCTGGCTGACGATGCGGTCGACGGTCAACGGCCCCAGCCCGGGCACGCGAAGCAGTTCCAGACGCGAAGCACGGTTCACATCCAACGGGAACACCTCCGGGTGATTCCGGGCCCAGACTTCTTTCGGATCGGCGTCGAGCGACAGGCGTCCCCGAGGATCGAAGACGATGTCGGCGTCCTTGAAGCCGTACTTGCGCAGGAGGAAATCCACCTGGTAGAGGCGATGCTCGCGGACGAAGGCCTGAGTCGGATCGGATGATTTGGTCGGGTCGCTATCAAGCGAGGCATCGCCGACGCCGCGCTGATAGGCGCTGAAATAGATGCGCTGCATCCGCAGCCGGTCATAGAGGCCGCCCATGTACTTGACGATCTCGGCATCGGATTCCCCGGCGGCCCCGACGATGAACTGCGTGGTCTGTTTGACCCTGGCAAACCGGGTCCCCCGCGCCGTCAGGCGGCTGATCAGCTTGATCGGCTCGATGATGTCGCGGATGTAGTTCTTGCGGCTCGAAAGCATGGCGAGGTGCTTGTGCCCCGGGGTTTCGATGTTCAGAGAAACGGCGCTGGCCAGCGAGACGGCTTCTTCGATGGCCGCGGCGCTGGAGCCGGGAATGACCTTCAGGTGAATGTATCCCTTGAACCCGTGTCGGCGGCGCAGCAGTCGGGCGGTGGTGGTGAGCCGGTCCATTGTCGCATCGGGCGAGCCGATGACGCCGGAACTGAGGAACAGGCCGAAGACTTTCTTGCGGCGGTAGTAATCCAGAAACACCCGCGCAGTCTCCTCCGGACTGAGGCTGCATCGGCGGATGTCCTGTTGCTCCCGCAGCGGGCAGTACTTGCAGTCGTTGGTGCAGACGTTGGAGATCAGACTCTTGAACAGGACGCTCCGTCCGCCGTCGGGCAGCGTGACCGGGTAGATCCATCGGCCGTCCTGGCCACGACGACGACCTTCCTCCCTGTTCGTCCCGCAGGCGCAGGCCAAGTCATACTGCGCATCGGAGCTGAGAATCTCAAGCTTGTCCCGCGTGTCCGGCTTGGCTACAATCCCAATCATACCTGCCCCAATCCCATCCCTGTCCACAGGGCAACGCACCGAGAACCGCAGGTGCCGACAGGTATTCTACAGCCGGGGTGGATGCTCGAAAAGCGCTAAGAGCGGAGATTTGGCGAAAACAGGCTGCCTGTACGCGATCGCCGGGTTGGCCATCCGAGCCCAACAACTCAGATCAGCAATCGGATGCGGTCATCCAGGGCCCTCTGGTCGGTGGCGAAGGCGCCAAACGCACTGAGATTCATCAGAGCGTCGAGACCGACGTCGCCTCGCAAGAGCCGCTCTTGCCATCTCGCCAGGACAGGAATCTTCCCGTCGGCCGTCGCCGTGTCAATGTCTTGCGTCGACCACTCCGGCAGGAAATCCTCGAAGCCATGCCGGGCAAAATAGGACTGTACGTCCTCGGGGGTCATGCTGTCCACATCCTCGCGCAGGAGGCCTTCGACGCAGCCCCTGAACGCCTGAGGGACGTTCCAGAGCGTCGTGGCGTCGAAGTCCTCGAAGCGGATGCCGTCCGCCAATTGAACATCCGGGTCGGTGTCAATCTGGGGCGACAACCGCGAGGCGGGGCTTTCTTCGTATTGCGCCGCAGCCTTCGTGGGCATCGTCAGGACGTCGAGCCCCGTCAGGGCCGCGACCTGCGAGCCATCGCGCATACTGGCGCCGATCAAGAGCGAGCGTGTCCGACCGGCGTCCCTCAGGCCGATCAACATCCGTTGCGTCGCCAGCGTCGCCTTCTCTCCGACGTTCCGTCCATCCCCCAGCCCGTTGTCGGCAACGAACGCATTGAGCCTGCCCATGAAGACGTTGACGAACCGCGGCTGGGCGATCAAGGCGGCGGCGTAATTCTGCCGGGCGGAGAAGCCCAGAGTGAAGTTGACCGGGATGCCTTCGGCCCCCAGCCTTCGCGCCGCCAGCAGGCCGGCCGGCGTCAGCGGCACCTTCACGTAGAAGCGCTCCGGGCAGATGTCGTAGTACCGCCTGCCGTACGCGACCGAACGCTCCACATCATGACCGAGGTCCGTGTGCAGTTCCACGCTCACGTGCGCATCGAACATCTCGACCAGTCGCAGGGCGTGGTAGGCGTTCAGGACAAACGCGATCTCCAGTATCAGTCCCGAGGAATACGGCGACTCGTCAATCCCGGGCGCGACCCGCCGAATCGCTTTGGCCACTTCGCGGACGAATCCGTCGTACAGCCCCTTCTGAATCTCCTTGTTGAGCAGCGTGTTGTTGGTTGTCAACGCCTCGAATTCACAACACCAAAGCGTTTTGGCCTCGTCGATATCCCCGGTGTCCAGCCACAATCGAGTGCCCAGCGCGCGCACCTTCTGCCAGATTGGTTTCTCGCGAAACCCCAGCTCGGGGCCGCCAAACTGATGGGAGAAGTCACGACGGGCCAGATCATATGCCAGTTCGGCAATTGCTTCCGTGTCAATCATTGCCGTTCTCCTTCCCTGAAGCGCCACCCGAACGCGAAAGGCGTTCGGTATACGTCCGATAGGTCCTGTCGGCCTTATACTTGCTACTACTACGGCGCCGGCGGGTGCGGAGTTTGGCAATTGGCCCAAAACGGTTGAGAGACTTGGGGTCCCGGGGCAGCCAACAATGGCCTCACAGCTTGCCCGGATCGATGACGACGTGCTTGATACTCTTTCTCAGGTACGTGTACGTGGTGTGGACGAGACCGTCGGCGGTTTGGATGACAGCGGGATAGGAGTATTCGCCGGGTTGGTCTTCGAGGGTCAGCACCATGTCCCAGTCCTGCCCATCGGAAGAAACCGCCACATTCAGCGGGCTGCGGCCCTGTGTGGTGTGGTTGTACACGAGCAGTTGTCGCCCGTCCCTCAGCGTGACCGCATCGATGCCAGCGTTGGGGTTAGGCAGGCTCGTCGAGGTCAACGGACTCCAGGAGCGGCCGCCGTCGTCGGACCAGGTCTGGGCGATGAACCCCTTGCCCCGCGTGCGGCAGAGCATCTGGAGCCGCCCGTCTCGGTGCTTCAGGATGGTCGGCTGAATTACCGGCATGGTCTGCCCATCGTTCAGCGGGCCGACCACGCGCCAGTCTTTCAGATCGTCGGTGACTTCCACGTGAATCCGCCAGCCGATGTGTTCGCTGCTGGACGGGCAGAGAATGCGTCCGTCGTCGAGTTGGATCGGTTTGTTCTTGATCGGACCCATCACATTCCCCGGCAGCAACTGCCGCGGCGTCCAGGTGTCGCCGCCGTCGTGCGAAACGGTCCACTGACCCCACCACTGGCTGGGTGTAGGCCCGACCTTGAAGAACAGCACCACAGGTCCATCCTTCGGCTGGAACAGCACCGGATTCCAGCAGGGGTACCGCCTCTGCACCGACATCACGCCGTTGGCCACTTCCGTCGGCCTGGACCACTGGCCGTCGATCAGGCGGGAGACCCAGATCCCGACGTCGTCTTCGCCTTCGTCGGCACCGGCGAACCACGCCGCGACGATCTGCCCCGTGCGAGTCTGCTCGATGGTCGACGCATGGCAACCCGCCGTTGGTCTATTCTCCAGAGCAAAGATCAGTCTTGCCTCTACCACCGCGGCCCGTGAACCCGGATTCGCGTCTGCTCTCACGGTCGCAAATCCCCCACCAAGAACCACGATCAGTCCCAGAACCAGTCCACATCGTCTCATCATGCACCTCGCGCGAAGCTCACGGTCCGTACAGCTCGGTTCCAATCCGCTTGGACCAGAACCCTGACTACGATATGTTCGTCCTTGCCCCTGCCTCAGTAAAGGACTTCTCCGCTCATCCGGCCAGAAACAAGTGCGCAAGGGCACGCTTTCTCATCAGAGCTTTCCGCACGCGCGGAGGATTGCGTCAATGGTGCGATCGTAATCCCAAGGGTCGGGGCGGTAGCTATCGTCATAGTACCACAGGCCTTCCAGGAGTCGGCGATCCCCGCCAATGAGATGCGAGAGATGCTCAGGGTAGACTCGCACCCCCAACGAGTGCCAACTGGTGGCGCACATTTCGATCCTCACGCGTCCTTGTCTGTCAAAGGTCACAGACTGCGGTCGAAGGTCACGGATCACTTGGGGAAACCGGGCGATCTCTTCAGGCGAGAGACGCTTCCATATGTAAACACCAGGTTCCAGTTCCTCTGCAACCGACCGACAACTTACCAGCAGGGCCTGGTGATCGGTCTCGCACAGCAGCCGTACCCGCGACGCCAGTATCTCACGTGCGTCCTCGTCGGCCAGTTCCACTGGGGCCTGACGCTCGCTCTCTGTCCCGAACTGCGCAGGCCAATGCTCTGACTCATGTGCCTGCTGGACACCGTCATCCTTCATGTGGTTGTTACAGCCACTCAAGATACAGCAAATGACGATACCAACTGAGAGCGTTAGCGCTGCGGTTTTCGCACCCATTTCGGCCTCTCTCAAACGAAGACACCCTCTACCCCGTCCGGTTCCTTCATCATCCCAGGGCGGGCCGCTGCTCGGGCAACACCGCGCCCCATCCGCCGGACTGCTTCGAACGTGACTTCCTCCGATTTCGCACGCCGCGGCGCTATGATACTCCCATGACTGCCGCGCCGTCCACACAGAACTATTACCCACAAGAAGCATGCGAAGCGAAGGCAATTCCCCTCGTTTCTGGTGTGAAAACCAGGGTGGAGGTGAGGAATCGCCCCAAGTCCATGTGCGGAAACCGTCCCGATATCCACACAAACCGGGAGGCTGCGCACTTCCCAGGACCGAGGCAGCTTGTTTTCGGGGCGGCATTTGGGTATGCTGAGTGCATGGGGGAATGGGTCAAGCGGGTAACGGATCACGGGGATGGGCGACTTTGGTGACGAAGGACCACAACGGACAATCTGCTTACAGCCATCTGCGGACGGCAACGCACGGCAAGGCGCCGGTGGCGGACGTGCAGGGGGTGGTTTTCGACATCAAGAAATACGCCATCCACGATGGCCCGGGGATTCGCACGACGGTCTTTTTCAAGGGCTGCCCGCTGCGGTGCCGCTGGTGCCATAATCCGGAAAGCTGGAAGGCGACGCCGGAGCCCAGCTTCCGGCAGGGTCGCTGTGTCCGCTGCGGGCGGTGCGAAGCCGTCTGCCGGGCAAATGCCATCACGTTCCCCGACGGCTATCCCGTGACGGACATCGAGAAGTGCATCCTCTGCGGCCAGTGTGCCGTCGAATGCCCGGCCGGCGCCAGGGAAATCATAGGGCAGCAGATGACCGTGGCTGAGGTGATGGCCGAAGTCGTCAAGGACGTGATCTTTTACGACCAGTCGGGCGGCGGGGCCACGTTTTCCGGCGGGGAACCGCTGATGCAGGGCGATTTTCTGCTGGCGCTGCTGAACCGCTGCCGGGCCGAAGGCATACATACAGCGGTCGACACGACCTGCCACGCCATGGGCGATCTGGTCCGGCGGGTCGCCGAGGTCGCCGATCTGTTCCTGTGCGACATCAAGCACATGGATTCGCCCATGCACGAACGGTATACGGGCGTGCCGAACAACCTGATCCTCGCCAATCTCAGGATGCTGGCCGAGGCAGGCAAGAAGGTAGTTGTCCGGATTCCGATCGTGTCAGGGTTCAACGACGATATGGCCAACATCGAGAATACGGCCCGGTTCGCCCAGTCGTTGCCGACGGTCCAGAGGATTGATATCCTGCCTTACAATCGGGGCGGCCTGGAAAAGTCGGTCCGGCTGGCCGCAGGCTTCGACCTGATGGAGGGCGAAAGCCCAAGCGATGGGCAAATGGCCGAGATCGCCAGGACCCTGCGTGGGTACGGATTCGAGGTCACGATAGGTGGATAGACGATGAACGAGCGTGTCAGAAAACTTCGCCAGCAGAGCGTCGAAACGCACCCTTACATTTCCAGCGAGCGGGCCGAACTGATGACCCAGTTCTACCAGAGCGGCGCCGCTTGGTGTGAATCTGTGCCCGTCACGCGCGCTCTGGCCTTCCGGCACCTGATGGAGCATAAGACCGTCTACATCGGCGACGGTGAGCTGATCGTGGGCGAGAAGGGCCACGCGCCCAAGGCGACTCCGACCTATCCCGAACTGTGCTGCCATACGCTGAGCGACCTGGACATCCTCAACTCGCGAGAGAAGACCTCGTTCGCGGTGAGCCCTGAGGTGCGAAAGGTCTACGCCGAGACGATCATCCCGTTCTGGCAGGACCGGACCATGCGGGAGCGCATCTTCCGCGAGATGACGGACGAATGGAAGGCCACCTATGAGGCCGGCCTGTTCACCGAATTCATGGAGCAGCGATCGCCCGGTCACACCGTGCTGGACGACAAAATCTATCGCAAGGGCATGCTCGATTTCAAGCAGGACATCCAGCGCAGTCTCGACAGCCTGGACTACCTCAACGATCCGCAGGCCTACGCCAGGCAGGAACAGCTCAAGGCGATGCGCATCTGCGCCGATGCACTGATCCGCTTCGCCGAGCGTCACGCCGAGAAGGCCTGCGAGATAGCGAAGCGGGAGTCCGATCCGCAGCGAAAAGCGGAGTTGGAACGGATCGCCCAGGTCTGCTCGCACGTTCCGGCCCACGCGCCGCGCGACTTCTGGGAAGCGCTTCAGTATTACTGGTTCGTCCATCTCGGCGTGACCACCGAGATGAACCCGTGGGACTCGTTCAACCCGGGCCGCCTGGATCAGCATCTCTATCCGTTCTACCGGCGAGGGCTCGACGAGGGAACGCTGACCGCCGAGCACGCCCGCGAGCTGCTTCAGTGCTTCTGGGTGAAGTTCAACAATCAGCCGGCCCCGCCCAAGGTGGGCGTCACCGCCGCCGAGAGCGGCACGTACACCGACTTCGCCCAGATCAACAGCGGCGGTCTGAAGGAGGACGGCTCCGACGGCGTCAACGAGGTGACGTTCCTCGTGCTCGACGTGGTCGAAGAAATGCGGCTCGTCCAGCCGAGTTCTTCCATCCAGGTCAGCAAGAAGAACCCCGATCGCTTCATCAAGCGGGCGACGAAGATCATCCGCACCGGGTTCGGCCAGCCTTCGGTGTTCAACTGCGACCTGATCGTCCAGGAGCTGGTCCGCATGGGCAAGTCCATGGCCGACGCCCGCAACGGCGGCTCCAGCGGTTGCGTCGAGGTCGGCGCGTTCGGCAAGGAGAGCTATATCCTCACCGGCTACTTCAACCTGCCCAAGGTCCTGGAGTTGACGTTGAACAACGGCGTCGACCCAAGGACAGGCCGGCGTCTCGGTCCGCAGACGGGCGACCCGGAGCAGTTCGAGACGTTCGACCAGTTGTTCGACGCGTACCGGCAGCAGGTCCACTATCTGATGGACATCAAGATGCGGGGCAACAACGTCATCGAACGCCTCTACGCGACGTACATGCCCGCCCCGTTCCTGTCGATCCTGATCGACGACTGCATCGTCAAGGGCAAGGACTACCACGACGGCGGCGCCCGCTATAACACCAACTACGTTCAAGGCGTCGGGCTGGGCACGATCACCGATGCGCTGACCGCCATCAAGTACCATGTGTTCGACCGCAAGAGCGTATCGATGTCGCAACTGCTGTCGGCGTTGCGCAGCGATTTCGAAGGCGAAGAATCATTGCGGCAGACCCTCCTGGAACGGACCCCCAAGTACGGCAACGACGACGACTACGCCGACGACGTCATGCGATCGGTGTTTGAGGTCTACTTCGACGCCGTAGATGGACGGCCCAACACCAAAGGGGGTCGCTACCACATCAATCTCCTTCCGACGACGGTCCACGTATACTTCGGCTCGGTCATCGGCGCCACGCCCGACGGCCGCAAGGCGGGCCTGCCCCTCTCGGAGGGCATCTCGCCCGTCCAGGGCGCCGATCGCTACGGACCCACGGCGGTGCTCAAGTCGGCCGCCAAGATGGACCACGCCCGCACCGGCGGGACGCTGCTCAACATGAAGTTCAACCCCCAGGTTCTCGACGGCGACGAGAGCCTCGACAAGCTCACGCAACTGATCCGCTCCTATTTCCGACTCGACGGCCATCACATCCAGTTCAACGTCGTCGGCGCCGAAACGCTCCGCGAGGCCCAGAAGCATCCCGAGCGGAACCGCGACCTGATCGTCCGCGTCGCCGGCTACAGCGACTACTTCGTCGACCTCGGCCGCGACCTCCAGAACGAAATCATCGCCCGCACCGAACAAAGCGCCCTGTAGAGGCGGCCCGTCACAAGAAAGTCGTTCTGGACTGTAGTTTCCATCAGCCTTGCACGGCTGGCGTCGTTCGCGCGAAGTATCCGCTTGACATTTAACGTGATGCGTTATATACTCCCTCCCTGATCAAGAGCTTCCGTTGCACGAAGACACAGGCATTGTTTGAAGGCCGGCACCCCCGCCGGTTCCAGGCGATCGCCACTGTGGCCGAGCGAAGACTGCAGATGTTGGACAGCGCCCATGCAATCCAGGATCTTCGCGTCCCGCCGGGCAACCGACTGGAGGCCTTGCTGGGAAACCGGAAAGGCCAGTGGAGCATTCGTATCAATGACCAGTGGCGTCTGTGCTTTCGCTTCGACAATGGCAACGCGTTCGATGTTGAGATTGTGGACTACCACTGAGGAGATTACACGATGAGCATAGCAAACAAGATGCGGCCCGTTCATCCTGGTGAGATTCTGCGTGAGGAGTTCCTCAAACCGCTGCAGATGAACGCTCACGCGCTCGCAATGGAGCTGAAGGTGCCCGCCCCGCGCGTCAACGAGATCGTGCGTGAACGACGTGCCGTCACACCTGACACAGCCCTCCGGCTGGCACGCTACTTCGGCACCACGCCCGAATTCTGGCTGAACCTCCAGACCAGCTATGATCTGAAGGTCGCCAAGCAGAAGATCGGCTCGAAAATCGACAAAGAAGTCCGATCACGACGCGTCGCATAAGTCTCACGTGCCGTCAGCGAGTCACTGAGCAACTCAGCCGGATCGGCGGCGTTCTTCTCTGCCTTGCAGCCAGGCATGATAGACTGGGCCGCTTCGGGAAATCGCGTCAGGAGATCCAACATGAGATTGATATCCATCCGGAGCATTCTGCTGCTGGCAGCCGCGATCTTGGTCGGCGGGGCGGCGTCGCAGGAGCGCGAACTGGCCGAGTTCATCGAGGCGCACGTGACGCAGGTCGCCCCGCGTTGGACGCAGGCCAATCTGACGTACTGGGAGGCCACCACAACCGGCCGGAAGGAGGCGTGGGACAAGTATGAGGCCCTGCAACTGGAAATCCGGCAGCTCTACAGCAATCGAGAGGACTTCGCACGCATCAAGGCGTTCAAGGAATCCGGCCCCATCGCCGATCCGCGCCTGGCCCGCCAGATCGAGAAGCTCTACTACGCCTACCTCCAGAACCAGATCGAACCGGAACTGCTCACGCAGATCGTGCAGCTCGACACGCAGATCCAGCAGACCTACAACAGCTACCGAGGCCGCATCGACGGGCAAGACGTCACCATGAGCGACATCTACACGCTCCTGACAACGGAGAAGAACACGCCCAAACGTGAGGCGGCCTGGCACGCCAGCAAGCAGGTCGGCAACGTCATCATCAAGGACTTTCTGCACCTGGTGAAGCTCCGCAACCAGGGAGCGAAGGCACTCGGTTTTGACAACTACCACACCATGACCATCGTGACGGGCGAGCAGGACGTCGCACAGCTCGACCGCATCTTCGACGAATTGGATGCGCTGACCCGCGAGCCGTTCGCCAGGCAGAAGAAGGAGCTGGACACGATCCTGGCCAGAAGCTATGGCATCGCCCCGGCGGAGCTGATGCCCTGGCACTACCACGATCCCTTCTTCCAGCGGACGCCACTCGTCTATGAGCTGGACCTGGACCGGTACTACCAGGGCCGCCGCGTCGAAGACCTGGCCCGACGCTACTACGCCGGCGTGGGCCTGCCCGTCGACGACATCCTGGCCCGCAGCGACCTATATGACCGCGAGGGCAAGTACCCGCACGCGTACGGCTTCGACGCCGACCGCGAAGGCGACAACCGCGTGCTGGCCAACCTCCAGGACACCGAGCGATGGATGGAGACGCTCCTGCACGAGTTGGGTCACGCCCTCTACAGCAAGTACCACGACCGGCGCGAGCCCTGGCTGCTCCGCGAGCCGGCGCACAGCTTCACCACCGAGGCGGTAGCGATGTTCTTCGGCCGGCTCAGCCGGAACGCCGCCTGGATGCAGCAAATGCTGGGCCTGTCCGACGAGGAAACCGCCAGGATCAAGACCGTCAGCGACCGCTATCTCCAATTCCAGCAGATCCTCTTCGTGCGCTGGGCGCTGGTCATGTACCATTTCGAGAAGGCCCTTTACGCCGATCCCGGCCGGGACCTGAATGCCCTGTGGTGGGACCTGGTCGAGAGGTACCAGTTCCTCCGACGTCCGCCGGGAAAGGCCGACGCCGGCTGGGTCTCGAAGCTCCATTTCACCACCGCCCCGTGCTACTACCACAACTATGTACTCGGCGAGCTGCTGGCCTCGCAATGGCACCACACCATCGTCCACCAGATATTGGAGCTTGATTCGGACGAGGGGCTCAGCTATGTTGGCGACGAGCGTATCGGCCGGTACTTTCGTGACAACGTGCTCGGCCCGGGAGCTCACTACCGCTGGGACGAGATGATCGTCCGAGCCACGGGCGAGCCGCTGACGCCCAGGTACTTTGTCGAGCAGTTCATCAAGTGACATCGACGCGCAGCCGGCGTCCAGATACGAAGCAGGTGCCATGGTCTATCTCATCGCGATTCTCATCTATCTGTTGGCCCTGGCGGGCATCGGCATCTACAAATCGCGCCAGGTCAAGACGCAGGCGGACTTCGCCGTCGCCGGCCGGACACTTTCGCCTTGGGTGCTGGTCTGCACCATGCTGGCGGCCTGGATCGGCACCGGATCGATCGTCGGCAATGCCGGCAAGACGTACGAGAGTGGTCTGGCGGCGTTGATCATCCCCACCGGCAGTGTGATCGGCATGATCCTGCTAACGTGGGTCGCTCCCCGCGCGCGCAGCTACGAGGCCTATTCCGTGCCGGAGATCATCGGGTCTCGGTACGGAACGGTCGCCAGGCTTCTGGCGGTCTTGTCCCTCATCATTGCGTACATGGTGATCGTCAGCTACCAGTTCAATGCGGGCGGGGCTGTGCTGCACGTGATCCTGACCGACGATTCCGGCCGGTCGCTCCTGCCGCTGCCATGGGCGACCGTCATCGCGGCGGTCTTCATCATCACCTACACCATTCTCGCCGGTCTGATGAGCCTGGCCTATACCGATATCGTCACGGGGATCATCATCACGCTGTCGCTGATTGTCGCCTTCCCGATCCTCTGGGGCCGAGCCGGCGGATGGGAGGGCATGGAGGCGAGCTTCGCCGCGATGGGCAAGCCCGAACACATGCGGTTCTGGGGCGTGTTCAGCAAGGCCGAGATCGTCAACTTCATCCTGCCTGTCTTTTTGCTGATCATGGGCGACGCCAATCAATACCAGCGGTTCTTCGCCAGCAAGAGCGCCAAGGGAGCCCGGAGCGCCGTGATCTTCATGGTCTTCGCCGTGCTGCTGGTCGAGAGTCTGATCATCCTGGAGGCCTGGGTCGCCTCCAGCCTGATCCCGGACGCGGCCTTCGGCAAGTACGTCCTGATCTACGCCGCCAAGACCCTCATGCCCACCATCCTGGGCCTGTTCTTCCTGATCACCATCGTGGGCATCATCATTTCGACGGCCGATTCGTTTCTGTTGATCCCTGCAACAACAGCGATTCGCGACATCTATCTGAATCATATCAATCCGAAAGCCTCGGAGAAGCGCGTGGTCTTTCTGAGCCGGTTGATGGTGCTGGTCTTCGGCATCATCGCCTACCTGGTGTCGTTGGCGTTCGCCCAATCGACCACTATTTTCGAAAAGGCTTTGTACGCGTACACGATTTACGGGGTGGCGATCACTCCGTGCCTGGTGGCCGCTCTGTTCTGGAAGGGAGCGACTCGATACGGAGCAATCGCGTCGATCCTCACCGGAACGATAACGACTCTGGTTTGGTCGGGGCTCGACAAGGGCCGTCTTCCGGCCTGGGCCGCCGAACTCGACGCCGTGCTGCCCGCCATCACACTGTCGGTGCTGGCGCTGGTCCTCGTAAGTCTGCTCACCAGGAAGAAGCCCGCGGGGCCGAGCTGACCATGTTCCCGACGGAGACGTACACCGCGAGAAGAAGACGCCTGCGGAAACAGGTGGCATCGGGGGTGATTCTGCTTCTGGGCAACGATCCCTCGCCTGTGAACTACCCCGACAACTGCTATCCCTTCCGGCAGGACAGCACGTTCCTGTACTTCTTCGGGCTCGATAAGTCGGGGCTCGCGGCGGTAATCGACGTGGACGAAGGGACCGAATGCCTCTTCGGCGACGACGTGACCGTCGACGACGTGATCTGGACGGGTCCGCAGACGCCTCTTCGCGAAGAGGCTCGACGCGTGGGCGTGACGCAGGCCGCCCCGAGTCGGGACTTGGCGTTCGTCCTGGAGAGGGTGAGCAAACGGGACCGGGCGATTCACTTCCTTCCGCCCTACCGTCCCGACCATCTCCTGTGGATCGCCGAGTTGCTGGGCTTTCCGCCGGAAGCCGTCAGCGAGTTGGCTTCCGAGACGTTGATTCGCGCGGTGGTCGCCCAGCGGTCGGTAAAATCGTGCGAAGAGATCGAGCAGATCGAGCTGGCTCTGAGTGTCTCGTACCAGATGCAGGCCGCCGCGATGAAGATGGCCAAGCCGGGTGTGGTCGAACGCGAGGTCGCCGGCGCCATGGCAGGTATTGCGATGGCTCTGGGCGTGCGCTTCGCCTTCGAGCCGATCTTCTCCATTCACGGCGAGACGCTGCACAATCCCTTCCACAACAACGTGATGAAGGCCGGGGACATCGCGGTCAACGATTCGGGCGCCGAGTCGCCCATGCGGTACGCCAGCGACATCACGCGGACCATCCCGGTCGGCGGGCGATTCACGCAGAGGCAGCGCGAGATCTACTCCATCGTGTTCGATGCGCAGGAGAGCGCCATCGTCGCGATCCGGCCCGGCGTGGAATTCCGAGACATCCACCGCCTGGCCTGTGTGAGGCTGGTGGCCGGACTGAAAGAACTGGGCCTGACGAAGGGCGATCCGGAGGAAGCCGTCGAGGCGGGCGCCCATACGCTGTTCTTCCAGTGTGGCCTCGGCCACATGATGGGCCTCGACGTCCACGACATGGAGGGCCTGGGTGAGGACTACGTCGGCTACACCGAGGCGATCCGAAGAAACCCGGCGTTCGGCTGGAGCTCGCTGAGGCTGGGCAAGGCCGTCGAGCCAGGCCACGTCGTGACCGTCGAGCCCGGCATCTATTTCATTCCGACGCTGATCGACCGCTGGAAAGCCGAGCAAAAGTGCGACACCTTCATCGACTACGCCAAGGTGGAAACCTACCGCGACTTCGGCGGGGTCCGAATCGAAGACGATGTTCTGGTGATGGATACGGGCGGCCGCGTGTTGGGCCCGCCGATCCCGAAGACCATCGCTGCGGTGGAAACCCTGGCCTCCGCCTGACAATTCGGATGGCCACTTCCACGACAGGGAGACAACCATGAGGAGCCGTTTCTTCTTCACTCTCCTGCTGCTGGGCGTTCTCGCCGGCGCAACCTGGGCACAGGAGAACCCGTTGCCCGGGGTCCAGAAAGACGCGTTCCACCTGTACCTGCTGGCCGGTCAATCGAACATGGCCGGTCGCGGCGTTCTGACCGAGCAGGACAAGACCGCACACCCGCGCGTTTTCGCCCTGAACCGCGAGAACCGCTGGGTGCCCGCCGTCGAGCCATTGCACTTTGACAAGCCGGCGATCGTCGGAGTCGGCCCGGGGTTGGCCTTTGGCAAGGCTATGGCCGAGGCGGACCCGAACGTCATCGTCGGCTTGGTCCCCTGCGCGGTGGGAGGTTCGCCGATCTCGGTTTGGAGACCCCAAGCTCACTATCCTGCAACGGGCGTCCACCCCTACGACGACGCGATCGCACGCTGCCGGATCGCCGGTCAGCGAGGCGTGTTCAAAGGCGTGCTCTGGCACCAGGGCGAAAGCGACAGCAACGCCGAGGATGGACCGCTCTATGCGCAGCGATTGACGGAGTTGATCCGGCGGCTCCGCCAGGACCTGAGCGCTCCGGACCTGCTGTTCGTAGCCGGCACTCCCGCCGACGCCTTCATCGCCCGAACGCCCGACAGCCGATTCGTGATCGAAGCGATCCGGGCCGCCGCGAAGGTGGACGAGCGGGTCTTCTGGGTCTCCGCAGCGGGCCTAGCCTGCAAGGACGACCAGGTGCACTTCAACACGGAAGCTGCCAGAACGCTCGGGCTTCGCTACGCCCAAGCGATGCTTCGCCGACAGAACCTCACCCTGGACGATCCGCGCCCGTAGGGGCGAATAATCATTCGCCCCTACAAACGGGTCAATCACCGTTGCAGTGTAACGTCGTCGATCAACAGCCGGCCCGATCCGCCGGCGGCCGGGTTGCCACGGTCACCCACGCCGATCATCATCTTCTCGACGTCCGTAATGCGGACGCCCTGGCTGCTGAATTGCGACAGATCGATCGTCCAGTCCGTCCAATCCTTGCGCTGCACGGAAGCCGGCCCATCCGGGTGGTTCACCACCGCCACGTGACCGCTGCTGTCTTCGAGGGCGACGTAGAGCTGCCCCGGAGCGTTGTTCGGGTGGCTGACGCCGATGTCGGAGACCTCCCAGTCGCCCGTGACGTCGCCGGTGATCTCAATTTGCGAGAACTCGGCGATGCAGATGTCGCCGGCGCTGTGACTGGTCACTGCCAGGCCGATGTAGATGTTGCCCGGCATGGACAACGTCTGTGGGTTCCACGACATGGCGGTCCAGCCGGCGGTGGCGGGATCAGCACTGTAGTAGCCGCTGCAGGACATGCCCGCGCGTTCGAGTTTGACCCAGTAGGGCGCGGTGATCGCCTGCTGCTCGGGCGTGGCCACCGAGGTGTCACTCGTGGCAGCGCCTTCGGTCGCGGTGCGGATATGAAAACGGCAGCCGTTGCCCGGCGTGATGTACACCGCGCCAAACTCGGAGCCGGCGGCGAGAGTGTCGCGGATCATCACACCCGCCTTCGCCCAAGGATCGGTGTTGTCGACGCTCTGGACCCGGGCGACGATGGCGCCATCGCCGGTGAAACGCTTGTGCACGAATCGGAATTCGTCGGCAGTACCCCAGATGTCCGTGCCCGTGGCGCTGATGAGGATGTGACCCGACGGGGTCTCGATAAAGGCCTGCGGATTGCCCTGGAAGAACAGCGAAAGCGCCGTCACGCCATTCCGCGTCCAGTCCTGCGGCGCACTCCAGGCTCGCTCGATCTCCGAACAGAACCTCGCACCCTCGGGGCCGCTGTTGTCATAGTAGAATGGCAGGGCCTGGCGACCCGAGTGGACAATCTCCTTCTCCATGAACTCGCCATTGAAATAGGGGCTGTCGAGACTCCAGACGTCGTGGCCGACCTGCGAGCCGGTCCCGTTGCCCTCCTTGCCGGGCAGAAATTCGTCCTGCTCGTAGCCGAATCCGTCCGTCCAGGTCTGGAACGGCTGGTGCGGAGAGTTGTTGCTGTAGGATTCGAAGTCGTCGACGATCAGGTAGTCGGCGACCGTGAAGCTCCAGATCACGCCCTTGCTGAGCGTGCCGTCGGCGTTCCGCTCGTCGATGCGCCAGTAGTAGGTCTGGTCGAATTCAAGCGTGTCCGCCAATTCGAATCGCTCGTCGCCGAGAGGCCGCACGCCTTGATAGACACCTGTAGCATCGGAGCTGGTGGCCTGCGTCACGGCGGTCCGGTCTGTTCCGAAGTAGATATGGTGTTCAGCGGCACTGGTTCCCGGCGACCACGTCAGCGTCGTTCCTCGTTCGATGTCCGTCACCGAGCGGTTGGCGGGACTCGGGTCCGATGCGAGCATCGGATCGCCCTTCATTGTCTCGACGATCTGTTCGGCCGAGAGTGCATAGTCGTACAGTCTCGCATCATCGAGAAGGCCAACGTAGTAGCGCTGGTCGGAGATCGGGGCCCCCAGGCGGGTCGCGCCGAGCGCCTCGAAGCTGTTGGCGGTGTGGGCCCTCGTGGTGACGGCCTCTCCGTCGACGTAAACAACGACATCCCCGCCGGCAGCCCAGGTCGCCGCCACATGGTGCCATGCGTCGTCGTTGACGGAGCCGGCGCGGACGGTGGTGTCGGTGTCGCCGCCTTCGATGAAGAACTCGAAGTCGCCGCCGTCGCGGACGTGGGCGTGGAACTCGTTCTGGCCTCCGAAGCCGTCGCCGCTGTTGCCCTCGGCCGCGTAGAAGATCATGCCTCGGACGTCCAGTGTGGTCTTGATCCACGCGGTGACGGACCCTCGGTTCGTGTTGGTCAGTCCCGCCGGCAGTGTGACGTAGCTGGCGCCGTCGAAGTCGAGCGCATCGCCGTCGTATCCGAAGACCCACTGCAAATTCTCGCTGAGCGTGCCGTGGTTGCTGTGGCCGGAGTAGTCCATCACGATGTCGATGCCCTCGTCTTCGAGCTTCCACCAGCCGACGAGATTCGGATCGCGAACAGAGATGTCCGGCACGGTCGAGAAGCGCCAGACGTTGCCCTTCTGCACTGTGGCGCCGTCGGCGCTGACCTCGTCGATGCGCCAGTAATACGTGGCGCTCTTGGCGAGCGTGCCGGGATCGTAACTCGTCGCCGAGACATTGCTCTGGAACTGCGGCGAGGTCACGGTGGCATCCTGCACCGCCGGCTGGCTGGTGCCCAGATATACATCGTGCGTCGCGGCGCCGTAACCGGCAATCCAACTGAGGTCCGCGTCCGGATCGACGAAGACCGCGCCGTCGGCCGGATTCGGACCGTTGGCGACCAGCCTCGCGGCGGTGAAGCTCCACACCGCGCCGGGATGGATCGTACTATCATCGGCCTCGATCTCGTCGATGCGCCAGTAGTACGTCGTCTGAGGCACGAGGTCTGCCGGCAATACATATGTCGTATCCGTCTGACGCTCGCTGACCAACTCGGCCGCTCCGGGCGTCGGGTTCGTGCCGAAATATACGTTGTGCGACGCGGCGCCCTGACCGGCGGACCATTGAAGTGCCGCGGGACCAACGTTCTTCGCGCCGTCGGACGGTCTGGGATTTCTCGCCAGTTCGGTGATCCCCAGTCCGTAATTGACCGCCGCCGCCAGCAGTTCGTAGGCGTTCTCATTCCACATGGCGTAGGAGATCTCGTCAAAGCCCAGACAGATGCGCATCCCCGCTGCGACCTGGGCGCTGCCGTCGGCCGGAGCGATCGCCAGTTGGGCCCCCTGCTCGTAGACGTAGAGAACGTCGTAGGTCTGGCCGTCGCTGAGCGTGGCCGTGGCGATCACCGCCGCCTCCGCGCCGGCAACCGTCGTGGAGAAGCGGGCGACGGACACTTCCCCGATCCCGGTCAGCACGGGCACCGTCCCGCTCAGGCCCGCCGCCAGAAAATGGTCGGGACTGACAATCTCAATGTCGGTCGTGGCCACTTCGAGCCCACCGCCGGCGCCTTCGGTCAGACCCATCTCGTCCCAGGCCCACGCCTCAGTGATAATCATGGGTGTCGCGATCTCGGTGATCTCGTTGCGGATGCCGCCGGACCCGACCGACTCGGAGATGAACACCAGATCGGCCGCCGCCGCGGCAGCCTCCGTTGTCGCCTCGTTCTCCCCGTCGTCGATGATCGTGACGGTGTGCCCCAGCCCTTCCAGGAAGGCGAGAATCGGCGCATCCTCGGGATCAGCCGGCTCGGCGGTGACGAACAGAATGTTCGCCCCCCAGACCCCGTTCACGAACAGACCCAGCAGAACCAACAGGAAAACGGGAATTCTCGCATAGCGCGTCGCCACCATGATTCTGTCCTCCACAGTTCGTAGCGTGTCCGCGTGGGGGCGAACGATGATTCGCCCCTACAGGCGCGATTCGATTCGATCCGAAAGAAGCCTCCGTGGTCTTATGCACCCTGCCAAACCAGAACCGATTATACCGTCTGGAGGGTCTCAATGGCAAGCTCTAAACGCACGCCCGCGAGCGCATAGCGCCTCATGGCATCACTGCAAACAGGGTCGCGCTGACGGCCCGGCGGTGCCCGAAAATGCGGATCGACGCATTGTCTGCGACCTCGACGATGGCGTAAGAATTGCTGTCGGCCCCCTGCCCTTCGACCACCGCCCGCAGGGTGTAGTAGTGAATCCCCTTGATTCGGTTGTATCGGCCCTCGTGGTGGTGGCCCTGGAAAACCACCTGGATCTTGCCCGATTCTTCGAGGATCGCACGCACCTGTGGAGCGTTCCTGACGCTGACGGAATCGGCCCCGTCGAGCAACTGGTGAATGAAGACGACCGCCGGACCGGGGGCAGCCGCCAGGTCCTTCCTGAGCCAGTCCAGCTCATCGGCAGGAACGTTGGCGTCGGTCCAGTCGAAATCGCCATGATCATAGCCTACGCCGTCGCTGCGATAGTCGGCGTCGAGCACGATGCAATGAAGGCCCTTGACATCGAACGAGTAATAGCTGCGGCCGGGATCGATGCGCGTATTGGTCACGCGGGCCAGGAACTGCGCCTTGGAGATGCTATCGACATCATGGTTGCCGAGGACGTGGTACGTTGGGCCACCGAATCGCTGGAAGACGGCTTCTGCCTCTTGAAGGTACGCCAGTGTGTCCCGCTCGACAGGCGGCCGGCCCTGGTCCTTGAAATCGCCCAGCTCGATGAGGAAATCCACCTTCTCGGTGTTCATCCGGTCGACACACTCGGCGAGCTTGTCCAGCGACTGGCGATAGAAGCGGGTCCCCGCCGGATCCACATCGGCGTAGTGACAGTCCGTGACCACGCCAAACCGCATCGGCCGGTCTCCCCGAGACGATGTCGGGTTGCAGGTGTACGACAGGGACGTCGCCACCGGCCCAGTCATCACGGCAAAGGCAGATCTCAGAACTGCCCTGCGCCCGATGGTATGTCTGACTGCGCTTTCGTCCATCCGGTACTCCAAATCCCGAGAATGCATTATAGCGACGACCGGCCCGTTGGACTATCATAGGCATCGTGTCATATCACAAGGATCCTGGTTTTCGAAGGTACAGAAATGAACGTCCGATGGTCAATCGTCAATGGGCCGCAATCCACGGGTAGACCGAACGCCGGCGTATGGAGAAAGGAGCAGACGATGAACAGGATGGCAGCAAGGGTGTGGCTCATCTGGGCCACACTCATCGCGGCGGGGCTTGGCGTCGTGCCAGCAGGCGCCGAGGAAAAGAAACTTGAAGAGGATGTCATCAAGGCCGAACAAGGCGATCTGAAGATCACCTTCATCGGCCACGGCACGCTGATGTTCACCTGGCAGAACAAGGTCATTCACGTCGATCCTGTCACTCGGGAAGGCGATTACACCAAACTGCCCAAGGCAGACCTCGTACTGATCACGCACGAGCACGGCGACCACCTCGACCCCAAGGCCCTGGAGCTGATTCGCCGGCCGCAGACGAAGATCGTTCTGACCAAAATCTGCGCCGAGAAGATCGCCGGCGGTCTGGTGATGAAGAACGGCGACGTGCGGACGGTCGACGGGCTCAAGATCGAGGCAGTGCCGGCCTACAACATCGTTCACAAGCGTCCCGACGGCGATCCCTTCCATCCCAAGGGCAACGGCAACGGCTATGTCGTGACGTTCGGCAAGCAGCGGGTCTACATCGCAGGTGACACGGAGAACATCCCCGAGATGAAGGACCTCAAGCAGATCGACATCGCGTTTCTGCCGATGAACCTGCCGTACACGATGACCCCGGAGATGGTGGCCGATGCGGCCCGGGTCTTTGCGCCGAAGATCCTCTACCCGTATCATTACGGGCAGACCGATCCGAACGAGCTGGTCAAGCTTCTGGCCGACGACAAGAACATCGAGGTCCGCATCCGCAAGATGCGGTGACGACGGAAACGTGATGGCGGAAACCCAGACGCAGGAGAAGCGCACGAAGCTGACAGGCGACAAGAGGCTCGTGCTGGCCATCGGGGCATCCCTCGCAGTCGCGTTGGCATGCTTCGTCGTGCTGGCGCTTCTGCCCGAGCCGAAGGCAGCGCGTCTGAAGGACCCTCTTCGCAGTGTCCTGACCGGGCTGGGCGTACTGGGCATCGCGTCGCCGTTGTGCCTCGGAGGCGCGGTTCTGAAGCGAAGATTCGCCGCCTCGCCCTATTTCGAAGGGAAGTTCATCGCGACGGTGCTCAGCGTATTCGGCTTCGCGTGCGCGGCGGCGGGACTGGCCTGCATCCTCCTGGGCATCTACGACCTGCTCGCACCGTTGTGGTCCAGATAGCGTGCTTCAGCCGAGCAATCCCTCGAGCACCTCGGTATAGGCGCTGCGGGGCCGCAGGCCCACCAGGCGATGCGTCTCGGCGCCCTTGCCGAAGAAGAGGACGGCAGGAATACCCTGGATGCCGTACCGGCGGGCCAGTTCCGGCACGCGATCGACGTTGACCTTGGCGATGATGGCACGACCCTGGTATTCCTCGGCGAGTTCTTCCACCGTGGGCGCCAGCTTGCGGCAAGGTGGACAACCATTCGAGTGGAAGTCGACCATCACGGGCTGCTCGGCCTTCAACACGAAACGTTCGAAGTCGTCCAACGTCTCGATCTGCATCGCGGCGTATCCTCTCTCCTTGCCTTCCGGATTCACTCGCGATCCGGCCCCGGAGTAGGCAATCACGCCTCCAATCAGGGGCCCCAAGAAAGGCGCCGCGATAGGGATTGGCCGTCAGGGGACATGCCCCGCTGGAACACTTGCCATAGTATCCCATCACAGCCCCCAGGCCACCACCAATCAGCAGCCCCAACGCCAGTTGAATGATCAAGGTCTTCGGCATCGTCGTTCTCCAGACTTCCACTCTACAGGCGGTTACAAGACCGTCTCCAGCAACTCCAGCGCCTCTCTGACGCGTCTAACGCCCGAATCATCGAGGCGGTCGCAGACGCGGCTCTCACAGGCCTTCATCCGCTCGATGATGCGATTCTTCATTCTTCTTCCCGTGCTCGTCAGCGAAATCTCCATCGTCCGTCGGTCGTCGGGGCGGTTTCGAGTGGCAACGAGCCCGCTGGTGACCAGGCTGTTCAGCACCCGGCTGCCCCGCGAGGGCGACAGGCCCATCCGCCGGGCAAACTCGCATCCGGCTACCTCGCCCCCTGCATCCAGAACGATCAAGCCGTGGAACTGCGAGGCGGTCAGACCCAATTCCTCCTGAATCTGCTCCTCGTTGCACTGGCACTTGCGTTTGATCGCGAGAATCAACTCAAACAACCGTCGGCTCATAGTCCTTCTACGGCCCTGCCCATGTACTTGTTCATAGCAATAATTGCTAATAGCAATAACATGTCAGAGGCAACGCTCCTGCAACAGAAACCTGAGGTTTTTCGGACCCAGGCGCTCACCCGAAGCGCCGCACGGCCTGCGCCTTGCCCAGGGCCGAAAGCGCAAAGACGAGCGGATAGAGTTCCTCGAAATACCAGAGCTGGGCGAAGTACAGACCGATGGGGCAAGCCGGCGTCGCTCCACCCTGGTCGGTATGCTCGATGAGCCATTGGGCTCCACGGGCGATGGCCCCGCGGAAGTTCGTAGTGTGCCCGTAAGGGCATACGCGCGAATCATCATTCGCCCCTACAAGTTCGGCCAGCGCATCGACAGCCAGCGAGGTTTCCTCGATGGACGAAACGACGCCCGGCGTGCCGCCCCAGCCTCCATCGGCGTTCTGCGCCGACAGAAGCCAGCGGGCGCCTCGCTCGCACGCGGCATCCATTCGCCGGTGGTATGCTGGCGGCACGCGCGACAAGTGCGTCAGCACCCGGCTCGTGCCGTAGACAGGATTCTCCTGGTTCGGCGCCGACTGACTGCCGAACCACAGCGGCGTCCACGAGCCGTCCGCGCGCTGAGCCGCCTTCATGAAGTCCATTGCCCTGTCCATCGCGCGCACCGTGTGTTGCTCCGGGTCAGCTTCCCCCACCCAGACGCCCATCGCGCCGAGAGCATGGGCGGTCAGATCGGGCGCGCTTCTATCGAACGGCAGATTGGTCCAGCCCCGGCAGAAAGTCGGGATCCCGCCGTCGCGGTTCTGAAGATCGAGAAGCCAGCCGATGCCTGCTCTGACGGCTCTCGACACGGCCTCATTCCGGACGCCGAGTTTGTGCAGCGCGAGCAGTGCGCCGGAGGTATCGTCCGCATCCGGGACCGCCCCGGGCAAATTCGACCACGCCCAGCCTCCCGGCGCCGCCTGCGTGTAAGGGTGCACCGTCTTGTGCTGGCAGGCCAGCAGCCAATCCACCAATCGCTGTTTCTCTGAGTCGCCCAGGCCGTCGTTTCCGCCGGCGGTCAAGGCGGCAATCGAAAGCGTCGTGCCCCAGATCGCGAGGTTGGTATCGATGGGCCAACTGCCGTCGTCGCGGATCGAGGCGACGAGGAACTCCACTCCTTTCGCGACCACCGGGTGCGCGGCCTGTCCGCTGGAGGCCAGGCTCATAACGACGAATGAGGTCAACGGAGCCGCTTCAAGAAAGCCGCCGTTGGTCGGCTGGAGCGTCGTAAGCACATCGAGACTTCGCCTTCGCGCCAGATGGCGAACAAGCCGGGCCACAGGGCAGCGCGGTCTGCGATGTTCGTAGCGGGCCTGCCCGATGGCGATCAGGGCGGGCAGTGCGTAACTGACCACGGGCAGCCGCAACCACTTGTACAGCCGGTGCGGCAGGACCGCCAACTCGAAAGGCAGCGGCTTGACGCAGCGCCACGCCTGCGACCCGGCGCCGAGCCGCCCCGCCAACGCGCACATCGTCAGGATCGGCACGGAAAACGTCCGGTCCTTGCCATACCGCGCGATCACCGCCGCGGCCAGAGCCTCCGGCTCGAGCGAGCCCACCTCGCGACGAAGCCACGCCTCGGCCTTCTCGACCGCGAGTGGCAGCCTCAAGTCCGAAGGACTTGGGCATGGTTTCCACGAACCGGCTATGCCCGAGCGGCGTTTGAGGCTGCCACCCTCTGAAACCGACATCGCCGAGTAACACAGCAGCGTGGTGCTCAGGTTGCTCGGGCTCTCAATCGTGTCGCCCCATCCGCCGTCGGTGTTCTGGTTCTCGCAGAGCCAGTGCAGACCTCGCTCGATCCATGTTCGATGTCTGGCGCCGTCGACCTGCGCCAGGGCAAAGGCGGCGGTGGCGGTCGACAGGGCGCTGCTGGAGAGGTGTCCGACCCAGTGACCCTGGTCGTTCCTCGCCGCCAGCAGACGCTCGCGGAGGGTGACAATCGTACGGTTCAGTCTCTCTTCGTCGATGCGCCTCATGGCCCGATCAAGTCACCGAGTGACAGAAGTCCATAGTAGGTATACTCGCAGTCCAGCACATCTTCGGCCGGATGGCCCCGGAAGCCGCCTCGCACGCTCCACAAGGTGTCGAGATAATCGAGATTTCTCTCGCGAATCTCGTCCAGGTCGACGCCGACCAACGTCAGGGCGTGCAGCGCGGTCGCCGTCGAGAGCAGATCGGGGATCGCAACGTCGGGGCCGGATGGAATTGCGCAGAACCCCCCGCGCGGCTCGGCCCTTGCGGCCAGCCATTGCAGCGCCGATTTCGGCAGCGGCGCTTGCAGGTAGTGGAAGATCGTGATCGCTGCGGCGGTGGCCGCGGTGGCGCTGACGGCCATCGTCGGCTCGTTCGAGAAGCCCCCGTCGGGCATCTGAAGCGAAAGAACCGATTCGAGCACACCCGCCGGCTCCAGGTCGTCGACCTCGAGGTCCTGGCAGATGCCCAGGGCGAGAAAGCTGCCGTACACATGGCCCCGTTCGGCTCCCGCAGAGGTGCTGAAGCCCCCGTCGGCCGCACAGAAGTGCATCAGGTGCGCGATCATGGCCCGTCGGGAGCCAGGATCGAGTGTGTCGTTGGTCCCCTCGGCCAGGTTGATCCGGCATCGGACCAGGGAAGCAAGATGGACAAGGTCCAGAGACTGTCCGGTCTCAAAGCCCCGCACGTAGTCCACGACGCGCTCAAGCGGGAGCTTCACATCCAATGCCACCGACGCCTCCAATCCAAAGACCGTGTAGTAGAGATCGCTTTTGCCATCGCGGCCCTGGAAGCCCCCATCGTCGCACAGGTGGCAACGGAGGAACTCGCGGACGGCGTCGACGGAGTCGCCAAGGGCCTCGGCGGCCCTGCTTACAGCCTTGCGCATGTCGAGACGGATCGTCATGGCAACTCTTCCGCTCCAGACGGCTCGCGAGGCGCGACGACACTGGCCTGTCCGGTCATTTCTTCGGCCGGCTCACCGGCGGCGACCTGGAGGGCGACGATCATCTGTCGCGCCTCGTGTTTCAACACCGGCAGATGCCAACGGAACAGCGCCGCGCCCGCGACGCACGCCGAGCCACCAACCATGACAGTCGCCGGAGCGCCGATGCGATGGGCGAGCGCTCCGGCCAGAAGCGCGCCGAACGGCGCCATGCCCATGAACATCATCGAGTACACCGCCATCACGCGGCCGCGCAGCGCATCCGGGATCAACGATTGAATCATCGTGTTCGAGGCCGCCATTTCGATCATCATGGAGAAACCTGCCGGCACCAGCAGCACCGCCGAGAGCCAGAACGAACGGGACAGCGAAAACAGGATCAGGCTCATCCCGAATCCCGCGGCCGCGAACGCGATCCAATGACCCAGCCCGCGAATGCCTTTGCGTGCCGCGAGAACCACAGCCCCGACCAAGGCTCCGGCTCCCGAGGCGCCCATCAGCAATCCGAGTCCGCGCGGGCCGCCGTGCAGGATCTGATCCGCGAAGACCGGCATCAGCACGGCATAAGGCATTCCCATGAGACTGACCAGCCCCAGCAGCAGCAACAGGGCTCGAACCGGCCCGGTTCGCCGGACGTAGCGGAATCCCTCCAGGATGCTCGCCAGCGCCGACCCGGGCAGAGGGACAAAGGTCCGTTCCGCCATGTTCATCATCAGCAAACCGGCGATCAACGCGAGGTAACTGACGGCATTGACGAGAAAGCACCACCCCTCGCCCACGCTAGCCACGAGGACGCCCGCCACCGCCGGCCCGACGATCCGCGCGCCGTTGACCATGGAGGAATTCAAAGCGATGGCATTGATCAGATCGTCCCGCCCGACGATATCGACGGCAAACGCCTGTCGCGTTGGGATATCAACTGAGTTGATGACGCCGAGAAGCGAGGCCAGAACAAGGATCTGCCAGACCTGCACACGTCCCGTGAGCGTCACGCCCGCCAGAATGAAGGCCACCAACATGGCGGCTGTCTGCGTGGCGATGAGCACGTGACGGCGGTCGTATCGGTCGGCCACCGAGCCTCCGAGAGGGGCCAGCAGGAACACGGGAATCTGACTGGCGAATCCCACGAATCCCAACAGCACCGCCGAACCGGTGAGCCGGTAGACCAGCCAGGCCTGCGCCACGGATTGCATCCACGTACCGACGAGCGAAATGAGCTGGCCGCAGAAAAACAAACGGTAGTTTCGGTGCCGCAGGGCCCGGACAACGTGGGGAAGCTTCGATCGCGCCCGCTCATAGCCAGCCAAGTCCACACACCCAGCCAAGCTGCCTCCATAATCCTTCACGTCGGCGGCCTCATCCATGATGCGTTCGGCGCTGAGGCGGACGATCGTTGCAGCAGCCCATGATCTCGAAGTCGTTGAATATCTTGCCCATCACGCGCCGCAGGAGGCCCTTGAGGTTGGCGTTCTTCAGTGCGATGAGCGAGCCGATCGCCTGCGCTTTGTAGCTCTCCATCAGCCGCAGCGCCGCCAGCTCTACTTCCGGCGCCGAGACGATCCGGCGCACCTGCTGGCGGTCGGCGTCCGTCGCGGACGGGTCCCACTGCCACTCGATTCGCCTGCGCTTCTCCAGGTCAGATGTCTCGTACGCCAGCGCCAGCAGAACGCTGGGGCGCCGGCTGATGCACAGATCGAGCGCCTCGGAGTCGCGGAGGTCCTCCAGGTCGTCGCGAATCTGATAGGCGATCCCCAGAGACTCACTGTACTGCTTCAGCACGCTGCCAACGTGGTCGTCGCAGCCCGCCAGGACGGCCCCGAGACTCAAGGCCACCTCGAAGGCCGGCGCAGTCTTCATGCGGAAGATCTCCAGCACATCCGCCACCGTCAGCGGTTTCGGCGCGCGGGCCCATGCCAGCTCGCGGCCCTGTCCCAGGCAGAGCGTACGATGGCCTTGCACCGCCGCACTCAGGAGTCTCGCTTTCCTCGCATCAGAGGCATCGGTCTCGACGAGGAGCCGATAGCCCTCGCCCAGAAGCAGGTCGCCAACGTTCAGCGCAATCGGAATGCCATGCTCCGAATGGAGCGTCTTCTCGCCGTAGCGATGCGCGTCGCCGTCTTCGATGTCGTCGTGCACGAGCGATGCCTTGTGGAAGCATTCCACCGCGACCGCCATCCTTTGCACGTCCCGGTCCGTCGCACGCAAACCCTCGGTTGAAAGCGCTTTGTACGTGCAGACGCCGAGGAACGGCCGCCAGCGTTTGCCCGCCTTGGCCATCCAATCCAGGGCCACCTGTTCGGTCGGGTCGGGCCTTGGTGCGATCATCTGCATGAGGGCCTCGCGTGAGAACCACTCGTTGACCTGCCGATGCAGCGCATCGAGATCGAGACGTCTGGTCTGGTCTTCCGTCGTCTGATAGATCGCCTCCCAAAGCCAATCGAGGTCTACGCTGGTGTCGGTACAGCCGTCTCGCAGGAGGGGAATCGCCACGCCGGGAACCGCTCCGGCTTCCATGTAGGGAAAGACTTGCTCCAACACGGACAGGCAGCTCGCGCCCACCACGGCCTCGATCTGGCCCGTCTCGATCAGACTCATCACGACCGGCGAGCCTTCTGCAACCAGGACCGCGCAGCCTAAAGACTCTGCCTGGCTCTTCAGTTCGCCCATGGGGCATCGTCCGCAGTGCTCGCACAACAGGCCGAGATCGTCGAAGCTCGCCGGACACTCGGTGGAGCTGCGCAAGCACTTGGGCAGCAGCAGAAGGCGCTTCTCGTAGGGAATCGCCGCGACCGTCTCGCGCCAGACCTCGTTGTTGACGAGCACTCCGGCAAAATCGCTGTACTTGCGATCCATGCCCGCCTGGCGCAGCACCGCCTCCGTATGGGACCGCAACTCGTCGATTGACAGAGGCGGCACCGGTCCGTGCATTTCCACGTATTCTCGAACGACCGCCAGCAGCTTGTCGCGCTGCTGTTTGGTCTGCGGAACGTTGTCCTGAGGTGGCCGGACGGGCCCGGCTGTCAGCACACGGTCATCAGGCATACACCTGCTCCTTCTCCACGATCGGGACCGAACGTTCCATCTGTCTATGCAATCGCCTGAAGGTCCGTCGCCAGGTCATGACTTCTCCGCGTCCGAGGGCCTGCATGAAGGCACGTCTGGCCCATGAGACGCCGCCGGCGCGCTGATTGTCCCAGAACAGCCTGGGGACCATTCTAAAGTTCTGCTCGTAGCAGGTTCGATAAAGCTCCAGATGTTCGGGGCTCATCTTCGCCAGCGTAAACCGCTGCCGGTCGGCCTCTTGGCCCGAGACGAGCGGCTCATAGAAAATCGGAAAGATGACGGCTTTCTTTGCCGCAAGATCTCGAACCAGCTCCAGGGTCGCAACAACGTCGTCCGCCGTTTCGCCCGGCATGCCCAGCAGGACACTGACGACGGGAAAGAACCCGCAGCGCGTCGTGCGATCGGCCGCCTCGCGGACCATCTGTCCCCAATCGCCCGGATCGAAAGGCGCGATCTTGCCCGGGCTGTTGGCGGCCACCAGATGCCCATTGGCGCTTTCGACGCCCATGTTCACCCATAGATACTCACTCGGCCGCTCCCAGGTCAACAGACGCCGGATCTGGCGAAGCTGCTCGTCGGTCAGTTGTAGGACCGATGTCACGTTGGCGTGGTCGATCTGCATGAACGACAGACCCTTGATCCTACGCATTCGTTCCAGTAGATTGCACAGCTTCTCGAAATCGGGACGCAGCCCCCTGGCGCCGTATCGGAAGAAGTCCTCACTGCCGCTGACCACCGCCTTGAGGCCGCCGGCCACGTTGGTTTGCAGGTCCGCCAGGATCGTGTCCGGATCGAGGTGCCTCATCCCCTGGCGCGCCATCGCGCAGAACTGGCAGCCCCTGCCGCAACCGCGCGATAGCTCGATGATCCCCAACAGCGATGGATCGCGGGTCGGCTGAATGCGATCGGCGCCGATGTCCGCTTCGACCACGTGATGCGCGGGCAGCCGGCCGTTCAACAGCTCGGTGAACAGCTCGGGCCCGGAGGCCTCGAAGTAGCCTTGAAAGACCACGTCGATATCGACGTCCGGCCTCTTGTCCGCATGGGCGATCCACTGCCAGGCTCCGGCGCCGCCGACGACGATCCTGAAGCCGTATCGGCGCTTCAGTGCCGTCAGTTGCTCCAGGGTCTGTCGCGTCCATCGCCGGGTGTAGAGCTCGCCCTTCCAGAAATTGGAGGTGGTCGTGTTGCTCATACCCATCCCGAGGGGATCGCTGGAGCTGAAGCCCACGATCTTCACCCAAGGACCGATCACATCCACCAGTCGCTCGGGCGTCGTGCAGACCACGTCGTCCCGTTCCAGCGAGGTGTATTTCAGTAAGGCCGATTCGACGCGCCGCAGTCCCAGAGGTACGGTGCGGGCGCGGCCGTTGGCGTCCGTCCGCACAGGCGGTGCGAGGAAGTGACGCACGAACACTTCCGGCACCTGGCTCATCTGCATCGTCGCGAACATGCCGTCGAAGAGGATGCGGTAATTGGCGCTGAGCGTCCGGTCAGCGACGAGAACGACGGCGGGCTGGAGTCGCGATTCAGGCATTGCGACTCTCTTTCTTGCCGCCGGCCTCATCGCGGGGCTTCTCTTGTGCCCGCCCCTTGTTCGCCTCCACCCGGATTCGCTGCAACTCGGCGCCCGACAGCGACGCGAGAACATCGTCGGGGATGTCGAGGTCGCGGCGCAACGCATCCAGCGTGGGACATGGACCGCCCGGTGCCGGGTCCGGTGCCTCTGTGGAGAATCGCTTCCGCCCCGGTTCACGACGGCGAATCTTGTCGTATACGTCGCCCTGGAGCAGACGACGCAAATCGCGAGGGGATTCGCTCTGCGCTTGGGGCGATGGGGCCACGTCGTCACCATTGATGGGAGAATCCGCATACTTGGGGAAGATGATCGCAGAAGCCGGACACATCCGCGCGCACGCCGGGCAGTTCGTCTTGCAGCCTGCCGGGTTCTGCACCTGCACGCGGCCTTCATCGGACAGCCCATACACGCCGAACAGGCAGAAGTTCACGCACTGCTTGCAGTTCCTGCACCGTTCGTAGTCGATCACCGGAAACCAAGGGACCCAATCCGATTGATGATCTTCGATTGATGATTGATGATTGGAGGCGGAGGGGACCGACTTCTCTTCAATCATCCCTGATCCAGCACCCTTCAACAATTCCCGAGCGATCTCCTCGGGCGACTGGGTTCGCATGTTGAACAGCCGCGTTCGTCCGAGGTCCAACGGCGCGCCGGCAGCTTCGAACAGCCATCGAATTGCTCGCGGAAAGCAGGCGACAATCGACAGCGGTTCGGCCTGCGCCCAGTGCCGCAATCTCGGATGCCGGTCGGCCGCCATGCCACACAGATCGGCCACCGCCTCCACGACCATGCCGGCGTCGCGAAGAGAACTGAACACCCGCTCTTTCACAGCGCCGGGGATCGTCTCGTAATGGGCGCAGCTACAGAACACCACGTGCGGCCGCTTCTCGGTTTGCCTTGACGTCATAGAATCGCTGCCCTGCCTTACCGTCTATTGCCCTGCGCCGGGTAGGAGCGAATGATTACTCGCCCGTGCGAGCAAGGCATACCTTGCCCACCGGCCGCGTGGTGCGTTGTGACGCTCGATTATACCCCATGCCGGCCTCTGTAGTTCGCTCGTGCCGGCCGATTTCGGATTGCAGATTCCGGACGGCGGATTCGCCGCCAGAAGCAGATCGGCAATCCGCAATCCCCAATCCACAGTCCGCAATCTGGGCACGACGTGCGGGCCCGCCCGCTTGCGCTACGATCCGGAGCGGACATCGTAGACCAGCAGGACGTCCCCATGGCGGACATACAGCCTGCCGTTGGCGATGGTCGGATGGGCCCAGTGTTCGTTGGTTCCGGCCGAGATCGTAAACTGCCCCGCCGGCTTGTATCCCTCTGGGCTCGGCTGCACCAGAATCATCGTCCCTTCCTGGGTATAAACGTAGAGCATGCCGTCGGCGGCCACGACCACACCCATTTTGGTGGCCGGGGCGTTCCATTTCACCTCGCCCGTCTTCCAGTCCAGACAGACCAGACCCCGGTTTCCGCTCTGGGCGGTTCCGTAGATACAGCCATCGAGCAGCACCGTCCCCTGCATCTGGCAATCCAGCGTCCTGTCCGTCCACTTGGCGGCCGCGTCCGTCTGGGCCAACGGCAGCATCGCGCCACCCGTGCCCATCCCCGATGCGACGTAGATCATTCCGTCGGCGTAGAGTGGGGGATTGGGCTGAACCCCGGCGCGGTGCGGGTATTCGCGCTGCCAGACGACCTCGCCCGAACCGGCATCGACAGCGACCACGCCGTTCGCCAGCATCGTCAGGACCAGTTTGCGACCGTCGTGGTCAACCAGCCTGGCCGAGCAGTAACCCGACGGCTGACCGAGCCCCTTGGTCTGCCAGATCGTCTCGCCCGTCTCCCGGTCCAGAGCGACCAGCGATGCGTCGGGGCCGCCCGGTGTGCAGATGACCTTGCGTCCATCGACCAGCACGCACTCGGCAAAGCCAAACCTCGCCTTCTCGGCGCCGAATCGCTCCAGCAGATCGACGGTCTTGAGCGCCCGTCCGTTGTTTGCGTCGAGAACAACCAGCCGGGTGAAGCCGGTCATCACGAAGACCCGGCCGCCATCCACCGTCGGCGTGCCGCGTGTTCCCGTCGGAGCGGGGCCCTCCTTGACGAATTCCGGGCCATAGGCCACCTTCCACTTCCGCGAGCCGTCTTCTCCGAAAGCAAAAAGCACACCCTGGTTCTGCGCGTCCATGCCGGTCACGTAGACCGTCCCGTCGACAACGACCGCCGAAGAGTAGCCCGGCCCAAGCCCGTCAGCGGACCAGGCCAGCTTCGGCCCGCCCTCCGGCCACCGCTTGAGCAGGCCCGTCTCCGGGAATACCCCATCCCCTGCCGGGCCGCGAAACCGAGGGCAATCCCCCGCCTGAGCCGCCACGGCAAGACTCAAGGCCCCTATGAGCATCCCAACAACCGTCGTCCTATTCATGATCTGCCTCCTTTCTTTCCGGCAAGTATACCATTCTCGCCGGCCCATAAACAACCTCATGCCCATTCGGTCGGAACGTGGGTCTCACAGGCAAATCAGAGGTTGAACGTCTGCGGCGGATTGCCGCTGAGATCGGCGATCGTCGCGGTGGCTTCGTCCAAGTAGAAGATCTCGAACGCCGGGTTGTCGGGGGTCTGGTAGATCGACTTGACGATGGGACTGGTGTCCTGGATTCTGGCTTTGAGCGCCGGGTCGTTCGAGAATACGACCTTGCCGCCCAGACGAAGCCAAGAGAAGCTATCCCCGGACGCGCAGAACTCGACGTATGGGTGCTTCTGCATCTCCTGAAATACCGGCTTCTGGTTGGAGGTGCAGAAGTACAGTCGCCCCCCTTCTTCCAGCATGAACTGGAAGGGACGGACTTTGGGTCTGTCGTCCAAGCCAATCGTGGCCAGATACTGGACTTGGCTCTTGACCAAAAAACTGTGGACGGCGTTCAGCGGACTCGATGTGTTCGGCATGGTTCGGCTCCTTTTCGTAATGAAACGTATCGTTCGTCTACGAACTATAGGCAGAAAAAAAGGACTATTGGCTCAGGTTCTCCTCGATCCCGTCCAACTGTTTGACCAGGCGCTCGCGGTCCTTTTCGCTCATGTCGCCATAGAGCCTGCTCCGCAACATCTCGGAGATCTCCTCAAAGTCTTTCTGAAGGCCGCGTCCCTTGGCGGTCAGCTCCACGTACGTGACGCGAGCATCCGTTTCGCTGGGGGACTTGCGCACATACCCATGTCGTTCGAGGGTGCGGATCGTCACGGTCACGGTGGACTTGACCCGCCGGACGTGTTCCACCACCTCTCTGATGGCGACCGGTCGCTTCTGCCGCAAGAGAAAGGCCAGCACATGTCCGTGTGCGGCGACAATCCCCTTGATGTTCCGCCTCTTCAGCTCGTCTTCAACCAAGGCATTGGCCTTCTCTCTGATCCTGCCTATCTGCCCTGCGATACCATTGACATCAACCATAGCCGTCCTGTTCGTTGCCTGAACTCGATATGAGAAAAAAATAGTTCGCACACGAACCATTGTCAAGGAGGAATTCGTCCGAGCGGCAGAAAATTTGATGCGAACGACGCGGTCATTGCCCCGCCAGATCGGTTCGCACTGGACCGTCGTCTTGACCGCGCCGGCTTGCTGTGCCTACAATCCCGTCGTCGCGTGGCCAGTCCACAGCGTGTCAGCAGGCTCCAGGCGTAGGAGAGACAAACCATGACCGTCAGACCCTCATGTGCCCCGCTGTTCCTGATCGTAGTCATCCTTGTATTCACCCTGCCGGTATGGGCCGACCAGCCGGCGATCACAAGCCTCTCTGAGACCCCGTTCGGCACGACGCCGGATGGACAGGATGTCATGCTCTTCACGCTCACCAACGCGCACGGACTGCGGGCGAAGGTCATCACCTACGGGGCCATTCTCGTTTCGCTCGACGTGCCCGACCGTCACGGGCGTCTTGCCGACGTCGTGCTGGGTTTCGACGACCTCGATTCCTACGTCAGGAGGAACCCGCTCTTCGGCGCCGTCGTCGGGCGCTATGCCAATCGCATCGCCGGGGCACGATTCACGCTGGACGGCGTCGAGCACCGCATCACCGCCAACGCGGGCAAGAACCACATCCACGGCGGTGGCGACAAGCGGTTCGACCGAGTCGTCTGGAAAGGCTCCAGCTACCGCGACGGCACGGAAATTGGCGTCCGCCTGACCCACTTCAGCCCCGACGGTGAGGAGGGCTTCCCAGGCAACCTGCAATGTACTGTCACGTACGCGCTGACCGACAAGAACGAACTGAAGATCGCGTACAGCGCCACCACCGACAAACCCACGGTCGTGAACCTCACGAACCACAGCTACTTCAACTTGGCCGGTGCCGGCAGCGGAGACATCCTGGGCCATGAACTGATGATCGCAGCGCCGTGGTACACTCCGGCCGGTGAAGGCCTGATCCCGACGGGGGAAATTCGCAGCGTCCAGGGCACTCCTCTGGACTTCACCGAACCCCGCCGGATCGGGGAGCGAATCGACGAGCTCACCGAGACGCGGGGATACGACCACAACTATGTGCTTAAGAGCTCGTACGGCTCATCGGTCCTGGCGGCCCGGGTCCGCGAGCCTCTCAGCGGCCGGGTCATGGAGGTCTACACCACCGAGCCGGGAGTGCAACTCTACACCGCCAACGGGATGAACAACGTCAAAGGCAAACAGGGCAAGGTCTATAGCTCGCACCACAGCTTCTGCCTGGAAACGCAGCATTTCCCCGATTCGCCCAACAAGCCGCATTTCCCGTCAACAGTGCTCCGACCGGCTCAGGAGTATAGATCCGCAACGGTCTTTCGGTTCACCGTCGAGTAACAGGCAGCCGCACGCCGGACCCGCTGCAAACCGTGGCATCCATCGCCACAAGCGCATTGGCATCCTATCATGTCTGTAAAAGCGTTGTTTATAGGACTCATGCTGTTGCGGCAAGAAACCATGCCCCCCGTCCAGAAATCCATTTGACGCACAGGCCCCTGCGCATTTCAAATGTACTTTTGAAACAGGCGTACAATGATTCGCACCGGCGATCCCGATGTCCATCGGGAACAGACTCGAGGCTTGACGTGGCCAGACGAAAAGACGGAGTGGAAACGCGTGACCGGATTCTCGCCGTGGCACGGGAGGTCTTTGCGGAGAAGGGCTATCACGAGGCCACCGTCGAGGACATCTGCTCGCGGGCCGCAAGCAACATCGCCGCGATCAACTACCATTTCGGCTCCAAGGAGGAACTCTACGCTCAGGTTTGGCGCCGCGCCTTCGATGAGGCCAACGAGGCGTATCCTGCCGAAGGCGGGCTCGGCCCCGATGCGCCGGCCGAAGACCGTCTTCGTGGGGCCATTCGTTCGCTGGTCGGCAAGGTGGCCGACCGCGGGCGAATCGGCCACGCAGGCAGGCTGGTGTTACGCGAGATGATGAATCCGACCGAGGTGATCGAGCACGTCAAGAACGATGCACTGCGACCCATGCAGGAGCGGATGCGCCAGCTCATGAAAGAGCTGCTCGGTCCAGGGGCCAGCGAGGAACAGATCCACCTGTGCGGCATGAGCGTAGTCCACCAGTGCATCGCGATCGGAATCCGTCTGTTCACCGGCAAGGTTCCGCCTCACGTGAGGTTCGATGCGCCGACCGATCAACTGGTCAACACGCTGACCAATCACATTGCCCGTTTCTCGCTGGCAGGAATCCGGACGATGCGTGAAGATATCGAGGCCGGCGGCAACGGACCGTTCGACGCGGCCCCGGCCCCAAACCGAAAACGAGGATCGACCCGGGTGTTTTCAAACAGAGCATAGGAACACACGAATGAAGAAACTGGTATTCATTGCCGTAGTTGTCATCGGGCTTGCCGCGACCGGATGGGAAACGCACAGACGCATCGTGGCTTCGGCAGAGAAGGCGCAACCGAATCGTTCGGCCGTCGTGGTCCCGGTGGAAGTGCAGCCGCTGCGCAAGGACATGATCCGGGACATCGGCGTCTTCACCGGCTCGCTGGTGCCGAGGTCGCAGTTCGTGGTCGCTTCGAAGGCCACCGGCTGGCTGCGCAAGCTTCTTGTGGACATCGGTGACCGCGTCGGGCGCAACGAGGTGATCGCCGTCCTCGACGACGAGCAGTTCACACGGCAGGTCGAGCAGGCGCGGGCGGAACTCCAGGTGGCCAAGGCCAATGCGGAAAACGGAGCCAGCGCGCTCGATCTGGCAAAGCGAGAATACGAGCGGATCACTGCGCTACGGGAAAAGCAGATCGCGTCGGTCGCGGAGATGGACGCCGCCGCGGCGCAGTACAACGCCAGCCAGACGCAACTGAAAGTCACGCTAGCCCAGGTGGCGCAGAGGGAAGCCGCCCTGGAGGCGGCGAAACTACAGTTGTCCTACACGCAGGTTCGCGCCTTCTGGGAGGCGGGCGATCCGAATCGCGTGGTCGGAGAACGGTTCGTCGATGAGGGCGCCCTGGTGCAGGTGAACCAGGCGATCGTGTCGGTTCTCGAGAACAACCCGCTGGTGGCGGTCGTCTTCGTAATCGAGCGGGACTATCCGAAAATCCAGATCGGACAGCAGGCGATGATCACGACGGACGCCTATCCCGGTCGGACGTTTGCCGGCCGGATCCAGCGAATCGCTCCGCTGATCCGAGAAACCAGCCGCCAGGCCCGCGTGGAGATTGAGGTCCCCAATCCCGACCGTCTGCTCAAGCCGGGCATGTTCATCCGGGCGCAGGTCGAGTTCGCCACGCATGAGAACGTCACGCTCGCGCCATTCAGCGCCATCGTCAGAAGGTCCGGGCAAGAGGGCGTCTTCCTCGTGGAAGAGGCCGCACCGGCGGCACCGAGTCCTCAGGCGCTGAAGGGAACGTCTCAAGGCCAGGCCTTGCAGGTGCGCTTCGTGCCCGTCACGACCGGGATCGTCAATGGTGAGGTCGTCGAGATCGCGGAACCGGAGATTTCCGGCTACGTCGTCACGCTCGGCAACCACCTGCTGGAAGACGGAGCGCGCATCACATTACCGCAGCAGAGGACGGCCGACGGAGGACAGGAAGCGACGTCTCCGCCTCCCGGCAGCGGATCGCCCGCTGCACAACAGGGAGGTGCGCGATGAGGATCTCGCAGTGGTCCGTCCATCGGCCCATCTTCACGATCATGGTCGTTCTGATCGTGGTCATACTGGGCGGGGTTTCGCTGCTGCGCCTTCCCATCGACCTGATGCCGGATATCTCCTACCCGACGATCAGCATCTCCTGCACGTATGAGAACGCCGGACCCGAGGAGATCGAGGAACTGATCACCCGCCCCATCGAGCAGGCGATGAGCGCCGTGCCGGGCGTGGAGGAACTCACCTCCACATCTGTCGAGGGCCAAGGCAACGTCCGCGTGACCTTCACGTGGGGGACAGACCTCGACACGGCATCGAACGACATTCGCGATCGCCTCGATCGGGTGACAGGACGCCTGCCCGAGGAGGCGGACCGGCCCACGCTGCGAAAATTCGACCTGGCCGCGTTTCCCATCCTGATGCTCGGCGCTTCCAGCCGGCTCGACCCGGTGCAGACCCGCCTGATCCTCGAGGATCAGGTGAAGTACCGGCTCGAACGAGTGCCCGGCGTGGCGGCGGTGGACATCTTCGGCGGGCTGGAGCGCGAGATTCACGTGAGCCTCGATCCGGCCAAGATCAACGCCCTGGCCATTCCCCTCGACCAGATCCTCACGCAGATCCGCGAGGGCAACGTGAACATCCCCGCGGGGAGCATCGAGAAGGGCAATTACGAAATCACCATCCGCACGCCCGGTGAGTACACGGACCTCCGCCAATTGCAGGACACGGTCATTGCGATGCGCCAGGGCGCGCCCGTCCAACTCAAGGAGATCGCCCTGGTCGAGGACTCCTGGCAGAGGATCACCCGAATCGTGCGTGTGAACGGCGAGCCTGGGATCCGCATGGCCGTGAGCAAGCAATCGGGCAAGAACACCGTGGACGTGGCCCGAGGCGCTCTGGCTGAGCTGGAGCGCATCAACCAGGACATCCCCCAGATCCGGATCGTCCCGATCATCGACACGTCTCAGTACATCAAGAATTCGATCCGCAATGTGGGAAGCTCGGCCATGTACGGCGGCCTGCTGGCCGTCGTCATCCTGCTGTTGTTCCTGCGCAACATTCGAAGCACCGTCATCATCGCCACCGCGATTCCCGTTTCCATCATCGCGACCTTCGCCCTGCTGTACTTCAATGACCTGACGCTAAACATTATGACGCTGGGCGGCTTGGCGTTGGGCATCGGCATGCTGGTGGACAACGCCATCGTCGTGCTCGAGAACATCTACCGAATTCACGAGACCGGCGAGTCGATCGAACGGGCCTCGGTGGACGGCGCCAGCGAGGTTGCGGCCGCCGTCGTATCCAGCACGCTGACGACCGTCGTGGTGTTCCTGCCCCTGGTGTTCATGCGGGGCATGTCCGGCGTGATGTTCAAACAGCTCTCCATCGTCATCGCATTCTCCCTGCTGTGCTCTCTGGCGGTGGCACTGACCGTGGTGCCGATGCTCTGCGCCAAAATCCTGCGCACCGGGCCCTGGGACGCCACGAGCCGACGGACACTGAACCGCCGACTGTACGAAGCCAGCGGGCGGCTTCTGGCCGGCATGGAGAACAGCTACCGAAATCTTCTGCATCGCGCCCTGAGCCACCGGGCACTGGTCGTGATCGGCGCGACCGTCCTCCTCGGGGTGACCTTGCCGCTGGTTCCTTACATCGGCGCCGAGCTGATGCCCAGCACGGACGAGGGCGAGGTCCGTGTCGAGGTGGAGATGGAGGTGGGCACCCGCCTGGACCTGCTGGACAGCAAGTTCCGGATCATCGAGAAGATCATCAATGAGAACGTCCCGGAGATCCGCAACGTCGTTGTGAACGTCGGCGGCGCCCGGTGGTACGGCGGCGGCGGCCACACCGGAGACATTCGCATCGCGCTGGTCCCCCAGTCCCAACGGACCCGGTCCAGTCAGCAGATCGCCGACGATCTGCGAAGGAAGCTCGACGGGATTCCCGGAACCATGGTTCGGACCCGGGCGGGACAGGGGCTGTTCATCATGCGCATGGGCACGAGCGAAGCCAACAAGGTCGTGGTCGAGATCCGCGGGCACGATTTCAAGACCGCCGATCTGATGGCCCAGCAGGTCCAGGAGATCATGGATGAGGTTCCGGGCATCGCCGACACCCGGATCAGTCGCGATCCCGGCGGCCCGGAGCAGCAGATCATCATCGACCGCCAGAAAGCGGCGGATATGCATCTGACCGTCTCCCGAATCGCCAATGCCCTTCAGACCATCCTCTCCGGCACGCAGGCGGGTTACTATCGCCAGGCGGGCGACGAGTTCACGATCCTGGTCAAGCTCCGTGACGCCGAGAAGAGCGACTTGCAGGACATCCTCGATCTGACCCTGACGAACACCGATGGACAGCCGGTGGTCCTGCGCAATGTCGTGGAGGCCGTGCCGCGAACCGGCCCCGTGCTCGTCGAGCGGAAGGACCAGGAACGAATCATCACCGTCACCGGGGAGATCAGCGGGAGGGACATGGGATCGGTGATTGCAGACGTCCAGAGCCGGCTCCGTTCGATCCCCGTGCCCTCGGGCTTCATCATCAGCTATGGGGGCGACTACGAGGAACAGCAGGAGTCCTTTCGTGAACTGCTGTTCAGTTGCATCCTGGCTCTGGTGCTCGTCTACATGGTGATGGCCTGTCAGTACGAGTCGCTGCGGGACCCGTTCGTCGTGATGTTCTCCGTGCCGCTGGCCAGCATCGGCGTCATCCTGATGCTGTTCTTCACCGGCACGACGTTCAACATCCAGTCGTTCATCGGATGCATCATGCTGGGCGGCATCGTGGTCAACAACGCGATCCTGCTGGTCGATCACACGAACCTCCTGCGTCGCCGCGACGGTTTGCCCATCCGCGAGGCGATCGAGGAGGCCGGCCGCCGGCGTCTGCGGCCGATCCTCATGACCGCAGCCACCACGATCATCGGCCTGGTACCGCTGGCGCTGGGCCTGGGTGAAGGCGGCGAGGCACAAGCCCCGATGGCCCGGGCCGTCATCGGAGGACTGCTCAGCTCGACGCTGATCACGCTCGTCTTCGTGCCGGTCGTTTATTCGCTCTTCGAGCGCCACGCCTGGCGGGCCGAGGCTCGTACGGGCGAATAATCATTCGCCCGTACCAGGAGAAACCGGGTTCAAGTGTGAAACCTGTGATGGCGACTATGGTTGACAAGCACATGAGAAGAGAAGCTCGAAATCGGAAATCCGAAATCCGAAATAAGCACGAAGGCTCGAAATCCAAATCACCAAATGGCTCCTCGGGCCAGCGGCAGCGTTTCGGTCATTCGGGTTTGGGATTTCGGATTTCGATATTCGGACTTGGCGCCCTACTCTTCGCCGCCGCGACAGAAGATCCTGCGGTCGGCGCGACCGCAGGGGCGAATAATGATTCACCCCTACAAGTGGCCTCGGAACCGCCACAGGTCGAGCCGCTGCGGATCGACGTGCAGCGGGCGATCCTGCTGGCCATGGAGAACAACAAGTCCCTGATCGTCCAGCGGATGACGCCGGAAATCAGCCGGACATTCGAGGATGAGCAGCGTGCGGTCTTCGACCCGGTCGTGAGCGGTCAGGGGTCCCAGAGAAGGACCGTCGCCGATCGGCTCTCGCGCGCGGGCTCCGGCATCGAGAGCCAGATTGCCGACACCGCCACCGGCCTGATCGCCGTGGACAAGCTGTTCTCGACGGGAACCACCGTCGGGCTGGATGCCTCTACCAGCTACACCGATTCGTCACTCTACAGCGACACATTCGTCTCCAACCGCCTCGGCATCTCGGTCACGCAGGCCCTCCTGCGAGGAAGAGACGTTCGCGTGAACCTCGCGGCGGTCCACCAAGCGGGAATCGACACCCAGATCTCCGAGTATGAGCTGCGCGGATTCATGGAGGCTTTGGTCCAGCAGGTGGAAAGCAGCTTCTATGACTACGCCCTGGCCCAGCGTCAGATCGGGATCTACACGGACTCGCTGCGCCTGGCCGAGCAGCAGATGGCTGAGGCGCAGGAACGGATCCACATCGGCACGCTGGCCGAGACGGAGTTGGCCGCCGCTCAAGCGGAGGTGGCGCTGCGGCGAGAGAACCTGATCACCGCACGGAGCAACCTGGCGCGGGAGCGTCTGAACCTGATTCGTCTGTTGAATCCCTCGGACCCAATCGATTGGGACATGGAGATCCAACTGGAATACCGGACGACCCTGCCGGACACCCCGCTCGATCCCGTCGAACAGCACGTCGAGGTGGCCCTGAAGATGCGTCCCGATCTGAATCAGGCGCGTCTGCTGATCCGGCGAGGCGAACTGGAGATTGTCCGGACGCGCAACGGTCTGCTGCCGAGACTGGACGCCTTCGTCACCTACGGCAAATCCGGATACGCCAGGACATTCTCCGACGCCGTCAACGAGTTGGACGGCATCAGTTACGACGTGGAGGCCGGACTGCTGTTCGAACTGCCCGCCGGCAACCGCGCCGCCAGGGCCCGCCATACGCGCGCCACGGTCTCCAGGGCCCAGTCGATCAAGGCCATGGAGAACCTGATCCAGCTCGCCCAGGTCGATGTCCGTTCCGCCTATGTCGTCGTGACCAGCACGCGCGAGCAGATCGCCGCCACCGCTGCCACCCGGCAATTCCAGGAAGAAGCGCTCCGCGTCGAAACGGAGAAGTTCCGCGTTGGCAAATCGACCTCCCTGCTCGTGGCCCAGGTCCAGCGTGACCTCGTGGCCAGCCAGATCGCCGAGATTCGCGCCATCGCCAACCACTTCAAGGCCCTGGTGGCCCTCTACCGGCTGGAAGGCTCCCTCCTTCAGCGACGAGGTCTCAGCGCCCCGGGCAGCCAACCGGTGACTCTGGAGGACTGACGCCAACGCACCCCTGCGGACCAGAACACCTCACCCCGTCACGAGCCAACGGTGGTCGGAACAGGCTCGTTCAGCATCCGCAGCAGAAGCGGCCAGATCGCCAGCACCGACGCCGGCAGCAGGAGAGCGACCAAGCCGAACACGAAGATGGGATCGGACCAGTCTGTTGTGACGATGCGCATGCAGACGGCGCCGACCATGAACTGGTAGAACACGATGAACGACGAGGCCGAACCGATGTCGCGGTCGACCTGTTGCAGGATCAGATGGTTGCTCAGCGGACGGCTCATTCCGCAGAAGAACGCAATCGCGCACATAAAGCCTGCGAAGGCCAGGTAGTGCCAATGGCCCGCCATCAGAATGCCCCCACCGGCCAGCGTACACCCGACCAGACAGACGGACAGGAGAACGGAGTCCGAGAAGTACCTGATGACCCGGGTGCAGGTGAAGGCTCCGGCCATGCTCATCAGGGCGTTGATCCCAAACAGCAGGCCGAACGCCCGCTCGGACAGACCGAAGATCTGGATGTAGACGATGGACGAGAACGCGATGAAGCCGTAGAACGGTCCGAGGATCAGGCCCATCGCCATATTCGTGAGCAAGTACCGCCGGTTCTCGATCACGCGCTGATACCGGCCCAGCAGGCCCAGGAGGTTTGCGGTGACGCGTTCGGCTGCGGTCTCCCGAAAGCGAAGCGCCACCAGCAGGGCCACAATCCCCAGCATGCCCTGCGTCAGGAAGATGAACCGCCAGTTGAACCAGGCCAGCAGCCAGGCCCCGAGAGTCGGTGCAACCGCTGGGACGACGGTCAGGATGATTCCGATATAGGCCAGTGCGCGCTTGCGGCGCAGACCGTCATATCGATCCCGACAGATGGCCAGCGCCATGGATGACGGGCCGGCCGCCCCGATGCCCTGGAGAATCCGGAAGCCGATCAGTTGCCGGACATCCTGCGCGAGGGCACAGGCGATCGTGGCCAGGACGAACAAGGTCAGGCCCGCCAACAGAACCGGTCTTCTGCCGTGTCGGTCCGAGAGGGGCCCACAAACCAACAGAAACAGGCTGAACGCGACGAACCACAGGACCAGCGACAGGCCCACCCGGCTTTCCGGCACCTGCCATTGCGACGCAATCGTGGGCATCGCCGCGAGGTACATGTCCGTCGCCATCGCCGGGACGGCCGCGATCATCGCCAGGAACACGATGTACAAAGCCTCCTCTTTCGAGGAGGCCGGCATTTGCTTCGACATCAGGATGAAATCCGAAGATAGACCGAGAAAAGGAGTGCGAAATATAGCGAAGCCGTACAACGGAGTCAATACGGCGCGCAGACCGAAGAATCTGGCACGCCAGTGCGACAGACGCTATAACAGCCATCGGGTCGTCCGCGTACGGGCAGGCTGTTCGGTCAGCACTTTCATAAGGGGCCGGCAACGTGAGACTTCATTGGCTTGGACATGTGCCTTTTGAGGATGCCGCCAACATAGGCGCCTGGGCCGAGCAGCACGGCTGCACCGTCACGAACACGCAGCTCTACACCGGCGCCCCGCTGCCGCGGATCGAGGAGATCGACGCGCTGGCCGTCATGGGCGGACCGATGAACGTGTACCAGCACCGCGATCACCCCTGGTTGCTGCAAGAGAAACGGTTCCTCGAGCAGGCCATTCGGGCGGGGATACCGACAATCGGGGTGTGCCTGGGGGCCCAGCTTGTCGCGGACGTCCTCGGCGCCAGGGTCGTTCAGAATCCGCACATCGAGATCGGATGGTTCGAGGTCGAGACGGTGACCGAATCCGCAGGGGCAGAACCGAATGATCATCCCCCCCTGCTGCCCGACCTGCCGACGCGTTTCATGGCCTTTCACTGGCACGGCGACACCTTTGAAATCCCCCGTGGCGCCATCCGCATCGCACAGAGCCGGGCGTGCCGCAACCAGGCCTTCGAGTACTCCGGACATGTCCTCGGACTCCAGTTCCATCTGGAATACTCTGCCCAAAGCATCGAGAAGATGCTCGCCCATTGCGGCCATGAGCTTGTCCAAGCCCCTTTCGTGCAGGACCGCGAGCGGATTACCCAAGGCCTTGCGAACCTCTCAATGTCCCGCGAACTGCTCGATTCCGTCCTGGACTCACTGCTGGGCCACGTCGCAAGTAACGGAGCCTCGTGAGCGAGCGGCAAGACAACCCAACCACCCGTTTCGATTCTGCAAGTATCTGCAAATACTTATCTTGCGGAAGAACCAGCAAGAGCCGAAGTCGCTCGATCCAGCGAAACATGGGGGCGTTTGCCGGCCTTGGCCAAGCCCCCATAGAATAGTCCTGGCCATGACAAAACCCAACGCGGACGGCAAAAGCACTGCGAATTGCCTGGCTGATTTGGTAAAATGGTTGTTTGGGAGATATTGGGAATATGAACTCTTATGTTGGGATGGATCACATAGCATCAGAGACTGCCGGCGGAGGCGGTTGAAGGGTGGTTGACCATCACCGGAGAAAGGACCGGATAGAAATGGGACGATCCAGGGGGCACTGCTCTACCCTGTTGGCCGCGATCTGCATGGCGATTCTTGGGGCATCTCGGCCGGCCATGGCCCTGGTCATCAGCGAGATCATGTACCATCCGGCCGACCAGGCCGAATCCCTTGAATTCGTCGAGCTGTATAACGACCGCGCCGTCTTCGAGGACTTGGGCAGCTGCGCGTTTACCAATGGTATCGAGTACATCTTCGAGCCGAACACGATCCTCGGGGCCAGGCAACACATGGTCATCGCAAGGGATCCGGCGGCTGTCGAAGCCGCATACGGAGTCACGGGGGTCAAAGGACCCTTCACCGGCCGCCTGAGCAACGATGGGGAGCGGATCGAATTGCGCAACGAGAACGGAGGAATACTGATTTCGTTCCGCTATGGGGTCAGCGCGCCCTGGCCGGTGAGCCCGGACGGGACGGGGCATTCGCTGACTCTCGCCAAACTGGGAGGCGATCCGGCCGAAGCCACCACCTGGGCGCCGAGCACGTTGATCGGCGGCACGCCCGCCGGACCCGACCTGATCCAGGTCGAGTCCGAAGATCCGTCCATCTTGACGCTGATCGACGTGGGCCACCCGGGACGATACTTCAAAGGAACTGCAGAACCCTCGCCCGGTCCCGGCGGACAGCCCACCATTTCCTGGACGCAGCCGCAGTTCAACGACGATCCTGACACAACCGGCTGGCGCGACGGGCCCAGCGGGTACGGATACAGCAACGATGCGGCGGAGCTTCAGTACGTCGGCACGCGGCTGAACGACATGAACGGCAACTACATCTCTATCTACGCGCGGTTGCCGTTCGTTCTGACGAGCGAACAGATCGAATCCTTCTCGCAGTTGCAGGCGGAAGTTCTGTACGACGACGACTTCGTGCTGTATCTCAACGGTGTGCGCATTGCCGATTCCGGACAGATCCAGGGCAACCCGCCGGCGTTCGATCAGAGGGGAGGCCAGGCCTCCGAGCCGGACCCGGCCGTGGTCGATCTGCTGGCCCACAGAAACCTGCTGGTCGACGGCACGAACGTCCTGGCCTTCCAGGTGCACAACGCCAGCCTGGCGGGCAGCTCCGACGCCTTCGGCTGCGTGATCCTTCGCGCGGTCCTGGCGCCGGCCGAACGCAGCGACGATCCCCGTGCCCGCCTGGTGATCAACGAGGTGATGGCCAACCAGGTGGGGGCGAATAATCATTCGCCCGTACCAGTCGACTGGGTCGAGTTGTACAACCCCGGGCCGATTGCGGTCCGCCTGAACAACGTCTATCTCAGCGACGATCCCGCCGACCTGATGAAATACCGGCTTCCGGACGGCATCATACTGGAGCCGGGCGAATTCTGGGTCGCCGGCGAAGGGACTGGGCCGGATGGACTGCCGTTCGGGTTGAGTGCGGCGGGCGAGACGGTCTACGTGACGGCTGCCAACGGCGGTCCGATGCCACAGCCGGGCCGCGTGCTGGATGCGTTCCGTTACGGAACGATGCCGCCCGATGTCACGTTCGGCCGGACACCCGACGGCTCAGACAGTCTCGGTTTCCTGGCATCGCCGACGTTCGCCGCACCCAACGACCAAGAGCAGATCTGCGACATCGTGATCAACGAGATCATGTACCACCACGCCATTCGCGATGAGCGGTTCGAATACGTCGAGCTGTACAATAAGGGCACTCAAACCGTATCCCTGAGCGGATGGGCCTTCACCAACGGGATCGACTACACCTTCCCGGAGGGCGCCGAGCTGGCGCCCGGGGGCTATCTCGTGGTCGCCAGTGAACCGAATTTCCTTGGGGCGGTGTATGAGAATCTCCACGTCGGGATCAACCTGTTCGGTCCCTATTCCGGCAGCCTGAATGATCACACCGACTGCATCCGGCTGTCCTATCCGCTCGCGCAGACAAACGGCCAGACCGCAGGGGCGAATGATGATTCGCCCCTACAAGTGACCGCCGATGAAGTCACGTACTGTGATGGCGGCCGATGGCCCATCTGGGCCGATGGCCAGGGAGCCAGCCTGGAACTGCGCGACCCGCACAGCAACAACCGCAATCCGGACGCGTGGGCCGCCAGCGACGAGAGCGGCAAGACCGCCTGGCAGGAATTCTCCTTCACGATCAGCGCCAACGATTCGCAGTATACGCACGATCAGACCACCATCTTCGATATGATGCTCCTGAACCGGGGCGAGCTGCTTCTCGACGACCTCGAGCTGGTCATCAGCGGGACCAACCGTCTGACCAACGCCGGTTTCGAGAATGGCACCTCCCCCTGGCGAATTCTCGGCAATCACGTTCGATCCTTCGTGACCACCTCGGATCGCCACTCCGGCTCGCGCGCATTGCATCTGATCGCCACAGGGCACGGCGATCCGGGAGCCAACCGTATCAACCAGTCCATTTCGGGCGGCAGCGGCGCGGTGACGTTCCACGGCTGGGCCCGCTGGATTCGAGGCAGCCGGTATCTGCTTCTGCGAACGACGCGCGAGCAGTCGCCGGTGCAGCCGCCACGACCGGCCTATGCCTTCGAACTGGAAATCCCCTTCAATCTGGGCACGCCCGGCTTGCCGAACACCGCGCTCACAGCCAACCGCGCGCCGGACATTCTGGAGGTCCGTCACAGCCCGGTTCTTCCCGCCTCCGGCGAGCCGATCGTCGTTACCGCACGCATCACCGACAACGACGGCGTGGTCGCCGCCACACTCAGCTATCGAACCGAAGGGAGCGGCACCTATGCCAATGTCTCGATGGTCGATGACGGATCGGGCGACGATTTGATCGCCGGCGACGGCCTCTACACCGCCACGATTCCCGGCGCCTCGGCCGGCGCAATGCGTGCCTTTTACATCGAGGCCATCGATGGTACGGCCTTCACACGCTTCCCCAGCCGGCTGGACCCCACCGCCGACGTACCCGATCGCACCTGCCTGGTCCGCGTCGGTGACGTGAAACTGAACAGCCGATTCGCCACCTATCGCGTCTGGCTCTCTGACGACGTCATCAGCACCTTCCGCTCGCGACCCAACCTCTCGAACGAACTGCTGGATTGCACTTTTGTCTACAACGACACGGAAGTGTTCTACAATTGCGGCCTTCGTTTCCGTGGCAGTCCGTTCATCCGCAGCGGCTCCGGCCGCGATCCGCGCGAACGCTATGGGTATCGGATCGATTTCGACCCGGATCAGACGTTCCGCGGCCGCGAGGAGATCAACCTCGACGCCACCGAAGGCAGCAGTCGTGGCCCGCTCCAGGAACGCGCCTCCTACTGGTTCTACCGAAAGATGGGCCTGCAATTCTCGACGCAGGAATACGTCCGCCTGATCATCAACGGCAGGAGCCACAGCAACTACGAAGACGTCCAGAAGATCGACGGGGATTACGTCGAAAGGTGGTTCCCTGACGATGCGGATGGATACATCCACAAGATCGATGATTACTTCGAATACTCATCCAACGGCACCGGCTATTCGAACCTCGACGAAGGTTTGAAATACGACTCCCGGCATCCCCTGATCAAGGAGACGTATCGCTGGGGCTTTGAAAAACGCTCGCACCGCGAGAATGACGAGTGGGACCATCTGCTCGACTTCGCCGCCGCGATGAATACGCCGTCCGGCAATCCCCGGTATGAACAGACCATCGAATCGGTCGTTCACCCCGAGCATTTCGCCAAGATGCTGGCGATCCGCCATACGGTGGGCGACTGGGACAGCTATGGATATCGCCGGGGCAAGAACAACGCCTTCTACTACGCCTCGAACGAAGGCAAATGGTACCTGTTGCCCTGGGATATTGACTTCACACTCGGCTCAGGTGACGGCCCAACCACATCGCTGCCTCCGACCAATTCGGGTCTCTTCCCGGAGGTGTACCAGTTCCTCAACTACCCCAAATACCGTCAGGCGTACCTCGATGCACTGAGAGAACTCGTCGAGGGCCCCTGGCAAACGTCGTACGGGACCAGCGATCCTCCGACAGAATTCGATCGGTTTCTCGATGACGCGGCCGATGCCCTCGACGCGGAAGGTTTCGACGACGGGCGACGCAACGGGATCAAGCAGTTCGTCCGCTCGCGCCGCAGCTACATCCTTTCACTGCTGCCGAGCGACGCCGACAGCCGGAACCGTTGACCGCCGCCGCGGGCAAGAGAGTCTCATTCGAACCTCCACGACGCTGACCACGTAGGCGACGTAGCATGGTGGGCGGTTCATTCGCGGGCCGCGACAAGAAAACAGTAACGGCTCCGCACTACTTGCCACTATCATGGTGCCGAGGGCAGTCCTCCGGACTGCCAATCGTAACTCTCAAGAGGCGATGCAAATGCCTGCTTGATGCCGGACATTCTACGGTTGGACAGGCAGACGGATGATTTCGTTGGACCGACAGGATTCGCGCCGCAGGCGTCTGCTGGGAATCGGAGCCTGCATCTTACTGGCGCTCGGATCGACAGGGTCCGTGCGGGCTGCGGGTCTTGACGCATCGCAGGAGCAATTCCGAAAGGGTCAGTACCGTGCGTCTCTGGACTCGGCGCAGAAGGCCATTGCGGATTCGGCGTACCAGCCCCAATGGCGCATCCTCCTGATCGAATCCATGCTGGCCCTGGGCCAATATGAAGAGGCCGCTCGGGAGATGGATTCGATCCTCGTCCAGTACCCGCTCAACCTCAGGCTGCTGAAGCTCGCCCATACGGTGTACACATCCAACGGTCAAACCGATCTGGCCCGAGAGATGCTGGAGAAGACCTACCGAATCGCGTCGGCGCGCCGATTGGCCTTTATAACCAGTTCGGATCTGGTCGCTCTCGGGCAATCGCTGCTCTTGCTGGGCGCGGAACCACGCATCGTTTTGCGGGATTTCTACAATCGCGCCCTCGAGAACGACCCGAACTGCCGCGAGGCATACCTAGCGGCCGGCGATCTGGCGATGGCCAAGCAGGATTACGAGCTGGCCGCCGAGCAACTCCACAAGGCCCTGGAGCGATTCGGCGACGACCCGGATGCTCACTACGGACTGGCAACGGCCTTCTACCACAGCGACCGCCGGGCGATGATGCAGTCGCTGGACGCCGCTTTCGTCGCGAATCCGAACCACGCGCCGGCCCTGATCCTGCTGGCGGAACACCAGATCGACTGCGAAGACTACGAGGGCGCCGCTAAATCGCTGGAACGGACGCTGCAGGTCAATCCCTGGCGGCCGGAGGCGTGGGCCTACCGTGCGCTGCTCGCTCATCTGGCCAACGATCCCAATGAGGCCAAGGTCTGCCGGACCAGAGCACTGAAGTTCTGGGCAACCAATCCACAGGTCGACCACCTGATCGGCGTCAAGCTTTCGCAGAAGTACCGATTCTCGGAGGGAAGCACGTTCCAGCGTCGCGCGCTGCAATTCGACCCGAACCACGTGCCGGCTCGAATCCAACTGGCCGAAGACCTGCTGCGTCTCGGGCAGGAAGAGCCGGGCTGGACGCTGGCGAATCAGGTGGCCGATGCGGACCCGTACAACGTCAAGGCCTACAACCTGAGCACGCTGCACGACAGCATGTCCAAGTTCAAGACTCTGGAGGCCGATGGGTTTGTGCTGCGAATGAACGAGCTGGAGGCGGCGGTCTATGGCGACCAGGCACTGGTCCTGCTCAAGCAGGCGCGGTCCGAGCTGTGCGAGAAATACGGCCTTCAACTCGACAGCCCTGTGACGGTCGAGCTGTTTGCCAACCCGCAGGACTTTGCGGTGCGCACATTCGGGATTCCCGACGTCGATGGCTACCTCGGCGTCTGCTTCGGCAGCGTCATCACCGCCAACAGTCCGAAGGCGCAGCGCCCTGCGAATTGGCAAGCTGTGTTGTGGCACGAATTCTGTCACGTCGTGACACTCCACCTGACGCGAAACAAGATGCCGCGCTGGCTGAGCGAAGGAATCTCCGTGTACGAGGAGTCGCAGCGCAACCCGACGTGGGGCCAGCGGATGAATCCGCGCTATCGCCGAATGATTCTGACCGGTGAACTGACCCCGATCGGCAAGCTCAGCGGCGCGTTCCTGAATCCGCCGACGCCGAGGCACCTCCAGTTCGCCTACTACGAATCGTCGCTGGTGGTCGAATTCCTCATCGGGCGTTTCGGCCTGCAATCGATCCGGGCGATTCTGGCTGATCTTGGGGATGGCGCAGAGATCAACACGGCTCTCTCCAAGCACGCCGCCCCGCTGGCGCAGCTCGAAGAGCAGTTTGAAGCCTTCGCTCGAAAACGTGCTGAGGCAATGGCGCCGCAGGCCGACTGGGATGAGCCGAGCGAAGAACAGGTCGATCCCGCTGATTCACAGGCAGTGGCGGACTGGCTGGCCGGACATCCGAACAGCTTCTGGGCGTTGCGGCTTCAGGCGCAGATGCTGCTCAAGAGCGAGCAATGGGAACAGGCCAAAAAGCCGCTCGAAAGACTGATCTCGCTCTACCCCGCCTACGCCGAGGAGGACAACGCCTATCAGCTCCTGGCAGCGGTGCATCGCAAGCTCGACGAGACGGAACAGGAACGTGACGTCCTCGGCAAGCTGGCGAGAATGTCATCCGACGCGGCCGACGCCTATCTCCGGCTGATGGAGATCGCAACCGAGCAGCAGGCCTGGGAGCAGGTGGTGGAAAATGGCGACCGCTACCTGGCGGTCTACCCCATGCTGAGCAACGCCTACTGGTGGATCGGGCGGGCCGCCGAGGAACTCGGCCGCAGCGAACGCGCCGTGGAATCGTATCGACGCTTGTTGCTGCTGGACCCTGCGGACCCGGTCGAAGTCCACTATCGCCTGGGGCGGTTGCTGCGGCACGAGGATCCCGACGCCGCCCGACGCCACGTCCTGGAGGCCCTCGCCGATGCGCCGCGCTTCCGCGACGGGCACCGGCTGCTGCTGGAAATCGTCAACGATTCGGAGGGTAAGAACCAGGGGGGCGCCCAATGACCAGGACACAGTTGCTTCTTGGACTGCTCGGCGTCCTTGCCGTCGGCGGAACGTTGGTGTTCGCCCAGCGATACTATGATCGTCGCGACGCTCGCGCCGGCGTGCCCGACTGGGAGCCCGACAAGGAGTTCGTTCACGACGTGTTCACCTTCGTACGGATCGAGTATTCCTCCGGATCCGGATACGGTCCAGGACCCTACGGTCCGCGGGGCTATGGTCGTGGCGGTCGAGGCGGCCGTCGCGGGTTCGGTCGCGGATTCGGAGGCGGACGCTGGGCCACCGACTACCCCGACAGCGATCTCAATTTTTCGTACCGCCTGCACCAACTGACGTCGATGGAGGTCAACCCGGATGGGCTGATCCTCCAACTGACGGACCCCGAGCTGTTCCACTATCCGTTCATTTACATCGTCGAGCCCGGAGCGCTAGTGTTCACGGAAGAGGAGGTCCAGGCCCTGCGGCGCTATCTGCTCAACGGCGGGTTCCTGATGGTTGACGACTTCTGGGGCGAGGACGAGTGGTACAACTTCTACTACGAGATCAAACGCGTCTTCCCCGAGCGTGAGCCGGTCGAGTTGCCAATCAGTCATCCGATCTTTCGCGCGGTGTTCGATCTGAAGGAGAAGCCTCAGATTCCCAGCGTCGACGCGGCGCTCCGCGGTCGACCTTATGGCATCACTTGGGAACGCGAGGATGCGCGCCAGGTGCACTTCAAAGCCCTCTACGATGACAAGGGGCGGATGATGGCCATCATCTGCCACAATACTGACCTGGGCGACGGATGGGAAGAGGAAGGCACGGACGAATGGTATTTCCGTGAGTTCTCTGAGAAGAAAGCCTATCCGATGGGAATCAACATCGTGTTCTATGCGATGACGCACTGAACTTGCGGGTGGAACCCCTTCGTCCTATAGGTCCTATGGGATGCATGGGACAAATAGGACCAATACGAAAGGACGATCATTTTGGCGACGCAAGCGTACGAATCGGAACGGGAGGCGGTCGAACAACTGAAGGAAGCCCGTCGGAGAATGGGGACCGAACTGGCCAAGGTCATCGTCGGCCAGGAGGACGTGATCGAGCACCTGATCGTCGCGGTGCTGGCGGGAGGGCACTGTTTGCTCACGGGCGCGCCGGGGCTGGCCAAGACCCTGCTGATCAAATCGCTCTCGCAACTGTTCCACCTGAAGTTCCAGCGCATCCAGTTCACACCCGACCTGATGCCCGCCGACATCACGGGCACGGAGATTCTCCAGCAGACCGACCACGAACGGAGGATGGCGTTCGTCCGAGGCCCGATCTTCGCCAACATGATTCTCGCCGATGAGATCAACCGCACGCCGCCCAAGACCCAGGCCGCCCTGCTGGAAGCCATGCAGGAGCATCACGTCACCGCAGCGGGCATCAGTCACGCGTTGGGCGAGCCGTTCTTCGTGTTCGCCACGCAGAATCCGATCGAGATGGAGGGCACCTATCCCCTGCCCGAGGCGCAGCTCGACCGGTTCATGTTCAACGTCTGGATCGGATATCTGTCCGAAGACGACGAGGTCGCGGCGGTCCGCCAGACCACCACGACCGACCCCGAGCCGATCGAACCGCTCTTCACGGGCGACGACCTGCTCCGGTTCCACAGCGTCGTGCGCCGGGTCCCCATTGCCGAGGACGTGGTGCGGTACGCCGTGCGCATCGCGGCGGCCTCGCGGCCGGGGGCTGACAATCCTCGCGATTTCATCAACGAATGGGTCACCTGGGGCGCCGGGCTGCGCGCCTCGCAATACATGGTGCTCGGGGGCAAGGCACGGGCGCTGCTCTACGGCCGGGCCCACGTGACATTCGAGGACATCCGGGCGCTGGCCCACCCGGTGCTTCGGCATCGCGTTCTGATCAACTACCGCGCCGAGGCCGAGGGCATCGCCACGGACAACCTCATCGACCGCCTGCTGAAGTCGGTCAAGGAAAGCAGCAAATGACGCAGACACCGGCTCCATTCGGGTCCAGAACAGCCGCCGCCAACGGAGGGATGGTCGATCCGGCGGCACTGATGAAGATCAGGTCGATGGAGCTGCGCGCCAAGGGGATCGTCCAGGGATTCCTCCGGGGAATCCATCGAAGCCCCTACCATGGCTTCTCCGTCGAGTTCACCGAGTATCGTCAGTACAGCGTCGGAGACGACCCTCGGTACATTGACTGGCGGGTCTACGCGCGCAGCGACCGGTTCTACATCAAGAAGTTCGAGGACGAGACCAACCTGCGCTGTCACCTGCTGATCGATCACAGCCGGTCGATGAGCTACGGCTCCACCGGGTACACCAAGAGCCAATACGCCGGGACGCTGGCCGCCACGCTGGCGTACTTCCTGTTCACCCAGGGGGATGCGGTCGGGCTGGCGACGTTCGACGACCGGATCGGCCAGTACCTGCCGCCCCGCAACCGGCCCAGCTATCTGCGCCGCCTGATGCTGGCCCTGGACACCGAGCCACAGGGGCGCGCCACCGACCTGGGACCGCCGCTCCAACGCCTGGCGCAGATGCTCACCAAGCGAGGGCTGATCGTGCTGGTCTCCGATCTGCTGGCCTCGATCGACTGGCTCGAATCCGACCTGGGCTATCTGGCCGCCGGGGGTCACGACGTCGTCGTGTTCCAGGTGCTGGACCCAACCGAACTGAACTTCGATTTCGACACGCCCGCCGTCTTCCGCGACATCGAGTCGGGTCGTGACATGTACGTCGATCCGCCCGCCGCGCAGAAGGGCTATAGACGCATGCTCGAAACGCATCTGGCCACGGCCCGGACTGCGTGCCGGAGACTGGGGATCGACTACCATCTGTTCGCCACGGATCGTCCGTTCGACCTGGCCCTGCTGGAGTTCCTGCAGGACCGGATGCGCCGCAGACAGATCCGACGGGCACAGGGCGCCCCGATGCACGGCGGGATCGGGAGGAGGACATGAGCTTTCTCTATCCGTTACTCCTGGCCGGTGTCGCCGCCATTGGCGTGCCGATCCTGCTGCACATGATCCGCCGTCATACGCGAAAACGCGTCACGTTCAGCTCGCTGATGTTCGTGCGGACAACGGCCCCGCGTCTGCGGAACCGAAGCCGTATCGAGAACCTGTCGCTGCTGATTCTGCGGTGCCTGCTGCTGTGCCTGCTGGCCATTGCGTTTGCACGGCCGCTGCTCTCGCGCCAGGCCCCCGAGAAGATGACTCACCAGGGCAGACGCATCGTCCTGCTCGTCGACACCAGCGCGTCGATGCGCCGCGCCGGACTGTGGAACCAGGCGATGGCCGAGGTGCGTTCCGTCCTGAGCGACGTCGAGCCGATCGATCGGGTGTGCCTGATGACGTTCGATCAGAGCACGCAGACACAGATCGGGTTTGAGCAATGGGCTACCCTGGACCTGCCCCGACGCGCTGCGGCGGTGACTGACTGCCTGGCGGATCTGTCGCCCGGCTGGGCATCGACCGATCTGGGAGGAGCCCTGACGACGGCCGCCGAAGCGATCGAAGACGACGAGGTCGGCGATGGGGACCAGCCCGGCGGAATCCGACAGATCGTGCTGATCGGCGACCTGCAGCAGGGATGCCGCCTCGATGCACTCCACACGTACGAGTGGCCTGACACAACAGAATTGGTCCTCCGGCCGGTGGAGTGCGCCAAGGCGACCAACGCGGCGCTGGAATGGGTGATCCATCGCCGCCATCCGACAGGTCCCGACGGCAACGATGCACCGAGCATCCGCGTGACCAACGCGCCCGAAGCAACCGCAGAGCAGTTTCAATTGCGCTGGGTCGATGAGCCGGCGTTCTCAGGGACGGTCGATGTGTATGTTCCAGCCGGCCGCAGCGCCGTCGTCAAGGTCCCGAAACCAAGTGATCCATCGACCACAAACCGCCTCGTCCTGACCGGCGACGACCACGATTTCGACAACACACTCTACATCGCGCCTCGCCTGCAACAGCAAATCAATATCCTCTACATCGGCAGCGACGAACCGAACGATCCGAGGGACATGCTGTACTACGTGCGCCAGGCATTCAAGGCCTCAGGCGGACCGAACGCTCGTGTCAGCTTCCGCCAAGGTGGCCAAACGCTGAGCGCGAGCGAAGCGACAGAAGCCCACCTGATCATTGCAGCCGACGTGACCGACATGGAAAGCCTGGCGGCCCTTGGCCGCCACGTCGAATCGGGCGAAACCGTACTGCTGGCGATGAAGTCGGCCCAAGCCATGACCGCGCTGTCGGCCCTCACAGGCATCGCCAACATCAACTGCGAAGAGGCGGACGCCGGCCGATACGCGATGCTCGGGCAGATCGAGTTCGCCCATCCACTGCTGGCGGTGTTTTCCGATCCCCGTTTCGGCGATTTCACAAAGGTCCATTTCTGGAAGCATCGGCGAGTTGATCTTGCTGCTGTTCCCGGCGCCCGCGTGCTGGCGCGGTACGATAGCGACGATCCGGCGTGGTTCGAGGTGCCCAAGGGCAGAGGGACGGTGCTGGTCTTGACCAGCGGCTGGCATCCGACCGACAGCGACCTGGCCCTGTCGTCCAAGTTCGTCCCGTTGCTCTACAGCGTCCTGGAATACGGCGGCGCGCTCACAGGAACACAGGCCCAGTATTTCGTCGGCGACCCGGTGCCCATCTCACGTCCGACCGCGTTGCCATCGGAGAATGTCCGAATCCGAAAACCCGACGGCTCGGCGGTCGTACTCGAAAGAGGCGCCGAGACGTTCACCCAAACGGACATGCCTGGGATCTACGGCATCGAATCCCTGGGCGGGATAAGACAGTTTGCGGTCAACGTGCCCGTGTCGGAAAGCCGGACCGATCCGATGGAGATCGAGGAACTGGAGAAACTGGGGCTTTCACTGAAGCCACCCAGTCCCGTAGTAACCGGTCAGCTCGCGAAGGCTGCAATCCATCGAGGAATGGCAGAAACCGAAGGCAAACAGAAACTCTGGCGGTGGGTGTTGGTCGCCGCCTTGGTTGCGCTCTTGCTGGAGACCTGGCTGGCCGGATGGCTGACCCGGCCCGCATCAGAGTCCCGGGGGGAACCGACATGATCGAGCACACGCTTCGCAGACAGCTCGAACCGATCATGACGCGCCGAAAGCGTCTGGACCTCGCATGGCGCTTGTCGCGCTACTGGCTCGTTGCCGCACTCGTCGGGTTGGTGCTGATCGGCGCCGACTGGCTATGGGGATGGCGACTTCCCTTTGGGGCGGGACTGTGGTGCATCGCCACCATCGCCGCGACGGTCGCGGCAATTCACAGGACGGATCGCATCGGGCCCGACTACGGGGCCATCGCGCGGAACATCGAACAGCATCATCCGGACCTCCAGGCCCTTCTGCTGGCCGCCATCGAACAGAAACCCGACCATCCGGGCGGTCGGCTGGGCTATCTCCAGACGCAGGTGCTCAAGGAAGCCATCGTCCATGCGACGAACCACGACTGGCTCCAGAGCATCCCGCCCAGAACCGTAGCGCTGGCCAACATCAGTCGCATCGCAGCCCTGTTGCTCGTGGCTGCGGTGCTCTCGCAGATGGTGCCTTCAATGTCCCTGCTGTCAGACGGTCGTCGCGGCGTCCTGGCCTCCAGAAGCTACGAGGTCACAATCACGCCGGGCGATGCCACCGTGGAGGCCGGAAGTCCCGTGGTGATCGTCGCACGATTCGACGGACGCATTCCGCAGGAGGTCAGCCTTTCGTACGGTGCCGTCGGACAGGAGCAACAACGAGTGCCATTGACCCGAAGTGTGGACGACGCCGTCTTCGGAGGCGTCATTTCGGACGTCCGTTCTGATCTGCTCTATCACGTCGAATATGCCGACGAGCGCGCCGGCAACTACAAGATCACCGTCCTGGACCGTCCGCGTCTGATCCAGGCCGATGCGAAGATTGTCCATCCTTCATATGCGAACCTGCCCGAGAAGACGATCCACGACACGCGACGCATCAGCGTCGTCGAAGGATCGCACGTCACGCTGACGTTCACGCTGAACAAGCCTGTGGCGACGGCGCGTCTGGCTCCGAGAACGGGCATCGCGCTGGCGCTGAACCTCGACCCTGAGCATCCCCATGTCCTGACGACGTCTTTTGCCGCCGAGCAGAGCGAGCGATACGAACTGCTCATGGCGGACGCTCAGGGGCTGGACAGCAAGATGCCTCCGCGTTTCACGGTCGACGTTCACAAGAACCTCCCTGCCGAGCTGAAGCCTCTGTTTCCCAACCGCGACGTCGCGGCCTCGCCTCTGGAAGAGCTGGCCCTCCAGGCGGAGGTTTCCGACGATTACGGCGTGGTGCGTTATGGAGTGACATACACCCTGGCGGGCGCGGAGAGCCGGGACATCGTGCTGAGCGACGCGCCGGCGGCCAGCCAGCAGCAGATCCAGCACCTGCTGGCCCTCGAGGAACTCGGGGCCGTCCCCGACCAACTGCTGACGTACCACTTCTGGGCCGACGATGTTGGACCCGACGGCCGGTCGCGTCGAGCCGTCAGCGACATGTACTTTGCCGAGGTGCGCCCCTTCGACGAGGTCTTCATCGAGAACCAGTCGTTTCAGGATCAGCGCAGCCAACAGCAGCAGAGTCAGGATGGGCAACAGCAGGGTCAACAAACCGACGAACTCATCCAGATGCAGAAGCAGATCATCATCGCTACCTGGAACATCAAACAGCAGACCGACCTGTCGGGCAACCTCGGCGAGCGAAGAGACGACGTCGATGTCGTCTGCCAGTCGCAGGCCGAAGCGCTGCAACAGGCCCGATCGGCCATGGCTGAGGCGGCCGATCCATCGGCTGGCCAGGCGCTCCAGGCCGCTGCCGAACACATGGAGACTTCCGTGGACCATCTGACGCAGGCCACGCAGTCGACCTCGGCGGCGGAGTTAACGGCCGCGCTGGGCGCCGAGCAGGCCGCTTATCAGGAACTGCTCAAGCTCAGGGGACGCGAGCATCAGATCGCGCGAGCACAGAACTCCGGACGCGGCAACGGCGCCGGCTCCGCCCGGTCGCAGCAGCAGTTGCAGCAACTCGAACTGACCGAACAGGAGAATCGGTACGAGACCGAACGTGTGGCCCAATCGCGAGAGCAGACCGCCCGGCGCGAGGACCTTCAGGTCCTCAACCGACTCGGCGATCTCGCCCGGCGTCAGAACGACATGAGCGAGCGGCTGCGAGAGGCCGAGGCCGCCCTGCGGCAGGCGCGCAACGAACAGGAAAGACAAGAGATCCTGCGCGAACTCAAACGCCTGCGAGACGAGCAGGTCGAAGCCCTTCGTGACATCGACGAACTCCAGGCGAGAATGGACCAGTCGCAGAATCGGCAACGAATGGCCGACGCCAGAGAGCAGCTCGACGATTCGCGTTCCCAGATCCGCCAGTCCGCCCAGGATCTCGAAGAGGGGATGGTCTCTCGGGCCATCACGTCGGCAACACGCGCGCAACGGCAGCTCGAACAGATGCGCGACGAGTTCCGGCGCAACACATCGAGCCAGTTCTCCGAGGAGATGCGCGACATGCGCGACCGAGCGCAGCAGCTCGACCAGAGACAGGATCGGATCGCCGAACAGATGGAGCAGCAGGCGGGCTCGGGTCGCCGGACGCTTGCGGACACGGGCACGAGCGGCGAAGTGACCGAGCAGATCGAGCAACAGAGAGGAGAGATCGAAGAGCTGATCGAGCAGATGAAAGATGTGAGCGAGCGATCGGAGATCGCCGAGCCGCTGCTTTCGCGAAGACTCTACGACACGCTGCGCAAGGCCAGCACGGAGAACCTCGACCAGGCCCTGGAGGCCGCCGGCCAGTTGCTGGAGCGGAACTTCCTGCCCCAGGCTCGGGAGATCGAACGACGGGCAGCCCAGGGGATCGACGAGCTTCGTGAAGGCGTCGAGGAGGCCGCCGAGAGCGTGCTGGGCGATGAGGCAGAATCGCTGCGGCTGGCCAGCCAGCAGCTCGACGAGTTGATCCGCCAAGTCGATGAGGAGGCCGCTCGCGCAGCGGCCGCGACCGGCGAGCACGGCGATGATCCCAACGAACGGGCGGTCGCGTCCGGCCGCAGGCCGCCGGGCGAGATACAGCCTCAGGACCGCGTGCCCGGCGGGAACAGCGCGTCGCAACAGGAGCCATCGGCCAGCAACGGGACACCGCAGCAGCCGGGCATGGCACAGGACGGCGCCCGGTCGCAACGAGATCGGGATGGCCAGACCGCACGGGGCAATAGAGATGAGCGGGGCAACCCGAGCGGCTGGGGACCCGGAGGCGAGTCGTTCGAGGAATGGAGCGACGGCGGCGCACGCGGTCCACTGACCGGCGGGGACTATCGAGACTGGTCCGATCGGCTTCGTGACGTGGAGGAGATGTTGACCGAACGCGATCTCCGCGAGGACGTGGCAAGAGTCCGGGACCGGGCCCGCACCATACGGACGGACTTCACGCGCCACGGCAAGGAACCTCAGTGGGATCTGGTCCAGCAGCAGATCACCAAGCCGCTCATGGAATTGCAGGAGAAACTCCGGGATACACTCGCCGGGCTCGAGTCGGACGAGGCCCTGGTCCCGATCGATCGCGACCCGGTGCCCGACCGTTTCGCCGACGTGGTCCGCCGCTACTTCGAGAATCTGGGGGGCGACCATCCATGATTCTGCCGGCGAACGTCACCATCTCGATGACGCATTGGATCTGGCCGGCCGGGGCTCTGACACTGGCCGCTGCCGCCCTGCTGGTCTGGACGTATCGACGCAGCCCTCGTATCGGCGCCGCAGAGAGGATCGCATTCGTCGCGAAGCTGCTGGGCGTTCTGATTCTGGCGCTGTGCCTGATCGAACCGCTCTGGAGCGGCCGGCGCGCCGAATCCGGCGCCAACCTGTTCGTGGTGATCGCCGACAACAGCGCAGGCATGAACGTTCGGGACCCCGGCGCCGACCGAAGTCGTGGCGAAATCCTCCGCGAGGCCCTGGATGTCACGAAGGCCGATTGGCTGGCGGTGCTGGCCGACACGTTCCAACTTCGCAAGTACGTCTTTGATTCCCGCTTGCGGCGGACCTCGGATTTCTCCGAGCTGACCTTCGAAGGCACCGCCTCCGCCATCGGCAATGCTCTGCAGACAATCGCAGAACGGTATCGCGACCGACCGATTGCAGGTGTGCTGCTATTGACCGACGGCAACGCGACCGATGGAGTCGAGTCCGGATGGGCATCCGGATCGGACATGCCACCGGTCTATCCTGTTCTCATCGGCACGGATCGAGCGCCCAACGACCTGTCGCTGAGCAACATCTCGGTCAGCCAGACGGCGTTCGAGGACGCCCCTGTGATCGTGCAGGCCGACGTCGAAGCCGCCGGATTCGGCGGGCGCAGTGTGGCCGTCGAACTGGTGGATGGGTCGGGAGCCTTAGTCGAACGCCAGCAATGGAATGTGGCAGGCCGCAATGAGAAGCAGGCGTTCCGTTTTCGCCTTCGTCCCGACCGGGCCGGCGTTCTGTTCTACCATATCGGCGTCGCAGAGATGACTGAGGGCGAATCGGCGGCCTCGCCCGAGACCCCTTCCGAAGCCACGCTCGCCAACAACGCGCGCACCATCGTGGTGGATCGGGGGGGAGGCCCCTACCGCATCCTGTACGTGTCGGGCCGTCCGAACTGGGAGTACAAGTTCCTCCAGCGGGCTCTCAGCGAGGACGAGCAGGTGCAGATGGTGGGCCTGATTCGCGTGGCGCGTCGCGAGCCGAAGTACGACTGGCGCGGTCGCGCCGGCGAGCGGAGCAATCCGCTGTACCGCGGTTTCGAAAATCAGGACCGGGAGCAGACCGAGCAATACGACCAGCCCGTTCTGGTCCGCCTGAACACGCGTGACGCGGCCGAACTCCAGGAGGGATTCCCTAAGACGCCGGAATCGCTGTTTGGCTATCACGCCGTGATCCTTGACGACGTCGAGGCGGCCTTCTTCACGCACGACCAGATGGACCTGCTGCGACGATTCGTCACCGAACGCGGCGGCGGCTTCCTCATGCTCGGCGGCAAAGACTCCTTCCGGCAGGGAAACTTCGACCGCACGCCCATCGGCAGCCTCCTGCCGGTCTACCTCGATCGCGTGCCCGAAGGCGTCAGCTCATCTGCGATTCGCCTGACGTTGACGCGCGACGGCTGGCTGGAGCCCTGGGCCCGGCTGCGCGACAATGAACCGGACGAACAGGAACGGCTGGCGAAGATGACCGACTTCCGCGTGCTCAGTCGCGTCGCGTCGACGAGGGTCGGCGCAAAGACCATCGCAACTGTCGGAGGCGACGACGCCGAGGCCCTGCCCGCCCTGGTGGTGCAGCGAATGGGCAATGGGCGCAGCGCAGCGCTGACAGTCGGCGATATCTGGCGATGGGGTCTTCAGGATGCCGAGGCGCGTGAAGACATGAACAAGTTCTGGCGCCAGACGCTGCGATGGCTGGTGGCGGACGTGCCGGAGCGGATCTCACTCCAGGTCAAGGATGGGGTGGCTCCGGCTACCGACGTCAAGCCGCTACAGGTACGCGTCCGGGGCGAAGATTTCGAGCCAAAGTACGACGTGTCGGTCGCCATCGAAGTGGACCAGCCGCAGGGCCAAACGCTTGGTCAGACAGCCACTCCGGTCGCAGGCGAGAGCGGCCTGTTCGAGAGCACGTACATCCCGCGCCTCAGTGGCGGATATCTCGCTCGCGCGGTTGTCACCGACGCTAACGGCACCGAGATCGGCCATGCAGAAGCGGGCTGGGCCACCGATCTCGAAGCCCGCGAATTTCGCTCGATCAAGGTCAACCGACCGCTGATGGAGCAAATCGCCCGCCGGACGGGAGGCCGAGTCGTGGAACTCGACGAACTGCCGGACTTCGCCCGCAGTCTGCCGAATCGTAAAGTGCCGATCACCACCGTCTGGGTCAGGCCTTTGTGGGATCTGCCCGGAATTCTGCCGGTAGTCTTTCTGCTGGCGCTGCTGTGTCTGCTCGTCGAGTGGACGCTTCGTCGCTGGAAGGGAATGCCATGAACACGAAGGCGACATTCCTGGCCGGCGTGTTGGCTCTGGGCGCGATCAGTGCTTCGGTCTGTGTTGCCGCACAGAGTGTGATCGTGGTCGTCGGGGCTCCGGGAGTGCCGGAGTACCTTGAGCAGTTCGCCACATGGACCAGCCTGTGGGAGCAGGCCTGCACCAGAGCCGGCGCGTCACTTCGCACCGTCGGTCTGAATGACGGGTGGCAGCCTCAAGCGCAGCGCTCCCCTGAGTCTACCGAATGGGTTGGGGATGGTCAGCCCAGGGAAACCATCCCCAAGTCCTTTGGACTTGAGGCTGCCACCCGGTCTGACCGACAGCGTTTGAAAGAACTGCTGGCCGTCGAACCACACGCCACCGACGCTCCTCTCTGGCTGGTCCTGATCGGCCACGGGACGTTCGATGGAAGAACCGCGCGGTTCAATCTGCGAGGGCCCGACCTGACGACGGACGACCTGGTCGAATGGCTCCAGCCAATGCAACGGACCGTTGCCTTGATTGACACTTCTTCCTCCAGCGCTCCTTTTCTGCAAGCGCTGTCGGCGCCCGGGCGCGTGATCATCACCGCAACGAAGAGCGGCTTCGAGCAGAACTACACGCGATTCGGTCGATACCTGGCCGAAGCGATTGCCGAGCCCCGGGCCGACCTCGACAAGGACGGCCAGACGTCGCTGCTCGAAGCATTCCTGACCGCCTCCTATCATACGCAGGCGTTCTACCAGGCTGAGGGCCGGCTGGCGACGGAACACGCCCTGCTCGACGACAACGGCGACGGGCTGGGCACGCCCGCCGACTGGTTCCGAGGCATTCGCCCCGTGCAGAAGGCCGCCGACAACGCTTCCCTCGACGGATACCGGGCCCATCAGCTTCATCTGCTCTACAGCGACACGGAAGCGGGCATGCCGCCAGTCCTCCGAGCCGAGCGTGACCGGCTCGAACTGGAGGTGATGAAACTCCGCGACGCGAAAGCAGAACTTCCCGAATCGCAGTATTTCACACAGCTCGAAGCCCTGCTCCGCGAGATCGCACAGATTTACGAGCAGATCGATCCGAACTGACCGCTGTTTTGCCACAAGCCGCGGGCCGAGGGGCAAATTAGGGAAATTCCCTATTCTGCCAGGGGCAGGGCAGATATAGACTTTTGGTTTTATGTGCGACTATCGCGGCTGGGCCGATCCCGACGGAGAACGCTGCGGGTGATGACACGGAGGCGCCTTTGCGATGTCATGGTGAGTCCACCCCTGTGCGGCCTGCTGGTATGGACGAGCGGCACATGCATCAGAACGACCATCATGCACCCACCGACAGGAAGCTCCTGGGCCTGGTCTGCTGGATCGTCATCCTCGGCGGCCTCTATCTTCTGAGCACGCGCCGTTTCCTGCTATTTCACAGCATCATCGAGATCGCCACCGTCACCGTGGCGTTTGCCATCTTCCTCATCGTGTGGAACAGTCGACAATTCATCCAGAATGGGTACATGTTGTTTCTCGGCATGGCCTGCTTGTTCGTCGGAGCGTTCGACCTGATCCACGCCCTGGCGTACAAGGGAATGGGGGTCTTTGCCGGCGACGGAGCCAATCTGGCAACCCAGCTCTGGATCGCAACCCGGTACGTGGAGAGTCTGTCGTTCCTGCTCGCTCCCGTCTTTCTGCGGCGCAGACCCAGGGTCGCCTGGGTCTTCTTCACCTATGCCGTTGTGTCGTGCCTCCTTCTGGCGTCGATCTTCTACTGGAGGGTCTTCCCGGTCTGTTTCGATGATGCGCAGAGCCACCTGACGACCTTCAAGGAAATCAGCGAGTTCCTCATCATTGCCATCCTGCTGGCCTCGGCGCTCCTGCTGCGGAAGAAGGGTGGTGACTTCGACCCGAGGGTACGCAAGTGGGTTCAGTGGTCAATCCTCCTGACCATGGCCTCGGAGTTCATGTTCACCTGGTACACGGACCCCTATGAAGGGACGAATGCCGTGGGGCATCTCTTGAAGCTCCTTTCCTTCTATGCCCTGTACAAGGCCCTGATCGAGATCGGGCTCAGAAAGCCTTACGATCTTCTGTATCGGGAGTTGAGGCAGCGCCAGATCGATCTTCACAAGGCCCATGATGGTCTGGAGGCGCAAGTCCAGCAGCGCACCGCACAACTGACGCGCACCGTGGAGACCCTTCAGGAAGAGATCGAGGCTCGTCTGCGCGCCGAGCACCGCAACCGTCTATCCGAGACAAGATACCAAACACTGGTCGAGCGCGTCCCGGTCATCACCCACGTGCTCGCACTCGACGGCACCGGCGCCACCGTGTACATCAGTCCTCAGGTCGAGCCCCTCCTGGGCTTTGCCTCGGCGGAGTACACGGGCGATCCGCATATGTGGGCGAGCCGTCTGCACCCGGACGATCGGGAGCGCGTGCTGGCGGAGATGTCTCGCGAAAGAGAGCCCGACACGCCGTTCGTTCTGGAGTACCGAATGCTCACGCGCGACAACCAGGTGCTGTGGTTCCGGGACAAGGCCGCCGTCGTGGAAGACTCCGGAGGCGAAGGGTTGTGCGTGCAGGGGGTGATGTACGACATCACCACAGAGAAGCAGATGGAGCAGGAGCTGAGCAGCCAGTCGAAGACTCTGGAAGCGTTCTTCCGGTACTCCATCACGCCTCTGGTCATTCTCGATCGCCAGTTCAACTTCGTCAGCGTCAACCAGGCCTATGCGGACAGTTGCCGGCGTGACATCTCCGAATTCAAAGGACACAATCATTTCGAGTTCTATCCCGATCCGGAGAATCAGCGCATCTTCGAAGAGACCGTCAGAACCAAGACCACCTACCAGGTTCAGGCCAGACCCTTCCGCTTTCCCGATCATCCGGAGTGGGGTCTGACGTACTGGGACTGGACGTTGGTGCCGATTCTCGATGCGTCCGGCGAAGTGGAATCGCTGGTCTTCTCACTCAAGGACGTCACGGTGCGCCGGCGGGCGGAGCTGGCCTTGATCGAGAAGGAGGCCTACCTGCGAACGGTGGTCTCCAACGCACCGGTGATCCTGTTTGCCACGGATGCCAGAGGGAAAGTGACCGTCCTGGAGGGAAGAGCCCTGGCAGCGCTGAAACGGGAGCGTGACGAACTGATTGGGACCAACATCTGCGAACGATACCGCGACGTTCCGGACTTTGTGAAACAGATGCAATGCGTGCTCGAGGGGCAGGACGTTGTCTGCGAGGCGGAATTGGCCCCCGGCAGAACCTTTGATGTCCGGTGCTCGCCCCTGCGTGATGAACGGGGCGAGATCGCCGGCATCCTGGGCGTGGCTCTGGATATCACGGATGCCAAGAGGGCGGAGGCGAAGATCCTCGCGAACCAGGAGCAACTCCGGGCCCTGACGGCGCAGTTGCTCCGCGTCGAGGACCAAGAACGACGCGCCATTGCCACGGAACTGCACGATTCGGTCGGCCAGATCCTTGCCTTCATCAAGATTGAGATGGGAGAGTTGCGCCGCGCCGAACTGCCTGCGCATCTGGCACAGAGCGTGAATCACATCCGCGAACAGATCAATGAAGCGATTAAACAGACGCGTTCGCTGACGTTTGAGATCAGCCCGCCGGAACTGTACACACTGGGCCTCGAACCGGCGCTGGAGGAGTTGACGCAGCGGTTCAGCCAGGAACGCCAGATCGAATGCACCGTACAGGACTCGGAAGATCCCAAACCGCTGAGCGATCAGATGAAGACCTTGCTCTACCGCTCCGTACGCGAGCTCCTGGTCAATGCCGCCAAACACGCCCAGGCCAGCCACGTGCACGTCACGGTGGATCGTATCGACAACGACATTCGTATCGCAGTGGAGGACAATGGGATCGGCTTCGATACGTCCCGGCTTCAGGACCGCTCGCCCCACGGAACCTCCGGCTTTGGACTTTTCAGTATCCGTGAACGGTTGACACACATGGGCGGCGGCGTGTATATTCAGTCCGGTCACACGAAGGGAACGAAAGTCGTGCTGCGGGCGCCTCTGGAAAACGGCGGCTCTCATTAGGAGCATATGAGGATGAGCATTCGAATCATCATTGCCGACGACCACACAATCGTGCGTCACGGGCTGACCAAGCTCCTCCAGCAGGAAAAGGACGTGGAGGTCGTCGCGCAGGCCCAGAACGGCCACGCCACGCTGGAGCTGGCTCGAGAGCTGTCGCCGGACGTCATTGTCATGGATGTCGGCATGCCCGACCTCAACGGCATCGACGCGACGCAACAGATCCTTCACGAGAATCCGAACATCAAGGTGCTGGCCTTGTCCATGCACGCAGGGAAGAAATTCGTGGTCGCCATGCTCAAAGCGGGCGCCTCGGGATACCTGCTGAAGGACTGCGCGCTGGAGGAACTGACCACGGCGTTGCAGACCATCATTTACGGCCGGATCTATCTGAGCCCAGCGATCACCGACATTGTCGTTGACAGCTACGTGCGCCAGCCCGGAGAAGCCGAACAGTCCGCCTTCTCCGTCCTCTCCCAGCGGGAGAGGGAGGTGCTCCAGCTCATGGCCGAGGGCAACACCACCAAGCAGATCGCGCTGCGGCTGCACATCAGCCCCAAAACCGTGGAGGGACACCGCCTTCGCCTGATGTCGAAACTGAACATCGACAACATCGCCCAGCTCACCAAGTACGCCATCCAGGAAGGACTGACGTCGGCCGAACTATAGGCCGCCGGCGATATCGCGCCGCCGGCGGGGAGTCTCACGCCTCTTCGAGCACCTTGTAGCCCATCGCCTCGGCCAGCGCAAAGACCGGCTCTTTCAGGTCGCCGTAGCACGTGACTCGATGCCAGCCCCACTGGTCCCACTGCGTGAACAGCTTCTCGATGTCCCCGACGGGCTCAACGGCCAGTTTGGTCCGGCACGCCCGGTCGTCCGGATCGTTGTCCACCGCCTTGCCCTGATGGAAGAGAATCTCCTTGCGTCCCTGCTCCATCTCGACCGTGGTGGTCATATAGCCCAAAGGCAGGATCGACCGCACCGAAGCGCCCTGGCGGTCCTCTGAGTGCGTCATGATCGCAAACGGATTCGTCTGGCCCTTGGGTCCAAACGCTCTGTTGGAGGCCACGCAGTGGGCGTAGATGATCTGCCGCTTGGCGGTGTCGATGACCGGGTCGGAGATGTAGCCCGGCCGGCCCTGTGTCAGAGCGGTCAGCATGACCATGGTCGCGGTCGAACGCACATCGCATTCGCAGGCGCCGATCAGGCCTTCGTTGTTCAGCTCGTGGAAGCCCAAACACGGATAGGCGTGGATATGTCCGCCGTAAAAACCACCCAGGCAGTTGATCGTGATCGCGTTGGCTCCGTGTTTCTTGAGCACGGACTTCATGCCCAGGTACATCGCCGCCGAGGTCTCCAGCGTCTCGCGCGAGACATCGATCACGTCCGTGGCGCCGCGCCGCCAGCGGTCGGCGACTGCGCGGGACTCGTCCTTGTCGGCCGCTTTCCACGCCTCGTTCACTTCGGCAAACGAGACCCGCTCCAGGGGAATGCCCGAGACCGGATCGGCTGACCCCGATTCCTGGTCGCGCACGGCCAGTATCTTCGAGGCCTTCATCGCCGCGATGCACTCGGCGGGCGAGAGCGTCTGGAACGAATCAGGCTTGCAGGCCAAGTCGCCTGCTTTCGGCATACGTGACGAGCGCACGCGCGCCGTCGCCGCGACGAACTCGGCGGGCGAGCTGCCCTTGCCGACGATGCCGAAACACTTGACTGCCTCGATCAGATCCTCCATGCGCGACGATGCCACGAATCCGACGTTCGGCGTGTTGCTGCGCAGGAACGCAGCGGTGTAGACGAGGAAGCCGCCGCTGCCGGCGTACTGGAAGTCCACGTACAGCGTGGGCTTTCCCGACGTCGCCATCGTCTGCACGACGCGGTTCCAGCAGTTCAACTGGCAGACGATGTAGCCGTCAATCGCGCCTTTGTCGTCGTCAAGGATCTTCTGGGCCTGCTCCGGACCATTCGCCATCGACGCGACGAACTGGAGATCAGGACATCGACTCGTCAGCGTGGACGTGATCCGCTGCATCACCGGGTTGAAATCGAACCCGACGTTGGGCCAGTCCGGACCCGGCTGCACCGGTGCGTGCAGCGCGTAGACGATGCGAATCCGCATCTTGCCGCTCTGAGCCGCCCGCGTGAGGCGTGGTGCGGCCAGGATTCCGGCCGCACCGAGGCAGGTCCCACAGCCGGCCGCCAGGAACCGACGCCGACTCCATCCGCAACAGGCACATCCTGATGGTTGTCTCTGCATATCCATGGCAATCCTCCCGCTACAATGACTATCCCTTCTTCTGCGTTCGACCCGTAATCCCGTGTCGTCGCCATCCCGGCCGCGACACCCGAACTCGGCCCCATTCTACCCCATCGGCTGCCCCCTGCTACCATGAAATTGCCCAACCCAACGGGGTCTGCCAAAAGACAGATTGGCTTCGTCTTGCGTACTCCCCGCTCCGGCAAGGCAGGCCCACTCGCAGGAGGACCGACGCGCCGATCGACGACGGCGTCCCACACCGCGGCCACCAGCAGAAGGTAGTGTGTGTGAAAATATCGTGGCATGTGGGTGGCAGCCTCAAAGCGTAGTGCAACTGAGCTTTGGGGATGGCGAATGGGAGTGGCGCACCCGTACGGAAAGGCCTCTGCGAGGCGATCCATCCCCAA
>JAAYBV010000035.1 GCA_012744475.1 Phycisphaerae bacterium
AGATTCAGGTTGATCGTCTCGCTGCCGATGTTGACCAGCTCGATGTACTCGGCGTTCGGATCGAGCGGATGGTACATGACCTCGCTGATCCGCAGATTCTCAGCCACCGGCCCGACACTGAACGTCGCCTCATTCAACGCACTCCACGCGGAGCCCTGCAACGAGCGGGCCATAACACGCACGCTCCGACCGGGCGTCAGCGGCCTTGTATACTGGACCGCTTTGGGGCTGATCCCGCCGCCCGTGCCACCCGAGGCGCTCCGGACCGCTCCGAGAGTAGCAGAGAACAGGAAATCCGAACTCGTCGAGGAGATGTTCAGCGCCTGAACGGCCAGGAGATTCCGCCCGGCGTGCAGCGCGTTGCGGTAGGCAGAGACATCGATCGGTTCGAATTCGACCGCGTTGAGATCAGAGTTCTGGGCGTTGGCCGCCGAGATCCAGATCGGCTCGCCATCGAAGTTGCGCCGCGCGATCTCCACGCCATTGAGGTACGCAATGAACCCGTCATCGTATCGCACGTCGAGCGCCAGATTCGGCAGGTCCGCCAGGACCTTTTGGGAAACATCGAACGGAATTCGGATGTAGCAGGTCGTGCTGCGACCATACATCGATCCGGCAACGTCGATGTCGAAGAACTGCTCGTAGCCGGAGCTACGTTCGAAACCCACCCCTCCGGTGCCGCTGGTCCAGGTCGAATCATCAAAGGTTGGACTGCTTCGCCACGCGGGATTGATCGGGATCGAAGGGACAAACACGCGCTTGGCCGCATCCTCCGCGACCAGCAGCAGCCCGTCATCGGCGCCGGCGGAAGCCGCCCGCTCGGGAAGGCGCGGATCGCTGCCGTCGAGCGTGTACCAGATCGTGCCGTCCGCATCGCGCATCGCGATCTCGCCCCCTGTGGCGACGGCGCCACCATGCTGATAACGGCCGTCGACGTAGAAGACGGGGGCATCCACGTTGGGATACAGCTTTGCACTGCGAAACTGCTGAAGCACGATCCCTGTTCGCTGTGGGAGATAGTAGTTGAGAATCCAGCCTCGTCCGGCCCGTCCATCGTTGTATCGTTCGTCCCGGTCGTACCAGTCCTCCAGCGTCAGCGGCGTGCCGTGGTGCTCGTCGCCCCACCGCGCGGACTCTCCGATGATGGCCATCTCCACCTCCCCGGAGAGCCGCTCGTAGCGGGCGATCAGCGGCTCGGGCGTCAACACACCGCCGTTGAGAAGAAAGCGATGCACGCGGTCGGCAAAGAGCATCCGATACTCGGGGTTGTCCTCCAGATACCGATGGGGCTCGCCGGCCGAGGAGAAGTTGTTCTGCAGCGCATTCTTATTGAGCGGCGAGCGGCCCAGATTGTTGCCGATCGTGTTTTCGTAGTCCCAGGTGTAGAACTTGAAGCCCGTGCTCGCGGGCGAGCGGTCACGTCCGGCCCACCAGTTCTTCCAGGGCCAGTCCCAGTTGCCGCCCCAGACGTTGACGATGAGATAGTCGATGTAGTTGGTCACGTCCAGGAGCACAGGGCGCCCCGGATCGCGTGTCCCGTCCGCATGGTTCCCCTGGAGCCTCTGGTACGCCTCCTGCGACGTAGCGGCGCTGCGGCACAGGCTAACCATCTGGTTCCAGGCGTTGCGGTCTCCGTCCTCCACCTCATCGACGTGAATGGCGTCCCATTGGTCCTCATCGCCTCCGTAGTAACTGGCGGAGAAGGAGGCATCGGGACGCTCGACGGGATTGTAGAGCCCCCAATAAAGGCCGTTGACGTACAGATGGACGAACATCCCGTGCGGCGCGATGTGGCCTGTCGCTCTCTGCAGCTCGCGGCCGAACTCGTCCCGCGTGTATTGCTCGGTGTACCGCGCGTCGCTCCAGGCATAGCCGTCGTTGGCCCCGGCGCGAAGCGTGATCGTGTTGAACTCGTCCACGGCGCTTTCGCCGAACAAGGGGTATCGCAGCTTCGAGGCTCCGTAGGCGCTCTTGAACAGGAGCCGGAACGACTTCTTCTTCGTCAGTCCCCATTCGCGGAAGGCCCCGCCCTGAATGCGCACGCCGCAATCGCTCTGGAAGCTGTCACGACCATCGGGGTAAATCCATTCAACTGAGGCCGGCCGCTCCCACAACTCGCCCCGCCGATTGGGATTGGCGTAGATGCCTCTTTGCGCACCAAACATGTCGTCTTTGGTCGTCACCAGGGACATCGAGGGAATCGAGAGAAGCGACGATCTCATCAGGGCCTTGTAACGAGGATCGTTGACAATATCGGGGTCCATCTCATAGTCGGCCAGGGTCCCGCCCCAGGTAGTGGGGAAACCGGAAGGGAACCGTGTTTGCGCCACCACGTTGTCGAGGAATATGTAGGTGTGCGTGGCCGCACGGCTGGACTTCCATCCTTCCTTGATGGCGCAGGCCCGAATGCACGTGGTGCCCAGAACGAAGATGGGACCGGTATACACCGTGCCGGTCCGTCCGTGTCCGGTGTCGGCGCCCGGCTCGCTGCCGTCGAACGTGTAGTAGATGGTCACGCCGGGCGTGTCACACGTGACGCGCAGCTCGAAAGGCGCATCGTAGAAACCGCGTTCGTGGCTGAACCGCAGGTCGTCCACGAACCCCGCGTACACCGAGACGTTTGTCGACCCCGGCGTGGGGAACCCGAGGAACTGCCAGGGACCGACACCGTCGGGAACACGGCCGTACGAGACGTCCGGGGATTGCTCGCCGTATTCGACCTGGTCGATCAGGGTCTTCCCGTCGGCGGCATACAGATACAGCCCATCTCCTGCGGCGCTCAATCGGAACCCCGCGTGCAGGCCTGTATCGCCAACATCGTCGTCGGCCCATATCACCAGGAAGCCCCCCGCCGCGATCCGCGTCAGAGACGGCTTGCCGGTCGGGATTTGCCAGCGAGTCGAATCATCGGCGTTGTCCGTCAGATACATCCCGCCGACGTCAACGGGCACATTCGTCGGATTGTGCAGCTCGATCCAATCGTCATACTGGCCCTGGGGGTCTTTCACACTCTGATGGTTCGAGGCCAGCAATTCGTTGATCACCACAGAAGCGCCATCCTGGGCAAGGCAATTGGCGTCTCGGCTGGCAGCCACGCAGAGAATCAGCGCGACGACACCGAGGATTCTGACAGATGTGACCACCTTGATCCTCCCTTTCGAATCGATACGACGTCGCTGCTTTTCCCCAGCGAAGAGGCTTTTCCGGACGATGCCGGGCGCCTGACAGTAGGATTGTACCACAAATCAGGGCCCGAGGTCAACTGCACGTCCGGCCTACAGGAGACGCTTGCCGAAGAAGAAATCTGGCGAAAAACGAGGGAACGGGGTCACGGACGCGGCTGTTCGCCCACTGGAGACGCCGAGTCGTCAAAGGCAGACGAACTGAACTCGAGCCAGTCCGCAATGTCCTGAGCGGTCTTCGGGCCGATGCCTTTGATCCTCTCCAGGTCCTCGGGACGGCGAAACGCCACGCCGCCGGTCTTTCCACACACCGCGTCGCGGTAGGCCGCAATCGCGCGGGCCCGCGTCAGGCCGATGCCGGGCAGTCGGATCAGGCTGCCGACAGGCGCCGTGTTGGGATTGAGCTTCTCGTGGGTGTAGGCCCCTCGTGCCTCGTTGCGGACAAGGACCATTACGACAAAGCACATCGCAAGCACTACGGACAGACAGGAGCAGACCACCAATCCAATAGACTGAAGGAGCCGCCTGCTTTCACCCTCGCTCGCATTCGAATGGTCCGGCGTCATGGCACGCCTGCGCTTCGCTTCCTGTCCGTTGCCTGTCTACCGCTTGAACATCGACACGTGGAGCCGCTTGAGTGTCGCAAACGCTTCCTTGGGCTCCAACTGCTCCGTCAGCAGTCCGCTGTGGGCAATGACGTCGTCCGGGCCATCGGCCAGCGTCCCATAGTTGACCGCCTCGACAAAGGGCTTGCTCAGAACGACCTTATAGAACCGGTCGAGCCACTGCGCCTGCCGGGTCTGATCCCACTTTCGATGCCACAAGCCGGCCACTTCGACGTCGAACGGACCTTTGCCGCTCTCACTGGGAATCTGGACGTCCGTGATGTGCAACGGCTTGGCCACTGGACCAAAGCAATCCAGAATCGACGAAATCTGCATCATGTCCCGCAGGTGCATGCCGGTCTCGTCCTTACCGAAGCGCATCTGCAATCCGAAGGCATCGAAGCTGGTGCCGCTCTGGACGACCATGTCCATGTAGACGAACGGCGGGATGCTGCCCGGCGTGGTGGCATAATACTCGCCCCACGGGCAGTTGACCTCGATGACGCGAACGCCGCGGCTGCCGGCCGCACGCACGGCCATGTTGGCGGCCCGCGTCATCTCCAGAATCTGCTCGAAGTTAAAGTTGAACTGGTTGACCGCGTTGAGCCCGTTGATGACGTACCACCGATGCACCACCGCCGCATAGCGCCCCACGACCTTGGAAACGAACTGGTAGGCCGTCTCGCGAATCTTCTCGAACCCCAGGCCGGAACGGAGAAGCCAGTCCGGCAGGCTCTCCTTCGAGAAATGCAGCAGCGGTCCGGCGCTGAGAACGGCTTTGCGCCGACTCAGCATCGTGATGCACGCGTCCAGATCGGAGAAGTCGTAATGGCCCTGCCGAGACTCAATCCTCGCCCAGTTGACCGGAACCGTCACCGAGGCGAACAACTCCGCCAGCCGATCGACGTACGCCGACTTGGTCATCAGAGTCGGATCGATTCGACATCCCAGACACCCTCGGCTGAAGCCGTGGCTCTTGCGACGCCTGTCGAAGAGCATCTTGCCCTGACGCACGGCCAGTTTCTCGGAATAGACCATCGCCTTGCGAAGCGATTCGTCGGCCAGTTGGGAGGCCCGCTCCGGGTCGCGCAGGTTCTGGATCGCGTCGATGAACAGGTTCTGCGACTCCTGGGCGACGCCTTCCATCCCCTCGATTTCGTCGAAGAACGACCAGTCTTCGCGACGATTCGTGATCTGCATGAGCTTGGCGCGGACGATCTCCACGTTCAGATTGTACGGGCGGTCGCGTTCCGGCAGGCAGGTCGTGGGGAGCATGATCCGTCCGAATCCATCGATGGGCCACAGCAGGGTCAGGCCGGCCGTCTCCATGTTCGGCCGGACGCACTCGACGCAGCCCTTCTTGAACGTGATCTTCGTGCGGCGAACGCTGATACCGTCGGTACCGAACAGATACGCCCCACACGGAGTGAACGACTCGACTGTTTTGCCGTCTTTGAATACCTGGAACTTCACTACATCGCCCCGATCTCACCTGACGCCCGTCGCCCTGCGGCCTGCATCACATTCGCGCCGCCGGACCGCTGCATTATAACACGGACACCCCCTGTCGCAATCCCAAAACCGACAAGCCTCGGCCACGGAAGACACGGCGCAATGCTGTCAGTTCGCAGGGGCATCGCTGGTGCCGTAGGCGCTGTAGCATCGGACCTGCGTGTCACTGAGCAGGCTGGCGGTCTCGATGAGTCTGGCCACCAGGGCGATCTGGCTGAACAGGGCCTCCGCCAGGTCCATGGTGGCCTGGGTCCACTGCGCATCACGATGAGCGAGGATCAGCACGAGATAGCCGCAGTTGGTGTGCTCTGTGGCCAGTTGGGCTGTCGCCACACTCTTGTCTCCCACTTGGGCGACGGCGGGTTCGAGACCGTCGTCGACCTGGGCCCACAGGTTCTGCAGAACGGTGTCCCCGGGACACATCTGGTCGAACGCCTCCGGATCGCTGGCCCAGCAATTGCCGCTGCGATCCATAATCGCCAAAAGCGGACCGTTCTCCCCCAAGGCGTCGAAGATCCGTCGGGCGACCCGCTCGTTCAAGATGTAGCCGGCCGAGAACATCGCATCGTACGTATCCATAGCGTCGAGTCCTTCCTGTGAGTGCAACAAACCATTTCACCGGAAGGGACTTCGACCAGATTCGGCTCTGACTTTGTGAACGACTCGGGCGACGCCCTCGATCCGCCTTCGCAGGCCGAAGGCCCGTCCAGGGCCGGACGGCAACCGCATTTATGGGACTATCATGGACCGGCAAGAGAACAAGGAAGCTCCCTGAAGTTCGGGTTTCTGCGGCATGGGACAGAACAGGAGGCTGCGGCGATCACACCTGGCCGGCGTCACCAGGAGCGGGGATCGGCCGGTCCTTGTAGCGAATCATATGGACACCGTTGCCGCGTTCGTTGTACTCGAACACGTGCATGTACGCGCTCATCAGCAGAAGGCCGCGACCCTCCGGCCGATAGAGATTTTCTCCCACGCGAGGGTCGGGAACCGTCTGGGGGTTGAATCCCGACCCCTGGTCCTGGATGCGGATTTCCACCTTTTCGGGGTCGATGGCGTAGTCGATCGTCACCGTCTTGCTCGGGTCCATCTTGTTGCCGTGCTTGACCGCGTTGAGGAACGCCTCTTCGAGCGCCAGGTGCACGGCAAACACATCGTCCTTGCTGAACCCCTTCTCTCGCATCACGGCCAGAATCTGCCGGCAGGGATCGCTCATGGCGGACGGCTTGCTTTCTACAACTATGGAACACTGGATCGGCGCCTCGGACGCCATAGCATACTACCTTCCCGTGTACAACTCCGAAAGGCCGGTGGGCATCCGAGCAGGTCACCCGCCGACTCCGCGGCAATCGCCCCCTCCGACCGCGCCTGCCGTATCTATTGACGGTCGGAAAAACTCTGCGTTGCGCTGTTCACATCTTCATATATCTCGAATACGTTGGTCAGCCGGGTGATCTTGAAAACCTCGTAGATCCCTGGGTGAATATTGCACAGCTTCAGTTGCCCCCCTTGCTCACTGACGCGTTTGCTGATGCGAATCAACAGACCCAATACCGCCGAAGAGAGAAAGCGAACATGGCGGAAATCAAGGACCAGGTGAAGGCCCCCGGCTTGCTCGATCACCGCCTCAACGGATTCGCGCAGGGCGCGCACATCCGTATCCTCCAGAATCTTGTCATCGGTGAATGCCACCACGGTGGCACCCTCCCGATACTCCACACTGACTCGAGGCTGAATGGCCGCCATAGCTCAGGTCTCCCGAAAAGACACCAAGGAAAGCGCGCATGCTAAAGGACAACGACCAGCCTGTCAAGGATTTTGGATGACGCCGTTTTTTTTCAACCACGGGCTCCCATGCCCTGTCTTTCGGCCCGGGCGACCGCTGCGACGCCGGACAAATTCCCATTTTTCTGACAAGAAATCTCTTGCTATTCGGAGTAGACAATGGATACTACTATCTGATCAGCGCGGCGGTCGCGGGAGTGTTGCTGCCGGTCGCCGACACAACAGACAGGCAATCGTGGGGTCCATGAGACGTTCTGAATTGCAGTGCCTTCTCTTCCGGCCGCTGGCATTCTATGCAGAAGCCAGAGAGACGGGCCTCACGTACTCGGATGGTGCCGAGACGTTCGCTTGGCAGAGGATGAAAAGGAATCACCGGTAGTTCTGGAAGGACAAAAGGAGAACGACATGAGAGTCAGCAGATCGACAGGATACGCCCTTTTGGCAGTCGGTTATATCGCCAAACACCAGGGGAAAGGGGTGGTGTTGTCCCAGGACGTTTCGAAAGAATATGATATTCCGCTGGAATACCTGCTCAAGATTCTCCAGCAACTGGTCCGTGCGAACGTGCTGCGCAGCAAGCGTGGCCCCCGGGGCGGCTTCTCGCTGGCCAAACCCACGAGTAAGATCACGATGCTGGAGATCATCGAGGCCGTGGACGGCCCGCTAACGGGAGAGCTGAATCTGGCCGAGCAGGCCGGCAGGGACAAATACGGCGTCAAGGCCGAACAGGCCTACAACAAGGCGATTTCTCAGGCGAGGAGCGTGTTCCAGAAGGCCAAGCTCTCGACCTTGCTCACAACGAAGTAGCCGCCGGAATCCCGCCGGCGCGGTGGCGGAGGCCATCAACGTGGAAAGTGTCGGACCGTTCAAGAAGGTCGGGGTGCGCGCCAAGAATGCAGATCCGTGAATTTCAGGAGCTGATCGCCCGCAAATACAAAGAGCGGGACATGGAACGCGGAGTCTCCCGCACGTTCCTCTGGTTCATCGAGGAAGTCGGAGAGCTGGCGACGGCGCTGGCTTCACAGGACCAGGAGAACCGGGCCGAAGAGTTCGCCGATGTCTTCGCCTGGCTCTGCACGCTGGCGAACATCACCGACATCGATCTGGAGGATGCCTGCCGCAAGTACACGGAGGGCCGCGTCAAAGACGGGTTCAAGCCCAAGTAGGCATACAGGGGATGCCTATTTCGCAGGCCGACGATGCGATGTTCCGGTCATGTGAGGTACTGTGCGCGTACGTTTGGCAGCAGTTCCAGGGTCTATTCCGGCCGCTTGTCACGCCTTCTTCCTAAACGTCCGGCTCAGGCAGAAGACCGTCAGCGCCAGGATGGCGCCCCAACTGAGCACGAGAAAGACCCACCCTGACAGACTCATCGTGCCGCCTCCCCGTTGTGGCGTTTCCTCCAGGCCAGCCAGACCAGAAACGCCAGCGCCGCAAACAGATCGATCAGCAGGACCCGAGTGCCGATCACATAGGGCACATTTTCCGCCGGTGTCTTCTCCAGCAGCAGCGTCGGCCAGCCCTCCTGGACGAACCAGAATCCGAGGATCAGGACCAGGAACAGCGGAGTGATGTACTTGATGATGAAACGATAGATCCGGGGGATACGGATGTCCGAGCCGCTGTGCAGCTCACTCCAGGCTTTGTCCATTCCGAAGACCCATGCAAACAGAACGACCTCGATCATCGCGAAGAGCACCACACAGAACGTCCCGCCCCAGAAGTCCATTTCGTCCAACGCGCCCTGACCATTGAAAAAGATGACCACCTGGCACAGGTTGAAGGTCACGATGGCAAACAGGATACTGGCGGTCTTGCGATCGAGGTTGAACTCATCCTGGAGGAACACCACCGCCGGCAGGGCCAGAGAGATGGAACTGGTGACCCCGGCGATGAACAGTAGGAAGAACCACGCAAAGGCGAAGAACTGGCCGAAGGCCACCTTCTGGAGCACCAAAGGCATCGTGACGAACCCCAGATTGAAAGCCCCTCCCTCCGCGATCTCCTGGGTCACCTGCGGTCCGAAAATGGCGAAGGCGGCGGGAATGACGATGCTGCCACCGAGAATGACCTCGGCGAACTCGTTGGCGGTCGAGGCGGTCAACCCAGAGAGAGCCACGTCATCCCGCCTGCGCAGATAGCTGGCATAGGTGAGAATGACACCGAAACCGACGCTCAACGTGAAGAAAATCTGCCCGGCGGCCGCCAGCCAAACCTTGGCCTCTTTGAGCTCGGCCCACCGCGGATTCCAGAGGAAGCCGAAGCCGTTGTTGACGTTCCATTCGGGCCTGCCCGGGTCCGGCGTGCCCAGGGTCGCCACGCGAATCACGATCGCGATGGCCAGGATGAACAACACGAGCAGGCCATACTTGCAGACCCGTTCGATGCCGGCCCGCAGCCCGACCCAGATGACCAGGATGTTCACAGCAAACGTGACCAGAAAGAAGAAATACGCCGGGCCGATGCCCGAGAAGTGCTCGTTCTGTACCAGACCCTGGTAGCCCTTCAGGAACGCAGCCATGCTCGGCTGGTCCGTGCAGGATGCGTACCGCCCGGTCAAGGCGAACACGCTGTAGCCCAGCAGCCAGGACTCGATGTACGTATAGTAGACGAAGATGATCGTCGGTCCGAAGATGCCGATGACACCGAAGTACTTGATGAATCGGTTCTTCTGCCAGACCGTTTCGAAGATGCCCGGGGCCGTGCTGCGTTCGAATCCACCTCCGAACCGTCCGATGGTCCACTCGATCCACATCAGCGGCAGCCCCAGCAGCAGAAACGAGATGAAATAGGGGATCATGAACGCCCCGCCGCCGTTCTTGGCTGCCTGGACAGGGAAGCGAAGGAAGTTGCCCAAGCCGACGGCGCTGCCGGCAACGGCGAGAATGACTCCCAGTCTGCTGCCCCAGGCTTCTCTCGGTTCCTTGCGTGGTTCTGCCATAGGCACTGCCTGTTGCTCACGCAGGTCGCTGCTGCCGCACCCGGCGAGTCTAATCCTCTGAACGTTCCTGGCCTGCGGGCTGGGCCCGATGCTCCTGACGCTTGATCTGGCTGTGCTCGATGCCCAGCAGTTCCAGCGAATCCCGCTCGATCACATTCCGGATGCTGCCCCGAGGAACGGTGGGCAGCTTCGTATCGGACAGAAGCATGTTGAAGCCCAGGAGCGTCTCGATGCACTCACCGGCGTTGCTCAGCGGAAACCCACTGCCAAACAGCAGCTTGTCCATCACGCCCCGCTCGTGGGCGGCCACAACGATGTTGTAGGTCTGCCAGACCTTGCTGGGCCGGATGGTCAGGTCGGCAAAGACGCAATCGTGCTTACCCACCATCGCCAGGGTCTGCTCGACGAACGGCACTCCCATGTTCCCGAGGATGATCTTGAGGTCGGGAAGGGTTCGGGCCACCTCGTCGAGCAAATAGGGCTGGGTGTACTCGAGGATGGCCGAAGCCTTGAGGGAATGGCTGCCGTTGTGGAAAAAGATGGGCTTGCCCGCCTCGCGGACGGCCTCGTAAAACCGCATGGCCCGGCTGTGGGTGGGGTGAAAGCCGGACATCGAACAGTATAGAACGAACCCCTTCAGGCCCAGCGTCTCGGTCAGCGCGACGAGACTCTTGTCATCGATTCGGTCCTCGGTGGGATCCACGACGGCGAATCCGACCATCCGGTCGCCGTGCCGGCCGACGTATTCGGCCAGGGTCTGGTTGACCCGGTCACGCTCTCCATCCAGTGTCGCCAGGACCACGCAGGCATCGACCGTCTCGGCGGCGGCGAGGTGCTCCGAGATATCGGCCTCGTCCAGGGACCGAATGTGGGTGTGACAATCAACAATCATTCAGCGTTTCCTCGAAAATCGCGGCCGACGCCGCGTCAACCGTCGTAAAGGCATTGCATCTTACGTGTTACGGCAGTTGGACGTCAAGGACAAATTGCGGTGTCCCAAGATGGGAAGGTGGGCATGCGGCAAGCTGGCCTGCGAATCGGGGAAGGCCTGCCGGAAGGTCACCTGTCGACTCGTGTTCGGCAGTTGGGCGCGGCTGACAAATTGGCGAAGACGCAGTCCACCCGCGGCTGCGTCTTCGCCGGGTCCACAGGCCGTCCTCTGGGAGGGCATTCTCGAGACATAAAGCGACGGCCAGGACACCGATGTGGATGCGAAGACAGGAATTCCCGTTCTTTTTCTTGCATGGGTCGCATCGAGGGGGGGGCCTGTCCCGCTCCGCCTTGTCAACAGCATCTCTTGACGGCCCGTAGCCCCCGCGATAGCATGTGACCCTCAGAGGCCGTCGACGCCGCAGACAAGAAGTCCGGACCTCCGGTCAGGAGGCGAAGTAAGCAGGTCCGAACGCTGTGAGTTGAATATTGGGCCGCCTCGGACGTCTGTACCGATAGCAGAGACAGACGGCCCGGAACTCAAGGGGCCCGCTCTCAGGCATACAAGGACTCCGGAGGCCATGAATGGACTGTCCCTCGTGCGGAAACGCGATGATCACGCTGGAACTGGCGGATGTCGAAATCGACCACTGCGTCGGTTGCGGCGGCATCTGGCTCGATGCCGGTGAGCTGGAGTTGCTCCTAGACGACCCTCGGAAGGCCGCCGGGCTGTTGGCCTCGTTCCAGGAGGCCCCCTCCTCAGCCGAGCATCCTCGAAAGTGCCCCATCTGTGACAAGAAAATGGCCAAAGTCGTGGTCGGCTGTGACAAACCCGTTCTCCTGATCGACAAATGCCGCCGAGGTGACGGGCTCTGGTTCGACGGTGGCGAGCTGAGGGACGTCCTCGACCGAGGGCGGCTCGACGAGGACAGCCGTATCCGGAAGCTGCTCGCAGATATGTTCGCTCACGACGAATCGAAGCAGAAGTAGGATGCCTTGCGAATGACGAACAGGCCTGTCCAAAACGCCATCATCCTGGTCCTGACGCTTGTCCCAACGGTCGCAATCGCCCTGCCGCCCGCCCAGCCAAGGAGCTATTCCATCCCGGTTGTGGACCTTTCCGGGGAAACACAGCGGCAGACGGTGGTTGACCGCGAAAGCGGTCAATACCTGGGTCACCCCACCACGGTGCTTCTGGAGGACAACCGGACAATCCTGGCTGTCTACCCCAAGGGCCACGGTCGCGGCGCCATCGTGATGAAGCGCAGCACGGATGCGGGCCTGACCTGGTCGGACCGCCTGCCTACGCCGGAGAACTGGGCAACGTCGCAAGAGACCCCCACCATCCACCGCGTCGTCGATCGCGAAGGCCGCAAGAGGCTGATCCTGTTTTCGGGTCTGTATCCGGTCCGAATGGCCGTCTCCGAGAACGATGGGCGGGACTGGACGGCCTTGGAGCCGATCGGCGATTTCGGCGGGATCGTTGCGATGGCGTCCGTCGAGCGTCTGGCGAACGGCGACTACATGGCCCTGTTCCACGACGACGGGCGCTTTCTTCGAAATGGGGGCCAGCCGACGCAGTTTCGGGTGTATAAGACGATCTCGCAGGACGGTGGCCTGACTTGGGGCCAGCCGATTGCCATCGCCGAGCATCCAGAAGCTCATCTGTGCGAGCCCGGCCTGATTCGCTCGCCTGATGGGCGACAGATCGCCGTCCTACTGCGGGAGAACAGCCGCAAATTCAATTCCTTCGTCATCTTCAGCAACGACGAAGGGCAAACATGGAGCAAGCCGCGCGAGCTGCCAGCCGCACTGACGGGCGACCGGCACGTGGGCAAGTATGCCCCGGATGGACGTCTCTTCGTCACCTTCCGGGACACCACGCACGTCAGCTCGTCCAAAGGCGACTGGGTCGGATGGGTGGGCACATACGACGACATCGTCGCCGGCCGGGAAGGTCAGTACCGCGTCCGCCTGATGGACAACACCAAGGGGGCCGACTGCGCCTATCCGGGCCTCGAAGTGCTCCCCGACGACGGCACGTTCATCGCGACCACCTATGGCCACTGGACCCGGGATGAGCAACCCCACATCGTCAGCATCCGCCTGAAGCTCTCGGAACTGGACCAGCGGGCAGCAGAACGTAGAGTCGCCCTGACCGACCTCTACGTCAGTGGCAACGACGGATATCACACGTATCGAATCCCGTCGCTGCTCGTGACCAGGAAAGGAACGCTTCTGGCGTTCTGCGAGGGACGCAAAGGAGGTCGAGGTGACTCGGGCGACATCGACCTGCTCGTCAAGCGGTCGGCCGATGGCGGCAGGACCTGGAGCCCCCAACAGGTCATCTGGAACGACGCAGACAACACCTGCGGCAATCCATGTCCCGTCGTGGACCAACAGACCGGAACGATCTGGCTGACCATGACCTGGAACCACGGGCAGGACAAAGAGAGCCAGATCATGCAGAACACGAGCAAGAACACACGGCGCGTGTTCGTGACCCACAGCGAAGACGACGGTCTGACCTGGTCGGCGCCGCGTCAGATCACCGAGACGACCAAACGACCGGAGTGGCGATGGTACGCGACCGGCCCGGGCGTGGGCATTCAACTGGAGCGGGGTCCGTGGCGAGGGCGTCTGCTGATCCCCTGCGACCACAGCGTCGTCTCTCCCGAAGACCCCACCGGCTACAACTCGCACGTGATCTTCAGCGACGATCGAGGACAGAGCTGGCAACTCGGCGGCGCGATCCGGCCGGCCGTCAATGAGTGTCAGGTCGTGGAACTGTCCGACGGCACGCTCCTGATGAACATGCGGAACTATGACCGGTCCGCGACGACGCGGGCCGTTGCGACAAGCCGGGACGGGGGAATGACCTGGTCGCAGGTCCGACACGATCCGGCCCTCGTCGAGCCGATCTGCCAGGCGAGTCTCGTTCGATACGATGAGGCAACAGAGCAAGACCGCGACTGGCTGCTGTTTTCCAACCCCGCGCACGGTGAGAGTGGGATACGCCGAGATATGACCGTCCGCCTCAGTCGCGACGGGGGCAAGACCTGGCCTGTCGAACGCCTTGTCTGGCCCGGGCCGGCCGCCTATTCGTCTCTGGCGGTCCTTCCCAACGGCGCGATCGCGTGTCTGTTCGAAAGCGGCCAGGCAAGTCCGTACGAGCGGATCGTCCTGGCGAGATTCGAACGCCGCTGGCTCGCCGGCGAGTCGCTCGGTCCCTGATGATATAGCGTGTTGGCATGACTTTCATGTTTTGGCTGTAGCACGTTTTGGAAAGGATCCAGGAATGAGTAGTTGGACGTTGATCCTCGTGGGCGTCGCTGCCGTACTGATTGTCGTGGCACTGATCATGAAGAAGGGGAAATCGTAGTCCCCCAAACGGAATCGTTCCGTCCAATTGAAGGGAGAACCCATGTCAGGAGCACTGATCGTACTGCTGGTCTTCGTCGGCCTTCTGGTCGTCCTGGCCCTGATCGTGATCGGCATCTACAATGCCCTGGTCCGACTGCGAAATCAGGTGGACAACGCCTGGTCGCAGATCGACGTGCAGTTGAAGCGCCGGCACGATCTGATTCCGAACCTGGTCGAAACCGCCAGGGGCTACATGAAGCATGAACGCGAGACCTTCGAGGCCATCACGCAGGCCCGCAGCCAGGCGATGGGCGCCAAGAGCGTGGCCGAGACCGCCAAAGCGGAAGGCCAGCTCGCCGATGCACTGAGCAAGTTCATGCTCGTCGTCGAGAACTACCCGGAGCTCAAGGCCAACCAGAACTTCCTGGCGCTCCAGGAAGAGCTGACCGGCACGGAGAACAAGATCGCGTTCTCGCGTCAGAACTACAACGACCAGGTCTTGTTCTACAACAACAAGATCCAGATGTTCCCGTCGAACATCATCGCGGGAATGTGCAGCTTCACGAAGCGCGACTTCTTCCAGGTCGACAGCGCGGCGGAGCGTGCGGTCCCCAAGGTCAGTTTCTCGTAGTCGAGCGGTTCGGTGCTCCTGGCATGGCCGGCGTGTGCGCCGGATCGGGGGATGGGGGTGGTGTTGTGCCCAGAGAAACCCGGTCCGGAGAACCAACGGATGTAGGGATGACGCATGTGGGAACTGATTAGAGCAAACAAAAGACACTCGATCTTCTTGATGGCCCTGATGGCCTTGGTGCTGTTGCTGGTCGGCGGGGTCATCGGGCTGGCGGTGTTCGGCCCCGACGGCGGATGGATCGGTCTGGGCGTCGCGACCGTCGTATGGCTGGTTCTGGCCCTAATCAGTCTGTCCTCCGGCGACCAGATCCTGCTGGCGGCCAGTCACGCGCAGCGAGTCGACCATGACGTCCATCCGCAACTATTCAACATCGTCGAGGAGATGAAGATCGCGGCCGGGCTGCCGGCCATGCCGAAAGTCTACATCATCAACGACCCGGCTCCGAACGCCTTCGCCACCGGCCGCAGCCCTCAATCCGCGTCCCTCGCCGTCACCGCCGGTCTGCTGGCCCGGCTCAACCGCGACGAGCTCCAGGGCGTGGTCGCACACGAGATGAGCCACATCCTCCATCGCGACATCCTGTACGTGACTCTGGCGGGCATCATGCTCGGCGGCATCGTGCTCATGTCGCAGGTCTTCCTGCGAGGGATGCTCCATGGCTCGATGGGATCGAGGCGACGTTATTCGAGTGGCGGCCGGGGCAACGGCCAAACGCAGATTGTCCTGGTCTTGATCGCCGTCGTCGTCGCGGTGCTCGCCCCCATCATGACCCAGTTGCTCTACTTCGCCCTGTCGCGCCGCCGGGAGTACCTGGCGGACGCCGGCGCGGCAAGGCTGACGCGCTATCCCGAGGGGCTCGCCAGCGCCTTGGAGAAGATCGCCTCCGATCCGGCCCCGCAACTGGGCCCGGCCAACCAGACCACCGCGCCGATGTACATCGTCAATCCCTTCAAGAAGGGCCGGATGAAGCTGTCCGATCTGACCAGCACACACCCGCCGATCTCCGAACGCGTCCGCATCCTGCGCAGCATGTCCCAGGGCGCCTCGTACCGGGACTACGCCGAGGCCTTCATGAAGGTGACGCGGTCGAAGAGCATCGTCCCGGCGACCGCTCTGAAAGACGAGCCGGTCAATCTCCGACAGGACCAGACATCGCCGACCAGCGACGAGAAGACCCAAAGGCAAGTCCATCAGATGGGCGACATCATGCGCAATGTCAACGGTTTTGCGTTCCTGAGCTGCTCCTGCGGCCTCAGCCTGAAGGTCCCTCCCAACTTCCAGGGGGACACGGTCCGGTGTCCCCGCTGCAACAGGAACCTGGATCTGGGCGCCCAGCGGGTGCCCCCAAGGTAAATGCCTGCCACCTTTGGCCAGGGGCGCGCTTGCCGAATCCTCCCCGACCGGATAATCTATCGATGTCGAAACTCGGACGAACGCCGTTCCCCTACAGGATAGGACCAGAGGAACCCTATGGCCGACGAACCAGCGTGCGAACAAGCCGACCAGATCGAAAGCGAACTCGATGATCTTCGCAAGGAATTGGAGAATTTCCAGAGGGAGAAGGAGCGTGTCCGCGCCATTGTCGGCAAGATCGGCGGCGTTCCCAAGACGCGCGTCCGCCTGGTCAACACCCTGTTCATCCTCGTCGTGGTCTTTTCCGTGGTCGCGTCCGTCGTCGGCGGCCACAAGTGGCAACTGCCCATGATCGAACTGGCGGCGGTCACGCTGTCGGTGAAGATCATCTATCTGATCCACGCGCAGATGCGCATCGCCCATTTCGAGTTCTGGATCCTCTCCTCGCTCGAGTGGCGAATCAATGAGGTGATGAAGCAGGTTCGCCAACTCCGCAAGGATCTGGGGCACCCATGACCCTCTGGCGGTCGCCATGGGCAGCCTGAATCGCACCGCGTCCCCCACTGCCGGACCAGCCGAGTGTGAAGCGGAGTCAACATGAACCTCCTGGCTCCGCAATCACCAGGAAGAACCGATCCCCGTGAGACGCCTGTGTGCCGCGAGGAGATCAACTCAGGATATTGTGTCGCCAAAAAGACCGTTCTGCCCGCCCGCCACAGCACTCCGGCGCGACTATCAAGTCGCTTTTACATAAATCCTCCCTCGGGCACTCGGGATTCCCTTGCGGCATCCGCCGCGAGGCCGGGCGAGGCCGCCGGCCTTTGCGGTGGCAACAAAAAAGGCCTCGCTTGAAAAGCGAGGCCCAAGGTCCTTCTTGCCGTAGTCTTCTGCCGTACCGTTACCCTGGACGGACACTCGTTGCCTGCGGTCCCTTCCTCCCCTGACCAACCACATACTCCACATCCTGACCTTCGAGGAGCGATTTGAACCCGTCGGCCTCGATATTCGAGAAATGCACGAACAGGTCCTCGCCTCCGTCGTCCGGCGTGATGAAGCCGAACCCCTTCTTGGCATCAAACCACTTTACCTTACCTGTGCTCACGGTGCTACTCCTTCGTCCCTCTCTGCTACTGGAATGTGACGCGACGACTCTGTCGGCGGGCATTGCTCCTGAGGGGGTGAAGAACGCCCTCCGGCAAAAATCAAAAAAATGTTATATCAAAAAGGCTCAATTGTCAACAAGATTCTTCCAAAACTTGGGCCTTGCGGCACCGGCATTGCTCGCCCGTCCGCGGCGGCCTTCCGCCCGATTGCCTGTCCACAAATACCCTGAATGGTCCCGGCCAAGGCGTCGACGTCGGGCCCTCCTGCCGTTGTCCCGGCTCGATGCAGGATCGCTCTCGCTCACGCCCGCAACACAATCCTTGGCGGTGGCTGCCGACCTGCACCGACTGGTTTTTTGCTTGCCTGCGCGCCCGACTACCTGTAGACAAAGGGCTGTCGTGACAATCCCGACGGGCGTCGGGCCGGCGTACCCACGGCCGCCGCATCGACACGGCACGAAGGCACTACGAATCTGCGTGTATGAAGGAGACCGACGATGTTGAAGATAGGCATGATTGGGGCCGGCTTTGTCGCAGGATTTCATGAGCGAGCCTTGCGTTCCGTGCGAATCGGCGAGTTCGCAGGAGTCTGCGCCCCCAAGGGCGCCGAAGAACTGGCCCAGGTGGCCCGCCAGGACCGACTTGGAGACACGCGCGTCTACGCGAACGTCGCCGAACTGGCCAAGGCCGTCGATGTCATATGTATCTTCGCCCCGAACTTCGCCCGTCTGGAGATCATGCGCCAGATCGCCCAGGCCGTGGAAGGCGGCGCCGAGTTGAAGGGAATCATCGTCGAAAAGCCTCTGGCACGCACCCTGCGAGAGGCGGACACCCTCGTGCGAATCACCAAGGCCATGAACATCCCCACCGCGTATTTCGAGAATCAGATCCATATGCCCTCGATCGTCCAGGCACGTCACCAGCTCGCCGGCGTCGAGAAGGCGATGGGGCCGGCCCACCTGGCGCGGAGCGCCGAAGAGCATGGCGGTCCTCACGAACCGTGGTTCTGGGACCCCACCACCCAGGGCGGCGGCGTCTGTTGCGACATGGGCTGCCACAGCATCGCCTGCGGGATGTTTATGCTCACGCCGGAGGGCAGACCCCTGGACTACCTCAGGCCGGTCTCGATCAACGCTACCATGGCCCTGCTGAAATGGGGCAAGGAGCCTTGGCTCAGCCAACTCAAAGCACGCGGCGTCGACTACACCAACGCGCCGGCCGAGGACTACTCGACCGTCACGCTCGAACTGAAGGACCCCCAGAGCGGTCATCGCAGCGTCGTGCAGGCGACAAATTCCTGGATTTACGACGCCCCTGGTCTGCGGCTGCTGATGGAGACCTTCGGGCCGGGCTATTCCTATACGGTCAATTCCCTCCAGTCTCCCTCCGGGATCTTCATCAGTGATGCGGCGGCAACCGCCGTTGTGGACAGCGAGCTGGCCCTCGAAAAGTCGCAGGCCACCCGTGGCTCCCTGATTCTCCAGTCCAACGAAGCCGACCTGTATGGCTATGTCGCCGAATGGATCGACGCGCTGAGTGCTTTCGAGCAGGGCAAAGACGCCAAGCTCAACCTCGAATACGGCAAGCTGATCACCATGCTGATCCTGGCGGCCTACATGTCGCACGAGAAACGCAAGGTGATTGACCTGACGGATTCGCGGGTCCTGCGTGAGCTGGAGGAATACGTCCCGTCGATCCAAAAGGGGGAAGGCAAGAAGGTGCTGTAGGCCGCACCGGCGACGGGTCCGGTCTCATCGCCGCGACCGCTCCCCGACTTCTTCCGGGAACGCGCGAATTGGCGCTTGCATCTCAGGGTCCGCGCAGTTACGGTCTTTTCTGACGTCATCGAGATGACGGTCATGCGATCCGCATTCGCATGCGGGGTTGGCATCTGTTCGGTACGCTTTCGCTGCACCGGCGATACCCACACCGATCGATGGAACGAAACAGGTCTCGCAGAGAGCTTCGAGGCGAACCATGAAAAGACACCGACTTCGAATCGTGGTGCCGGCGTACCCCACGTTCAACATCTACTCTCGCATCGCGTGCAAGACCACAGCGCTGGGCCCGGTCTGCGTGGCCACCGCGGTTCGCGAGATCGGCGGGTGGGACGTCGAGGTCATCGACGAGAACAACCTCGGCCGCTACGGACCGAGAGGCAACGTCGGCGCCGACCACCGCGTCCTTCAGGCTCAGCGTCCCGCGGATATCGTGGGATTCTACGGAGGCCTGACCAGCACCGTCCCCCGACTCTACGAACTGGCCCGATGGTATCACCAGCAGGGAGTAACGACCGTAGCCGGAGGGCAGCACTTCGCGGGCGAGAACGTAAACGAAGCTCTCGCGAACGGCATCGACTATGTTGTCTTCGGAGAAGCGGAAGAGACTATCTGCGAACTCATCGAGGCCTGGCAGGAACGAGCCGACCTCGATGCGATCAGGGGCATTGCGTACTGCAAAGACGGCTCGGTGTTTCGAACCGCCCCGCGCGAGCCGCTGACCGACTTTGACCGCTCTGCCTTTCCCGATTTCTCGCTGGTCCGCTATGCCAGAATCCGCATCTATCCGGTCGAGAGAGTCCGCGGCTGCTGTATGAACTGCGAGTTCTGCACGGTCAAGGGCACGCCTCGGTGCGCCTCGGCCGAGCGGTTGTTCGAGAACATCCGCTATCTGGTCGAAACGCGCAACGCCACAGACTTCTTCGTCGTGGACGACCTCTTCGGCCAGCAGCGAAGCGAGGCCATCCGCTTCTGCCGGATGATGGCGGACTATCAACAGCAGATCGGCAGGCGACTGATCTCGACCGTCCAGATCCGGCTGGACAGGGCCAAGGACACAGAACTGCTCGCCGCCATGCGGCAGGCGGGGATCGCGCACGTCGCCATCGGCTTCGAATCGCCGATCGACGAAGAGCTCCAGGCGATGAACAAGCAGGTCAAGGCCGAGGCGATGCTGTCGCTGGTAAAGGTCTACCGCCGGTTCGGGTTCTGGGTGCACGGCATGTTCATCTTCGGCTATCCATCGACCGTCGAACAGACGTTCACCATGCCGATCGACGAGCGGGTCAAGCGGTTTCGACGATTTATCCGCATGGCGCGGCTCGACACCGTTCAGGTACTGCTCCCGGTGCCGCTGCCGGGCACGCGGCTGCGCCAAAGGCTCGAACGCCAGCACCGGGTCTATGCCTCGGAGGATGTGGGCTGGGAATACTATGATGGGAATTTCCCTCTCTTCGAGCCCGATGCCCCCATGACGGCACAGGAAATGCAGGAGGGCAGCAAGCGAATCATGGGACGGTTCTACCGTTTCCAGTACATGTTTCTCGTCGGCGCCAGCATCCTGACGTTTCCGTCGCTGCTGTTCTCGCTACACAACCTGCGGGCCGGCTGGAGCCGCTGGTACATCCGATGGGCTCGTCGCGTCATCCGTTTCGGCGGCTGGCTGACCATGCGGAAATGGACATCCGACTTCCAGAAGGGCGACTTCCTGGAGCGACTCCAAACCGCGCGGGGCCACCTGAGTATGCCGCACCACGGGGGCTGAGCCCGACAAGTATACGGACGGAGCTATTCCTTCCTGAGCGCCGAAGCCGGCACTGTCTCATCCACGACAACGGGTGCTTGCGCCTGGCGGAGGTAGTTGGCCTGGAGCACGACGTCGCGACTGGCCGACCCTTTCAGCGATAGAAACATGCCCGTCTCGGGGCCGGCCCAGCAGCCGTGAATATAGACGCCCTGCACATCCGTCAAGTCGATCACCGCCGCGTCGGCATGGGCCTTGCCGGTGCGAAAGCCGTCGATCTCCAGATTCCTCGTGTTCACGCACGTCAGCGCCGGACCCTTCTGGGTATCGATCGTCACATCATGGAAGGCAATGCCCTGGGCGTCCTTGCATTGAAAACCCGTTTCGGCGTCGATGTTAAGGTCCGTGAACGTCACGTTCTCCACCGGTCGCTCCGGCAGGCCCAGGATATAGCCAGCCACCGGCGCCCCCTTGACCGTGATATTGCTGAAGTGCAGATTGCGGAAAGCAGGCGTGCGGTCGGAGAGTGGCTCCTCGGGCGCCCGCGTGTAGAACATGTTCAGGTAGATCGGTCCGATGGGGATGTTGGTCATCAGGATATTGCTGACGCGGATGTCCTCGACCGCCCCGCCGCGACCGCGCGTGGTCTTGATGCGGATGCCCTTGTCGGTGCCGTCGAAGACGCAGTTGCTGATCGTGACCTTCCTGACGCCGCCGGACATCTCGCTGCCGATGACCACCCCGCCGTGCCCGTCGAGCATGGTGCAGTTGGTCACGGTGATGTTCTCACAGGGCCGGCCGACGCGCCGCCCGTCTTCATCCCGGCCCGACTTGATCGTAATGCAGTCGTCGCCCACGCTGATGTGGCAGTCGGAGATGTGCACGTTGCGGCAGGAATCCGGGTTGATCCCGTCGGTATTGGGCGACCCGGCCGGGTTCTTGATCGAGATCCCCGTCACCGTCACGTCGTCGCAGTACACAAGGTTGCACGTCCAGAACGGTGGGTTCTTCAGATGCACGCCCTCGATTCGCACCCTTCGGCATTCGACCGGCTGGATCATCGGCGGACGCAGGAACCAACCCTTCTGGCCGAAATAGGCGTAGCCCAGGGCGTCTTTGTTCTTCTCTTTGAACATCTCCACGTACCTGGCAACCCGCGCGATGCGCTCGGCATCCTCGGCAGCGGCGCGGTTGCGCTGATAGCTGTCCCACCAGACCTTGCCCTGTCCGTCGATCGTGCCGCGCCCGACGATGGCGATGTTCTCGGCCTGATAGGCATAGATCTGCGGCGAGAAGTTGGTGCATTCGAGCCCTTCCCAACGCGACTTGACCATGGGCAGGTAGTCGTCGAAATCCTCGCTGAACCTCAGCACCGCCCCGGCGTCCAGATGTAGCGTGATATTGCTCTTGAGGTGGATCGGCCCGGTCAGATACTGCCCGGCGGGGAAGTAGACCGTTCCGCCGCCCGCCCGGGCCGCGTCATCGATCGCCCTGGCTATGGCGGCCGTGTCTTTGGTCGTCCCGTTCGCGACCGCGCCAAAGTCCTTCACGTTGCGAAACGGATTCGCCTGGACGCCGACAAAGCTGGGAACCAGAACCACGAGACATACCATCAGGCAGAGACGTGACCGATCGGTGTGCATCTTTCCGCTCCTTTCCACAGATGTTGCTGGCTGTCTCCATCACGGCACACCAAGGTGTGCGGCACTCCAGTATACGAGGCCTCAACCTGACGTCCAATCCCTATTGCAGGAGTGAATGATGATTCGCCCGTAGGCGGGCTGTGGAAACCAGTTCGGATTCATCGTATCCGCCGATCTCATATCTTGGTACAATGGACGATACAGGTCCGATGGCATGGGGATACAGCTTCGATGGAGATGCTGCGATGGGACGCGTCGAGAGAGCTTTCACTCTGATCGAGTTGCTGGTCGTCATCGCCATCATCGCCCTGCTCATGGGCATTCTGCTGCCCGCCCTCGGCCGCGTGCGCGAGCAGGCGCGAGCGGTCTACTGCCTCAACAGCCTCCGTCAGCTCAGCCTCGCGACGCTGGCGTACGCCCAGGCGAACGACGATTTCATCCCGCGAGCGCTCGACAACGAGGTCAAGTGGATTCTGGCGTTCATGCCGTATCTCGGGACCGAATACGAGACCGCGATGGATTATCGAGAGGTGGACGTGTACCAGTGCCCGTCGTTCCCTCGCGCGGGCGTCGGGCTCAACGGCCGCTCCAACGCCGACCAGACCGTCGACTACGTGGTCAATGCGTGGGATATGGACGAACCCGGCCTGACGACGGGCGACAAAGGCAAGCAGAAGGATGAGCCTACCAAGCTCGGCGACATCCGGCCCGCCGGCGAACGCATCTATCTGGCCGACAACGAGGCGGGCCCCTGGCGGCCCGTTGTCACCAGCCGCGATGAGTTGAATGTTGCCTCGCGTTTCAACCTGCTCGATGTCTGGTCGACGACGCACCTGCCCGCCTCCGATGCTGAGACCGCCGGCAGTAACCTGACCCGACGCGTCTCCAAGGATCGCCACCGAGGCAAAGGCTGCAATAACCTCTTCTTCGACGGCCACGCCGCCTGGCTCGCTGCCGAGGCTAACACCTCCCGCTACTGGTGCGGCCTCGAACTCCAGTGACCGCTCACGCCGAACAGCGCCATACCGTACAGAACCTACTACTCCGGCCGTCCCATGTCCGTCGCGACACGACGACTCAGCGGCTTTCAGACGAGGCAAAGCCGGGGGCGGACAGGCCTTCCTCGCAGATGATGGGCCGCAGCCAGGCGGGAACGTCGGGGCGGGCATTGCTGTCGAGCCGGGCCTTCCACTCCTCGTCGGTCAGCCGCGTCTCGTCGACGAACTCGTAGTACGGCATGACGGCCCCTCGGCACAGCACGGCCTGCCCCTGCCAGGGATACAGCACGTAGATCGCCCGCGCCCGGCCGACGCCGACGTGCAGATTGCCGAGCAGCGGATTCGAATGGACGTCGGCAATCCGCGGCGCATCGTCCTTGGGATGCTTGGACGAGTAGTTGCCGTCGTAGCCCATGATTGCGGCGAGCGTATCCCCATAGCCTCCGATGAAGTCATCGTAGTCTTCGCCGAGGTCACCGCCCGCAAGCTGTATTCGCGCAACAGACTCGAGACGGCGACTCGTCGTATCCAGCAAGGGCCACAGGCGGGCGACATCCGATTCATACATCCACGTAGTCGCGCCCAGCGACGGATCGACGATCCCCTCGCCCAAATCGTCTGCCATCGCGCGCAGCCAGGCCACCATCGTGGCCGTCCATTCTTCTTCGGGCACATCGTCGGAAGCCGGCCAATGCAGCATCACTCTGAGATGATTGAGCCGGAAGTGCTCATCATCGGGAAGCTCCCACAACCTCTGATAGAACTCTTCCTTGGTCGCGGACCGATCGAGAAGATCGGCCAAGTCCATCAGGGCATCGATGAGGCTGAAGTAGCTGCTGTCGAATGCTCCGGCTGCCTCCAACAAGGCGCGCGTCCGCGCCGCCAGATCGGCCATGCGACGGAAGAACTCGGGCTCCGGCTCGACGAACCCGGCTGGGATTCTGCCTGTGCCGAAGGCGATGACATTGAGCTTGGCCTGGAGGACCCAGGTGTGGCGCAGTTGGGCCCAGCCAGCCAGGGCGGTGCCGCAGCTCTTGGCCTGCCAGGGTTCAGCGGTCATGAAGTCCGGCGCGTTGGGCTCGGGCGCATCGAGCAGCGTCGCGATCATGCGGAGATAATCGAAATAGAGGCTCGTGCCGGCATCGAACAGCCCCAGGTTCTCGTCGATCGTCGCGAGCACGTCGGCCTTCTGGACGCTGTCGAGCTTGTCGCGGGCGAACGTCGAGCCCAGCGCGATGCAGACCTCCAGGCCGTTTGGGAAGAACCGCCCAGGGAACTGGCGGATGTCGGTGGTCCGCTGGAACAACACGGCCTCGGGCAGCCGATAGGCCGAGAGGATCCGAAAGTTCGGTTCGGCGGCCGCGTTCGGGTCATCCGGAGGGAAGCGCAACTGGTCGTTGATCTGCGGCCCGTCCTCGGCCTGGGCGATCAGCTCAGCCCGCTTGGCGTCAAGATCGAAATCAAGTCCCTCGGTCACGACGCCACTGGCCGTGACAAGGTCCCAGTCGTCACCGACTCCCAGGAACTCGGTGTAGGTCCGAAAGAAGATGCGATGCGCCTCACAGCGAGCATCATTAGCTTCCGAGCCGTCGGACGCGAGGCAGCGACCCAGCATGAGGACCGACAACAGCTCGTCGTCGTGGCTGACGCGGAACGGAATCGACTGGAGCCAGGCCACCGCTCGGAAGTAGCGGGTCAGCCTCTCGCTCTCGGTGTAGAAGCCGCGAACCTTGTAGCGGCTGTAGTCGAGGTACATGAAATCTGGCTCGGGCGGCCCCAGCCAGTCGGGCTTCATGACCATCTGCGCCTCCACGATCCGGGCCACCTCATCGGAAATGATCGCCATCGTTCCGGCGTCCGTGATCTGGAAATCATCTTCGAGGAGCTTCAGGGCCGTGCCGAGGACGATTGTCGCCCGCCGTTTCGCGGCGGCAGTCAGTTCGCCCTGTTCACCGATACTGGCTGCGGCAGCGTCCAGGCGGCCCAGGATGAAACGCAGCACGGCGGGAAGCTTCTGCGCGTTGGCCTGTTCGAGCCGCAGAATCGACTCTTCATAGAGGACGTGGTAGCCGTTCAGCAGCGAATCGGACGTCACGAACAAGGGAGTCCCGGTGACCTTGTAGGCCTCAAAGATCTGCTTGTGGGTCTCGTTGGCGATGAGTATCCGGTCCCGCTCAAGCTGCTGGGCGTCCGCGTCGGACAAGGCCCGTCCGACCGTCGGCAGCGATAGAACAATGGCAAAGCAAGCGAATGCAGCTTTCGCACGCGGGCTGGAATTCAGCATGGTCATAGCGGCTCTCCCAAGCACGAACCTCCGTCAGTCACTCGGTTTATGTTACCACAACCGCCCGTCAATGTCGAGAAAGACCTTGGCCCTTGCAAAGCGCCAGGGCGAGGCATGCCTCGCCCCTACCATCCAGGGCGGGTGGCAGTTTCATCCGCTGCAGGCGGATTGGGGATGGTGCATCGACAGAAAGGAGCGATGCATCACACCCTGCGCTCCGTGACGCCGAGGCCGGGGCCGGCGGGCAGGACCAGGCGGCCGTGACCGACGGTGACGCCGGCGAAGGGGTCGTCGGCGATCAGGAGGTTGCCATCGAGGTCGGCGTAGTCGATCAGCGGACTGAGGTGGGCGGCAGCAGTGATCGACACGGAGCTGGCGATCATGCAGCCCAACATGATCTTCAGGCCCAAGGCGCGGGCCACGTGGATCATCCGCAGGGCCTCTTGGATTCCGCCGGATTTCATCAGCTTGATATTGATCCCGTCATAGGCTTGGGCAAGCTCGGGAATATCGGCGGCGCGCTTGACTGCCTCATCCGCGATGATCGGAATGTCCACGCGGTCGCGCAGCCAGGCGGTTTCTTCGAGCATTCCTGCAGGCATCGGCTGCTCGATCAGCTCGACGCCCAGGTCCTGGAGCCAGCGAATCCTGTCGAGCGCGGTTTGCCTGTCGCGCCAGCCTTCGTTGGCATCGACGCGAAGCGGACAGTTCGTGACATCGCGCACGGCGGCCAGGATTTCGGCATCGTTGTCGCGGCCGACCTTGATCTTGAGGACAGGAAACTCGGCGGCTTCCCGGACCTTCTGCCTCACGACGTCCGGCGTATCGATCCCGATCGAGAACGTCGTGACGGGCGTCTGGCTTCCGTCCAGGCCGAGCAACTGGTAGAGCGGCACGTTCAGCTTGCGGCCTACCCAATCGAGAACCGCCATGTCGAGCGCAGCGCCGGCGCACGTCTGGTCCTTCGTGAAGGTCTCCCATCGCCGGCGCAGATCGACGTACTCGAACCAGTCGCTCGATTCGAACAAGGGCCGGGCCTGCTCCAGAACACCCATGGTCTTCTCGGCGCTCTCGCCGTAGCGGACGTTTGGCGCCGCCTCGCCCCAGCCAACCACGCCGTCCCGCTCGATCCGCACAAAGACGTTGTCCTTGTAGTCGCTCGAATTTCGCGCGATCGTCCAGGTGTGCTTCAGCGTCAGGCGCTTCACACTCAACGAGAATCGCGGCCGTTCGCCGGCGAGCAAGGGGCGCGCTGCCCCTGCCAGGCCTGCGGCGGCAAGTGTCTTCAACATGTCTCTGCGTGCGATCTTCATTCCCTTGCCCTCAGCGATACACATGTCACCAGGTCAGCGTCACGCAAACGCCATCGCAATGGTTGGCGAACTTGACGCGACAGGTCCGCGTTCCCGCGTCCCACGACGGCTCCACTTCGTTCACGGGCTGCCCATCCGGCCCGGTCACGGCGATTTCGACCGGCGCGGCGGGCAGCAGAATGCGCATGACGCTCTGCGTGCCTGACGGGCTTTTCGCGACGAAGGAATACGAACGGCCCTCTGTTCGTTCCTCATACACGCGGCAGGCGGCGGCCAGCACCTTCGGACGGCCGGCGTCCGTCACGCGGCGGAGACTGTAAAGGTATGCCTGCTGGCCAGGAGCCACCATCTTCTCCGACAGGATCGGCAATTCGGGATCGAACAGGTCGATCACCGGTCCTGCAATCCGCAACGGCTCGGCGGCCACGCTCTCGTCCATCACCGCGACGATGTCGTATGGCCCGCGCTGCAAACGCAGATGGTTCTTCATTTGCAGCGTCCCTGCCCGCGCATCCTGCTCGTACGCCCGCCGGACCATCTCCACGAACGCGCCGTCCTGGTTTGGCTCGAGCACCAGTTCTTTCGGATCACGCCGGACGATGTAGGCGACTCCCCTGCCACACTCGTATCGCTCCCGGTCGGCGGTCGGCCGAATGTCCAGCAGCTCGAACAGATGCTCGGACGGCGCCTTGTACTGACGGCCATCCGTGTTCCACCACTCCCTGACCTCCTGGAACGGATCGTTGTCCCGCCCGTAGTAGATCAGCACGCCGCCCTGTTGGACCCACGCGGCCAGATGCTGGTGAACATCGGGCGACAACGGCTTCATGTTCGCATAGCTCATTACCAGGACGCGAACGTCCGTGAGCGTGCCGGCAAAGCCCAGGTTCTCCATGTGGACCGTCTGAACGGGCACGCCGCGTTTGAGCAGAGGCAGCGCCATGCCGTAGAAATTCGACAGCTGCGGGTCCTCGTACTCCTTGTGCGTGGGAAACCGCTGGAACATCATTGAATTGCCCAGCAGTACGCCGATGCCGTGACTGCCGTCGATTCGGTTGTCGGAGAGAGGCATGTCGTTGAGCGAGTTGACCATCACCTGCATCTGCGTCGCATAGGCCCTGGAGATCGGCTGCGTCACATCACTGCCTTCGACCTTGAAGCGGCCGCGATAGATGCGGCTCGGCCATGGCATCACCTCATAGCTGTCGACCATCGGGTACATCAGCTGCGCCGTGAACGTCGCCTGATAGTTGCGCCTATAGTCGTCCCACGTGCGGGGCCAGTCCTCAACCGGATCGGTGAGGAAGAAGACCTTGCGTCCGGTGGGCGCGGTCATCGAAACCATCGAGCCGTATTCAAGGAACGCGTTCTCGAAGACGCGCTCCTGGCGGACGCCGTTGAAGAAGACCGGCTCGCGGCTGGTGCCCGTCCAGACCTGGGCGATGTATCCGTCCATCCCCGGCAGCGCCGCCAGACTCGCCTCGGGGCTGACGATCCGCCAGGCCGAGTAGTTCAGCAGCGAATGGGTGGGCACGTAGCACCGCACGCGCGTGCCCTTGCTCTCGCTGTACGCCTTGGCGTACGCGAACACCTCTTTGAGAGCGTCGAAGTAAAGCTGATACTTGAGCTTCGACGACAGGTACGTCGCTTCGGGCGATTCGTGCTGGGCCATCCAGGGGAAGCCATAGTGGCTCTGCCACTGCTTCTTGAACGATTCGCTGTAGCCGGCGCGGGCCCAGAACTCGGGTTCTTCAAGATGGATGGCGACAACACCCGCGTCGACGGCCTGCCTGACGAGCGACTTGACGTAGGCGATATACGCCGGCGACGGCACGACGTAGGGAACGTTGCGTCCGTGCCAGATGATCTCGCCGTTGCGCTCGACTTGGCCATCCTCGTTATGCGTGACGCCATCGAACTTGCCGGTGAAGTAGTCCTGATAGCCACCCCAGGCAATCCCGGTCATGAAGTGCGTGACATAGCCGCGATCGTGCCAGCCGGCCAGCCGCGAGGCGAAGCTATCGTTCATGCCATAAATGATGGCGACATCCGAACGGACATCCAGTTCCGGCGCCCACGGCGCAGCGACCTGAAAACACGTCTTCTCAGCGGCGTGGGCCAGCATCGGCACCTGCGCCTGCGCGCCGATGGCCAGAACCAGCACCACAGCCCACGCGACATCACGGCTTCTTCTGGTCATATGGAATCCTTGCCGCCTCCGACTCACTTGCCTGCCGGGAAAACGGGCCGCGCGACACCTTCCATGCCTTCGGGCTGCTCACCCACCTTGGCGATCAGGAAATGACGCCCTGTGGCCTCGCCGTCGTTGGCTTCGAACTGGAGAACGAAAACGCCGGGCTGGGAAAACGTCGCCTGCGTCTTCAGAGCGGCCGGCGCTGCGAGTTTCACAGCATCGGCCTGGCCCTGGATCAGCGACCACGCGTATGTCAGCTTGCCCGAAGGTTTCCCGTCGTCCACGACCGAGCCGCTTAATGTCACGGTGCCGCCCTGCTCGGCGAGTTGGACGTCAGGTCCGGCGTATACGTCCGGCGGCTGATTCGGCGCGTTCGGGTCCCGCACGTCGAGACCGAACATGTTGCGATAACACACGTGTGCGATCTCGCCTTCTCGCGTCCGCTCGTCCGCGATCGCCAAGGCGGGTCGAAGTCCCTGCCCTGTCAGGCAGCTCTCGGCGAAGACGTTGTAGACACCGCCGCCTATCTCGCCCGCGATCGAGATGGCCGTCTCGGCGTTGAAAGTGCAATCGTGGACATAAATGTTGCGGCTCGGCCAGCCCATCTCGCGGCCCTCGCGCCCGGCGCCCGACTTGATGGAGACACACGCCCCGTGGTTGGCAATGGCCACGCCGTGAACCCGCACGTACTCGCAGGAATCGAGAACAATCCCATCGTTGTCGGGGTTGTGGGAGTCGATCCGGGTGTTACGGATCGTGACGTTCTTCGAGTAGATCGGATGCAGGCACCAGAACGGCGAATCGACGATCGTCACACCCTCCACCAGCACGTTCGTGCACCCGAGGAATCCGATCATGCTGGGCCGCAGGAAGTAGCCATCCCCCAGGAACCGGTCCACTACGGGCGTCCCCTCGTCGTTCCAGCGGCGCAGCGTCTCGATGCCCTTGTCCTCCTTCCGGGCCCACGTGCTCCACGCATCCTTTGCCTGGCCGTCCAGAGTCCCGGTTCCGGTCAAGGCGACGTTCTTGCGACGATAGGCATAAATGAACGGGCAGTAGTTGTAGATCTGCGTCCCTTCCCATCGCGTCAGGACCAGCGGCAGGTAGTCGTCGTACTTCGACCCGAACTTCAGGCGCGCCCCTTCGGCCAGATGCAGCTCCATGTCATTGACCAGATAGAGCGGACCGTTGACGAGGTAGGTGCCCGCCGGAACGATCACACGTCCTCCGCCCGCTTCCTCACACGCGGCGATCGCCGCCATGATCGCAGGCCGGCAATCGGTTGTGCCATCGGCCACCGCCTCGAACTTCGTGATGTCGAAGTCGCGGCTCGGAATGTTCGGCTCGCCGATCTGCGCCAGGATGTCGGGCACCTGCGCCCACGAACCCGTATACTTCGATTCAGCGGCCGTCCCGCCCTTGCGGCACCCGCCGCCGACTGCAACAAGCGCCAGCGTGACAGCCACGGACACCAACGCTGTCCAGTATTTGTTTCTCATGGTCCGTCTGCTCCAGATCCGTCGTTGAGATAAAGCCATTGTCCATCCTTTTTCGCATTTTGGCGTTTCACAAATCGCAATCGGGCGAAACGAGCCTGCCCGATGCGGCAATCGGCGTCAATTATGCCCGTGCGCCGCACGCGTGGGAAGCGTTTTATCGCATTTGCCCTTGAAGAACGCTTGCATTGGCCCGCATCGAACCGGTATCCTCGTGTCCCGACAAGAAGGTCTGATCCATCAATGTCACTCATTTGAAAGGGACACAGCCATGCAGCTCCCCATCCGTTTCCTCCTGCTAACGGGCCTGTGCCTGTTGACTATCCCGGCGGCGGGCGTCCGTGCACAGGACGCGGCGCCGGCCTCCGCCACTGTCGAAGCCACGATCTCGATCGATGCGGCCGACAAGACCGAGCCAATCTCGCCGTATATCTATGGCCAGTTCATCGAGCACCTGGGCCGCTGCATCTACGGCGGCATCTGGGCCGAGATGCTCGAAGACCGCAAGTTCTATTTCTCCGTGCCAGCCGAGGGCGACATCTGGCGACTGACCCGTGCTCAGGCCCGCGTGCTGGCGGCCTCCCCGTGGAAGGTGATCGGCCCGGAAGGCACGGTGAAGATGGTCAAGGAGGACGCCTTCGTGGGCGAGCACACGCCGCAGATCACCGCCCCCGGCGGCCGGCCCGTCGGCATCTATCAGGAAGAGCTGGGCCTCATCCAAGGCAAGAACTACACAGGCTACATCTACCTGGCCGGTGACGGCAAGGTCGGCCCTGTCGTGGTCAGCCTCATCTGGGGCGATGCCGAGTCCGACAAGGACACCGTCACGATCACGAAAGTGCGCGACAAATACACCAAGAGCCCGCTGAAATTCACCGCGGGCAAGGGTACGGACAACGCCCGCCTGGAGATCACCATGTCGGGCGAGGGCACGCTCAAGATCGGCTGCGTCTCCCTGATGCCCGCCGACAACGTCGAGGGCTTCCGCAAGGACACGCTCGAATTGCTCCGGCAGCTCGACTCGCCGGTCTACCGCTGGCCCGGCGGCAACTTCGTCAGCGGCTACGACTGGCGCGACGGGCTGGGGGACCGCGACAGGCGGCCGACCCGCACCAATCCCGCCTGGACCGGCATCGAGACCAACGACATGGGCATGGACGAGTTCATCCGGTTCTGCCGCCTGATCGACACCGAACCGATGATTGCGGTCAACACAGGCTTCGGCGACGCCTACTCGGCGGCCGCACAGGTCGAATACGCCAACAGCTCGGCCGACACGCTCATGGGCAAGTGGCGGGCGAAGAACGGCCACCCCAAGCCGTACGGCGTCAAGTGGTGGTGCGTCGGGAACGAGATGTGGGGCAACTGGCAACTCGGATACATGTCGCTGAACCACTACGTCCTGAAGCACAACTGGATCGAGCAGAAGATGCGTGAGGTCGACCCGGCGATCAAGACCGTCGGTTCCGGCGACATCGGTCGCGACGGCCGCTGGTCGAGGGGCATGCTGACCAGTTGCGCCGACCACATGGACCTGCTCAGCGAGCACTTCTACTGCCGCGACAAGGAGGACATCCCCGAGCACGTCCAGCAGATCCCGGACCAAGTCAAGCGGATCGCGGACGCCCATCGTGAATACCGCAAGACGATCCCCGCGCTGGAGGGCAAGGACATCCGGGTGGCGCTCGACGAGTGGAATTACTGGTATGGCCCGCACGTCTTCGGCGAGCTGGGCACGCGGTATTTTCTGAAGGACGCGCTGGGCATCGCGGCGGGACTCCACGAGTGCTTCCGCAACACGGACATCATCTACATGGCCAATTACGCCCAGACGGTCAACGTGATCGGCTGCATCAAGACCACCAAGACCGCGGCCGATTTCGACTCGACGGGCCTGCCTCTGATGCTGTACCGCAAGCAGTTCGGAACCGTCCCGGTGGCGGTCAAGCACGAAGCGGCGCCGCTCGATGTCTCGGCGGCGCTGACCGCCGACGGCAAGGCGCTGACGGTGGGCATCGTGAACCCGACGCCGGACACGTACCGGCTCAGGCTGGAGTTGGATAACGTCGCTGCCGCCGGCGCCGCCCAGACCTGGATCATCGCAGGCGACGACCCGATGGCCTACAACCAGCCGGGCGAACCCCGCAACGTCGACATCGCCAGCACCGACCCCACCGACCTGACCGGCCCCATTGCCGTCAAGCCGCTGAGCATCACGCTGCTCCGCGCCCCCGTCAAGTAGCGTCCAAACGGCATAGTCCGTTAGCGCCCCGGAGGCCGTCGCCCCTCACGCGACGGCCTCTCTTCTTCTGGGGCACAAGCGTTGGCCCGATACCCGCGTGGTCAGGCCAACAATCGTTTGCCTCTGCATCCGGTCAGTGCTACAATCCCGGCGTGTGCGTTTCTCGGCAGGGCCAACTTGGAGCATGTGTACAGATGGTCGACAAGGTCGTGCAAAACTGGCTTTCGCTCGCGGAGTATGATCTGGCTACCGCGGAGGCCATGCTACAGACTCGTCGCTATCTGTACGTCGCTTTCCTGTCCCAGCAGGCGAGAAGATCCTGAAGGCCTGCTATGTGAAATACCGCGCGTCCACGCCGCCTTATACGCACAACCTCCTGCGTCTCGTGGCGGAGTTGCCGTGGAAAGACGAGGCAGGCTCCCAAAGGATGGAGGCAATGGAACGGCTCAACTCGCACTACATTGAGTCTCGGTATACCGAAGATATCGCGGAGCTGACGCGTGTCTTGACTGATACAGAAGCGGAACGTCTGCTGGAATCGGCGAGGGAGCTATTCGAATGGATCAAGGCCAGGCTGTAGTCCGCGAGACCATCCTGAGGTTCTACGAGTCGGCGCGGCAGTTGTTCCCGATAAAGAAGGTGCTGCTGTACGGCTCCCACGCCAAAGGGCAGGCAGGTCCCGACAGCGATATCGATGTGGCCGTCGTCGTTGACGAGACGGACCACTCCAGACGCATGGACATCACGGCCGGCCTGTTCCATGCGGCCTTCGCCGTCGACGCCGCCATCGAGCCCAAGTGCGTCTTTTGGGACGAGTACCGCAGCCCTGCCACCGCCAGCATCTTGTCCGAGATCCTTGACAGCGCCATCGAAATCGTCTGACCCACTTCTCGGAACTCGTCACCCAGTGTGCCGCTCCGCACTACGCAGTGGCTTGCCGCGACATACTTTTGGAGATCGGAGGGAAGAAAGGTATTATGGAAGGAGATGGGAAACGGCCGCCCACGTGGATCGCGAGAGGTCTTGGCGATCAGAAGGCTGAAAGACAGGCAGTGCAAACGGAGGCGAGCGAAGTATGAAAGAGATACCATTGGACAATGGGTTGAAGGCGCAGGTCGACGACGAGGACTACGAGTGGCTGTCGAAGTACACGTGGTATGCCTACGTCGATCCGGGCAGCGGGCACACCTATGCGGCGACCGACACGCCGAGCGGACGACGCGTCTACATGCACGACGTCATCATGGGCCTCGACTCGCTCGAAGACCAACTGCGGAACTGATCGATCATTGATGATGGATTATTGATGATGGATGCTGGCTCTGACGGACACATTGCGAGCGACTACCGGACGAAGCCGAGCCGGGCGGGAATCCAGAGAGAGATCTCGGGGATGAAGGTACAGATCAGCAGTGCGACGACCATCGCGCCGTAGAACGGCAGGATGTGGCGCATGACCTTGGTCACTGTCGTCTCTGCGATGCCGCAGCCGAGGAACAGACACGTCCCGACGGGCGGCGTGCACAGCCCGATGCACAGATTCATGATCATGACGATGCCGAAGTGCAGCGCATTGAGCCCCAGCGCTTCGACGATGGGCAGGAAGATCGGCGTAAAGATCAGCACCGCCGGCGTCATGTCCATGAACATCCCGACGACCAGCAGAATCGCGTTGATGAGCAGCAGCAAGACGACCTTGCTGTCGGTCAGCCTCACGAGGTAGGCGCTGATATCCTGCGGGACGTTCTCCGAGGCCATGACCCAGGACATCGCGACGCTGGTGGCGATGAGCAGAAATACGACCGCGGTCGTCACGCCGCACTGCAAGAGAATCTGGGGCAAGTCCCTGATCTTCAGCTCGCGATACACCAACGCCAGAATGAACGAATACAGCACCGCCACCGCCGAGGCTTCTGTGGGCGTGAACCAGCCGAGCAGAATCCCGCCGATGACGATAAGCACCAGCAACATCGCCGGAACCGCACGCAAATAGGCTACCGTAGCCTCCTTGATCGCTGGGAACCGCCACACGATCTTTATCTCCGCGGCCAGAGTCAAAGACCCAACAAGGCCCCAGAGCCCGGCCTTGATGACCGTCGCACCAGCGGGAAAGGGATGGCCTTCCCCCACGCCGCCCCCTAGCCCCCTGGCGATTCCGACGATGGCCCAGGCAAGGGCCCCCAGCGCCGCAGACAACAACGGAATGAAGCACAGCAGGGCGAAGTCGACTGCCAGCATGGACACGAGCACCAGACCGTAGAAGCGAACGGTCTCTGTGAACCCGGCCGCATCACCCTTCCCCTGGCCGTAGTTGTTCCGAATCGAGATGATCGCGCTGACGACCATCAACGCGAATCCGACCAGGATGCCGGGCAGGTAGCCGGCCATGAAGATTGCCGCAATCGAGACCGCCCCGCCAGTGGCCAGCGAATAGACAATCATGACGTTGCTCGGCGGAATCAGCAGTCCCGTCGTCGCGGCGGTGATCGTCACCGAGGCGTTGAAATCCCGATGGTAGCCCATCTTGTTCATCAGGGGGATCAGGAAGCCGCCCACGGACGAAATGGCGGCGGTGGCAGACCCGGAGATCGCGCCGAAGAGCATGCACGTGAGAATGTTGACGAAGGCGAGGCCTCCCCGGAACCGGCCCACCAGAACGTTGGCAAAATCGATCAGGCGTCGCGCGATGCCGCCGTGGCCCATCAGCAGCCCGGAGAGAATGAAGAAGGGAATCGCCAGCAGGGAGAAGCTGTCGATCCCGGTGGCGATGTTGTGTGCGACCGCCCCGAACGCCGGCGCGCCCATCACGACGAAGGCCAGCAGCGTCGCAATCCCCATGCAGAACGCCACGGGGACATTGAGGACCAGCAGGACCACGAAGCTGATGACCAGAACCAGAACGGGTACGTTCACGTCGTCTCCCCTTTGATCCGATTGTCTGTCCGGATGACGTTCATCGCTGCCGCACCACCAGTCCTCACACAGGTATCGTGCTGTCTTTGCCTAGGAGCGTCCGCAGCCGTTCTACAAGGGCAATGACGGCATACAGCGTCAGGAAGAACCCGCTGATGGGAACCGCCAGATAGACGTGTCCCATCTGGACGTTGAGGGCCGGCGAAGGCTGACCGAGTTCGAGCGTGCTGCGGACCAGGTCGATCCCACCCAGCACCATGACCAGGAACGAGAACGCCGCGACGCAGAAGAACACGAACACCTCTGTCGCCAGGCGCACCCGCTCGGGCAGCTTGCCCATGAAATAGTCGATGCCCAGGTGCGCGCCGCGCCCCAGCGCGACCGCCGCCCCCAGCAGCGAGACCCAGATCAGCATGAACACCGCCAGCTCTTCCGTCCAGCTACTGGGCTTGTTCAGCACAAACCGCGTGAAGACCTGCAACAGCACGTCGAGGACGAGCACCGCCACGACGACCATCACCAGCGTCTCGAGCATACGGTCCAGCACCTTCTTGACCAGCAGCAGGAACGTCATGGGACCTCCTGGATGCGATCGATCAGATCGCCGATCTCAGCCAGCTTCTGATCCGAACTGCTCTCGAACTCATCCCAGATCGGGCGGACCGACTCGCGAAACGGCTGCTTGTCCGGGCGGATGATCTCCACGCCGGCCTCCCGGGCCACCTGGAGGTCTTTCTGCTCCTGCTCGAGCCAGAGTGTCCGCTGATACCTGACTGATTCATCGGCCGCTTCCTGGAGGATCTGCCGCTGCTCGGCACTGAGCTTCTTCCAGACGCGCGTGCCGATCATGAGAATATCCGGCAGACAGGTGTGCTCATCCAGCGTGTAATAGCCGCAAACCTCATAGTGGCGGGCCTGCACGAACGACGGCGCGTTGTTCTCGGCGCCGTCCACCACACCCTGGTCGAGCGCGGTGTACAACTCGCCGAAGGGAATGGGAGTCGCCGAGCCGCCCATTGCCTGCATCATCTTGACGGCCATGATGCTGTTCTGCACGCGGATCTTCAGGCCGCTCAGGTCGGCGGGTGAGTGGATCGCGCGGCTCTTGGTGTAGAAGCTTCGGGCTCCGGCGTCGTAGTAGCACAAGCCGCGCAGCCGCTTCGATTCGCCTTCCAGCAGCAGCTCCCTGCCAATGGGGCCGTCCAGCACCTTCCAGAAGTGCTCCGAGTCGCGAAACAGATACGGCACGCCGAACACCTTCATCTTGTTGACAAACGACTCCATCGGGGCGCTGGAGACCTTCGTCATCGCGAGGTAGCCGAGCTGGAGGGCCTCGATGCATTCCTTTTCGTTGCCGAGCTGCTCGTTGGGGAAGACCTGGACGATCATCTGCCCCTCCGACCGGGCCTTGACACGGTCGGCCATAAAGAGCATCGCCTTATGCACCGCGTGTGTGGTCGGCAGGCCGTGGCCCAGCTTGAGCACCAGCCTGGGTCTGGCCAGGGCAGCAGGAGACGTGCAGAGAAATGCGGCAGACGCAAGAAGCAGCCAACCAGCCGTGCAGCGACATCGACTCATTGACACCTGTTCCCTCGACAAAGACGTTCCGGCTATCTCCACCCTCCCGGCTCAGTTCGGCAGGCATTGTAGCAGTCCCAACCGCCATCCTTCCAGTGAAAAACCCGCATCCCGCCGGCAATCGCTACGGTGCAGTCACCGAGCCGCCTGTACCTGTGATGACGATGCGGCGGTAGCGAGTCAGCGGAGGCTCGCCACTATCGGTCACGACGAGAACGACATGGATCGTCTTGCCCAGCGCCTCGGCGGGCACGGCGAGGGAGCACGATGGGCCGCTGTCGGCGTCGATCACAATATCGCCCCCGAACGTGCCGGCCTCGGGATAGTACATCCATCGGTACGCCAGCCGGTCGCCGTCCGGGTCTGTACTGCCCTTGGCCGAGAGCGAGACGCTCGACCCGGCCGGCGCCTCCAGAAACACGATGTCCCCGGTCGCATCCCCCTGCACGCACGGCACCGGTTCGTGATTCGCCTCGCCATAAGTCCGGGCGACGCACCAATCCGCGCGGGCCCGAAAGTCATTCTGGATGTGAATCGCCCACTTCTTGAGCGTGTTGTCTCGATGGGTGGTCCCCTGCCACGCGTCCTGCCGGTCGCACCACCACATATTCAGGTCCCGATTCAGGCCGTATCGCCCCGACCAGCCACCCCAGGCCGGTCTCTCCGGCACGTTCAGGCCATTGGGGATCAGGTGCATGAACGTCGGCGTATCTCCCTCCTTCTGGATCGTGTATTCGGCGCAGAGCGGCCCGTGCCCGGTCTTGATGTCCCGATCCACCGCGAAGCCGCCGGCGCGCTCGGTCAATGGGCGCCAGCGATGGTACCAGCGCCCCCCGTCCATGTCCGGGTAGAAGGTATCCATGTAGCATCCCAGCGCCGAACGGTGCCGGCCGAGATGGTTCTGGTTGTGCGCTTCGACATAACGGAGCGTCCCGGCGAATCGCTCATACTCTCCATCACTTCTCGTTGCTTTTACGTGATCCAGGGCCTCGCGCAACGCCGTAGGTTTGTCGTCCTCCTCATTCGTACCCCAGTTGAGATACCAGATCGGCCTCGGATCGTCCCGGTCGACCAGAGCGATGACGTGGTCCCGCCCTTCCTGGTCGGCGTAACACTGCTTCGTGATACGACGCAACGCATCCGGCTCAGGATAATCGGCCTTGTGCACCTTGAGATTCGCGTAGACGCGTTCGTAACCATCCACGTACTGGAGGATGCGGTCCTTGCCCGAGATGCCCAGGCGGCTCTGGCCGGGCCCTCGCGTGCCGATCAGACCTTCGACGTCCCATTCGTTGAGGTACAGGAAGAACCGCACGAGCGAGCCTTCATCGTCGGGGTCGCCTCCCGGCGCATCGGTCTCGATAACGACGCGTAATCTGCCCGAACGCTGGGGTTCTCGTTCGGTCATATCGTGCAGGTTCCACCGCGATGGGTCAAATACCGAGCGCGTCGGCTTGACTCGCGGATATCCACCCACCTCCTGCTCGCTGTCGATGATCCGGCCCTGGCCGGCACGGGCCTCGCGGATGATGCGGCAGTCCACCTCATCCCGATCCCATGGGCGCGCGCCGGCGTTGGCCAGCACACGGTCCCTGACCTCTGCCGCCGGCAACGCCACCAGCTCCGGAGGCCAGAACGGCCGAGCATCCAGAACCCGGCATTCACCAGGCGCGGCCCGGCTGTCGATCTCCAGCAGCGGGACGTCGTCAGCCTGGCCGATCGCCAGATTATCCGCCAGATAGACTTCGCATGGGCCGCCTCGCTGGTGACGCAGCACGGACATGGGCCGGCGCGTGGAAGGCCCTGGCTCCAGGACGTTGCCCACCACGACCATCTGCCCGGTCGAGTACGGACGCTCGCCCCACTCGGAGGGCACCAGCGCGTAGTGCACGGCCCGGCCACCCGGATTGTAGATGTAGTTGTTCACGACCGCGCCTCGCGCGCCGCCCTTGAACAGCGGATTGCGATCTCGATTGTGCGCGTACAGATTGCCGACGATGGCGATGTCGGTGCAGTTGTCGTGGATCAGCGTGCCCTTCGAGTGCTCGCCTTTGCCATGCGCCGATTGGCTCAGTCCTTCGGCGATGATGCAGTTGCTGAAGGTGATCTTCCGCGAGGTGCCGCAGCGCCACTGTTCGACGTCGTCCCCGTCGAAGCGCGGGCCCGAGGCGCTGAGGTTCTCATCGGTCGCCCACGAGCAGGAGCACTGATCGACAATGACGTTATAGGCATCGGGACCCGAGGTAGCGATCGCATCGATCTCCCATCCGCTCTTTTTGGGCCTTCCGGCCTCGCCCGGACGCACGCGAACGTGTTGGAGGATCACATCGTGCGTGTGGATCCCGATGCCGCCGCGAACGAAGGTGATGCCCGGACTCGGCGCCGTTTGTCCGGCAATGGTCACGAAGGGTTCGTCGATGCCGATCGATTTGCCGTCCAGATCGATCACGCCGCCGACCTCGAAGACGATGATCCTCGGCCCCTTGGCGCCCACGGCCCGGGCAAAGGACCCGGGGCCATCGGCGTTGAGGTTCGTCACTCGAATGACGCGCCCGCCTCGTCCGCCGGGCGTACAGGCGGCCCATCCCACCGCATCAGGGAAGGCCTTGCATGGCAGAGGCTCTGCCTCGCAGACGGCATGACTCATCAGGACAGCAATCCAGACGCAGAGAACGATCAGGCCCTTTCTTTTCACGGCTCGGCCTCCTCTTGAAGCCATCCTGCGACGGCAGGAATCCGCTACGGCTTGCGCCCCCAGATGATCACATCATCGACATTGCCTGTGTCGTCGAACGTCCCGAAGCCGATCCCGCCGGCGCCGAACGTCCGGTCTACCGCCCGCATGACGGGCTTGTTCATGTCGTCGAAGAACACTTCGATCGAGCCGGTCGACACGTTGCGCACGACCCGCACATCGTGGTAGCCGGTCCCCCAGTCCACCCCCCTGGTCCGCTCCAGTACGATGGGCGCGCGCGGTGCCCCGTTGACGATGTGGATGCTGTGGGCCGCATCGTCAGCGGCCGAGGCAATATGGGTGTAGTAGAAATGAGACGAGTCCTGGTATCCGAAAAACACGCACATGTCACGATGGCCGTATTCGCGGCCGGTCTGCTCTATCTTCGCCTGCACTACGAAGTCGGAAACCTTCAGGTTCTTGATTCGCGCGATATTCAGCGGTGACCGCACGGGCGGCTCGTACTTGCTCTGCTGATATTGAGAATAGGCGTGATTGCCGTCCTGGTCGATGAGCTTCCACGCGTTCGGATCGGTCTGCGTCCAACGATCGGTCCCGCTCTCGAAGTCCTCGAAGAACACCAGTGGCAGACCGTTGTGCGCCTCCCTCAACGCCGCCGGAGCGGGTAGTTCGCGGAGGCAGAGGTTTCGAAAACGGTACATCTTCCCGGCCTCACCATGGTGCTGGATCGCAATGTATCCGTCCCGGTCGGTTGCATCGACGTAGTCGGTGGTCAGGATCCCATTGACGTAGATGCGGATGCTGGGTCCGATGCAGTGAATGCGATAGCGGTTCCAGTCGTCGAGCCTGAACGCCCCCTTGGTGCTCTCGACAAAAGCCTTCACTGAATCCCCATCATTATTTCGGGGATTGAGCCAGCCCCGGCGTCCCTCATCATACAGACCGCCCGACCATCGCCGTTCCGAGGGATCGACTTCGGCCTGATATCCATAGACCTTGTTATGCTCCTGGTGACAGCGGAACATGAAGCCGGAGTTCGACTGTGCGTCCGGCATTTTGACCTCCCCTTCAAAGAGGAAGTCGCGGTACCTCTTGGCGGTTACCAGGAAGAACTTCTGTTCGGCCTGAAGGACAATCTGGCCGTCGTCGACGCGGGCCTCGCCCCAATCATATGGATTGCCCCAGCCATCGAGATTCCGGCCGTTGAACAGCGGTGTCCAACTACGCGTGTCGCTTGCCGCCGCGACGCAGGTCCACATCCCAAGCACACATGAGCAGGACACCGCGACAAAGGCCACGGACGTCCCCCATTCGGTACTTCGACAGAGCATGGCTGACACCCCTTTCCGTCTCCGCATGAACACGAACATCGTCCACGGCCCGTTCCGGCTGTCGACACAGCGACGCCGCAACGCACGGCAACTCACCCGGCTCCACGCCGCGGAACCCTGTGGTATTGTGTCATTTCAGAACAATAAGGTCAAGCATCACCGTCCATGCCCTAACGCCAGGAGACGTCACCGGCGAGAAAAAGGTGGTCGCACACGGCGATATTGTGTTGACACCGAACGCGAAACCACGATAAAGAGAGGGAAGATGTAGGGGACACAGACAATGGGGCACCGCGATTCATCATGGCGAGCCACCTCACTCGGTCATGGGGCATGGCTTCTCGTTTCGGGAAAGCACAATGGATGGTCGCCAGAGTTCCACGGATAGGATTCCCGCTCGTGCCGACGATCTGACCGCTTCGGCGGCCAGCGACCAGCGACACGGGCAACAAGCAGGCCCAAGGCGAGCGAGCCAAGCGCCACGGACGGAGGCCTGCCTTTGGGGCATCTACCGCTCGACCACGATCGGTATCGGTCTGGTGACCAACCGCATCATGCAGGATGTCAACGATCGGCTGTGCGAAATGGTCGGCTACTCCCTGGAGGAACTCCTCGGAAAAGACGCCCGCATGTTGTACCTCAATGACGACGATTACGACCACGTCGGCCGGCACGCGTATCGGCCGGTCGCCGAGTGCGGCACCGTCGAAGTGCGCTGGCGACGCAAGGACGGACACATCATCAACGTCCTGCTGACGTCGACTCCTTTGGACCCCGACGATCTGTCCGAGGGGGTCCTGTTCACCGTGCTGGACATCACCGCGCGCAAGGCGGCGGAAGAGGAGCTGCAAAGCCTGTTCGATCTTTCGCTGGATATGGTGTGCATCGCGGACATCCATACGGCCACCTTCGTCAAGGTCAATCCGGCGTTCGAGCGGACGTTGGGATACACGCAAGAGGAGTTGCGGAACCGGTCGTTTCTCGATCTCATTCACCCCGACGATGTCGCTCAGACAAGAGCCGTCATCGAGGAGAAACTTCGAAACGGCCAGATGGTCATCAATTTCGAGAACCGCTACCGACACAAGGACGGATCTTACCGCTGGCTCAGTTGGATGTCGCACCCGAAGCCGGAACAAGGCGTGACGTACGCCGTGGCGCGCGATGTCACCGAGCAGAAGCAGCGAGACATAGCGCTCCAGGCAAGCGAGCAGCGCTATCGCACGCTCTTCGAAAACGCCAATGACAGCATCTTTCTCGTGCGGGACGGCGAGTTTCTGGACTGTAACTCGAAAACGCTCGACATGTACGGATGCACACGGGAGCAGATCCTCGGGCATGGCCCAGCGGACTTTTCGCCCGCTCGACAGCCGGACGGCAGCGCCTCCACAGCGGCCGCCGCCGCACGTATGCAAGCCACTCTCGATGGCACACCGCAACGGTTTGAGTGGCAGCACACGAGAGCCGACGGCACGCCCTTTGACGCGGAAGTAAGCCTCAACGTGCTCCCGTTGCCCGGCGGTCAGTACCTACAGGGGATCGTCCGGGATGTGACCGAACGCCGCAAAGCGGAAGCGGCGATCCGTGACAATGAGAGATTTCTCGGCGACGTCTTCAACGGCATTCAGAACGGCATCAGCGTGCTCGATCTCGATCTGACGATCGTCCGTGTTAATCGCTGGATGGAATGGAGGTATCCCGAGGCGCAACCGCTGATCGGCAAGAAGTGTTATGAGGTCTACCAGCACCGAAAGGATGTCTGCCCCTGGTGCCCGGCGATTCGCGCCCTGGAAACCGGACAGGCGCACAGTGCGGTCGTCCCATATCCTTCGGCCGACGACCCGACTGGCTGGATCGATCTCTCGGCGTTTCCTCTTCGCGATGCCGCGGAGCGCACCGTCGGCGTGATCGAACACGTCAAGGACATCACCGAGCGGGTACGCGCCGAAAAGCAACTGCGCCGCGAACGGGATCGGAGTCAGGCGTATCTGGACGTCGCAGGCGTCATGTTCGTCGCGCTGGATTCGAGCGGTCGAGTCAGCCTGGTCAACCGAAAGGGTTGCGAGATTCTCGGGTACGACGAGCGTGAAATCCTCGGGATGGACTGGTTCGCCAACTTCGTGCCGGAACGCATGCGCCAGGACGTGTGGGCCATCTTCGACAAACTCCTACGAGGACAGACGAGCCTCGCTGAGTATGCCGAGACGCCGGTCATCGTCCGAGACCGTTCGGAGCGAATCGTCGCCTGGCACAACACCGTGCTGACCGATGAGGCAGGGAAGATCGTCGGTACGTTGAGTTCCGGGGAAGGCGAATTCACATGGTAAGCGCAACACGGATATAGAAGAGACATCGCGAGCGGCATCCGGTAGCTTGGAGTTGTTCAACGACTTCAGACTACGGAGTGCCCGCGATGTCGTACAACCATCTTACC
>JAAYBV010000036.1 GCA_012744475.1 Phycisphaerae bacterium
TAGTACAGATTCTTGCAGCCGGGCATCGCATCCAGGGCCGCCACACGAATGTTGATGCCCACCACGTAGTCCAGCAGAATGAACGCCGGCGTCAGCAGATAGTAGTATCGCGGAATCCCATGTCCCATCCGCCTGCTCATATCCATCGTTTCTTCTTCACGTGCGACGCCCTCCTTCACATCTTGAACCCGAAAAAGAGCCAGAGGAAGAAGCCCGCGACAATCACCGGCGGCATGCCATTCAGAATCAGTCCCAGCACGACACCGGTCTTCGTATCCTTGCGGATGTGAGCGAGGCCCGCTGCAACGCCGACGAGGTTGCACAGCAGAGCCAAGGGCATCAGCAGTCGCAACGCGATGCCCGCCACCGGGTGACGCAGGTACAGATCCGAGAACAGGAACACGCCATACACCACCCACCACGGCAGTGCAACCAGTCCCAACCGAATTGGCGTCATGATGTCCCTTTCGCGTAATCACAGCACCATTCTGTCGGTCTCAGCGTGACCACGGACAGTGCGCACAACTCTCGCATGTGCGGTGGAATTCTTGCAGCGAAGAGAACCTCCCACTTTCCTCTATCCAGTGTCTGAGTTGATCGGCGATGTCCGCGGGACCGCCTCTTCCGGCAAAGCAGTACTCCCAGCACAGGCCCTGCGCAATCCGCGTCTGAACCGCAGGGCAGAACCACTCATCGCGAGCATCGTCATTTCGTCGCATTGTCCGCATCCGTCTTGGCCTCTCCAGAACCACGGTCCCGCGTCACAACCGTCGCACCCGGCCGTGACTTCGTTCATTCTATCACTGAGCCGTACATCAGGCAAGGCCTTCGCGCGACGGATGAGCAACAATCGTCTGGGCGCCGCATGCGTCGCCCCTACGTGCAGACACGAAATACCCCAAGGCGCCTGGAGGTGGGGACGGCTACACGAACAGGTCGCGACGGCGCCAGATGAGGCCGCCGAGGCCGGCGGCGGCCAGGGCGATGGCGGCGAGGATCGCCATGTTGCGGACGGGCCAGCCCTGCCAGAGGTCGGAGTAGTAGATCAGGTAGAACAACGTCGCCTTTCGCAGGAACTTCAGATCGGGCCACCACTGGGCGACGATGGCGACGAAGTAGTTGAGCGTCAGGAAGGCGACGGCGACACCGACGGCGGCGTAGAACCGCCGGAACGTCACCGCGATCAATAGCGCGAACGCGCCGAACGTGCTGGCCAGCAGTCCCGAGGTCATCGCGATGCGGAAAAACAGGTGCAGGTCGATCGGCTCCGTGAACGTGTAGAGGTTTACGGCCGCCGCCGTTCCGGCGAACATCACCAGGACCAGGCCAAACGTGCCGACCACTGCCACGATCGCGGCACAGACATAGACGTGCGTCTTGGCTACCGCCCGGCTGAGGATCAGCTCCATCGAGCCCTTCTGCACCTCCGCGGTGAGCAATCCCGCCGGCACGCCCACCACGAACACCATCTGGAGGAACATCACGAACGGATGCTGGTAGCCGACCGTCAGGAGGGCCGTCATGCTGCCGGAATCGAGCATGTCGCCGCCCAGCGCCGTCTTGACGATCGACGGAAGCATGTTGATGAAGGCCAGGAACGTCCGGACGTTGAGGTTGTCGTGGACGATGGCCGCAACGCCGATCTGCATCAGGAAGATCAACAGGCCGATCCCGAGCCACGCCGGAAAGACCCGCGCGAACCAGAACCGCAGCAGCACGAACGGAAATCGCGGGCGCGACGAGCGGCTCATGCGTCACCTCCTTGCGGAGCGACGCGGCCGCGCCCGACTGAACCGGCCGATGGCTCTCGATAGTACTGGATGAAGGCGTCTTCGAGCGACATCTGCGGCGTAGCAATGCGCTCGACCGCGAACTGCCCCAGCCATTTGAGAATCGGATCGGCGGCGCCCTGATACGCCAGGTCCAGCGTGCCGGGCTTTTGTTTGACGACCCGCACGCCTGCCAGTGTGGCCGGCAGGCGAGGCGCCAGATGCCCATCGGTGAACCAGACCGTCAGCCGGTGCTCGCTGCTCTGAACGATCTGCGCGATCGGCGCGACTTCGACCAGCCGGCCTTCGCGCAGGATGCCCGCTCGACCGCAGACCGCGGCCACTTCGCCCAGGTCGTGCGACGACAAGAGCACAGTCGCGCCCTGCTCGGCGGTCTCGCGGATCAGGTCCAGCGCCGCCTGCCGCATCAGCGGATCGAGCCCCGCCGTCGGCTCATCGAGAATCAGCACCTCGGGCTCGTGCTGGAACGCATAGATCAGGCCCACCTTCTGGCGATTGCCCTTGGACAGGTCGCCCACGCGCCGGCTCAGGTCGAGGTCGAACCGCTCGGCCAGTTGCCTTCGTCGGGCCGCGACGCGGTCGCCGCCCCCGAGAGCCGCCAGGACGCCAAGCGAGCGGGCCGACCGCATCGTCGGCCAGATGTGAAACTCGCCCGGCAGATAGCCGATCCGCGCGTGCTCGGTGGCCCGTCCGGGCACGATGCGCCGGCCCAGCACGCGGACTTGGCCGCTCGTGGGCCGAAGCAAGCCCATGATGCAGCGGAGCGTCGTGGTCTTGCCCGAGCCGTTCGGGCCGAGATAGCCGAAGATCTCACCCGGCTCGATGGCGAACGTCACGTCCTCGACCCCCCGGGCCGAGCCGTACCGTTTCGTCAATGATTCGACCTCAAGCGTTGGCATCGTTCGTAGGGACGCCGTCAGGCGTTACTTATTCTGTTGGCTCCAGCCGCGCGATCGGCCTACACGGATAGACGCACGAAATCCGCCTTGCTTTCACGGATTCCCGGAAACCAATAGCTGTGAGGAGCACGGAGAACCGGCAGACTCCTGCGATCTGGAGCCTCCGGCCTCCCGCCTCCGGTGCGTCCGCTCACGCGGTGCGGCTGGTGACCTCGATCAGGTGGTAGCCGAACTGCGTCCGCACCGGGCCCTGTACCGTGCCGACCGCGGCGCTGAAGACCACCTCGTCGAACTCCCTGACCATCTGACCGGGACCGAACGTGCCGAGGTCGCCGCCCTGGCGGCCCGAGGGGCACTTTGAGTGCTTCCGCGCCAGGTCCGCGAAGTCCGCGCCCCCTTCGATCTGCTTCTTGAGGTCCTCGCATTTGGCCTGCGTTTCCACCAGGATGTGCCGCGCTGCCGCTTTTGCCATCGTGCTCTCCAGTCTTTGGCGTTCCGTTGCGGCCCGGCGACCACCCCGTCGCGGACCGTTCGTCGTTCGCAGCGAGGTCGCAAGGCATCACCCCCGCGCCCCCCCACTACGAGCCGGCTATTGTGCTCCAAACCCACCCCCAACGCAACACAATTCGATGCTCCGTTCGTAGTGTGCCGTTCGTAGTGTGCCCGTGAGGGCATGATGTTTGTAGTGTGCCCGTAAGGGCATAACGCCTTACGGCATCACTACAAACGATGAAGGCGGGTGGCAGCCTCAAGCCGACAGGCTTGGGGATGGTTGAACGCGAAGGAAGTCTCGCACTGGGCAACCACGCGCCGACTCCGCCATCCCCAAGGCTTCGCTGCGCTGCGCCTTGAGGCTGCTTCACGTGGTGTGTAGTGGCGTCGTGAGACGCTACTAACGGGTCTTACTTCCAGCGGGCCGCGCACTTGCGGCAGATGGCCTCTGTGAACAGGAAGTTCCCGCCCCTCGGCCTGGCGTGGCCGCACTGGGGGCAGATCAAGCGGAAATGCTCTCGCGCCCCGCGCATCCCCAGCGCGAAGAACATCGGAAACAGCGGCGCACCCTGCAACAGCAGCAGGGTGCCCGCCACCAGCATTCCGCCTTCGCCGTTGGCATTGGCGAAGGCGCCGACCGCTGCGGTCGTCAGAACGATGCCGCCCAACAACCCCAACAGGCGACCCCACTGCCAGGCGAGACGCTGGCCGGCGATGATGCCGATCAGAATCAGGACCGCGACCGTCACCGGGAGTATGATGCTCACGATCGAGACCGTGCTGGACAGCAGCGCCAGCACACCCATGAACACCCGGGCAAGAACCATCATCCCCACACAAACCGCGGCGACCCAAACCGATGGACTCATAGTCTCCCTCCAAACAAGTAACCCGCAATTGCAACTCTACACAGACGTCACTCGATCTCGTGCCAAATGTAGGCGCCGCCGGCTATAGGCAGGCGGTCCTCGCCGGGATAGCGAAGGACCTTACCGCCGGGCAGCGTCTGCCTTGTGGGCAGTTGCGTCTTGGGAATCGGCATGTCTTTGCGACCAACGGTCAGTCCCCAGGTACCCTCCAGCCCCGAACCCCATTCCAGGCAAACCATCGGCCGATTCGTCTCGTCGAGCGACAACCGCACATAGCGCGACTTCAGGTCCAATACCGGAGAGGGAAGATTCACGTCGCCCGGCGTCACCCTCACAGTGCCGTCTTCATCCGTCACGATTGCTATCGCCTCTTCGCTGCATGAGTTTGGATTGACCGTGTCGAGCCACGTCTGCATGGCGGGAATGTCCGCCTGCCGTTGGACATACCGCCGAAAACCCCACAGCCGGAACTGGTGTCCGGGCGGCCAGAACTCGCAAAACAGCGCCACCAGCGACACCACGCCGACGATCACAACGGTCCAGCGCACGAGCAGTCTGCGGAAACCACGAATGTGCCTGGGCCAGGCAATGAACAGCCGCAACGCCAGAATCCATGGCCCGATGAACAACAGTAACCCCAGCCACATGAACGCGAGAAAGCCGTAGAAGCCCCACGAGGAGTGTCCATCCCGGCGCGTCCCCAGGTACTCCAGCGCCGAAGGAACGCAGAAGAACGAAACGCACAGCACGACATACCCACCAAACAGGACAATGTCCCAGACGTACCAGGGCCGCTCTCCTCTCGCGGGAGTTTCGCCGCTCTCGCTCATTTCATGGCAGTTGGCATTCTTCACCATACGGCTCCTTATCGCCGGCTTGCCCTATTCCTACTCGCGGTCGTGCCAAATAAGAACACCGGGGGACACAGTGACATTGTACGGGAATACGTCAAGGCTGTAGCCCGCCGCTCTCGCCAACTCCGACGGCGGCGTCTCCATCGTTTCCGGGCCGATGGCCAAGTGCCACGTGCCCAGGAAGCCCGAGCCCCAGGTCAGAATCACTGCCAGACCGCCGTCCTCGACAGACGACAGCGCAACGTATCGGGGCTCCAGACACAGGAGGCATGGTGGCAGGACGACATCGTCGGGCACAAGCACAGGCTTGGATTCCTCATCCCTTCTGACATCGATCTGAACGCCGTGCCAAGCGTTTGGATCGAGGGCGTCCAGCCAGGCGCGAATCGCAGCGACGTCCACCTGCGTCCGCACGTACTTCCGCATGCCCCACATATGCATCTCACATGCCGGCGGCCCGTACTGCAGAAGCAGAAACGGCAGGCCCACATATGCCAGCGTGCCCAAGCTCACCACAATCTGAAGTGCGATCAGCCTCCTGAGATGGACGATGCGCAGAGGCCAGCAGTGTATGATGCGGACGATCAGCGCCACCAGACAGATGAACGCGATGGGTGTGAACAACACAAGCCACATGCTTGCGCCAAATACCAGTTCCTTATCGTTGCGAAGGCCGCCCACGTACGACAATAGAGGAAACGCATTGCCGAAGGTCCCGAACACAAACAGCACGCCCAGCAGGACCACATCCCACGTATACCAGGGCAGGCCGGCTCTCGTGCGGCTGGGGTCGTTCGCATTGGATGCAGGCATCGCCGAGTCCCTCTTGCACAACGGGGATGTCCAGTCGTCTCGGGACCGCCCCGCTCTCGTATCCTGCGGGGCCCGCCGTGGCGTCCCGCCTCTGACAGCACCATTGTGCTGGAGAGAACGCGAAGACGCAAGTACATTTCGCGCCAGCGCGTCGTTTGTAGTGGCGTCGTGAGACGCTACCTTCCATCGGGCACGCCAGCCCTCGCAAGTCTGGGTATGCCCCTACGGGCACACTACGAGCGCGCGCTGCAAGCCCCGTGGGCATGGGCGAGGCATGCCTGGCCCCTACTTGGCGGCGGCGAGCTTGGCGAGGTCGATCTTGCCCATGGCCTGCTTGATGGCGTCCATGGTGACCGCGTTGCCCCGGACTTCGACGACGAAGCGGTCGGCCACGATGATCCGCAGGAGCCCGTCTTTGGCCTCGTTGTCGTATTCCTCCATGGCCTTGTAGCCGTTGTAGGTCGTGACCTTCTCATAACCGGTGTCCGTCTCCCGGCTGTACTGGGCCATCGCCCAGCCGGTCATACCCATCTTCATCGCACCGCTGAGGTTTCCGACGTCCGTAATCGTGACGTCGATGGAACCGTCGCCCTCGCTGGCGCCGTACTGGCCGTCGGCCACGGACAGGTCGGCTCCGCCCATCTGCGTGCGTTCGGCGGAGGCATCGATGCGGGTGAAGCCGGACAGTTCGGCGGGCAGGAAGGCCTTTATCGCTGCGGCTGACAGCGGCTCAACCGTCGTGCCCTGATTCATCTGCGCCAGGGCCTGTTTGGTCTGGGCCTCCACCTGGGCCATGTCGGGCGCTTGCGTCGATGACGCGGACGGTGTGGCCGTCTGGCTCTGGGCCGGAGCCGCCGATCCCGATCCGGGCGCCGGCTCCTGATCCTTCTTGCCGCAACCGGCCAGCAGCAATGCAAGCACGAACAATCCGATGACGCTACGTGTTTTCCATATCGACGCCATAGTTGAGTTTCCTTACACAAGCAGTTCATTCATTTCTGTCATGCCAGCGCGGCATTGTCGCCGCCGTCGCGCCGCAAATCAAGCCGGATCGCGGAAATCGCGACCCGCCGCCGGCGCGGATTCCGTGAGATGGCCTCTTGCCAACGCCGAGGGGGCTCGGCATAATGCCGCGAATAATTGGCGTCACCCGGTGATCGATGGACAGGAGGTGGAGAACCATGAGAACAGTGCGGATCGTATGCTGGCTGCTCGTAATCGCGGCGGCGTGGCCCGTAGTATCGTTTGGCTCGGAATCGGCGGCAGTCGATGCCCGCCGAAAGTACAGCACGACGAACAGCGCGCCCCCCATAGACGTGAGACCCCCGACCGCGACCGCGCCGGCCACCCTGGCGTTCAACCGCCGGTGGGAGCCGAAGGAACAGGCCTTCTCGTTCCTGGCGCCGCCCGACTGGACGCTCGAAGGCGGAATGTTCCACGTCGATCCGGCGCAGACGGGCGGATCGACCAATTCGATCAGCGCCAAGTGCGACCTGACGCTGAAGAAGGACGCCGAAGGCACGGTCTTGTTCCGCTGGCTGCCGACGTGGAGTTTTGCGGACATGAGCCGCAACCCGCAGTTCTCGTACAGCGCTGCGCTGTTCCCGCCCGGCTCGCAGTACCAGGGCATGACGGTCCGCCCGATGCCCGGCGTCAACCAGTTCCTCCAGGAGCTGTTCATGCAGGTCCATCCGCAGGCGGCCGACGCCAAGCTGGTCGAGTTCACGCCGATGCCGGAGCTGGGCGAGGTCTTCCGCAAGATGTACAAGTCGCTCGACGAGTCCATGCAGGCGATGGGATTCCCGCCGTTCGGCTACGACGGCGGCGGCATCCTCGTCGAGTACACCGAGGGCCAGCGCCGCTACCGCGAGACGCTGTCGACCTGCCTGGTCGACATGCGCGCCTCCGGCGCGATGTGGAGCAATCAGTACACGCTGGCGATGCGAGCCCCGGCCAACGAAACCCTGACGTGGAAACCCGTCTTCGACATCATCCGCCAGTCCATGAAGCTCAACCCTGAGTGGTTCGCCCGCGCCTCGCAGGCCGACGCCGAGCGGGCGAAGGCGGCGCAGGACACCATGCGGTACATCCAGAACATCGATCGCGAGATCTACGCCAATCGCGCCAAGACCAACGCCGAGATCCGCCACGAGAGCTACCTCTGGCTCAACGCCCAGAACGAGTACGTCAATCCGTTCAACGGCCAGACCGAGCAGGACACCGCCCAGTTCAAATACCGCTGGACCACCGAACAGGGCGACATGATCTACACCGACCGGGCGGACTTCAATCCGAACACGACCCGGCCGTATAACGACCGGACCTGGAAGCTCACCCCCGTCCGCGAGCGGTGAGCCGGCTGTGGCCCCGATTCTTTAGCCCGCACCGGGCGGCCCCTATCTAATACCAATTCGGTCCTATAATTTTCTTCCGACCGGTGAACCGCTTTTGCGAGCCATCGTAATAGGCGCAGTAATCCAGGCAGGGATGGTTGGATGATTCCGTAAAGGAGATGACCATGAAGGATTCACTGCTGAAAACGCTCGACTGCATCACCTACTCGTTGATCATGATTGGGGCTCTGAACTGGGGATTGGTGGGCCTGTTCCGCTTCGACGTCATCGCGGCGTTCTTCGGGCCGATGAGCGAACTGAGCCGCATCGTCTACGCCACTGTGGGCATTGCGGCCTTGTACGACCTGTTCTCGATACGCTCGATGATCCACCGCTGGGACGTCCACCTGCACCACCCCGCGCCCGTGCACGCGTGATCGACCCGACTTCAACATCTTCACTTCCCATAGCCCTCTTGCTCGTGGCAAGGGGCTTTTTTGCGCCGGCGGTCGACAGACGTGCCGCGGAATCATCTACGGGTGAAGCCGGTTGTACTCTTCGAGCAGGCCGATCGTGTGGCGCAGCAGCGACAGGCCGCCCCATCGGCCGTGGCCGGGCACGACGATGCACGCATCGGGATAGCGTGCCAGCACCTTGCGGACCGACGCCGGCCAGGCAACCATATCCGCATCGCCCGTGAAGCCCGGCGTTCGTGACGCCAGAGCCTTGACCATGCAGCCGCCGAAGAGCAGCCGGCGGCCCCGGAAGTAGACCACGACGTTGTCGACCGTGTGACTCGGGCCGGGAAAGTGAACCTCCACCGTCTCCGGACCGACCTTCAGCACCAGTCCCTCCGTCAGCGGATAAAGGCGATTCGGCGCGACGAGCTTCTGGCGGATGAGGATGTCGCGGTACTTCTTGTTCGCCTCGCCCTCGAAGTACGGCAGAACCTTCCGCACCGTCTCGGTCCAGCACTCGGCGATCAGTCGCGGCGTGACGTCCGAGCCATAGCACAGCACGCCCCGCGAAAGCAGGTAGCCGTTGCCACCGAGATTGTCGTTGTGAAAGCCCGTGTTGATCTCGACCACGTTCGGATCGGCAAACGTTCGCTCGAGCCATTCGTGGACCAGCCGCGTCGCCTCGTCCGTGCACGGCGTATCGACCCACACGAACCGCTGCTCGTCGCATCGCACCAGCAGGCTGTTGTTGCCGCCGGCGAACTGATGCACCACCAGCCACACCCCCTCCTCAATCGGCTCCAGTCGCACCTCGTCGCCCAGCGCAATCGGCTCGCCCGCCCCACACCAGCCCGCCGACGCGAGCAGCACGACCAACGCGATCCACCACACCGTGACACCCTTCATGCGAACTCCTTTTCCCAGCAACCCGGCTCATCCTATCCGTCACGAAACCCTCCCGCAAGCCCCCGTTCGCAGGGGCGAGGCATGCCTCGCCCTTACCCCTTGTCCCCCGCCGCCGTCGCGACTATAATACCATCACCTCGGACGTTTTCGCGGAAAGGCCTATGGGACAGAACGAGACACTGAACGACGAGACCAGGAACTGGGTGTACTTTCTGGAGCCCGATCCGGCAGCACTGGCCAGAGCGAATCGCCGCATTCAAACCACCCTCTTCGGCATCTTCGCCTTCTTCGCCACCGCAATCTGCTGGATCTGGTGGATCAACCCGCCGGACGGATTTCGTCTTCCACTGATCCTGGTCGCTGCCGCCTGGATCGCCGGCATGCTCTTCTCGCTGCTGGCCTTCTGCGTACGCGGCCTGGTGAAGGAAAGCCATGCCTGCATCGGCGCCGATTTCCTCACCGCCAGCAATCCCGGCGCTAGTTCCGGCGTGGCGATCGTCCCCTTCCAGGACATCGTCGCGGTCAGTCTCGGTCTGTCGCAAGGCCGCATCGTCGAGGTCATCGTCCGCGCCAAGAGACTGACATGGGTCTACCTGCAACACGTCAAGGACCCGGCCATCGCGGTCCGCGCGATCTTCCAGTCCGGTCCCGCCGGCGTGAAGTGGCGACGCCAGCACTGGCCCTTCACGAGGCTCACGCGCGATGAAGTCGCCGCCCTCATCAAAAACGCCGACCTGCCTTCCATGAACGAGATGCTGCCGCCGGGCGCCACCTGGGCGCGAATGGACGAGATGTTCGTCCGAGACGCGAAGGGACAGCCGTCCGCCGGCGGATCGGTCCGCCGCGTCAACATGGTCGCCCGCAAATCGCCGGCGACGGAGGCTCGTTAGCTCTTGATTCACAGCAGGTTACGAAAAGCACATAATATGTGTTTTATGGTTGACGAATACCGGCTTTTCGTTTAGACTTCTGGTGTCTCACTGAGGTGAGACGCGACGCCGCTCTTGCGGCGGCGATTGACAACCGGTATACGAGAATCCGCTCCGCCTGGCGGAGCGCCGGCCCAGGGCGGTGCCGCCGATGGCGCACCGCAGTGCCCTGCCGGCCGGGTCCCCTGCTGCTCGTGTGCCCATTCCCTGTCCGCACTCCATCCACCCGAGAACTCCACCAGTCTCGATGCGCGCCCGTACGTGAAGAAAGGAGCGATGATGACCAAGCCCCGCAAACCAACCGACGTCCAACAACCGCAAACCAACGACAATCCGTGCAACCAGCGCCCCACCGACGGGCCGGAAAGCCCCTCGTGCAAGCGGCAGTGCAGTTGCTGCGTCTACGCGCAATGGGTGCGTCCCGGCGTCAGCGTGCTCTTTCCCATGGGCTGGATGAGCCGCCTGATGTGCGTCAACTGCGACGCCGCGCCGGGCGAGATGCGTCAGGTCTCGCCCACCTTCTCGTGCCCGAACTTCCGCCCGCGCCCGGAGCCCCCGGTCCGCCTGCCGGAGCCGCCGGCCCCCAGCGACGACGTCCGCTACATCGCCCTGACCAAGGGCAAGTTCGCCATCGTCGACGCCGCCGACTACGAGTGGCTCAGCAAGTACAAGTGGCACCTCGTCGCGCCGGGCAAGTTGTACGCCGGCCGCAAGGAAGGCGGCAAGACCATCTACATGCACCGCGAGATCATGCAGCCGCCGCCCGGCATGATGATCGACCACATCAACGGCAACGGCCTCGACGACCGCCGGGCCAACATGCGCACCTGCACGAACCAGCAGAACATGCGGAACCTCCGCAAGCGCTGTTCCGGCTCGTCCATCTACAAGGGCGTCTATTACGACAAACGCCGCCGCACGTGGTCCGCCCGCATCTGCCACAACGGCAAGAACATCCACCTCGGCACCTTCCCCACCGAAATCGAAGCCGCCCGCGCCTACGACAAGGCCGCTCGCGAACTGTTCGGAGAATTCGCCTGTCTAAATTTCCCCCAGGAAATTTAGACGTCGCTCGTATCTCGTCGCTCGTCGCTCGTGCCGCCAGAGGCGGGGTAAGACCTCGTCGCTGGTCGCTCGTCGCCCGGGTTTCAACGCCGTATCTGGTATCTCGTATCTCGGAGGCCGCAGGCCGGAGCGGCAATTGGCGGTTTGGGGTATTAGGATTTCGGTCTTTGGGGTTTGTTTCGAGTTTCGGGTTTCATGCTTCGGATTTCGCTGGCCGGCCGCATTTGTCCTTGCGGTCCGGCCGATTGCTGAGCATAATGGTACCGATTGAAGCGTGACCTGTCGCCGGCGCGAGCGGCGCCCACAGGTCCTGACGATCTCGTGTGCAGGCGGGAGAAATGGCCGAGGCTCTTCAGTATGATGTCTTTCTGAGCCGCAGCGCCCGCGATATATCCAGCGCGTGCAAGGCTCTTGACAGCAGACAACATTTGTATCGGCTACAACTGGGTGTCATTCTCACCAGCGCCTTGTTGACGCGGCATTCTTCCGCTAACTGACGGTCCTACAGGAAGATTCGATATGGCCAAGTCAAGTCCCAAGCTCAAAGCGACGAAACCAAAGAACGTCTTCACGAAGCCGCTCCAGGCCGATTTCAAGGCGTTGTTCAAAGCGCTCGGCAGTGGGATCGGGCATACGGTCTGCGGCAAGTGGGAGGAGATCGGCGCCGACACAGCGGAGGCTCTGTCCGCCATTGGCGTGGCGACAGAGCCGGAAGAACTCGTATTCCTACTAATTCGCCGATCCATGACCAAAGCCCTGTTTGACCTGATCGGCGAAAGTGCCGGCGGCCAGCTCACGAAGCCCGAAACGGACACGGACACCCTCTTGGAGCAACTGGACTTCTCCATCTGCGCGGAAGACGTCCAGATCGATCAGAAATTCCTCGATAGACCCACTGAACTACCCTTGATAAAGAACCTTCAATCACTTCTGAGACAGTGGCTTGAGGGTCTCGGCGTCGCCGAGCCGGCCGCGGCAGCAATCGTTGACCGCCTTCCAAGCTACTTTCTCTATGCCCTGAATGAGGAATGGAGAAGGAACGCGAAATCATACCGCCCTTTGCTTGAGGCTCTCGACACACCCTTTGCGAGGGCGGGCGAGCGCGAGTGGGCATGGAGCACATATTCAGCACTCCTCAGGCGTCGGGTGCAGGAGAGTATCTTTGACGAACCGTTCAGCCTGAGCCAGATATATGTTGGGTTGAACGCATTCTTCTACGAAGAAGAGCCGAACAAGGACTTGACTAACGAAATCGCTCGCACAGGACGCGAGCGACGGCGCGTGGTAATCGCACTGAAAGAGGAATTGCAGAATTGGCTTGAGAACCCAAATCCACAAAACGTCATCCGGGTCATCAGTGGCGGGCCGGGCAGCGGCAAGTCTTCATTTGCCCGTATCTTTGCGGCGCAACTCTCAGAGAACCCAAAGATCAAGGTTCTTTACGTCCCCCTTCACCTGATCGATCCGGCCAGAGACATTGTCGAGGAGATAGGACGGTTTGTCAGGGACGAAGGTGTCCTGCCGAGCAATCCTTTAGACCCAGATTCGCCCGAGGCAAACCTACTGATCATCTTCGATGGCCTCGATGAACTGGCTGGCCAGGGTAAAGCCGCAGCGGAGACAGCAAGAGGCTTCATCCGAGAGGTGGAGCGGACTGTCGAGAAGCGCAATTTGCAGCGCGTGAAGCTTCGCGTCCTGATCAGTGGGCGGGAACTAGTGGTGCAGGAGAACGAATCCGAGTTCCGTCGTCCACGTCAGATACTCAACTTGCTCCCCTACTTCGTCTCGCGCCCGTCGGACGACAAGCGACACCCCGTTCGCGAGGATGACGAGTACGACGACCCCCACGAGCTTCTGAAGGTTGACCTCCGAGAACAGTGGTGGGAGAACTACGGGGTCTTGACGGGACGGGGGTTTGGCGGTCTACCGAAAGAACTGGGCCGCGAAGACCTCCGCGAGATTACCGCCCAGCCGCTTCTCAATTACTTGGTTGCCCTGAGCTTCACCCGCGAAAAGCTTGACTTCACCAAGGATATCAACCTGAATGCCATCTACGCCGACCTGGTTGGCGCAGTGCATGAACGCGGATACGAGAAACACCGAATCTACGGTCCCATCCGACACATGAAGGCGGATGAATTCTCTCGCGTGCTCGAGGAGATTGGCTTGGCAGCCTGGCATGGAGACGGACGCACGACCACGGTCAGAGAAATCGAGGACCACTGCCGCGCCAGCGGCGTTGGCGTCCTGCTGGACGCCTTCCAGGAGGGCGCCAAGGCGGGTGTGACGCGCTTGCTGGCAGCCTTCTTCTTCCGCCAGTATGGACGCCGGCCCAGCGGAGATCCTACATTTGTGTTCACACACAAGAGCTTTGGTGAATACCTCGCGGCACGAAGAGTCGTGCGTGCGATTGAGAGGATCGCTCGCGAGCTTGAACGCCGCGCAAACAATCCCGACGAAGGGTGGGACGAACGAGATGCGCTCAAGCATTGGGCCCAAATCTGTGGTCCAGCCGCAATCTCCCGGTATCTTCACGCGTTTCTTCTGAACGAGATAGGGCTACGATCCCCTTCACAACTGGTGCAGTGGCAGGGCCGCCTTGCGACCCTGTTCGGGTATGTCCTGCGACAAGGAATGCCGATGGAGCAACTTCAGATTGGCCCATTCAGAGACGTCCTCTTCCAGTCGCGGAATGCGGAAGAAGCGTTGCTTGCGGCCTTGAACGCTTGCGCGCGTGTTACCGGCCAGATGAGCCCCATCGAACACCCCACCCCGACAGCTTTTGGGGCTTGGTTCAAGCGCATTCAAGGCCAGCGATCAGGCCCCGACTCAACGCTGGCTTCGGAGTGCTTGTCTTTTTTGAACCTCAAGGGCATCACCTTGTATATCAGTGACTTCTACGAGACAAATCTCAGGTCTTCGGACTTGGAGGATCTGCAGGCCTCCATGACCTGCTTCTCAAATTCAAATCTCTGTGAGGCGAATCTCCGAAGAGCTATACTGGTTTCAAGCAAGCTGAGTGCAGCCGCGCTGCAAAGAGCCGATCTGCAGCAGGCACGTCTGATGAGAGCCGATCTTCATATAGCTGTCCTTCGAGAGGCCAACCTGGAAAGAGCTAACCTGGAAGGAGCTAACCTGGAAGGAGCCAACCTGGAAGGAGCCAACCTGGAAGGAGCCAGCCTGGAAAAAGCCAACCTGGAAAAAGCCAACCTGGAAGGAGCCAACCTGGAAGGAGCCAGGCTGAAAGGAGCCAACCTCCCAACACAATTCCGGGCAAAGGCTTTGGCCAGTGAGTCCCGCACGAAGGGCGATTAGGTTGCGTTCACTCTGGAACTGCTTTGGTTCGCGCGCGAGGGTATCGGAGAAACAGCGCCTTGCGGCGTCACAGCAGAGGGAAACCCATCTGCGCGAGCGACGAGATACGAGATACGAGCGACGCGGAAATGATGGCGGAGCCATCATTTCCGGATGATGTCGGTGATTTTCATGAGGCGAGACGTGTTGTCTCGTTCGGCTTCGGAGAGTTTGTCGTGGATGTAGCGGGTGGTCTCCTGGATTTCGGGGATGACGACGTGCTCGAGGACGTTGACGCGGCGGCGGGTCATCTGGAGCTCGACGGCCAGCAGGCGCGCCTGCTTTTCCTTCTCGGCCAGCTCGATCAGCAGGTCGAACGCGCGTTCGAGCGACAGGAGCGCCACGTCCATCTCGCCGGAGGTGGTGGCGTAGCCGTAGCAGATGATCTCGCCCTCGATCTCCTTGAGCAGGTGCGGGACCTTGACGTTCATCACGGAGGCGAACTGCATCGCCATACTGAACTTCTTCGTCGGGACCGCCAGGGCGGCGGTGGTGTGTTCAGGCTCCATCGAGGCGCGGGCGAGCATGAACCGGCGGAACGTCTGCGACAGCTCGGTCTCGACCTTCTGGCGCAAGGGCTGGATGTCCCGCGCGATCTTGATCAACTGCCGCGAAATCTCGTCCCGCTTTTCGCTGAGCAGCCGATGACCCCGGCTGGCCAGCGCAACCCGCTTTCGCAGCCGCAACAGTTCCATGCGTGTAGCGTTTACGTTGGCTAACATAGTTCGTCGCTCGTCCCTCGTCGCTGGTCGCTCGCGTTCCTATCCACTCTGCCGATCAGGTTCGTGAGCATGCGCGATTCGTGGTCCAGGTCCTCTGCAAGTTCTTTCAAGTCCGTGTCGGTCATGTAGCGTCGGCGATGTGCGATGATCGACTGCGTGTCGAGTTCCGCACAAGACCCTAATGAGATGTACAGGAACTGACGGTATTCCTTCGCGTGGCCACGGACGAAGCCCTCGGCAGTGTTCGAAGGAATCGAGACGGCCGCCTTTCGCATCTGGAGCGTCAGGCCGTAGAGTTCTCCGCGTGGAAACTTGTCCGTCAGTGTGTACACCCTGTCAACGATTTCGATCCCTTTCTGCCATACCTTCAGCTGCTTGTAGTCACTCACCTTCATCGTCTCCCTCCTCCATTGCTTGCATCGAGCGACGAGCGACAAGCGACGAACGACGCCGCAAGCTACGCGCCGCCGGCTTTCTGCCGGAACTTGGGCATATACTTCTCGATGAGCTTGACGTCGATGCGTTTGAGCTCGGCGTTCTCGAACATGCTCAGCAGCTCCCAACCGAGGTCGAGCGTCTGCTGGACCGTGCGGTTCTCGTAATAGTCCTGGGAGATGTAACGGGCCTCGAAGGCGTTTGCGAACTTCATGTACTTGCGGTCCTCGTCCGACAGGGCCGCCTCGCCCATGATCGTCGCCAGCTCCTGCATTTCCTTGCCGCGTGCGTACGCGGCGTAGAGCTGGTTGTAGAGGTCCGCGTGGTCCTCGCGGGTCTTGTTCTTGCCGATGCCCTTGTCCTTCAGACGCGAGAGGCTGGGCAGCACGTCCACCGGCGGCGCAACGCCCTGGCGGTGCAGCGAGCGGCTGAGGATGACCTGGCCCTCGGTGATGTAGCCGGTCAGGTCGGGCACCGGGTGGGTCTTGTCGTCTTCGGGCATGGTCAGGACCGGCACCATCGTGATGGAGCCTTTCTTGCCCTTGATGCGTCCGGCCCGTTCGTAGATCGTCGCCAGGTCGGTGTAAAGGTAGCCGGGATAGCCGCGACGGCCGGGCACTTCCTTGCGGGCGGCGCTGATCTCGCGGAGCGCCTCGCAGTAGTTCGTCATGTCGTTGAGGATGACCAGCACGTGCATGTCCAGCTCGAAGGCCAGGTACTCGGCGGCGGTCAGGGCGAATCGCGGCGTGGCGATGCGCTCGATGGCCGGCTCGTTGGCCAGATTGATGAACATGACCGCGCGCTCGATGGCGCCGGTGTTGTGCAGGTCGTCGATGAAGAATTGGGCCGCTTCGAACGTGATGCCCATCGCGGCGAAGACCACCGCGAAATCCTCGCCTTTGCCGAGGACGGTGGCCTGGCGGGCGAACTGGGCGGTGAGGTCGTCGTGGGGCAGGCCGGAGCCGGAAAAGATCGGCAGCTTCTGGCCGCGAACGAGCGGGTTGAGGCCGTCGATCGTGGAGATGCCCGTCTGGATGAACTCGTTGGGATAGTCGCGGGCGTACGGGTTGATCGGCTGGCCGTTGATGTCGAGCCGGTTCGTCGGGATGATCGAGGGGCCGTCGTCCTTGGGGACGCCCAGGCCGCTGAAGACGCGGCCGAGGATGTCGGGCGAGACGCCCAGCTCCAGCGGCTTGGCCAGGAAGCGAACGGTGCTGCGCTTGACGTCGATGCCGCTGGTGCCCTCGAAGACCTGGACGAGGACCTTGTCGTTCTCGACCTGGAGGATCTGGCCGTGGCGGATGGAGCCGTCGGCCAGCTCAATGTCGACGATGTGGCCGAACTTGGCCTCGTCGACCATCTCGACCATCATCAGGGGGCCTTGGATGTTCGTGACTGTCTGGTATTCTTTCACCGATCGCATGGGACACTCCTACGGCTGTCGGGAAGCTGTTCGCCTCGTCATTTGGCGGCGGCCGCACCTTGAAGCTGTTTCATCTGGTCTTCGATCTTCCGGCGGATCTGGACGATCTTGTCGATCTCCGTCTGCGGGATGTACTTGGCGCGGGCGATGTCCTCGCGGACGGCCAGCTTGAAGATCTCCGCCGTCTCGACGCCCGCCTCGATCGCTTCGAGGCCCTGGCGGTGGAAGTGCAGGACGGTCTTGAGCATCTCGTACTGCTTGACCATCGAGGTGAACGTGTCGACCGCGTGGAAGGCGTTCTGGTGGAGGTAGTCCTCGCGCAGCGACCGCGACGTCTCCAGGGCCAGCCGGTCGCGCGGCGACAGCGCCTCGGCGCCGACCAGGCGGACGATTTCGCGCAGCTCCGACTCCTGCTCCAGCAGCGTCATCGCCTCGACCGTCATCCGCTCCATCTCCTGGCCCTGCTCCTTGTCGTCGAAGCAGCCCTTGAGGTATTGTTTGTAGAACGAGTACGAGGTGAGCCAGTCGATGGCGGGGAAGTGCCGCTGGTAGGCCAGCTCGCCCTTGAGCGACCAGAACACCTTGACCACGTGCAGCGTCGCCTGCACGACGGAGTCGGACAGGTCGCCGCCGGGCGGGCTCACCGCCCCGATCACCGACAGCCCGCCTTCCCGCTCCGGCCCACCCAGGCACTTGACCCGCCCCGCCCGCTCATAAAACGCCGCAATCCGGGCGCTTAAATAGGCCGGATACCCTTCCTCGGCGGGCATCTCTTCGAGGCGGGTGGAGATTTCGCGCATGGCCTCGGCCCAACGGCTGGTGCTGTCAGCCATGAGGGCGACGGTGTAGCCCATGTCGCGGAAATACTCGGCCAGCGTGATCCCGGTATAGACGGACGCCTCGCGCGCCGCCACGGGCATATTCGACGTATTGGCGATCAGCACCGACCGCCGCATCAGCGGCTCGCCACTGCGCGGGTCCTTCAACTCCGGAAACTCCGTCAGCACGTCCGTCATCTCGTTGCCGCGTTCGCCGCAGCCGACGTACACCACCACGTCCGCATCCACCCACTTGGCGAGCTGGTGCTGCACGACGGTCTTGCCCGTCCCGAACGGCCCCGGCACGCACGCGGTCCCGCCCTTGCTGATCGGGAAGAACGTATCGATCACGCGCTGCCCGCTGACCAGAATATGCTCCGGCGCCAGACGCCGCGCGATCGGCCGCGGGTTCCGCACCGGCCAGCGCTGCATCAGCTTCAGCTCGTGTGTCGCCCCCTCGTCGCCCCGGCAGGTCCCCACCGTCTCCTCGACGGTGAAATCGCCCTCGCGAATCCCGGAGATCGTGCCGCTCACGCCCGGCGGGATCATGATCTTGTGCACCATCAGGGTCGTCTCTTTGACCTCACCGATGATGTCGCCCGGGCCCACCTTCGTCCCGTCGCCGACCGTCGGCTTGAAGTGCCATTTCTTCTTGCGGTCGAGGCCCGGCATGTCGCTGCCGCGGCTCATGAACGAGCCTTCCACGCCCACCAGATCGTCGAGCGGCCGCTGGATCCCGTCGTAGATGCTCTCGATCAGCCCAGGCCCCAGTTCCACGCTCAGAGGCGCCTCGGTGTCCACCACCGGCTCACCCGGCCCGATGCCCGTCGTCTCCTCGTAGACCTGGATCGAAGCCGTGTCCCCGCGCAGCTCCACGATCTCGCCGATCAGGTTCAGCGCGCCGACGCGCACCACGTCGTACATGCGGGCGCCGGCCATGCCCTCGGCCACCACCACCGGACCGGCCACTTTCACTACGCGACCTACTCTTTTTTCACTCATCACGAAAACCTTCTCAATTGTGCTGGAGGATGTTGATGCCGGTGGCGAGTTTGAGGACCTTGCCCAACGCCTCGGTGGCAAACCCTGCCGAGGCGGTCGTGAACGGGACCACCACCACGCAGGGGGTCGGCTTGCTCTCGGTGGGCGCGAACGCCGCATCCGCCTGCAGCGCGACGTTCTCAGCCACCACCACCAGCGCGTAGCCGGCGTCGACGATCTTCTCAGCCGCCGCAACCACCTGCTCGGCCTGCTGCTCGACCGCAAACGTGTCGGCCCCGAGCGCCCGGAACGGCATCACGAAGTCCGCGTCACCCAGTACTGCCACTTTGCCTTCCATCTACTTCGTTCCTTGTGAAGCGTGAAACGTGAAGCGTCTTTCAGACTCTAAGCTCACCCGAGTTTCTTCACCAGATTCCTTAGCATGCGAGTCTCATGATCGAGCTTCTCAAGCAACGCGCCCTTGGCCTCCAGGGCCACGTATTTCAACTCCGCAGCGATTTCGATCTGCGTCTCCAACTCGGCACAGGAGCCCAACGCTACATATGAGAACTGCTTGTATTCCTTGTTGTGGAACCGATTGAACCCTTCGGCGATATTCGACGGAATCGACACCGCCGACCGGCGCATCTGACTGGTCAGACCGAACACTTCCTGCCGAGGAAAGCCTTCAACCGTCGTGTAAACATCCTTTACGATCTCAATACCTTTCTGCCAGACATCCAAATCTCTGAAGTTCGTGATCTTCGTGTTCATGCCCATCGCGCTTCACGCTTCACGAACGACGCTTCACGTTTCACGCTTCACGCGATCCGGTCGAGGATCAACTTGGTGTCCAGTTGGTTCTTCTTGGCGGTCAGGATCAGGCGGACGGTGCGGATCTCGTGCTCCTTGGCGAGGAAGAACGCGATCACGGGCTGCGGACCCGAGGCGATCTGCATTGTCTGCCTGAGGTAGCCCAGCAGGTAGTCGTCGCACTGCTGCTCGACCACGAGGAACGATCCGTTGGCGGCGAGGTAGCCGGCGCCGCTCTCGACGATGTGATGGTACGGCGTCGCGAAGAACAGCGCCCCCAGCGCCTCGTAAGGCAGATCGAACCCCTGGCGAAGCCGGTCCATCTCGACGAAACCGCCCTCCAGCAGCGCGTCCCGCGGATCGGCCCCCAGGCTCTTGACGCGCAGCATCGTGCGGAGATTCGTCAGATCGACCTGAATCCGGAACAGGTTCACCAGGAAGACGTTCCCATCGACAGTCCGCGCCCGTTCGAGGCCGTACGCCGCCTCGGCGCGGTCGATCGCGAAGTCGATCTGGCGGACACTCTTGTTCTGGTAGTACGCCAGGGTCGCCTGGTCAATCGCGGCCTGCACGTGCTCCGGCAGGATCGCGTAATTCTGCTCCTCGAACGCCTGCGCCAGCAGTTCGGGCGGCGCATTGCCTTCCGCGCTGTAGTCGGCGCCGACGGGTTTGTCCGTGAGGACCCGGCGCAGGACCAGGCGGAGGTTCGCATAGTCGTTGCGGTTGCGGAAGATCTCCACGATCCGCTCGTCGAGCATCAGGTCTTCGAAGAGCCGGCGAACCGCCGAGCGACGCTGTCGCAGCATCGTCTCCAGCTCCGCAGCGCCCGCTCCCGACGGGAGCGTATACTCCGTACCGCTCAGCGAGCCGGCGGCCGACGTGAAATCCGACGCGTTGGCCATGTCCAGCAGGGCCGTCCGCGTCAGCATCTGCGTCTCCATGCTGCGGACCTGCGCGGTCTGGAACATGTAGGCGTAGTCGTCCTCGCCCACCGGCGGGTACGTGAAGAAGTCGTGAATCCCCAGGTCCATCTTGTCCAATTGCATCTCGGGCATGTTCTGCTACCGCGACCGACCCGTGTCGGCATCCGTTGAAAAGAGGTCTTTGGCCACCTCGATTTCGAGGTCTTTGCGCGCCTGCTCGACGAGCACATCGAGGCAGACGTTCGTGCGGACCTTGCCTCGCTGGAGAAGGAAACCGCCTCCGAGATTGTGCTTCTCGGCGGCCAGCGTGAGCCGGCCCTTGTCCTTGAGCCGGGCGTTGACGTCCGCGACGAGCTGCGCATCGATCCGCGCCTCGTCCCTGCCGGCGATCACCTTCTCGTCGCCGGTCTCGACCGCCGCGACCATCAGCCGGGCCATCAGCTCGCGGTACTCTCCGTCGGGAAGCTCGCGGAGCCTCTGTTGGACCTGGCGGAAGACATCGTCCAGCAACGAGGCCTTGGTCGTCACGTACTCCTTGGCTGTTTCCATCCGCGCGACCGCCAGTCGCTGCGACCGCTCCTCGGCGGCCGCCTTCTCCACCAGAGCCTGAGTCTCCTGTTCGAATCGAGCCAGGTCGGCCTTGAGCTTGGCCGTCTCGGCGGCCTCGCGCTCTTCCGCCTGCTTGCGGATCGCCTCGGCCTGCGCCCGCGCGTCCGACAGTATCTTGGTTATGACCTGATCAGCTTCCATCGTTCATTCCTGCTGTAAAGGGGATGTATGCTTAGGCCGCAACGCCGGGCGCCTGGAGCGGAATACCCATCAGCAGAATCAGCAGCGAAACGAGGAAGCCCAGAATCGCATACAGCTCGATCATAGCGGCGTAGACAACGCCGGCTTTGAAGGCCATCTCCGGACGCTTGGCGCTCATCAGAATGCCCGCGGCGCCGGTCCGGCCCTGTTGGATACCGCTGATCCAGCCGGCAAAGGCGATGGGCAGGCAGGCCGCCAGGATCTGAAGGCCCTGGTACCAGGTGATGGCGATGGGCGCCCCGGCGAACATGTTCAGCTTGATCATCACGAACAGGCCGACGACGAAGCCGTAGATGCCCTGCGTGCTGGGCAGCACGACCAGCAGCATCAAAGTACCATAACGTTCCGGCTTCTCACTGAGCACGCCCGTGGCGGCCTTCGCCGCCGCCGCCAGGCCGATGGCCGACCCGAATCCCGACAGAAACACGGCCAATGCAGCCCCCAGCAGCGCGAATCCGATACCCATGAATTCCATAATCTCTGACCTCTTTTCCTGTGTGCGTAACTTGAGTTTTTTGCTTCGCCACAACCCGTGGCGTCATTCGATGAAGACGTAGCGATAATCATTCCGCAGGGGAGTGAACGCCTGGCCACCGCCCTGGAAGAACTTGGGGAAGAACTCCACGAACTGCAATCGCAGGCTGTGGACGAACGCGCCGAGCATGGAAAGGCCCAGGTTGAAGACGTGGCCTCCTACGAAGACCAGTGCTCCCAGGAGCCAGCCCACGTAGGGGGCCCCGCTGACGAGCTTGACGAGAACGTTGACCGCCATGCCGAAGCCGGCGCCGACCATGCCCAGCGCCATCAGACGGACGTAGCTGAGGATGTCACCGCCGAAGAAGACCGTGCTGAAGAGGTTGAAGGCGCCCATGCCGAGCCGGCCGCCGATGGGCATGTTCCGCTCGCTGAAGAACAGGATGCCGAACGCCGGAAAGATCAGGGCGAAACCGAACACCCTGGCCAGCGACGCCGGCAGGATGCCGGCCTTGCTCAGACCCAGGCCCAGCAGGCAATTGAGCATCACGATCCAGGTCAACTGATCACACACCGCCGCGACGATGTCCTTCTTGCGCAGATTGAAGATCAGCGCGATGAACAGGCCGAACTGGATCTGCAAATAGCCCAGCCCGAGCGACAGCGCGAAGAACGTCATCGGCTGCGTCATCGGATCGAACAGCATGATCGACTCACGGATGCTGTTGACCGCCTTGTACAGGCCCGTGCCCGCAGGAATCAGGGACGTGGTCGCATCGCTGAACCAGCCTCCCGTGATGGCTCCCGCTATAGCCGTTGTCACGCCGCACATCAGCAGCAGCCACACGACCGTCTTGTTGCCTCGCACCTTCCGCGATGCCCATATCAGCAAGGCAATCAGAAGCAGACCGTAACCCACATCCGCCAGACACAGCCCAAAGAAGATCGCGAAGAACGGCGCCAGGAACACCGTCGGATCGAGCGACGTCGGCACCGGCAAACCGTACAGACGCGTGATCGTCTCGAACGGACGGACCACCGGATGGTTCTCGATTTCGATCGGGGGTTCCTCGCCGGCAGCCGGGTCCACTTTCATCAGACTGGCGGCGTCGAACTGCGACACGGCCTTCTCCAGCCGGGCGTAATCCTGGACCTTGCACCAGCCCTCCAGGATCATCGTCTGCTCCGTAGCCGGGATGTGGTCCCGTTTCTGCTCGCGCCCGAGCATGTTGCGGTAGTGATCGCAGAGCACCTGCAATGTCAGCAGGTTCGCGGACAAGGCGGTCGCGGCCTTGCGATGCTCCTCGAGACGTCCGCGGGCATCGGCCAGCTTGCGCTCGTGCTCGGCGATCAGCTCGGCAACCGTCCCGGTCATCGGCTCGAAGGTGACGGTCTCGAACTCATGGGATCGCAGCAGTTTCTGGACCGGTTCGCTTTGCTCCCGCATGGCGACGACGATGACCGCCTCGCGCGTACCCGCGGGACCCACGCGCTGGATGCCCGCCCCCGCCTGGGTCACCTGCTCCTGGAACGCGTCGAAATGCTGGCCGGGCACCAGACCCGCCCAGGAAATGGTCGTCCGCAGCCGGGTCAGTTCCTCGACCGGGGTCTGCAAAGGCAACCAGGGTCGCAGCGTGTCCAGCAGGCCTTGCAGATGTTCGATCTCGGCGCGGGCCTTCTCCAGAGCCGCCTGCACCTGCTCGGCCTCTTCCAGAACCTTGCGTGCCTGGGGGTCGGAGATGATTTCGTCGTATTGCCGCACTGTGATGATCTTTCGCGGCATGAACAGGCTGCCCTTCTCCGGCAGCGCGTGCTCTTTGAGGAACCCGATGCTCCGTTCGAGGCGCGCCAGGAGCTCTTCGACGTCTCTGGGGCGATCGCGTCCAACGGTCAGACCCGGCGCGTCCTTGCTGATCGTCGCCTCGTCGGCGTTGAGGATCTGGCAGATGCCCTCGGCCTGGAGCGCCGCCAGCAGGTCACCGACCTGCGAGCGATGGCTCACGATCAGGACCTTGGCCATCGGGGTAATCGCCATGGATCAACCTTTCTTCAAGTACTCGACGACTTTGGCCGCTGCGGCAGGCACCTTGTCCCGCACCTGGCTGCGCAACTGGTTTCGCTGTTGCTCCGCCTGGCTCTTGAGGGCTTGAATCTGACCCTCCGCTTCCTTCCGCGCCTTCTCGACGGCCGCATCAATCGCCCGCTGTCGAGCCGATTCGGCCTGCTCCAGGCGCTGCTGGCGCTCCTGGCGTCCCTTGTCCGCCAGCGCCACGACGTCGGCCTTCGCCTGCTCGATCATCTCCTGCGCCTGCGTTTCGGCCTGCTTGATTTTCTTGATCAGTTCCATGTGCCGGTACACCCCTATTGTGACAGCGACTCGAAAAGAACCGGGAGTCTATAGCACCCACATACTCGTGGCAAGCAAAAACCCCATCTGGACGGGCGATCACAGCATCCGGTCTACGTCCGCGACCAGCTCCTTGACGTGCGCCAACGATTCGCCGAACTGCTGCTTCTCCGAATCATCGAGGTCCAGTTCGATAACCCATTCCACCCCCCGCCGGCCCAACACCGCCGGAACGCCGACAAAGTATCCACCCACCTCATATTCGTCACGACAGTACGCAGAACATGAAAAAACACCTCTGGTATCTCGGAGAATGGCCTCGGCCATCTTGACGGCGCCGGCGGCCGGCGCATAGTAGGCGCTGTAGCCCAGAAGGTTCACCACCTCGATGCCGCCTTTGCGCGTGCGCTCGACCAGCTCGGCGATTTTCGTCTCGCTGAGAAACTGCGCAATGGGCACACCGCCGACGGTTGTGAATCTGGGCAAGGGAACCATGTCGTCGCCGTGGCCGCCCATCAGCACGCAGTGGATGTCGTCGACGCACACGCCCAGCTCGGTCGCGAGGAAGTAACAGAAGCGCGCCGAGTCCAGCGCGCCGGCCATGCCCACGATTCGCCGCTGCGGAAAGCCCGTCGTCTTGGCAACCGCATAGACCATCGCATCGAGCGGATTGCACACGACGATGACGAAGGCGTCCGGACAGTGTGCGGCGATCTGCTGGCTGACGGACTTGACGATGTTGGCGTTGGTGGCGAGCAGGTCGTCGCGGCTCATGCCGGGCTTTCGCGGCACGCCGCTCGTGACGATCACTACGTCGCTGCCAGCGGCGGCCGACCAGTCGGTCGTCCCGACGATGCGCTGCTCCGACCCGTACAGGCCACTGGCCTCGGCCATGTCCAGGGCCTTGCCCTGGGCCAGACCCTTTACGATATCCAATAGAACGATCTCGCCCAGCCGCCTCGTCGCGGCGATGTGGGCCGTCGTGGCCCCGACGTTGCCGGCTCCGACGACCGTGATCTTGTCTTTTGCCATCGCAAACACCCCTACCAAGCTTGTTTGAGATTACGACCGGGCGAAATGCTACAGGGATGCTCCGGCATTGTCAATCCAACAGGGAAATAATGTGATTGTTTTCACAGAGACCGTCAGAGGCATTCCGTTCGAAGCTGCTGCCAGCGGGCCCTCATCGCGTTCAGGAGGCCCTGGCGGTCGGGTTCGGCGGCGAGATTGCGCTGCTCGTGGGGGTCGCTTTCAAGGTCGAAGAGCTGCTCGTACGCCGGCTGTTGCTCGATGTACCGCAGGTACTTGTATCGCAGCGAGACCACGCCTTCGCTCTGGGGTATGAGGTTGGGGCCTTTGCCGCCGGGGCGGTTGACGAACAGGTGCTCGTAGAAGAAGTCGCTGCGGCACAGGCCCGGCCGGCCGCGAAGCAGAGGGCAGAGGTCCACGCCCTGCATCGCCGACGGCGCCTCCACGCCCGCCAGCGACAGGATCGTCGGCGCCAGGTCGATGTTCAGCGCGATCTGCGAGGCGACGTGGCCGCGACAGGAGGCGGGCAGGCGCGGGTCGTACACCAGCAGCGGCACGCGGATCGACTCTTCGTAGCCATACCACTTGCCCGCCAGGCCGTGCTCGCCCAGGAAGAAGCCGTTGTCGCCGGTGAACACGATGACCGTGTTGTCCGCCTGGCCGAGGCGCGCCAGCTCGGCGCGGATCCGCCCGAGCACGGTGTCGACGCCCGTGATCAGCCGGTAGTAGCCTTTGACCGACTCCTGGAACTTGGCGGGCGTGTCGAACCGCATCTTCCAGCGCACGCGGGCGGTCGTCGCGTCGTCGCGCAGAAACGCCGGCAGCGTCGCGAAGTGCGCGGCCGAGGCCGTCTGCGGCACGGGGATCGTGACGTCTCTATACAGGTTTTTGTAGATCGGGTCATAGATGAATTGGCGAGGGTCGCTATCCTGCACGTGCGGGGCCTTGAAGCTGATCGACAGGCAGAAGGGCCGGTCGTCGCCGCCCTGGAGGAACTCGACCGCCTGCTCGCCCAGAATCTGCGTGAGGTGCTTGTAGTGGCCGCGTTCGTCGGTCTGCTCGTAGACCGGCTGGCCGGCGATGCCTTTCCAGTAGTCGAATGTCCCTTTGTGGAAGTCGCGGTCGACGCCGACGCCGTACTTGCCGATCAGGCCGAGGCGATAGCCCGCTTGCTTGAGCCGCGCGGCGTAGGTGTCGGCCCAGGCGGCGTCGGAGAACGGCGTCGCGAAGTCGTGGATGCCGTGGCGGCGGCTGTACTGGCCCGAGAAGATACTGGCCCGGCTCGAGCAGCAGATCGACGTCGTGACGAAGGCGTTGGTGAACCGCACGCCCTCGGCGGCCATCGCGTCGAGGTGCGGCGTGTGGATGATCGCGTTGCCCGCGCAGCCCAGCGTGTCCCACCGCTGATCGTCCGTCAGCAGAAACAGGATGTTGGGCCGCCGGCTCGTCGCGGCCCGCACCGCCGGCCGCCCGCACGCCATCGCGCCCAGCCCGACCGCCGCCGACCGCAAGAACGCCCGTCGTGTTGTCCCCTGCTTCACCATCGCGGCTCCTTCCATTCGATTCGCCACTGATCTATCGCGACATCATAATCCCCCTGCTCCCGCCCCGCCACAACAACTCGTATCTCGTATCTCCCCTCGGCTTGGCTCGGGGCAGGCTTTGCTCGTATCTCGCGAACTGGGAACTGCAAACTGAGAACTGCAAACTGAGAACTGCAAACTGAGAACGGCCAACTGCCGCCGCAAGCCGGAGAGTCCGCGAATCCGCCATCCGAAATCCCCAACCCGAAATCCCCCGCCCATTCCGCCCTTTTTCGTTATCCCCCGCCCGATTCTGGTCGATAAGAGAACAAGTTGGAAGCAACCTTGATGGGACACGACGAGATGGATATCGAATCCTTCGTATCAGCCGGAGCCTTGGCGTCTTGCCGGTGGCAATTGAGAGGACCGAACGAATGAACCTTCTGGGACTGTTCTTCATAGCGGCGGGCGAGCATGTAGAGGACAGACCACGCCAACGACCAACAGGAGGCATAACTATGGATTTTCTTGTGTGTAAATGCAGTCTTTCGGGTCTGGAGGTACATGTGCCCATCGAAAACCTTAGTGATGAACGGCAGGCTGTCTTGAGGGCAGAGAAAATCGCAATTGTGACAAAGGAAGGGAGCAAGGTTGTGCTGTTCACACGAGAAGGTGATGCCATGTGCGGCTGGAAAGTGATGAGCGGGGGACGAGTGAGAAGTCTCGCCATGGACGAGATGCAAGGAGTCTGCCGGGTCGACTCTGGCAGTTTTGAACTTGCCAAGCGGCAAACCGAGAGGCTTAAGAAAGCGAGCCAAAGCCAGAGAAAATGCAGGACTGAAGACTGAACGGTCTACTGCTCGTCCTGAAAGCGAGATGTTTGGGCGTGTAGGATATGTGCGCTGAAGGCTGCGATCTGTCCTGGCGGCGCTGGCGCCATAGGGTGTTTTTCGCTTTACAGGAATGGTGCTTTCCGCGATACTGCTACTCGAAACCCATCAGACTGAGACCAGAAGCTACATGCAGGTCGCAAGAGTCGAGCTATCGAGATGGAAGAATGAGGCGAAACAGACACCGAGACAGAAGTAGTACGCGCGGGCAAACTTGTGCACTCAGCCCCCGTTCAGACATGGCAGAATTCGTTGACGGATACCATCTTCACGACGCACGTATGCTCGACGACGTGTTTCCCCGGACCGAGTTCATAGACGTCACCATTACCTCTCCGCCATACTGGAATTTGAAGAACTATGGCTCCAGACAGCAAATCGGCTTCGGGCAGACCTACAGCAACTACCTGGAAGACATCCAGACGGTGTTTGCGGGGGTCCACGCACGCACCAAATCTACAGGGTCCTTGTGGATAATCAGCGATACTTTCAAGCAAAATGGGGAACTCATTCTCTTGCCCTTTGACATTTCTGAGCGAATGAGGCAAATCGGCTGGGTTCTACAGGATGTTATTATCTGGCAGAAGGATAAGGCATTACCATGGTCTCACCAAGGGAAGTTGCGAAACATCTTCGAATATGTGGCCCTCTACTCAAAATCGCGCAAGTTCAAGTACCATCTCGCAGGCGTAAGAGATGTTAGCGACGTGAAGGATTACTGGGTGCGCTATCCCGAGCGATACAGCCCTGAAGGAAAGACACCATCGCGAAATTGGACATTCCCGATACCCCGCCAAGGTGCGTGGGGAAAAGCGAGGAACTATGTTAAGCACGCGTGCCCCCTGCCCCCAGCCTTGGTGGAACGGATGCTCAGGCTTACGTCTGACAGGGGAGATATCGTGTTTGATCCGTTTGCCGGATCGGGTAGTGTCCTGGCGAGCGCACACGCCATGGGGCGCCGCTACGTAGGCTTTGACCTGAGCAGGAAGTATAAGTCCATGTTCCGCTCAAAGGTTCTCCCGGCCGTGGCACAGGATTACGAGAGAAGAACAGCGCAAACAAATGGACAGGAGAGAGTGCGCCAGAGATTTGGTGCACTCATTCTGTCCTTGAGAACACTGAAGTATCCTAAAGAACTCGTCCGATTGTACCGACAGAGTTGGCGCGGTTTCCAATGCGACCTTGTCCTTGCTATTCGAGGCCGAAGCCATGACTCGCTGCATCTTGTATTCGTTTGTCCTCGTAACGGCACGTCGCCACAGACCGTCATCAAGCGAGCGACGCGCATTTCTGCAAAGGCACCACTCTCCAAGTTTGGTTTAGAGGTAGAGATCGACGCCATCACCAGACACGATTTCTCGGAAGACTCTCTGGCCGTTTTCGGTCTCAGGCCACGAAGCAGTCTTAAGGTATACAGGGATGGGCGTTTCTACGCATGGAATGATCGCGTCACGGTCCAGACGCTCTGCGAGGCCATGAAGAATGGCGGATTCACTAAAGGCCCGTCAGAGGGATATCCTCCCATTCTAAGCACTCTGGCAATCAGCATTGACCCCAAGCGTCCAGAAAAAGCATTCGAGGACAACAATGCCGAAGGCTAAGATTGGACGCACGAAGAGAAGGAGAAACCGCCCGCAACTCACCACAGAAGAAAGGGAAAGACGAAAGGCTGCGCGCAAACACAAGACCGACATTCGAACGACCTTCATCAATGCTGGGTTCGAGCATATAAAGACGCGGGACAAACACTTCACCGTCTTTGATCGACGAGGTGAAATAGATGCGATCTACGCGTACGAGAACATCGTCGTATGCGTTGAGGACACGCAGACCTCGCGTCAAGAGGACATTGTAGATCATTTGCGAAAAAAGGTGGAGTACACCCAACACTTGGCTGGCCACCAGGACGAGTTCCTTCAAGTGCTGCGCCGCGAATTCCCTATATTCCGCGGATATGTGCGGAGACATGCGCAATATTCTACGCCTGAGTACCATGTGGTGCACGTATACTCTTCGATGAATACTCTGGACAAGATCCATAAGTCACGCTACGCCACCACTTTTCGATTTCTGGACTATCCGTGCCTACAATATTTCCTGACTATCTCCAGGACAATCCACAGGTCTACCAGGTTCGAATTGATCAAATTCCTCGGATTGAGTCTCAAGGACATCGGCGCGGACCTCAGTGGGGCAGACTCCACCACGTATGAGGCCCTACTCCTGCCTGAAACTGCAAGTAGCTTTCCGACCGGTCACAAGTTGGTATCGTTCTTGGTAGATCCGCGAATGTTACTGGAACGCTCTTACGTCCTTCGAAGTGACAGTTGGATGGACAGTGATTGTCTGTACCAGAGACTGCTGTCCAGAAATAAGATCAACAGCATGCGCGAATACCTCGTCAAAGAAGGTCGCGTCTTCGTGAACAACATTATCGCCACCCTACCGGCTGGCTGCCAGATAACTGATAGAGAGGAGAAACGGCTGGACGGCACCGCTATCACTAAGATAGTGCCGGTACATATCAGCATACCGAGAGAATTCAACGCCATAGGCATTATAGACGGGCAGCACAGACTGTATTCGTATCACGAAGGTGACGACCGTTTTGACGGGAAGATTGAACCCTTACGAGGCAAACAGCACCTTCTCGTGACGGGCATAGTGTACCCAAAGCACATCCCTCCTGCAAAGAGGCAACGTTTCGAGGCACAGCTTTTTCTTGAGATCAACGACAAGCAGAAGAGAGTAAGAGGTGATCTCAAACAGGCAATTGAACGCATTGTGCAACCGCACTCCCCGATAGCCATAGCAAAGGCAGTGGTCCAGGGTTTGGCCGAGACAGGACCTCTTACAGGTAGACTGGAAGTTCATTTCTATGATACTGGTAAGATAAAGACCACATCTATCGTAAGCTATGGAATGCGTCATATCGTGAGCCTTGACGGTGAACATTCCTTATTCAAGCGGTGGACGAACAAGCAGAAGAAGACAATCCAGAAGAATAGAAGCGTACTCGAGGTCTATGTCGATCACTGCGTCAGCGAGATCAACATGTTCCTTGGCGCATTCAAGTCCGCCCTACCGGGAGACATGTGGACTACAGATCGTAAGAAGAGCCGAGCACTGACCACTACCACTATCAACGGCCTCATATTCTGCCTGCGTCTCCTCATCGAAAAGGATGCACTGGGAGACTTTGACTACTACAGAGCGGGATTCTCCAACATGAAAGTCAGCTTCAAGCCGGAACGCTTCACCTATCGGTCGAGCCATTGGAAGAGCCTTGGCGAGGAACTATTTGAACAATGCTTTACCTGACGCTGGGGACAGTCTCCTGCGTGCGGCTAAAACCGTCACGGATGGTGGGGACGGATGGTGGGGGACAGACACCCATTTTCTCGTGCGGTTGGCGAGGGCGGAGGGTAGATCACCATCCGGTGGCGGAATGGCAGTGCGGCGGGATGGGGGCTTCGCGCGGGCTACGAGCGGTAGCTGCGAATCGCAGGTAGCGCGGCGGAACGTATCTCGTATCTCGTATCTCGCCACGCTTCGCGAAAGTCGTCGACAAAGCTATAACCGCTTGCCAGACAGCCGGTTATGATCCAAAGGACCATTTTGCCGATATCAGCAAAATGGTCGATCTCGGCTCGGGGGCCAAGCGAGAAATCGATGATATCGCGCTGAGCCGATACGCCTGCTACCTTATCGCCCAGAACGGGGACCCCGCCAAGGAACAGATCGCGTTCGCGCAGACCTATTTTGCCGTCCAGACCCGCAAGCAGGAGGTCATTGAGAAGCGTCTGGCCGAGGCGGAGCGGGTCGGGGCGAGAAGGCGGCTGAGCCGGTCGGAGAAGGAGCTTTCCGGCGTGATCTTCGAGCGGCTCGGCGATGGGGAGAGCTTTGCGCGGATTCGCAGCAAGGGCGATACGGCTCTGTTTGGTGGCCGCACCACGCAGGACATGAAACGCAAGCTCGCCGTGCCGGCCAGCCGGCCGTTGGCCGACTTTCTCCCGACCATCACGATCAAGGCCAAAGACTTCGCCAACGAGATCACCAACTTCAACGTCAAGCAGAACGACATGCGTACGGAGACGAGGATAACGGGCGAGCACGTGAGGAACAACGAAGAGGTACGTCGTCTGCTCGTGGATCGCGGCATCGTGCCCGAAAGGCTGCCTCCGGGCGAAGATGTGAAGAAGGTGGAACGTCGCCTCGCGACCGAGCAGAAGAAGTTGCCCAAGCAGGTCAAGGGTCTCGAAGGCCCCAGCACCGGGGAAGACGCCGGATGAGACGAAGGCGCATCAGCGGCAGAGCGACGCGCCGGACAAGGGAGACGACCGGCTGGTCTACGAGCTATACGGCGTGACCGACGACGAAATCCGGATGGTGGAGGAGGCGGAGCCGGGGACGGGCGGGTTGCGGATAGCACAGTGGTGTGCGGTGCACACCCTACGCCGCTTCACGCATCCCGTTGGTGCAGGCCGGAGGCGGTAGGCCACAGGCCGGAGGAGCCGTGGTCGGCGCCGCACGCACGACACATGACGCAACACGCGCGACGAAAGGCCGGCGACGAGCATGCAGCGCAGGGGCGAGGCATGCCTCGCCCCTACCGATTCACGAGATACGAGATACGAGCGACGAGATACGAGATACGCCCTATTCGACGGCGAACCAGTCGTCGGTCAGGGTGCTGTCTTCGAGCCAGTGCTCTTCGAGCAGGGCCCTGTCGAGCTCGTCGACGCGGCAGTCTCCGTTGAGGTCGCCGACCGGAGGCACATAGCCGGGCAGCGACTGAGCGGCCTCGCACGGGTTGTTGTAGACGTTGATCGTGACCGCGTCGGTGCCGATGTACTCGCCGTCGAAGGCGGCCAACTGCAAGACGTACTGGCCCGTCGCGGCCAGCATGACGTTCGTGTCCTCGGCGTTCGGCGTCTCGATCATGGCATCGCCTTTGGCCGGCTCCGTCTTGACCGTCCAGACCACCGTGTAGGGCATGACCGTGCCATCGTCGGTGACGGTCGCATCGAGCGCGCCGGTCCTGGGTCCACCCTCCAGCCAGGTCACGATGTCGGGGCCGGCGTCCACCTGCGGAACGAGATTGTCGGAAAGGAACGTAAAGATCGGGCCATAGATCGGATCGTTTTCGCTGCCGACGTAGGTATCGACCGCCCAGTAGTACCGCGTCTTGCGTTCGGCCTGCACCGTCACGGAGGTGACGTTCTGCGCGCTGACGACCTGTATCGCCTCGGGGTTGGTGAAATCGACCAGCGCCTGATAGTCGTCGGTGAAGTAGACGTCGACGAGGACCGGCTCGCCCGGCACGCAGGGATCGGGCAGGGTCCAGCTCAGCGTCACCTGGCCCGGCGAGACGAGGGCGCCGTCGGCGGGATGCGGATCGAGCAGCGCGGTGGCGGTCAGCGTGGTCCGGCCGGGGTTGGTGACATCGTAGTCCAGGTGCAGGACGCCCTGGCCGCGATAGGCGATGATCCAGCCATTGTCGATGTACGTTTGAAGCGTCGCGGTGTCGTCGCCGTCAAGGATCAGCGTGCCGGCGCCGACGTCCATCAGGCCCTTGGCGCTGGTCATGCGCAGGTCGGCGGCGTAGACCGTGCCGCCCCGCAGGTTCGCGGTGCCGGTGCCGGCAAGGCCGGGGATGACCAGCTCATCCTCCAACTCGATGACGCCGCCGGTCATGTTGAGCGTACCGATGCCGTCCCAGCCGAGCTGAAGCGATCCGGTCGCGAAGAGGCCGCCGCTGACATTCAGGACGCCGTGGCCGGACGGGCTGTCGACGCCAACGTAGGCGCCGGAGGCGGTGAGCGAGCCGCCGGTGATGTCCAGGTTGGTCAGGACACCGCCGTTGCCGACCCGCAAGGTCTCGCAGATGGCTTCGATACCCTCCTGGACCACGCAATGCGTGTTCTCCGGCATGTCGATAGACGCCGGGTCGGTTTCGGTCGGAACTGTGTCCGTGTTCCAGTTCTGCGGCGTGCTCCAGAGCGAGTCGGGCCCGCCGTCGTCCCAGGAAATCAACGCCGAGGCGCCCCCGCCCAGCGCCAGCAACAGGACCAAAGAGACCAAGCACGTCATTCTGCTGAACATGGCAATCCTCCTTCAGAACCGTCGTTCATTTCTATGATAGACGTTTTTCGGAATTCCGCGTCTGCCTTCGTACCTGGCGCATCCGCACGCTCTACAGGGCATGATACCACCGGCGTGGGGGGATTTCAACCGTCGAGGCGGCCGATCGGGGCTTTTTTGTGCCCGCAGGCAGGCTTAGCGAGGGAAACAAAAAAGGTCCAGCATCCTCCGGGGGGTAGGGACACCGGACCTCTCATCATATTACATTGCCTGCCACGGCTGGAATATCCATCGGCTCGAAAAGGGCCCGACTTACGAAAAATACCCCCTATACCGGTCGGACAACACGAAAATACGTACTTGCCACAATGGACGGGCTCCTCCGCCCCCTGTCTGGCAGGCCCCCCTGCGGCCGCGTCGCAGGGTCCGATAGGCATCGGCCGCTTTTTGTGATGCGTCAGGCCGCCTGTGGCCGATAAAGTGACCGTGGGAAAGAGCAGAGGGCGGAGGTCTTGAACCCGCCGACGGACTCTTTCGCAGGGAGGCTGACGCCCGGTCAGCGGCGTCGCTCGAGGCGTCGGAACTTCACGGGAGGTTGTGAGATCATGAAAGCCAGCGTCCTGATCAGCACTTACAACCAGGAAAAGGTCATCGGCCAGGCCATCGAGGGGGCGTTGTCGCAGACGACGGATTTCGACTTCGAGATCGTCGTCGGAGAGGACTGCTCCACCGATTCCACGCGTGCGGTGATCTGCGGTTACCGCGACCGGTATCCGGATCGCATTCGCCCGCTGTTCCGCGAGCACAACCTGGGGCTGATGCGGAACCTGCCCGAGTCGTTTCTGGCCTGTCGGGGCGAGTACGTCGCCTGTCTGGACGGCGACGACTACTGGACGAACCCGCACAAGCTTCAGCGTCAGGTCGAGTTTCTCGACGCGCATCCCGACTGCAGCATCTGCTTCCACAACGCGATGATGGTCTGGGACGACGGCTCGCAGGGTCCGACCCTCCATTCGCCTCCGGGTCGGCGGCCCACGTACGGCCTCGGTGAGCTGCTGGCGCACGATTTCATCAGCACGTCGTCGGCGATGGTCCGCAACCACCTTGTGCGGGAGTTTCCGAGCTGGTTCGGGACGCTTGCGGTGCCCGACTGGCCGTTCTTCGTGCTGCACGCGATGCACGGGAAGATCGGCTATCTCGACGAGGACTGGGCGGTGTACCGCCAGCATCCGGCGGGCATGTATTGCCGGCTCGCCGAGGAGAAACGCATGGAGCAGAACATCGGCATCACCCGCACCTTCCGCGACGTGATGGGCCCCGAGTGGCGAGGCCCACTGACGGAAGCGGTCCACAGCCGGTGTCTGAGCCTGGCGCTGTACTATCAGCGGCACGGAGACAAAGCCAAGGCCGCGAAATTCGCTCGGATGGCGGTCCAGGAGAGGGCGCCGGGTCTGCTTCGGTCCTGCCGCACGGCGCTGAAGGTTTTCGCGTACATGCGCGTGCCGGCCCTGCCGGGTCTGGTCGCGCGATGTCGGGCGCGGGCCAGGGGAGGCGCGTCCGGCGAATCTACCCGCCCGGACCACGAAGGCCAGGCTTCCATCGATAGGTAAAGCCCATCATCGCGCCACGCCGTACGCGTGGGCCAGCAGCTTGATCGGGTGGGTGACGGTCACCTCGCCGATGTGCTCGATCTGCATCTTGCACGCGGCGCACTCGGTCAGCACGTTGCGCATCGACGCCGTCGCGATGGCGTTCCTGAGACTCTCGGAGATCCGGTCGGCCAGGTCGTAGTTCTTCTTCTGCATGCCGAACGTGCCCGACAGGCCGCAGCAGCCGGCGCGAAGGTCCGTGACTTTCACGCCAAAATGCTCGCCCAGCAGCTTCAGCGTCACGGTTTCGTCGCCCACGGCGCACAGGTGACACGGGAGATGATAGACGAACTCGTCGGGCACTCCTGCGGTCGGGGCCTTGAGGCGGCCGCGCCGCCGCAGGTCGGCCAGGAAGTTCATCAGCTCCCAGGTGTTCTCCGAGACCCGCCGGGCGTCGTCGCCGGAAACGTAGTGACGCATCTCCTGCTGAAGGCACAGTGCGGCGCTGGGCTCGGAGCAGACGACCTTGTATCCGCCGCGGACCGCCTGAGTGAAGCGCGCGACGTTGAACGCCAGATCGCGGCGGGCGGTCTTGACGTCGCCATATACAATGGCGGGCAGCGGCACCGGGCGCTGGGCGGGCACGATCACTTCGACGTCGTTGTGACGCAACACGTCGAGGACGGCGAACCCCAGCTCGTGATCATTGCTGTTGGCGTAGGAGTCGACGAAGTAGGCGACTCTGTCGACCGGCGCGGCCAGCGGGCCGACGGCGGCCAGATGTTTCCGCGCCGCCCTGACGAACGAGCCTCGCTGGAAGGTCGGCATGCGGCGTCGGCGGTCCAGGCCGATCGTCCGGTCCATCGCCCATTGGAACGGCCGCAGTCGCAGGAACGCATTCGAGACCGGCGAGAAGGCACTGCCCAGCAGGCTCAGGTAGCGGTTGTGGCTCAGGGCGAATTCCGTGCGGCGCAGCCCCTTGCGCCGGACGTACTCGGCGCGGGCGGCGGCCATCAGCGTCGAGACGCGGACGCCCGACGGACACTGCCTCTCGCACATCTTGCAGTTGACGCACAGGTCGAGGAACGTGCGGAATTCAGGCGATTCGAAGTCCTTTTCATCCATCTGGCCCGTGGCCCAGTAGTGCAGCAGGTTGGCCTTGGCGCGCGAGCTGCCCAACTCCTCGCCCAGGGCGCGGTAGACCGGGCACATGCGCAGGGCCGGATCGCGCGTCAGACAAAGCCCGCAGCCGTAACACTGCTCGAACTCCAGTGCCAGCTCATGGTCGGCGAAGTGCATCTCGGACCGCGTCTTCTCGGGCAGAATGGGTCTGGCCCGGCGGAGGTTCTTGACCATGATGTCGGGATCGTCGTTGAGGATCTTGCCCGGGTTCATCAGGCCCGACGGATCGAAGATCGTCTTGACGTTGCGCAGAACCTCGTAGAACGCGTCGCCGTACTGCCGGCGGACGAAACCGGCCCGCAGCAGCCCGTCGGCGTGCTCGCCGCTGATCGAGCCGCCGAGCGACCAGACCAGCGAGAAGACCTCGTCGGCCATCGCCCGCATCTTGTCGACGTCGCGCGGGTTGCCCAGGTCGAGGTAGGGTCTGAGGTGCAGCTCGCCGTCGCCGGCGTGGCCGAAGAACGACATGGTCGTGCCGTACTTGCGCTCGATCTTCTGAAGGCCGTCGATGTACTCGGCTAGGCGCGTGTGGTCGACGCTGGCGTCCTCCATGAACTCGGCGGGGTGCTCGCGACGCCGCTTTCGATAGAGCAACGGGCCGGCGTCCTTGCGCGACTTCCAGACGCGGGCCTGATCGGCGGGCGAGGTAATGATGGTCCGCCCCGCCGCCTGCTTGCCCACGGCCAGGTCGGTCACCTCGATCCGCTCGCGGACCTGGGCCTCGGTGTCGCCGACGTGTTCGATCAGCAGCACCGCCGCGGCATCGGCCGGCAGGATGTCACGATACTGGGGCAACTGGTCGATCGCCAGATGAATCAGGGTCCGGTCCATCAGCTCGCACGCGGCCGGCGTGGTCTTGACGATGGTCGGGACCGCCCGCGCCATGCGGTCGAGCGAGTCGAACTCCAGTTGGAGCAGACCCTTGACCTTCGGCAGCGGGACCGTCCGCAGCGTGATGCGCGTGAAGACCGCCAGCGTTCCCTCCGAGCCGGCCAGCAGGCGGGCCAGATCGATCCGATGATCGTGGCAGACCGACGCGATGTTGTATCCGCTGCGGTTGCGTTTCGTGGCGGGGACCGCCCTGTCAATCACGTTCTGGTTGGCGGTCAGCAGCGACCAGCACTCCCTGGCAATGGCGTCGGCCCGGCGGCCGCCGGCCTTCTCCACGTCGACGGCGTTGGCGAACGAGGCCACCGTCCCATCGGGCAGCACCGCCTCGATCGACTCGACGTGCTCGCTCATGTGGCCGTATTGCAGGGAGTGCGCGCCGGTGGCATTGTTGGCCAGGCAGCCGCCGACGGTGGCGCGGTTGGCGCTGGAGGGGTCGGGCCCGATCTTGCGGCCGTACCGCGCGAGGTGCTTGTTGAGGTCGTCGAGAACGACGCCCGGTTCGCACGTCACGGTGGCGCCGTCGTCGGCGGTGTGAAGGATCCGCGTCATGTGCCGGGTCATGTCGAGCACGATGCCCGAACACAGGCACTCGCCGGCGACGCCGCTGCCGGCGCCGCGCGGCGCGACGGGCAAGCCCTCCCGAACGGCGTACGCCACAACGGCCTCGATGTCACGCGAGCGGCGAGGGGCGACCACGCACTGCGGAACGATGCGATAACTGCTGGCGTCCGTGCTGAACGCGACACGATGAAGGATGTCGGCAAACGCCTCGCCTTCGATCCGGCCGGTCAGGTCGGCAGCGATTTGGATCGGGTCTTTGGCCATGTGTCAGAGATCTACGTCCATCAGGGGTTCCGGCAGGCGGCGCGCCTGGCCTATTGCTGGAAGTCACGCGGCAGGAACTGGGAGGCGGCCACTTCCCCGCTCATCCGCAGCACCGCCAGATCGTCTTCGCCGACCTGCCCGTTGATGAACTGCTGGACGGTCGGATGGGGATGATCGCGGATATGGTCGGCATTTCCGTCGGCGATAATCCGCCCGTTGTGCAGCATGATGATGCGGTCAGCGACCTTATAGGCGCTCTTCATGTCGTGCGTAACCACGATGCTGGTCACGCTCAGGTCCCGTTCGAGCTTGAGGATCAGTTCGTTGATGATGTCGGAGCGGATCGGGTCGAGCCCGGTCGTCGGCTCGTCGTACAGAATCACCTCGGGATTCAAGGCAATCGCCCGCGCCAGGGCGACGCGTTTGCGCTGCCCGCCGGAGAGGCTCGCCGGATAGTAGTTCTGAAACCCGTCCAGGCCCACCATCGCCAGCTTGGCCTTGACCACCTCCTGTATCTGGCTCCACTTGACGTCCTTGAAGTGCTGGCGGATCGGAAACATGATGTTCTCGGCCACGCTCATGCTGTCGAACAGCGCCCCTTCCTGGAACAGGTATCCGAAGCGCGTGCGGACGCTGTGCAGTTCCCGTTCACTGAGGTGGTCAATCCGCTGGCCGTCGAAAGAAACCTCGCCGGTGGTGGGCCGTTGCAGCACGATGAAATGCTTCATCAGCACCGTCTTGCCGCAGCCGCTGGGGCCGATGATCACCGTGGTCTTGCCCCTCTCGATGGAGACGGACACGTTGTCGAGCACCAGCTTCTTGCCGAACTTCTTGGTCAGACTCTTGACGTCAATGATGGCGTTGGTCATTCCGTCCCCGTTGGCCGGTCTGTTGTGATCGTTCTGTCGTTCCAAGCCAAGCACTCCCGCGTCGGCCCGTGATCCGGGCGCTGCAAACCCCGGCGTCAGACCAGACTCTTGATCGGCCAGAACGTCAGGTAGATGCTCTTGAACACCACCGCCAGGGCGAAATCCAGGGCCAGAATCGAGATGAAACTGGCCACGAAGGCGTCGGTACAGGCCTGGCCCACGCCGTGCGCGCCTTCTTTGCAGTTGAATCCCTTGTAGCAACTGATCGTGGCCATGGCGCCGCCGAAGAAGAAGCCTTTGATGATGCCGATCGCCACGTCCCACAGCTCGACGCCGGAGGCGCTGAAGTTCCAGTAGGCCCGGCTGTTGATCCCCAGTTGCAGGAAGCTCACCAAGGCCCCGCCGATCACGCCCATGGCATCGGCATACATGATCAGGATGGGGGTCAGCAGCAGGCACGCCAGCAGTCGAGGCGCTACCAGGTATCGGATCGGGTCGGTTCCCATGCTCCTGACCGCATCGATCTGCTCGGTGACGTTCATCGTTCCCAGTTCGGCCGTGAGGGCCCCGCCGACGCGTCCGGCCAGCATGACCGCGGCCAGCACCGGCCCGAGTTCCTTGACCACCGAGATGTTGATCAGCACGCCCAGGTGCTCTTCGAGCCCCATCCCCGCCAGTTGGTCATAGGCCTGAACCGCCAGGGTCATTCCCACAAAGGCGCCGGTAATCATGATCACCGGCACGCTCCGGACGCCGATGATGTTCATCTGGGTCCAGATCAGCGGATAGGTCTGCCGGGCACAGCAGCTTCGAAGCGAGGTGGTCACCGACCGCCAGGCGAATCGTCCAAACCGACCGGCGTCGACCACATCCTGGACGGCTTTGGCCCCAAGCGTTGCTATCATCAAGGCATTCCCTTATGCGAGGAACGAAGGTTCACGGCCTCGTTCGATGCGAGCCGCCATGCTCCGGCTGTCCTTGTAACCGGCCCGGGCAGCCTTGTCAAGCGCGACCGCCCCCGCCGGAAGCGGGCGGCGACAGCATCTCTTCGAGGATTTCGGCGGCGTCCTTGACGAGATCGGGGCAGATGGTGCGGAACAGGCCCTCCCGGGTGGCCTTCTGGGCCCCCTCGGGCGTGCTGATGTCGCAGCCGAGCAGTTGCTTGCAGACCACGCTTCGGTTGCGCTGCTGGAACTTCGCGACAAACTGGCCGAGGGCCGCATAGACGTCGCCGCGACCATCCCGCTGGTCGCAGTGGGGGCCGGCGAATCTGAGCCCGAGGACCATGAAGGCCCCGGTGACGGCGCCGCAGGTCTCGCCCAGGCGCATTCCGCCGGCAAAGCCCGATGCCAGCTTCATCGCCTGCTCGCGCGGCAGTCCGAGGTCCGGACCGTAGATCGCCGCAATCGCCTGCGAGCAGGCCGCCCCGCCGCAGAAGCACTCCACCGCCTGATCCACTTTGCTCATATTCCCACTCCTTGGGTCCAAATCCGTGCGTCCGTTGACGACGTGGACCGCTATTGTAGAGTCTCGCCGGCCAAACGGCAATCATCGAGTCTCACAGTATCTGCACTGGTGCAGGGTCATTTCGGGCAACGAAAGCGGTGTGGCAGCGGCAGGCACGGCCCGCCGATGGAGGCGCCGAGAAAGAGGAAGACCATCGGCAAACTGCGTTTGCCGCTGCCACCCGGCGCACAGATGCACGCGGGCAATTGACACTGAGACACCGTCGGGCTAAGATCGCCGCTCTATGGCGATGAAGGAAAGTCACATTACGATTCTCGGGATCGAGACGAGCTGCGACGAGACGGCGGCGGCGGTCGTCACCGATGGTCGGCAGGTCCGTTCGTCCGTGGTCGCCTCGCAGACGGCGCTGCACCAGAAGTACGGGGGCGTGGTGCCCGAAATCGCCTCGCGGGCGCACATCGAGAATCTGCTGCCGGTGCTCACGGAGGCGATGCACCAGGCCGGCGTCGGCAGGGACGAGATCGACGCGATTGCCATCGCCAACCAGCCGGGATTGGCCATCGCCCTGGTCGTGGGAGTCACCGCCGCCAAGACGCTGAGCATGATGTGGGGCAGGCCGCTGGTCGCGATCAACCACCTTCACGCCCACCTCCAGTCGGCGATGCTCAACGAGGAGCAAATCGAGCTGCCGGCGGTGGCCCTGGTCGTCTCAGGTGGGCACACCTCGTTGTACGACTGCGAGTCGGCGCTGGACCTGACGCTGCTGGGCTCGACGATCGACGATGCGGCCGGCGAGGCGTTCGACAAGGTCGCGACCATCCTGAAGCTGCCCTACCCCGGCGGGCCCAGCATCGAAAAGGCCGCGCGTAACGGCGACCCCAAGGCGATTCGCTTTCCGCGCTCGATGCTCGGACGCGACTCGCTGGACTTTTCCTTCAGCGGGCTCAAGACCGCCGTGCTGTATCACTGCCGGGGCAAGGACATGAAGGGCGCCGATTGCGTGGACCGGATGAGCGAGCAGCAGATCGCCGACATCGCGGCCTCGTTTCAGGCGGCGGTTGCCGACGTGCTGGTCCGCAAGACCCGACGCGCCGCCGACCGGATCGGCGCCAGGACGGTACTGCTGGGCGGAGGCGTTGCCGCCAACGGCGCGCTGCGCGAAGCGATGGAGAGGATGTGCCTTCGCCACAAACCCCCGCGGCGGCTGCTCGTGGCTCCCAAAACCTATTGCACGGACAACGCGGTCATGGTAGCCTCGCTGGCGTATCACAAGTACAAGGCCGGCCTGTTCGCGGACCTGACGCTGGAACCCAACTCGACCGGCTGAAAAAGAAACACGAAATTCGAAATCCAAAATCCGAAACAAGCACGAATGACAGAAATCCCAAATTCAAAACGAGTCATCCGGCAGGCCACAGCGTTTCGGTCATTGGGATTTGGCGCCTTGGATTTGTTTCGGATTTCGATATCCGGATTTCGAATTTCTTGAAAGGAATCAAGCCATTCAGCCGGAACTCTTGAGACAACTGTTGGGGCAGGTCAAAGACGGCCGGGTCGGCGTCGATGACGCCATAGAGCGGCTGCGGCACCTGCCGTTCGAAGACCTCGGTTTCGCCTGCGTCGATCACCATCGGCAGCTCCGCCAGGGGTTTCCCGAGGTCATCTTCTGTTCGGGCAAGACGACCGAGCAGGTCCTCGCAATCTTCGAATCGCTGGCGGCCCGAGGCAACAACGTCCTGGCGACCCGCGCGAGCAACGAAACGTTCGAGGCACTGGTCGCGACGGGCAAGTTCCCGCTTGCCCGTTACGAGGCGCTGGCCCGCGCGATCGTGCTGGAGCAGAAGCCGCCGGCGGCGTCGAAGAGCGTCCTGCCGATCCTCACGGCGGGAACCGCCGACCTGCCGGTGGCGATGGAAGCCAAAGTCACCGCCGAGATCATGGGCCAGCGCACGGAGCTGATCTGCGACGTGGGCGTCGCAGGCCTGCACCGTCTGCTCGGACATCTGCCCAAACTGAACGAAGCCAATGTGCTGATCGTGGTCGCCGGCATGGAGGGGGCGCTGGCGAGCGTCGTAGGCGGCCTGGTGAACTGCCCGGTGATCGCGGTGCCGACCAGCGTCGGTTACGGCGCGAGCTTCGGCGGGCTGTCGGCGTTGCTGACAATGCTCAACAGTTGCGCCTCCGGCGTGACGACGGTGAATATCGACAACGGGTTCTCCGCGGCGGTGACCGCGACGCTGATCAACCGGAAGATCGACGGGGTCCCATAGACTATGGAGATCGTACGAGAGGCGCCGAGGCTCAAACCCCGGCCTGTCGACGGACACAAGGGGACATTCGGCAAGGTCTGCATCGTCGCCGGCAGCGTGGGGATGAGCGGCGCGGCGGCGTTGGCCGGCCGGGCGGCGCTGCGGTCCGGCGCGGGACTGGTTCGCGTGGCCACCGCGCGCAGCGCCCTGCCCGTCGTTGCCGCGATTGAGCCCTGTTACACCACCATTGCCCTGGCCGAAGACGCCGCCGGACGCATCAGCGGCAAGGCAATCGGCGCGATCCTTGAGGCGACGCTGCAGAATGACGTAACCGCCATCGGTCCGGGTCTGGGCGCCAGCGCCGGCCTGCGCTCGGTGATCGAGACGCTCATCCGGCAGGAGGGCCTGCGGCTGCTCATCGACGGGGACGGACTGAACAACCTGAGCCGACTGCCCGACTGGCCGAGGAGACGCAGGGCCCAACTGGTTCTGACGCCGCATCCGGGAGAGATGGCACGGCTGTGGTCGGGTCTGTTCCGAGACGAGATTCCATCCGACCGGCAGGAAGCGGCCGCGCGCATGGCCCAGGCCACGGACAGCGTCGTCGCCCTCAAAGGCGCCGGCACCGTCGTGGCCGACGGGCAGCGTTTCTACGTCAACTCCACGGGCAACCCCGGCATGGCCACCGCCGGCTCGGGCGATGTGCTGACCGGCGTGGTCGCTGCGTTGATGGGCCAGGGACTCGACAACTTCGAGGCCACGGTGCTGGGCGTCCACGTTCACGGCGCCGCCGGTGACATCGCCGCCGAGACGTATGGCCAGATCAGCTTGATAGCGACTGACATCCTCGAAGCCCTGCCCAAGGCATTTGCGGCAGTCGCTCTGTTTTGATATGCCATCGCCCGCGAGACACCGCAGCGATCCGCCGATTCTCACGCGAAAAACACCTCTTCGAGAAGAGAGGAATCTGTTGCAGGGCCCCCGAGACCGGCTATAATGCGACGCCATGTGTCGAACCAGGTTGGGACCGCCACGCAAGGAAAGGACACTCTATGCCGTCGGTAAGCGTGCTTGACATTGTCGTATTCGTCGCCTTTGTGGTCTCCGTCGTGACCATCGGCCTGCTGAAGAGCCGCAAAGAGAAGACCGGCGAAGACTATTTCCTTGCCGGCCGTGGCCTGTCCTGGTGGCTCATCGGCTTCTCGCTGATCGCCGCCAACATCTCGACCGAGCAGTTCGTAGGCATGAGCGGCCAGGCCGCCGACTGGCTGGGCATGGCGATCGCCAGCTACGAATGGATGGCCGCCATCACGCTGGTCGTCGTCGCCTTCCTGTTCCTGCCGGCGTTCCTCAAGAGCGGCATCTACACCATCCCCGAGTTCCTCGAATACCGCTACAACGCCTTCGCAAGGACGATCATGGCGGTCAGTACGATGATCATTCTCGTCGGCGTGCCGACCGCCTCGGTGATCTACTCGGGCGCCAAGGTGATCTGCGTGTACTTCCAGGGCCAAAGCCTGTTCGGGCTGGACTTGGGCAACATCGTCGTCGGCTGCTGGATCATCGGCCTGGCGGCGGCGATCTACGTCTTCGCCGGCGGATTGAAGGCCTGCGCGTGGGCGGACCTGATCCAGGGCTCGGCACTGATCGTGGGAGGCGCCTTCGTGATGTACTTCGCGATGCGTGCCCTCGGCCAAGCTGATCCGGCGGCGCTGGCGGCCACCGCAGCCGACCCGAACGTCACCGCCGACCAGCTCACCAACACCGGCGCCTGGGGACGCTTCTTCGCGATCAATGCCGCTCCGCTGCCGGCCGGCAAGCTCCACATGGTCCGCCAGATCACCGACTCGACGATTCCGTGGACGGCGCTCGTCGTCGGCCTGTGGATTCCCAACTTCTTCTATTGGGGTTTGAACCAGTACATCACGCAGCGCACGCTCGGCTCCAAGTCGCTGGCCCAGGGACAGCGAGGCATCGTCTTCGCCGCGTTCCTCAAGCTGCTCATCCCGTTCGTCGTGGTCATTCCCGGCATCCTGGCCTTCAACCTGTTCCACCAGGATCTCCAGGCGGAGGCCGGGCGTAAGAACAGCATCGCCCTGGCCGCCTTCGAGCAGAAAGAGCAGATCGTCTTCGAGTTCACGGTCGCCTTTGCGAAGCTCAACGGCGCCACCGCCGTCGAAATGTACGCTCACAACGCGGCGCTGGTCCAGGCGGTGCCCGTGGCGGCCGCGACGCTCTCGGCGGATGATCTGGTCGCCAAGAACACCGAATTCATCGCGACCGCCAAGTCCAAGGGCATCAAGATATCGCAGAAGCTCGTCGGTCACGATTTCGACGCCGCTTTCCCGACGCTGATCCGCAATCTCGTCTCCAAGCATCGCGGTATCCTCGGCTTCGTCCTGGCGGCCCTGTTCGGCGCGGTCGTCAGCTCAATCGCGGCCATGCTCAACGCCGCTTCGACCATCTTCACGATGGACATCTTCCGCAAGGTCAAGAAGGACGCCTCGCAGAAGGCGCTGATCACGTGCGGGCGGGTCTGTATCGTGGTCTTCGTGCTGATCGCGATCTTCATCGCGCCGAAGCTCGACAGTCCGGCGTTCGGCGGCATCTTCACCTTCATCCAGGAGTTCCAGGGTTTCATCTCGCCGGGCATCCTGGCGATTTTCCTGTTCGGGTTGCTCGTACACCGCGCGCCGCGCCATGCAGGGACCGTGGGACTGGTGCTCAACCCGATCCTGTATGGGACGCTGAAGTGGGCCGACCGGATTCCCGGGTTCGGGCAGACCGAATTGGCGGGCAAACTCGCCCAGATCGCGTTCCTGAACCGCATGGCCATCTGCTTCGGCATCATTCTGGCGGTGCTGGCGGTGATGACGGTCATCAAGCCGCTGCCCGAACCGGTCGTGCTGCCGACGAACCCGAAGATGGACATGACCAGCTCGCGCGGCGCCAAGCTCGCCGGGGTGGGCGTCGTGATCCTGACGCTGGCTCTCTACGCCATCTTCTGGTAATCGGCAGGAAGCTCGCGGTTGCCGCCGCGTCAGTCGAGTCGAACACACCAGCGGCCCTTCAGAATCACCTGACGGGCCGCTTTCCTTTTCGCTTCCGCACGACTGTGACCGCCTTGAGGTCCCTACAAACGGGATTGTGCAGAAGGGGCAACTCTGGTATAAATGATAAAAGGAGCCGGGGGGCCAAACGGGTCAGGGCTCCTGGAAGTCGCGCAGGCGGACACGGCTCCGGCGTGCGGCCGGAGCGGGACGAGGACGGTCGGATGCGAAGGAGACACGTCACGAGTGGAGGATTCACCTTTTTTGAGGCTGTATCTGCCGGTGCCGGCGGCCTACCCGTTCGTAGTGTGCCCGTAAGGGCATACGATGATGGGGTAACGCGTGACGGCCTCACTACAAACGACAGCGAACACAACCGGGTCTTGACCTTCAACCACATGGCAAAAGGAGGACGAGAAATGGTTTCCAAGAGATTCGCGGCATTCGGAGTGCTTCTGCCCCTGGTTCTGGTTTCCCTGTGTGCGTCGCGGGTCGGCGCGCAGATCTACTTCTCCGACGACTTCGCGGACCCGGCCGAGTCCGCGACCAAATGGGAAGTCATCAGCGGCGACTGGCAGATCGCCGACGGCCTGTACCAGCAGCTCAGCACCGCCAGTCCGTGGCAGGCGTCGATGGTGGCCTCGGATCGCTGGAAGGACGAGTGGGTCGAGTACACCATCGAGTTCAAGGTCCGTTCCCTGACGCCGGGCGATGCCCCGGTCAACGTGCTGTTCCGCGTCCAGGACCCCGCGCCGGTGACGTGGGACGACCGGAACGGACCGAACACGCACATGTACCGCTGGATCATCAACGGCTGGACGAACACGGAGTCGCGCCTGTACATCTACAACGAAGGCGCCGCCACGATGCTGACGCAGACGAACAACGCGCTGGAGGTGGGGACGTGGTACCACATCAAGCTGGAAGTGGCTTCGACCGGGCTGGCCGGCTACGTGGACGACGTGGAGATGTTCCGCGTCCAGCATGCCCAATGGACCACGGGGCGAGTCGGCCTCCACGCCTACAGCGGCGTGATGGACTTTGACGACTTTGTCGTGTACGGCCCGTTGGGCCTGGTGAGCGCCTCGACGCCCTCGCCGGAGGATGGCGCGGTCGATGTACGGCGCGACGGCGTGTTGAGCTGGACGGCCGGGGCCTCGGCGGTCACGCACGACGTGTACCTGGGCACGAGCTTTGCGGACGTCAACGCGGCCAGCCGGGCCAACCCGATGGGCGTGCTGGTCAGCCAGGGACAGACCGCCGCGACGTATGATCCTGGTCTGCTGGAGCTGGGCCGGACGTACTACTGGCGCATCGACGAAGTGAACGGCCCGCCGGACTACACCATCTTCAAAGGCGATGTCTGGAGCTTCGAAGTCGAGCCTTTCGCGTATCCGATTGAAGACGTGACGGTTGCCGCCTCCAGCTTCATGGAAGGCGCCGGGCCTGAGAACGTGGTCAACGGTTCCGGCCTGGATGAGAACGATCAGCACTCGGCCAAATCGGCGGACATGTGGCTCAGCGGCGAGAACGCAGACCAGCCCACCTTCATCGAGTTCACCTTCAACCGCCTCTACAAGCTCCATCAGATGCTCGTCTGGAACTACAACATCCAGTTCGAGGCATTCCTGGGCTACGGTTTCAAAAACACGACGGTGGAGTATTCCGAGAACGGGGTCGACTGGATGGTCCTGGGGGATTTCGAGTTCGCGCAGGCCACCAGCCTTCCCGCGTACGCCTCCAACACCACGATCGACTTCGAAGGCCGCGCCGTCCAGGCGGTGCGTCTGACCGCCAACAGCAACTGGGGCGGCGCGTTTCCTCAGTACGGCCTGAGCGAGGTCCGCTTCACGTACGTTCCCACCTTCGCTCGCGACCCGCAGCCGGCAGACGGAGCGGCCGGCGTACCTCCGGATGCGACCCTGAGCTGGCGGCCCGGACGAGAGGCGGCGACGCACGAAGTTCATCTCGGAACCGATCCCGGCGCGCTGACGCCGGCGGGCGGCGGCCAGGCACCGAGCCTGACGCCGCAGACGCTCGCGTTCGGAACGACCTGCTACTGGAGAGTCGACGAAGTCAACGAGGCCGAGCCGACGGCAGTATGGCAGGGTGATCTGTGGACTTTTGCCACGCTCGAATATGCGACCATCGACGATTTCGAGAGTTACACCGACAATATCGACGCGCACGAAACCATCTTCGACACATGGCTCGACGGCTGGGTCAACAACAGCGGCTCGACCGTCGGTTACCTCGACGCGCCCTTTGCCGAGCGAACGATCGTCCACAGCGGCGCGCAGTCGATGCCCCTGACCTACGACAATTCGTCCGCCCCCTTCTATTCCGAAGCCGAGCGGGACCTGAGCGGGATGGCCTGGAACATCCACGGCGCCGACACGCTGCGAATGTTCGTCTCTGGGCCAGTGGTCGGGGGAAACGATCCCGAGCCGTTCTACGTGGCCGTCGAAGACGCCGGCGGACACGTGGCGGTCGTGACGCATCCTGACATCGCGCTGAGCGCCGGCTGGACCGAATGGCGGATCCCGTTCAGCGAGCTGCCCGGCGTCGATCTGAGCAACGTCAGAACGATGTACATCGGCCTGGGCGACCGCGACAATCCCAGAGCCGGCGGCGCCGGGCTGGTCTTCGTCGACGACATCGGATTCGGGCATCCGGGCTCTGCCGGCGACTGATGGAGATCGCGGAAACGGCATTCTGAGCCGCATTGTGGCGGTACAAAGACGCAATATGGTGGTTTTTACGCGGTTTTTCTGCTAACATAGGAGGACAGAGTCCTATAATACAGATCGGAGCAAGCGGCGTCTGCGTCGGAGGTGGCCGGCTCGACAGCGTAAGGGGGGTCTAATCCGAGCCAAAGCATCTCCGGAAGGCATTGCGCCCGATTCCGCGATACAGTATTCCTGTGAGAGGCAATTTGTGCCGATCAGAGACATGGCTCGGCGCGTGACCGAGACATAGCCGTGCGGGTTCTGTCTGAAGGAGGATGTTCATGTTCACCAGACCATTCCATGTGTGCATTGTCGTTCTGGCGATGGCGGGCTGTATGGCAACCCAGGGCGCCGTGTTTATGGACAGCTTCGAGGAGGCCCATGACTTCGTCGCCGCCGGCGTCACCGGCACGGTGTGGGACGGATTCATCGGCCTCGCCGACGGCGAGACCGTCGAGGCGCTCAATGCGTCGATGGACCGGGCGGGCCAGCTCTACATGCAGTCGGCGAACGCCTACTGGCACGAGCCGTGGACGCCGCTGGGCCCGTTCCTCTACAAGGTCATCGAGGGCGACTTCGTCGCCACGGTGAAGGTGACAGACTACCAGGGCACTGCGGCACAGCCGCTGTACCACAACAACTGCGGGCTGCTGGCCCGGGCGCTGCCTGACGACGCCGGTCCCGGCGAGGACTGGGTGGCTCTCGACTACTTCCCCATTTGGAGCTGCGGGAACTTCGTGCGCACCGCCAACGACAACGTGCGGACGGAGAACGGACACAACGGCGCGCAGTTCAACCTTGACCCGTATCTTCAGATCGAACGAGTCGGCAACACGTTTCATTTCCGCACCAGCGCCGACGGCGTGAATTGGACGGAGATGGGCGTTTCGCCGATCGTGCGGGACGACCTGGCCGATGTGCCGCTGCAGGTTGGGCTGTATCAGGCGACATACTCCGCCGATTCGGGCTACGTCGCGTTCGATGACTTTTCCATCGACGGCCCGCTGGTGGTGCCGGGCATGAAGGCGTATAGTCCCACCCCGGCCGATGAGGCCACGGACGTGGCGCGAGACGCCTCGCTGGGTTGGACGGCTCCCGAGGGTCTGACGGCATACGACGTCTACTTCGGGACATCCCTGGATGATGTCACGACCGCAAGCAGAGCCAATCCGCTGGGCGTTCTGGTCGCCCAGGGACAAAGCGACATGACGTACGCTCCGGCCGATTCACTGGAATACGGACAGACGTACTACTGGCGCGTCGACGCCATCGAAGCCGACGGCGTCACCATGCACGCCGGCGATGTCTGGAGCTTCACCGCCGAACCCTACGTCTACGCCATCGAGAGCGTCGTGGCGACCAGCAACGCGGCCTCCGAAGAGGCGACCGGGCCGGCCAACACGGTCAACGGCTCGGGCCTGAACGCCGACGATCAGCATTCGACGGAGGCGACGGACATGTGGCTGGCCATCCCCGGCGACGAGCCCGTCTGGATCCAGTTCGAGTTTGACAAGAGCTACAAGCTCTACGAGATGTGGGTCTGGAACTACAACGTGATGTTCGAGAAGATGCTCGGACTGGGCCTCAAGGACGTCACGGTCGAGTATTCGGCCAACGGAATGGAGTGGACCGCCCTGAGCGATGTTCAGCTCACACAGGCGACGGCCAAGAGCACCTATACGCATAACACCACCATCGATCTCGGTGGCGCGGTCGCCCGCTTCGTCCGGCTGACGGTCAATAGCGGTTTCGGCGTGATGGGCCAGTATGGTCTGAGCGAGGTCCGCTTCCTCTACAAGCCCGTCAAAGCCCGGGACCCGCAGCCGGCCAACAACAAGACCGCCGTCAGCCCCCAGACGGCGCTGAGCTGGCGGGCCGGCCGCGAGGCGGCGACGCAGGAGGTCTACTTCGACACGAACAAGGTCGCCGTCATGACCGGCACGACGCCTGCGGCCTCCGTCACCCAGAGCCGCTACGAGCCCGGCGAACTGAACCTGGGTACGACGTACTACTGGAAGGTCGACGAGGTCAACGACGCCGCCAGCCCGAGTCGGTGGGACGGCGACCTGTGGAGTTTCTCCACGCGGGAGTTCCTGGTCGTGGATGATTTCGAGAGCTACACGGACAACGTCGACGCCGGCGAGGCGATCTTCGACACATGGCTCGACGGCTGGGTCAATCAGACCGGCTCGACCGTCGGCTATCTGAACGCGCCGTTTGCCGAGAAGACGATCGTCCACGCAGGCCGCCAGTCGATGCCTCTGGCCTACGACAACACCTCGGCGCCGTGGCACTCCGAGGCCGAGCGCACCTGGGACAGCCCGCAGGATTGGACGCGGAACGGCGCCGACACGCTGCGGCTGTTCTTCCGCGGCCACTCTCTGGGCTTTGTCGAGACCGGCGCCGGCAGCGTCACCATGAGCGGCGTCGGCACCGACATCTGGAACACGCAGGATGAGTTCCGGTTCGTCTACAAGCCGCTCGCCGGAGACGGTTCGGTCATCGCCCGCGTCGACAGCATCGAGAACACCGACGTCTGGGCGAAGGCGGGCGTGATGATCCGCGAGAGCCTCGATGACACCTCGAAGTACGCGATGGTCATGGTGACCGCTGCCAGCGGCGTGTCGTTCCAGCAGCGCATCTCGCCGGGCGGCGACAGCACGTCGGTCACGCAGGCCGCCCTCGAAGCGCCCTACTGGGTGAAACTGACGCGCGCCGGCAACACGTTCACCGCGCAGCGTTCGGAAGACGGCACCACCTGGGTCAACATCACCGCCGACGCGGCGGCTTCGTCGGCCACGATCTCGATGATCGGCAACGTCTACGTCGGCCTGGCGGTGACCAGCCACAATGCGGCGGCCGCTGCGACGGCGCAGTTCTCGAACGTGGCGACCACCGGCTCGGTGAGCGGGCAGTGGCAGAGCGCCGAGATCGGCGTCGCGCAGCCCAGCAACACGCCGGACAGTCTGTACGTCGCCGTCCGCGACGGCAGCGGACACACCGCTGTGGCCGTCCACCCCGACCCGGCGGCCAGCCTGCTCGACACCTGGCAGCAATGGCTGATTCCGCTGAGCGAGCTCAGCGCCGGCGGCGTGGTCCTCAACCGCATCGAAACGCTGGTCATCGGCGTCGGCGACCCGGACGGCCAAGCTGCGGGCGGACAGGGCATGGTCTTCATCGACGACATCGGCGTCGGTCATCCGCTCGCCGCTGAGCCGATGTCGACCGAGATCGAAACGTTCGACGTCTCGCGAGACTTCCTGACCGAAGGCGCTGAAGGAACCTTCTGGGACGGCTTCCTGGGCTTGGGCGACAACGAAACGGCCGATGCGTTGAACGCGTCGATCGATCGCGAAGGCCAGTTGTACATCCAGTCGACCGGGGCCTTCTTCCACGAGCCCTGGTCGCCCATCGGGCCGTTCCTGTACAAAGTGGTCGAGGGCAACTTCGTCGCGACGGTGAAGGTCGCCGAGTACGCCGGGACCGCCGAAGCGCCGGTGTACCACAACACCTGCGGCATGATGGCCAGGGCCCTGCCCGACGAGGCCGGACCGGGCGAGGACTGGGTCTCGCTGGACTACTTCCCCATCTGGAGTTGCGGCAACTTCGTCCGCAGCGCCGACGACGACGTCCGCACGGAGAACGGCCACAACGGCAAGGCCTTTGCATCCGACCGCTATCTCCAGATCGAGCGGGTCGGCAACGTGTTCCATTTCCGGACCAGTCCCGACGGCCTCGCGTGGACGGCCATGGCCGTTTCCCCGCTGACGCGGGACGACCTCGATGGTGTGGCGCTGCAAGTGGGCTTGTTCCAGGCGACGTATTCGAGCGATCCAGGCTACGCGGCGTTCGACGACTTCATCCTGGAGACGCCCAAGTAAACCGCCAGACCCGACCGAGGGGGTTTACCAATTCCCTCGAGCCGGTTGTTCCGTACTCCCAGGGCCTGTGTCCACTCGGCACAGGCCCTCTTCTTTGCGCCCGCGCACGTGTGGCAGACCGCGCACATAGTTTGCCGATGGAGTCCCTCACACGCAGCCCAGACCATCGGCAAGCTCCGCTTGCCGCTGCCACACGAACAAGCCATACAGATAGTGCCTTGATGTTTGGCGGGCGTTGGGCTATATTCGCACGCAGTCGTCGCATGAGCTGATAACCTTTCGTTTTTGGAGAACGCAAAGCGAGATGGGACTGACACAGGAAGGCCGGGCGGCGTTGGAGAAGATCCAACGGTGGGCGAAGGAGCACAAGCTGAACATCGCAGGCGGCAAGGTCCGGCGGACCTCGTCCCGGTTCTGTCTGGGCGTCGAGCACGGCGACTACAACGGCACCGAGCTGTTCGGCGTGGGCACCGACCGCTTCATCTGGATGGCCTACAAACCCAACGGCGCCAACAAGGTCCGGCTCTTCAGCGGCAACTTTCCCGACGACGGCGTGATCGAATACGCCATCGGCCATGTCCCGCAGCCCAAATCAGCGGCCATCGCCCAGACGTGGGGCCGATTTCCCTACGGCATCGACTACATCCTGCGGCGTGAGGGGTTCCAGCTCACCCAGGGGATCGACGCGGTTCTTTACGGTAACATCCCGGGCGGCGGCATGAGCCGCTCGGCGTCGTTGTGCATCAATCTGATTCTCTCGCTGTTCGATGCGAACCAGATCAAGGTCAAGAAGGACATTCAGATCGTCGATCTGGCTCAGGCGGTCGAGAACGACTACATCGGCTCGCCCTGCGGGAAACTCGACCAGACGATGGTCCTGTTCGCCCGGGAAGGCATGGGCACATACTACAATCCGTCCGACCGCTCGATCGAGTACGTGCCGATGGGCGCCGGCGCCACGGATTTCCGGATCATGGTGCTCGACACAGGCACCGACCGCCCCGGCCTGGAAAAATCGACCTACGCCGTGCGACGGCGCGAGTGCGAAGAGCTGGTCGCCATCCTGCAAAAGGCCGGATTCCAGATCTCCTGCCTGGCCGACATCAAGGACGAAGCGGTCTATCGCAAGATCATAACGCAGTTCGGTCCGAAATTCCCCGACCTCTGCGCACGACTGACGTACATCTATGGCGCTCAGCAGCGATTCTACAGGATGATGGACGCGTGGAAGGCGGGCGACATCGAGACCGTCGGCGCGATCTTCCGCCACGACGGCATCGGCCTGCGCGACGACTACCGGATCTCGGGGCCGGAGCTGGAGACGATGTGCGACATCGTCCGTACCGTGCCGGGGGTGCTGGGCGAGCGAATGCTGGGCGGCGGCGACAAGGGCGCCTCCGGCGCGCTGGTGCGGGCCGAGAGCGTCGAGGCCGTGCGCGACGCGGTCCAGACGGCCTATCCACGCAGCCGGCCCGACTTCGCCGACAAGTTCGCGGTGCACACGTGCAAGGTCGTCGACGGCGTCAAAGTCTTCGAAGGCGAGCTCTGACGCATCAGGAAGCAATCCCGCATGACGCAGAAACACGAATCACGGAAGAAGGGATGTCACGCCGCGACGGTCCTGTCCAATGTCCGGGCGGGCGAATGTTTCTGGAAGATGCGGCTTCGCTTCTCGGGCGAGGCGGCCGGCGCGTTCGCGAGGTTCAGGCCGGGCCAGTTCATCGAGTTCGACACGTCGGACCTGGCAATCCCCGCGACCGAAAGCATCCCGAACGCCCTGCGGGACGGCGCGCGACGCAGCGTCCTGCTGCGCCGCCCGTTCAGCTTCTCCGACGTCGCAGTCCAGGGCGATGCGACGCTCGCCGACCTGCTCTACTGCGTCGTCGGTCCCGCCAGCCTGCGCATGACCACCCTTCGCGCCGGCGACGTCGCCAGCCTCATCGGACCGCTGGGCAATGGCTTCACCGTCCCGGCAGGCAAGCGGACCGCCCTGCTGGTCGTCGGAGGCATGGGCCTTCCGCCGATCCGCTGTCTGGCCAGGTTGCTGAGTACCGAGCACAAGGACGTCGAGGCGATCGCCTTCATCGGCGCTCGGACGGTGGCCTCCCTGCCTCTGGAAGAACGTCCTGCCGCCTTCGATGGAGGTCTGAGTCTGTCGGTTCCGACTTTCGCGACGTTGGGCGTTCACTCGATGGTGGCCACCGACGACGGTTCGGCCGGCCATCGGGGACCCGTCACCGAGTGTCTGGCGCGGTGGCTGCAGGAGAATGTGGATCGAGACAGGGAGAGTTTGATCGTCTACGCCTGCGGCCCCGAGCGGATGCTGGAGGCGGTGGCGCAAATCGCGGCCGAAAGGGACATCGATTGCCAGGTCAGCATGGAACGCCGCATGGCCTGTGGGATCGGACTGTGCCAGAGCTGCGCGATCGAGTGCCGCGTCGAGGATTCGACTGAGACCGTCTACAAGCTCTGCTGCCAGGACGGGCCGGTCTTCGACGCCAGAGAAGTGGTCTTCGGCGCAGAAACCGCGTGACGCTCTTGTGCCCGAATAGATAGATCACGAACCGAAATGAATGAGCGAATCGACATGTCGGTGGAGTTTGCGGGGCGGAAGCTGGCCAATCCGGTGTTCACCGCATCGGGCACGTGCGGGTACGCCGACGAACTGGCTGACTTCATGGACGTCAATGCCCTCGGCGGCTTCATCACCAAGAGCATCACGCTCAAGCCGCGCAGGGGCAACCCCACGCCGCGAATCGTCGAGACCGACGCGGGCATGCTGAACGCCATCGGCCTGGCCAACGTGGGCCTGGAACGCTTCATCGCGGAGAAACTGCCCCTGATCGCGAAGATGGAGCCGGCGGTCTTCGTGAATGTGGCCGGAACGACGATCGAGGAGTACGTCGCGGTCGTCGAGCGGCTGGCGGGCGAGAAGGCCCTGGCCGGCTTCGAGTTGAACATCAGTTGCCCGAACGTCAAGAAAGGCGGCATCAGCTTTGGGATCGATCCCGCCCAAGTCGAGGAGATCACGCGGGCGGTCAAGAAGGCGTGCAGATCGAAGGTGCTAATCGTCAAGCTCACGCCGACGGTGACGGATATCAGCGTCACGGCCCGCGCCGCCATCGCCGGCGGCGCCGATGCGCTGAGCCTGATCAACACCTTCACCGCGATGGTCATCGACATCGAGACACGCCGGCCGGTGCTGGCGAACCGGACAGGAGGTCTGTCGGGTCCGGCCGTCAGGCCGATCGCGGTCTACCTCGTCAACAAGGTCTACCGGGAGGTGGCCCGCGAGGCGGGAATCCCCATCCTGGGCCTGGGGGGCATTCGCACCGCCTCCGACGCGATCGAGTTCCTGATCGCCGGCGCAACGGCCGTCGCGGTCGGGACCGCCAGCTTCATCGAGCCTGACTGTGCAACGCAGATCGTCGGGGGCCTGCATGACTACTGCGTGCGAAAGAGGATCGCCTCGCCCGCCGAACTGACCGGCACGCTCGCCGGACCCGCCTGAGGCGAGTCCGACGTCGATATACACTCGTTCCATGCAAGAGAAGGGAGACTCGAAGATGAAACGACGCGAGTTCTTGATGGCCGTCGGCTGCAGCGCCGCCGCAACGGTTCTACCGGGCTGTACCACCAATGCACCCAAGACCGCCACGGCGCCGCGCGCGCAGCGGCCGAACATCCTGTGGCTGATCTCGGAAGACACCTCGCCCGATTTCGCCTGCTACGGCCATCCGCTCGTCAAGACGCCAAACCTCGACAGGTTGGCCAGCCAAGGCGCCCGCTTCACCAACGCGTTCGTCACCGGCCCGGTCTGCTCGGCATCGCGCTCCGCCTTCATGACGGGCATATACCAGACCAGCATCGGCGCGCACAACCATCGCAGCCATCGCGACGACGGCTACACGCTGCCGGCGCCGGTGAACGTGATCACCGAATACTTCCGCCAGGCGGGCTACTTCACCAGCAACGCCTCCGGCCTGAACTACAAGAAGGCCGGCAAGACCGACTGGAACTTCACCCCGAAGGGCGAGCCTTTCGACGGCACCGACTGGGCGCAGCGCAAACCCAACCAGCCGTTCTTCGCCCAGGTCAACCTCAGCCTGACCCATCGGGACTTCAAACGCGACCCCAAGAACCCGATCGACCCGAAAGCAGTGAAGCTGCCGCCCTGCTATCCGGATCATCCGGTCGCCCGGCGCGATTGGGCCGACTATCTCGAATCCATCCAGAACCTCGACACCGAGGTCGGCGTGACGCTGGCCTGGCTCGAAAAGGAGGGCCTGGCGGACAACACCATTGTCATGTACTTCGGCGACCATGGCCGCCCGCACGTGTGGGGAAAACAATGGCTCTATGACGAGGGCATTCGCATCCCGGCGATCATCCGCTGGCCCGGCCACATCGAGCCAGGCACCGTCGTCGATGACCTCATCAGCAGCATCGATTTCGCGCCGACCTTCCTGTCGCTGGCGGGGATCGCAGTACCCAAGCACCTTCAGGGCTATCCGTTCCTCGTCCGCGGCAAGAAGGCCCGCAAGTACGTCTTCGCCGCCCGCGACCGATGCGACGGCACCGTCGACCGCATCCGCTGCATTCGCTCGAAGCGGTACAAGTACATCCGCAACTTCTGTCCCGAACGGCCGTACACACAGTTCAACGCGTACAAGAAGCTGCAATATCCCGTCCTGACGCTGCTGCACGTGCTGCACAAACAAGGGCGGTTGACGCCGGAGCAGGCGCGGTTCATGGCGCCGACACGCCCGACAGAGGAGTTCTATGACCTCGAAAACGATCCGTTTGAGACGCACAACCTCGTCGACGACCGCGCGCACGCCAAGGCGCTCAGGGAGCACCGCGCCAAACTCAACGAGTGGATCAGGGCCACCAAGGATCAGGGCCAGACACCCGAAACTGAGAGCGTGGTCGCCTACTGGCAGAAGGACATGGCCGCATCGTACGAGCGGCAGATGAAGAGCCGGGAACTGTCTCCCGATATTTCCGATGAGGATTACCTGAGCTGGTGGGTCAAGAAGCTGCTTGTCTGAGCCGCGCCCTGCCCTCTCAACATCTCGGAGGTACGCATGAATCAGAACACGTCACCACTGTTCGGCATCGTGGTCCTTGTTGTTCTCATCAGCCAGACGCTCGGTGGCTCCACGCACGCCGCCGACAGAGCGGATCGCATGACCTACGCCCAGGCCAAAGCGCGAATCCCTCAGCGGCAACTGCCCGAGTTCTGGGTCGGCGACGTCAAGGGGCTGGCGGACCGGTTCGAGCGGCTGACGCGCGGGACCGCCCGCGTCATCGCGATCTCGCCGGGCGGCAGACCGATCCACCTCGTCACGTACGGCGACAAAGAGCCGCTCCAGCAGAAGGCCAACTTCAACTCCGCCATCGGAGGCCGTCTGCCCAGCGCCTATATGGACAAGAACGCGAGGAAGAAGCCCGTGGTCTTCTTCGTCGGTCCCGTGCATGGCCACGAGGTCGAGGCCTTGACCGGTCTGGTGAACCTCATCGAAATCATGGAGTCCGGCAGAGACCTGCGAGGCCGGGATCAGAGTCACCTGCAAGCGCTCGGCTCGCAGTGCCGTCTGTTGATCGTTCCGGCGGGCAACCCCGATGGGACAGCGCGGTTCGAGCCCCGCTCGCTTCAGGGGATGGAGCAGAACGACCTGCGGTTCTGGGGCCAGGGCACCTGGAGCGACGATCGGCTGTGCGGCTGGCCTCAGGTCAAGAGGCAGCACCCGCTCGTGGGCGACAACGTCGGTTTTGTGGGCTGCTACTTCAACGACGCCGGCATCAATCCGATGCACGATGAGTTCTTCGCGCCGATGGGGCCGGAGGCGCCCGCGATCCTGAAGATCGCCCGCGAGGAAGGGCCCGATCTGGCGGTCTCGCTGCACAGCCACGAGCCGCCCCCGGCCCTGCTGCGGCCGGCCTACCTCCCGCACGCGATCCAACAGGACGTTCGCGTTCTGGCGGAGCGCTACTACGCCATGCTGGACCAGCACAGTCTGCCGCACGACAGCCCGCCCCAGGTGCGTGCCGAGGATCAGGAGATGCCCAGCGCCTTCAATCTGACCAGCGTGTTGTACCACATCAGCGGAGCGACCTCCTTCACGTTCGAGTGCCCGCACGGCCTGATAGGCTCGTGCGAAGTGACACACGAGCAAATCCTCGACATCCAACTGACCCTCTATGAGGCCATGCTGCGCCATGAGCTTGACAAGAAGAAGTGACATCGCTATCCGGCCGGCCCGCTGGATTCCGCTGTACGTAGCTCTGCTGTGCGCCGTCGCCTGCGCCGAGACGCTGAAGCTCGACGAGAGACCTGCCCAGCCGGGCGAATGGGGCTATCGCCCTGCAGACGCGAGTGTCTCGGCGACCGATCCGCCGGCCTTCAGCTGGCGTCCGGCCGGCGGCCTGAAATGGGAGATCGAGTGCGTTCGCGAGGGAGCCTCTGCGGACATCGCGTACCGCGCCAGCGACGTCGAGTTCAACGTGCATTGTCCTCCGAGGATCTTCGGGCCGGGACAGTACACGTGGCGATACAGAGGCATCGACAAGGAAGGCAACTGCACGAACTGGAGTCAGTCGCGAACGTTCACGATTGCCCCCGATGCGGCGAAGATGCCGTTGCCGGCGCGGGAGGAGCTGCTGGCTCGCATTCCCAGGACCCATCCGCGACTGTTCCTGCGGCCGGAGAATCTGCCTAAGCTCCGTGCTCTGGCCCAAGGCGAAATGAAGGCGCAGTACGAAGGCCTCGTCAAGCAGTGCGAGCAGATCCTGGCAGACCCGCCGCCCACCGCCGAGCCGCCAACGTATCCGCCGGAGATGGAGCGTAAGAGCGAGGAATGGCGCCTGATGTGGTGGGGCAATCGGACCTATACGATCAAGGCCCTCAACAGCGCCGCGACGCTGGCCTTCACCCGCCTGCTGGGCGGGCAGGAGAAATACGGCCGGGAGGCCAAACGCATCCTGCTCGAATGCGCCAACTGGGACCCCAAGGGCAGCACCGGCTACCGCTACAACGATGAGGCGGGCATGCCGTACAACTACTACTTCTCGCGGACCTACAGCTTCGTCAACGATCTGCTGAGCGACGACGAGAAGGAAGCCTGCCGCAAGGTGATGAAGGTCCGCGGCGACGAGATGTATCAGCATCTGTGCCCGCGACACCTCTGGCAGCCCTACGCCAGCCACTCCAACCGGGCCTGGCACTTCCTCGGCGAAGTGGGCATCGCCTTCCTTGGCGAGATCGACGCCGCCGACGACTGGGTGTGGTTCGCGACGAACGTGTTCTTCAACGTCTATCCCGTCTGGAGCGACGACGACGGCGGCTGGCACGAAGGCTCGTCGTACTGGTCGAGCTACATCGACCGCTTCACGTGGTGGGCCGACGTCATGCGCGAGGCGATGGGGATCGACGCCTACGA
>JAAYBV010000005.1 GCA_012744475.1 Phycisphaerae bacterium
CTTGCTCCGTTTGCCGCTGCCACACAGGGCGCTCCGTGGTGGAAAACGGGCCTTGCCGCGAAATTCGCACAGACACCAAGAAAAAAGAAGGACAGCTTCTTCTGGCGTTTCACAGATGCGCGAGCCAGGGCGACACAATCCCGATCCGTCTGGGCCTTCAATGCGTAGTCTTTGCGAGACGTGTAGCGAACCAGCCTTGACAGGAGGGAATTTCCTGCCGAGCCGATCCAGGCATCTGCTGCGGTCTCATCGCGGACATGAGTGCCATCGCCCTTGCTCCCCAGTTCATCGTGATACCGGATCATAAGGCGTTCCAGTCTGGGGCCACGAAAAACACGCACCGCCCAGCGCAGAGAGAATGCGGCAAGGGCCAACGGGGAGCCCGCCCGCAAAGCGAAGGAGAAGGAAATCATCAGCCACGGATTGGCTTCAGGGCCAATCATGCGTTCGTACCCCTTGGCGATGAGCAAAGGCAGCGCGATGCCCATGGCGACGAGCAGCAGAAACGCGCCGATGTGTCGCGTCCAGGATCCTTCGGGGTTCGCCAGCCACGTTCGCACGGCCTCGACGTATTCCTCGTCTGTCCCACGCTCAGAGAGAAGCCTCATCGTCTGGAGCACTCCGCGATTGCCTGCACCTTGCTTGTTGTACGCCATCTTCAAGGGGAGTTGGAAAGGCCTGGCGTTGGTTGCCGGCTACGCGCTTCCACGTTCCGCATCTCCTTTGGCCGCCACCAGGATTATAGCATCCGCCGGACGAAAAAAAACGGAGAATTCTCGGAAGCGGGTTGACGGGGAACGGGGATCGGCGTATGATAATTAGGCAACTGAATTGGGAATGGTTGATGGTCGATAGTCAATCTTGGACGGCTGGCGATGGACGCGGGATGTGAACTTGGGTGGTTGGCGGTCGGCAAGAGCTCTTCCGGCGGCAGGGCGGACCGGCGGCGGCTCGGGATGCCAGTATGCAAAACAAAGCCAATTTGATGCCGGCCGTATGAGCACAAGTACTTTCTATATAATTGGTTATATGACATCTGGCTCGAACAGGGGATTCGCGAAACAAAGCCAATTTCGTCGGCGGCAGGGCCGGTAGGGCGAGCGTCCTCGCTCGCCGGAGCAGGGAGCCGCTTGATGTAGCGGTGATGGGCTGGGGCATGGATGGGCAAACGCCCTGTACTTGGAAGGACGGAAATTGAGTTCGAAAGTCTATTTCATCAAGGCCTCGATCGGCGAAGGCGAACGGGCTGTCTCGGAGAAGGCCAGGACCCTGTTCCGAGCGGGCGGCTTCCGCAAGTGCTTTAAGAAGAACGACTTCACCGCCGTGAAGGTCCATGTCGGCGAAGAGACCAACAACACCTACATCAAGGCCCCGTGCCTGAAGGGCCTCGTCGAGGAGTTGGTCGCCCTGAAGACCAAGCCTTTCATCACCGACACCAGCACGCTCTACACCGGCCGGCGGCACAATGCCATCGACCACACAGTCCTGGCGACGCAGCGCGGTTTCAGCGTCGAGGGGCTGGGCATCCCGTTCATTCCTCCGGACGGGCTGTTCGGGACTGCCGAGGCGGCGGTGCCCATCGAGGGCGAACTGGACAAGGAGGTGATGATCGCCGCCGACATCGTGAGGTGCCAGTCGATCCTGTCGGTGGCGCACTTCACCGGCCACTGCGCCACGTGTGTGGGCGCGACGATCAAGACGCTGGGCATGGGCTGCTCCAGCCGCAAGGGCAAGATGCGCCAGCACGCGGCCCTCAAGCCCCACGTGAAGAAGGGCAAGTGCACCCGCTGCGGCGAGTGCCGCCGTCATTGTCCGGCCGACGCCATCACCCTCGACGACGTCCAGGCCCACATCGACCAGGACAAGTGCATTGGCTGCGCCGAGTGTGTCGCGGTCTGTCGGTTCGACGCCGTGGCGTACGACTGGCAGCAGGAGAACGAAATCCTGCAGAAGAGCGTGGCGGAGCACGCTCTCGGCGCGCTCCGGGGCAAGGAGGGAAGGGCGGTGTTCTTCAATTTTGTGATGTCCGTAACTAAAGATTGTGATTGCTTCGCCCGGGCGAATATGCCTAAAATGGTGGAGGATATCGGCATCCTGGCATCGACCGATCCGGTGGCGGTGGATAAGGCGGCCATCGATCTGGTGGAGAGCCGGGGCGGGCGGGGCGTGCCCAAGCTGATCGGCAATGCCAAGCTGGACTGGCACACCCAGATCGAGCACGCGGTTCGGATCGGACTGGGCTGCGCGGACTACGAGCTGGTGGAAGTGGAATAGGCCTTCGGGCCGCATTTGAGGATGGCTATGTCTCTCGGTCAGATTATCAGACAGAAGCGTGAGCAGTTGAATCTGACTCTCGATGAAGTCAGCAACCGCGTGGGGTTTTCCAAGCCGTACCTGTCCACGATCGAGACGGGCAAGGTCAAGAATCCGCCGAGCGATGAGCTGCTGACCAAGCTCGAACGTGTCCTGAAGTTCGACTCAGGGCTCCTGCTGCACATCGCCCACCTGGAACGCATGCCGTCGGACGTGCGGCAGGAGTACGAATCGCGCGAGGCCGAGAATCAGAAGCTCCGGCAGTTGCTCAAAAAGGCGATCGACAAGAAGAGCAGCGTCCGATCGCTCAAGTCGATGCTGGCCAAGAGCAATCTCAGCGCCGACGAGGGCAAGCGGGCCCTGGCGGCGGGCCGGCTCGTTCCGGTGATCAACAAGGTCGCGGCGGGCTATCCCGTCGAGTTCAACGATCTCGATTATCCCGTCGGCGTCGCCGATGATTACGTCCGTTGCCCCGACCTGCACGATCCGAACGCGTTCGCCGTGCGCGTGGTGGGCGACTCGATGGAGCCCAAGTTCGTCGAGGGCGACATCGTGATCTTCTCGCCGGCCTGCGAAGTCCGCAACGGCGACGACTGCTTCGTCCGCTTCACGTTGCCCCATGAGACGACGTTCAAGCGCGTCTTTTTCGAGGCCGGGAATCAAATCCGCCTCCAGCCCCGCAACGAGAAGTATTCGCCGACCGTGGTCGAGGGCAAACGCATCGACGGCGTCTATCGCGCCATCGTCAAGTACCAGCGATTGTGACGGACCCAGTTTAACGATAAAGCGGATACAACTACTCTATGACCAGCCAGGTGACGCCGGCCGGCTCGACGCGAAGAGGGACCGTGACGTTGTAGCGGCGGTCGAGCTTGTAAGGTTGCCAGTCGCCTTCCTTTTTGCGGATGCGGGCGGTGTCGGTCAGGCCCGTGTAGTACAGCGGTAGCGTCAGATTTCGTTCCACGGGGCGGTCGAGAGGGTTGTAGATCATCGCCAGGCCTTTGATCTTCAGCTGCGGGTTCACGTGGAGGAGGCCGTCGATGTCCCGCCCATCAGCCCGTCGCAGGTGGATGACGTCCGATTCGAGAATGTCACGGTATCGCTTGAAGAAATCCACCCACGTCTTGACCACGGCCTTGGTCTGGTCGCCATCGTACAGGCGCGGGCCGCGATAGCAGGCCTGTACGCCCGCCCCGAAGTTGTTGGCCAGGTGCGTCTCGTAGGCGTCGAGGTGATCGCGCAGCGGCTCGATGGTGGCCGCCGGACCGCCCCCGTGGTATTCCGTCAGGGGCACGAACATCCAGCCCATGCTCGGCGTTTTCGTCCAGGTGCCGTCGTAGATGTTCTGTCGGCCGTGGAGGATCTGCTGGGCACGCGGCAGCGACCAGTTCGTTTCGCGATAGCCCATGCCACACTTCGTTGAGCCGGTCAGGTAATAGAAGTCGGGGACGTTGAGGTACACGCCGCGGCTGCGGCACCACTTGTAGAAATCCGTGATCGTCTTCCACTGGGTCCACTGCGAGTCCTCGTGGCCGCGATGGCCCGGATGGCTCCGCGAGGCGCAGGTGTCACCCGGATAGGAGCCGTCGTGTTCGAGCAGGTCGAAGCCGGTCTTTTCGTAGAAGGCATACAGCTTGCGGAAGTAGTCCTGTCCCCACCGGCTGCCGAGGCAGGGGGCGTTGCCGAACAGAGCGCCGCCGGGCTTGCCCGTCGCGACGTCGATAACGTCGTCTTCGTCGCTGATCCGCCGACTCGACAACAGCGAATAGCCTCCGATCTCGATGCCCTTGCTATGAGCGTAGTCGGCCAGCTCCTTCAACTGGGCCAGATACGCGGGGTCCTCGTTTTCGAGGTTGAACCCGCTGCCGAACGTCATGATGACCATCTCGAAGCCGACGTCGGCACACTGATCGACTGCCAGCCGCACGGAATTCGGGTCGGCCTGGCGCACGTGCATCATGATCGGGTTCTCGGTGATCCACGGCGCGATGGTGCGATACATGCGGCGGACCGCCAGGCCGTTGCGCTCGCGCTCGGTGCTGTCGAAGGCGAGTTCGAATGTCCGGAACGACTCGAACGTCTCGCCCGACGGAATGTCGATCTCCGGCCCGACCGGCGGGCGCGACTCCAACAGACACGGGTTCTCTCGCAGGTAGTTCACCTGCGTCAGGTACTCCGGGTCGCGCACCCAGTGCGTGGTGTGATTGGCCACCGAGGCGCTCATGCCGGCGAAGGCGTAGTCGCTCTCGACGTGAAGGTTCGGCACGCGCCACCGCTCGTAGCGGTCCACCTCCGACTCGTACTCGACCATCGCCAGGATCTCGCTGGTGAAGCGGTTGAGGCGAATGAGCCGATCCGAGCCGTTGTGGATCGTCAGCCACTTGCACATCAGGGGGATCCCTTCGTACATCTCGTAGTGGATCTGGACGGCCACGCTGTCGAGGTAAGCGCGGCTGGGACCCAGAGTCTTCTTGGCCTGATCGGAGAGCCCGTACGCCATGGTCAGCGACACACCGCGTGGTGGCCAGGGCAGATCGGTGCAGTGGCGCACCCGCTTCCAGGCGAACCGCGCTCGGGTCTGGTCGATCTGGTAATCGATGAATTGCCATGCGTTCGGATCGAACGTCAGAGCGTCTTTCCACTCGTCGAGCAGGTAGGCGTAGTTGGGCTGGCCTCTGAGTCCGCCGATATCGAAGGACATGCCGTCGATTGTCAGGCTGGCCTCCGGCTTGACGCCGCGCAGCATCGACTCGCCCGTCATGAGATTGTCGAGGGCGACGGTGGCGGCGTTCGGCTGCAGGCGAAACGTGCGGCGGATCAGGCCGTTGTCCATGATGATCTCACGGCCGTCGTTGCTCTTCTCGACGGTCACTGCCTTGCGAACCGGCGTCACGAGCCAATCCGTGTCGAGCCGGTCAGCGTAGCCGGGCGGTGCGACAAGCAGCATTGTCACGGTGGTCAGCAGGGCGGTCGTCAGCATGTCACTCCTTTCTTATGTGCTCCATCAACCCAAGTCCTGTCCGGCGACGGCCAGGACCAGGGCATAGACCCGCGCGGCGCCGGCCAGTTTGAGCGTCTTGGCGCACTCGTTGAGGGTCGCGCCGGTGGTCTTGATGTCGTCGACGAGGCAGACGGTCTTACCGGCGTACCGGTGGTCGGGCCGGACCGCGAAGGCGCCCTCGACGTTGCGCTGCCTTGCGGCGGCAGTGGCTGCGGCGGGCTGGGCCTTGGTGCGGCGGACGCGGATGAGGTCCGGGCAGATTCGGGCGGTCGGATGCCTGAGCCGTCCGGTGATCCGACGTGACTGGTTGTAGCCTCGGGCCAGGCGACGGGTCCAGTGCAGGGGGACCGGGACGAGCAGCTCGATCTGCTCGTAGAAGGGACTTCCCTGGAAGGCCGCATCGGCCACCGAACCGAGCAGGGCCTCAAGTTCGGTCCGGTCGTGCTTGAACATCAGGATCATCTGGCGTAGCGTCTCAGTGTAGATCCCGGCACGGGCGATTCCATCGAAGTGAATCTCCAGCGCCTGGCAGGCCGGACAGGCCCCGTCCACGAGCCCATACCGGCTGGCGTCCCGTCCGCACCGAAGGCAGTACTCGCCGGACGTGCTCGTCAGCAGTTGATCCCAACAGCCTGAGCACAGGCCGCTATTGTCGGGTCCCGCCTGCCCGCCACAACACAGACACACCGGTGGCCAGAGCACCTGATGGAGCCCCTGCCAGGCCAGCCGTGACAGTTGTTTGGCCTGACCGAGAGCAAGATGGATTGCTGGGCACCGCATGCCGACCATTATAGGCCGGATGGGCCGTTATTTCAAATCGTAGAGGTCGTTGGCGGCCGAGAGGAAGCCGATCTGGATGTCGTTTGTCGCGTTATGATTGTCGAGGACCTCTTTGGCGACCGGATCGGTTTGGGTGTGGATTTCCTGCCAGGAGCGGGCGTGCCCGTCGCAGAAGGCGACGTTGGTCCGCCCCAGATGGCGGTAGCCCTGCGCGCCGGCGTGTCGCGCCGAGTCCGGCAGCAGGGTGTCCCCTGGGTGCGAGAACGGGGCACGCATGTACTTGTTGGCGCCGCCGTCGGTGCATTGGCCGTCGCCGAACAGGGCGGTTTCGGTGGGACGCCGCACGTCGGTGGTCCGCGCGGAATCGGCCGGCGACAGGAGGTCGTTCAGTCCGATATAACTGGTGTTGTAATTGTAGCCGGTATAAGGATCGGCCAGCGAATTGCCGGCACCGCTGAAACCCGGACACTGATGGACTTTCTCGACGGCCCGGCCCATCCACAGCAGGCCCGCCTGGACGCGATTGGGGTTCGTCGCGTCGGACCAGTCCTTCCAGGTCGTGAAGTCCCACGCATAGAAATAGGGGACCATGCCCTCCCGGCGATTGTAGTATGCCAGTGGATAATGCCCATCGTAGACGCTGGTATAGCCCTGGGCCGCGATCGCCATCTGACGCAGGTTGCTCAGACACAGCGTCCTCTGCGCCTGCTGCCGAACGGCCTGGAGCGAAGGCAGCAGGAGACCGACGAGCAGGGTCGTCGTGGACACGACCACCAGCGTCTCGACGAGACTGAAGCCATCATGGTGCCGTTCTCTTCGCATAAATCGGTGCGTGGGTTGAAGGCCCACTCTACAACATGCTGCCGCCTCATGCGGGCCGGCGCGTCGGCGCCGGCCCGCAGAGACGTTCGGTTTTTCCGTTGGTGCTATCTCTGTCCCCAGGCGATCGTTCCGATGTTCGCCTGGACGATCTCGAGGTCGGCTTCGTCGACCCGGCCGTCGCCGTTCAGGTCGGCCTTCGCGGCCGGGTTGTCAGAGTCTGTGATTTCGACGCCGAGGCGCTCCGTCACGATAGCCTCATCTGTCGCGTCCACGCGCCAGTCGCCATTGACGTCGCCGAGAGGCGCGGGATGTTTATAGTCACCCGGGCAGCTCACGTCGGCGACCGCATCGATCTCGGGCGCGCCGCCTCCGGGCGCGTCGTCGATGCGAACGTACCGGAACCACTTGCGCTGCGTCTGGGGATCGAGGGGCAGATCGAGCCGGGCGATGTCATACCCGGTCCCACCGGCCGAATCGCCATAGGTCTGCGCGACGCGGGCCACCGAACGGCCGGCCAGCGTCTCGAATGAGAGGTTGGGATCGACCGGCAGCGTGGGATTGGTCGGTTCAGCCCACCACAGGTTCCATTCGCCGATCGACGCATCGGCATGGCACGGATCGTACACGCGGCCCAGCGTCGGGGCGAACCCGTCGCAGAACGGACCGTCGTCGGCATCGGCCGCCAACTTGATGAAGCCGGGATCGTCGGCCATGAAGTTCGGGTCGTTGGTGAAGCTGTACCATGTCGCGCCGTCCTGGCTGACCGAGACGATGCCGGGCTCGCTGCCGCCCGAATCGCCCACGATCACCTCGGCAGGATCGCCATTGTCCCAGGTCTGCCCCGAGGCCAGCGCCTGCGGGGCGTTACCGAAGACCAGAAAGTCAAGACCGTATGGGTTGTACTCGTCGTCGCGGACCGGGTGGCTGAAGGCCAGCGTGATGGATCCTCCCTCCCCGAGGAAGACCGTTTCGAACTGGCGGAAGGGCGGGTAGACCGGCACCACCGGTGCGGCGGCGTCCAGCGGGATCGACCAGTCGTCGCCGGTGGTGTCGACCGTGGGCCGTCCCAGGGCCGCGTTCGGATCGTTGAACGGAATTCCGTTGAGCCAGTCGTTCATCATGCCGCTGGGCTGGTAGTCAACCCACGCCGTGGCGAAGTCATTGGTATCGTGTGCGTACTGCCCATATCCGGACAGGAAAAGGGTCTCCCACGCCGGTTTCGGCGCATCGCCGTGACCGTAGATCCATCCATCGGCATCTCCATGACGCACGATCCGGTCGGCGGCGCCGGTCCAGGGCGACACCCAGCTCTCGCGGCTGCCGGCGTTGTCGGTCCAGTAATGCCACCACAGGTCGCCTCCGCCGTAGCCGACGTCGTTGTGGTCCTGATACCGGAAGCCATCGACGGCAATGCCCCAGCCGTAGTCGGCTCGCGTGACAACCAGTTCCGAGTCCGCCTCGATGATGTCCAGCAATCCGAGGCCCGTGATGGTGTCCGCTTCGGTCAGGCCGAAACGAACCAGATGCTCGACGCGGAAGCCATCCGCCCACTCGATATAGACGCGCGCTTCGTTCACCCCGCTGCCTACCTCCACGGGCGCTGCCGTTGCGGCCGAGACGGCTGCCAGCAGCATTCCCAGTCCAAGCCAATACACCAATCTCATCTGTTTCCTCCCGTTCTTGCTTCGTTCTTCCGGCCTTTCGGCCGTGTCGCTGTCTTGTTCGACGCCTTGATGCCTGAGTCGACCGACTCTACCGACACGCTTCAGTCACGTGGCACATCCCGACCTCCTTTCGCATTTGCTGGCCCTTGTCGCGAGGGCGCGGCCCGCAGGCGCACAAAAAAAACCGCCGTTCCTGCGAACAGGAACGGCGGTTCATGATGGCGTAGAATCCCGGGGTGACCTACAGGCCCGGACGGCGCCTTCACACGTGCGTTCCATATCGCGAGAACACCAACACTGTGCGATCGACTGCAGGCAGGTTTTCTGACTTGCGTCTTACCGGAAGGCTCCTTCCCATCCCCGTGAGGAGGACAGTGGATTACAGCCTTCTCGGATTTCCGATCTGCGGATCGGAGCAGACGCTCACAGCGGCGCGACCGTCGCGGATTCTCACCGCGTTCCCGTTTCCAAGGTATTTCGAAGCCGATGCTTCGAAACCTGTAGCCGAGCGATGCATTTCTGAGAGAGCGAATGCGCGAAGCCTATCCAAGGGGCCGGTGTCTGTCAAGGCAAAAAGGGGAGAGATTTCGTGCGGAGGGAACGTGGGCCGGGAGGTGGACGGTACGGAGGGGAGTCTGCAAACGCCGGTCCCCAGGTGGGCCCGAAGGCCCACCTGGAGACACTCAGCACGTGGTTGTGTCACGCGTTGAATTGACTGAGGTCTTCGTCGTCGTTCAGCGGGATGCTGTGTTCCGTGCGTACCCTGCTTGTCTTGGCTACCTTAGGCGCCTTGGCTGGGGTCTTCCCCGCTTTGGCGCTTCCGGCGATACGGTGATACACCTGGTCCGAAGGACGAAGGTCTCGTCCGGACTTGGCGGTACGCTTCGTGTTGGTCGCGATCCGGGCCGCACCCCCAACCAACGCGGCCAGTTCGTTGACCATTTCATTCATCGTTTCGGCCTGGGCGCTGAGCTGCTCAGATGCACTGGCGCTTTCCTCGGCGTTAGCAGCATTCTGTTGTGTCACCTTGTCCATCTGAGCGATCGCGGTGTTGACCTGGTCGATGCCCTGGGCCTGTTCCTGCGAGGCGGCGGCAATCTCACTGACCAGATCCGTGGTCTTGCCAATGCCCTGAACGATTTCGTCCAGAACCTTGCCGACTTCCGTGGCGATGTCCACGCCGTTGTTGGCGTTCTTGACGGATTCCTGGATCATGTTGGCGGTGTTCTTGGCGGCTTCGGCCGATCGCATCGCCAGGTTACGCACCTCTTCGGCGACGACGGCGAAGCCCTTGCCCGCCTCGCCGGCTCGCGCCGCCTCGACGGCGGCATTGAGCGCCAGCAGGTTGGTCTGGAACGCGATCTCGTCGATGACCTTGATGATTTTGCTGGTCTCGTCAGAACTCTTCTGGATCTCGCGGATGGCGTTGTTCATGCGGCTCATGGACTCGGCGCCGGTGTCGGCGGACTTGCGGGCCTCTGAGCTCAGCAGGTTGGCCTGCTGGGCGTTGGCGGCGTTCTGCTTGGTCATCGAGGCCATCTCTTCGAGACTCGACGAGGTCTCCTGGAGCCCGGCGGCCTGCTCGGTGGCGCCCTCGGCCAGCGACTGCGAGGCCGAAGAGACCTGCCCGGAGGCGGCGGCCACCTGTTCGGCACCGTCCGACAACTGCCCAACTACGCGGGAGATTCGACCGGCCAGGCCGCGGGCCATCAGGAACCAGATGACGGCCGTAACCAGCAACGCCACGCCGAGGACCGAGGCCAGAATACGGTTTCCCGTGTTGCCGATTGCGGTGACCTGGTCACGGGCCTCGTAGAATTCGTCGGTATAGGAGCCCACACCGATAACCCAGTCCCACGGCTCAAAGTACATGAGTCGGGCGACCTTCTCGCGGGCCACGGTATCGCCGGCGTTCTTCCACGGATATCGCTGCTCGGCGACCTCGCCTTCTTTCAAGGCGGTTGCCTTTTTGCAGATCTCCTGAATGAAGAGGTTCCCGTTGGCGTCTTTGGCTTCGTAGACGTTCTCGCCGTCGCGCGCGCCGCCCTGGGAGATGACGTAGTTGCCCTTGGAGTCGAGGACATAGACGTAGCCCGTCTTGCCGACTTCGACCGCCATGATGGATTGACGCAGGGAGGCGACGCTCTCCTGCGGCACACCGACGTACAGCATGCCGACGACGTTCTGTGTGGCGTCGCGAATCGGCTCATACGCCGTGATATACCATTTGTTGACCACGAATGCGCGGCCTTGGTAGGTCTGGCCCTGAAGCACGCTGCTGACCACGGGATCGGGCGTGCCGTCCGGCCGGGTCTTCGGGATGTACGTGCCGATGGCGCGGGCGCCGTCCAGCTTCTGGACGTTCGTGCTGACGCGCAGCATGTCCCCGGCCTCGTTCATCCGTTGAAAGATCGTGCAGGTAGCTTTCACGAGGTTCTGGGTGCGGTCCACCACCGGGGCGGCAGTGGCCATGTCACTGATCTTGCCCAGCCAGGTGTCGCCCACCATCATCTTGGGCAGCGTCACCCGCTGGCTGGCCTGGGTGTACTGATTCACCGCCTCCCAGGTGATGGTCTCCTCGGCCAGATGGACGTCGCCGGTCTTCTGCATGACTTCGCGCGCCACGTTCAGCGAGGAGTCGATGTTCGCCTGCAGCATTTCCTGTTGGGCCTTGCACATCCCGTAGATGTTGTTGGCGATGTGGTCCAGGTCGGCATATGCCAGATCCGTGTTGCCCTGCTCGGCGACCTTGACCATCTGCTTGTTCTGGATGAAGACCACCGCCGAGACGACCACCAGCGGGATCACGGTCATGACAATGCCGAGGGTCAGTAACTTGGTCTGTAACTTGACGTTCTTCAGCATGATATACCCCTTCACTTGATGGAAACGAATCGAACTACGCTCCTTCCACCTCAGGTCTCTCGTCGTAGATACGTTCAGAACTTGTAGATGAAGGACGCCTGCACGCGCGTGTCTTTGGCGTCGCCGGCGCCTCTATAGTTCGTTTCCCAGCGCGACAACTCCAGGCCGATCTGGGCGTGGGCGTTGACGTCGTAGCGGACGTTGCCGAACAGGCAGCAGTTGCGTGTTCGGCCGGTGCCGGCGGCGACGTCGTCACGATCCACGTTGTCGGCGCCGTACCCGATGCTGGAACTCCACTTGCCCCACGGTCCCAGACTGGCGGCGACCCAGCCGCCCTCGCTATCGATCGACTTGAGCGTGGTGGTGTTGACACCCTGGTTGATGCCGCCGAGATAGCTGTCGAGATCCTTGCCGCTGAACAGCTCCGCTTTGAGGGTCATCCACTTGCAGATGGGCTGAGTCACGTCCAGATTGATGGACTGGCTCTTGAGGGTCTCGTTCGTTCCACTGACGTCGATATCGTATTCCTCCCTGCCGGAGTGCCCCGAAATGCCGATCGTGGTCGGCTTGGGGCCGAAGAACGGGAAGGTGGCGCTGACGCGTCCCTGGAGGGTGGGGAAACCCGCGTCCTCGCCGGTCTCAGAACTGACCGGCGCGGGCGTCGTCCTGCCGATGGTGCGGCTCAGAGCGCCTTCGAGCTTCACTTTGACCTTGTCTGTCACCGACAGGTCTTTGGTCAGGCGGACCTGCGGACGACGGTAACCGATGTTGCCGCCCACCCAGAGCACGCTGTAGTTCAGGGTGCTCGGGTTCAACGGCGAGATGACGTCCCATGTCTGGCCGGCCAGAAGGCTGAGCTGTGCCTCGGGCCATTCGAGATTCATGTAGGCGTGCCGGATCAGGAGGGTCGCCTTGTTCTCCGGCGCACTGCCGAAGAAATCGAACTCCAACTTGCCGGAGGTCTTCAGGCTGTCGCTGGACGGGCCCGTGAAGTTCAGGCCCAGACGCGACTCGTTGGCAGTCATGTTGGATTCCGCATCATTTCTTCGCGTGGCCTCGGAATCCACGTACAACACGTAGTTCCCCGTTGTGGCGCGGGACGAATCGCGCGACACGTCGGCCTTGAGGTAGCCGTACAACTGGACGTCCACGCTCGAAAAGAGCCCTTTCTTCTTGCTGTCCGCCGCGGCGGCGGGCGCGGACGCCGGCGCCTTCTTCAGTTCCGCGATCTCTTTCTCCAGTTGGGCGAGGCGGTCGTCGAGGGACGAACTCTCGTCGGCGGCGAGGCAGACCTGGCCCATCATCAGAGCAGCCAGACAAATCCAAGTCCATTTTCCGATTCTCATGGGTACATCCTTTCCTTCTGTTCACACATTCGAGACAATCGTCGAGGTTGTCACAGACCCTCGGATCGAAAGCCGTCCAGGCTTTCTCCACCGAGCACCTTATCGATATCGAGGAGGATCTTGACGGCGTCGCCGACTTTGCCCATCCCGAGGATGAAGCTCGTGTTGACCGACGAGTCAAACTGCGGGGCTTCCTCGATGCTGTCACCCGGGATGTCGAGCACTTCCTGCACGCGGTCCACAACGATGCCCGTACTGAACTTGCGATCCGCGTGGGCGATCTCGACAACGATGATGCAGGTCTCGTCCGTGACGTCGGTGGTCTCCATGCCGAACTTGGCGCGCAGGTCGACGACGGGAATGACCTGGCCGCGCAGATTGATGACGCCCTTGACATGGTGGGGCGTCTGCGGCACGGCGGTCACGTCGATGTAGCCGATGATCTCACGGACCTTGAGGATTTCCAGGCCGTACTCTTCGTGGGCCAGCGCAAAGGTCAGGTACTTGCCTTCCTTCTGCTGAGCCGCGGTACCGGAACTCTGAGCTTTTGACGCAGTTGCTGCCATAAGAGGGCTCCTTAACGTGCCTGTGGGACCGTGCCCCAGGCCAATCCAATCCTGTCCCTGCCCGCAGAGCTCAACGCGAACGTGCCACTGTGGATTCGGGGGCGCCTATTAGCCAACCCACGGTCCCATGTCCCCAAGCACGTTGGCAGGACAATCGAGGTATTCGACTGTAACTCCAGCCGAGATCGTGGCATTTGGCTGGAGATCGACACGGTGGCCGTGGCCTCCGGTCGCTCCGGCCCGATAAGGCTTGGCCTTGCGGAGCGTCGGGCCGGTTGCGAAAGCATTCGCGGTCAGCGGAGTCGCCGATACTTGGGATTGACATTTCTCGAACAGGGATCCCGACCGAGTCCGATAAGCCGCCCCGCGCTTGCGAAACCGGACGACAGAACAGGAGCCTGATGGCAGGATTCGAGACGATATCCGTGCGGATGTCCATGAAGACGAACACTCCAGCTTGCCAGCGGTTCGGCCGGTGCGGAGCCTGCTGAGCGGGTGACAGCGGCTCCGTGCGATGCCGGAACTGCCGGATAGAGAGGACGGCTTGATGATTCTCCGTTCGATGTCCGATAGGCCGGGCCCATCCGCGTTGTCCAACGTTCGACGGTGCCTGAGATCGGGTCAGCATGCATGCAGGACGATCGGCGAAAGACAATCCGTTCGACGCTTCCGGATGGGCGTGGCTGGCCCATCCGGAAGCGCCTTGTGGAACGGTGTCCCCATCAAGAGTTGAAGTCGTTCAATTCACTGTCATCGCCGAGCGGGATGCTCTTTTCCGCCGCCGACTTGGTGGGCACAGCATGGGCCTTCTTGGACTTGCCGCCGGCGATCTTGTGGTACAGATGGTCGGCGTGCGACAACTTGCGGCCTGCGGCGCTCTGCCGCGGCCCCGACGAGGCGGTCTTCTTGGTCGAACCTCCCACCAGCGCGATCAATTCACCGACGATGTCGTTCATCGACTCGGCCTGTGAGCTGAGTTCCTCCGAGGCACTGGCCGATTCCTCGGCATTCGCGGCGTTCTGCTGGGTGACCTTGTCCATCTGCGCCACCGCCGTGTTCACTTGGTCGATGCCCTGGGCCTGTTCTTGCGAGGCCGCAGCGATCTCGCTGATCAGATCGGTGGTCTTGCCGACTCCCTGCACGATCTCCTCGAGGACCTTGCCGACTTCCGTGGCGATGTCGACGCCGTTCTTGGCGTTCTTGACGGACTCCTCGATCATGTTGGAGGTGTTCTTGGCGGCCTCGGCCGACCGCATGGCGAGGTTGCGCACCTCTTCGGCCACCACGGCGAAGCCCTTGCCCGCTTCGCCGGCGCGAGCCGCTTCGACCGCGGCATTCAGCGCCAGCAGATTGGTCTGGAACGCGATCTCGTCGATGACCTTGATGATCTTGCTGGTCTCATCGGAGCTCTTCTGGATCTCGCGGATGGCCTGGTTCATGCGGCCCATCGACTCGGTTCCGGTGTCTGCGGCCTTGCGGGCCTCGGATGCCAGCGTGTTGGCCTGCTGCGCGTTGTCGGCGTTCTGCTTGGTCATCGAGGACATCTCTTCCAGACTGGACGAGGTCTCTTCGAGACCCGCTGCCTGCTCGGTGGCGCCTTCCGCCAGCGACTGCGAGGCAGCAGAAACCTGGCCGGAAGCGGCCGCCACCTGCTCGGACCCGGCCGTCAGCGCATCAATGATCCGCTTGATCGGCTTGATGATGCTCATCGTGATCACCACTGCCAGAACGGTGCCCACGATGGTGCCCGAAACCGCCACGACCATCATGATGACGTTTGTTCGGGCGGTCGCGCTTTCCATCCGATTCTTCAAAGAAGTCTGAAGTTTGTGGATCGTCTCGACGATCGCGGCGGCGGCGGTTCCCATTTCGGTGTCCGCCGACTGCTGCGCGAGCATTCCGCTGCGGTACTGCTGACCAGCCTCTTCGTAGGTCTTCACATGGCCCGCGATGCGCGAGGCTGCTGCTTGCAGCGCGGTGTTGCCTGCCACGTGATCGGCCCAGGTCTGGATATTGGTCTTGACTTTGGCAAGCTGCTTCTGATAGGCCTCCCACTGAGCCTCGGCATTGGTGGCCAGCAGGTAGACCGCGGTCACGCGCAGTACCAGGAACTCCTGAAAGACGCTTTGGTCGAGTTCGGTTCCAATGGCGGCCCACTTGGTGATATCCTCGACATTCTTGGCCTCCTCGGCCGCCCGGCGCGCCGGAGCGATGACATTGGTGTTGACCGTACCGACTTCCTGGGTGACGTCCCAGCCGATCTTGCTCCAACTGGTGAAGGCCTCATCCCGTGTCTTCCGAGCGCTCTTCTGGTGCTCGAACGACGTGAGGTAGGCGGGCATCTTGCCGGCGGCCTCTGTGACGATGGCCCGGTCGACGCCGGCCAGGTCCTCCGAACCTTCCAGTTGCTGTAGCTGGGTCAGCAGCGCGTTGTATGCCGCGTGCCAGTTGTCGGCGGCCGTCTTGCTGTCGCTGCCGTAAGCATCAAAGCCACGGATCGTGAACTCCTTCCGCAGAGAGGCGCAATCGTTGAGCCCTTGCAGGCACTCATTTCCCTGGCGATTCAGTTCGGCGTTGGTGGTCACGTTGGTCAGGCCGTTCCACCCGACGTAGCCCAGAACGCCGGAGATCACGATCAGCAGACCAAAACCCATCCCCATTTTCGTTGCCAGTTTCATGTTCTTGAACATCTTGATTCTCCTGAAATGCGACGCGTGTATTTGTTTGAACGCACCGGGGGGATCCCGGTGATAGCCTTTCCTTCAGCGGATTCGCTCCGACGTCCATGCAGGAAACTGTTCCATGCCCCGACTACGCAGCGGCCTTGCAGACGCCGGCCAGGTCGGCCGAACCGAGGACCTGGTCGATATCGAGCAGGATCTTCACCGAGTTGGCAATCTTGGCCATGCCGAGAAGGACGTCGGTCCCGACGGACGTGCCCAGTTGCGGCGCGTCCTCGATCTGATCGGCCGTGATGTCGAGCACGTCCCGAACGCGGTCGACGACGATCCCGGTGTTGCACTGCTGGTCGCCGCGCCGGGTCTGGACCACAATGATGCACGTCTGCGAAGTCCTCTCCTCGACCTGCATGGTGAACTTGGCGCGCAGATCCACCACAGGAATGACCTGGCCCCGCAGGTTGATGACGCCGCGAACGTAGTCCGGCGTCTGTGGGACCGCCGTGATGGCCATGTAGCCGATGATCTCACGGACCTTGAGAATCTCCAGTCCGAACTCCTCGGGCCCCAGGGCAAAGGTCAGGTACTTTCCCGGCTTGGCCCGTGTCTCGACAACGGTGTCCATGCTCTGTGCCTTTCACTCTTGAACAAATGGTTTCTTCGCCTGCCGACGCACTTCGTCTGCGGCACGTCAACGGCCCGACAAGGGCCAGGCAATCCGCGTTTCACTTTCATGCATTGAGGCGATGCCCCCCAAAAGCGTGGCATCTCCAGCCTTCCAAGGTCTGACTTGGTTCTTGATGAACCCCCAATCAGGCAAGGCGTCCGCTATATCGTGTGGGAGGGCGGGGCAGTTGCGTAGCGAATGGATGGATTCTGAGTCTTACACCCTGCCAGGGGGTAGGAATTGTCAAGGGGGTTTGATAACAAGTGCAGAGGAAAGGCCGCAGGGACCAATGCAGGCCCGCCGCAGAATTTCCGTTTGTGAACGGGTGTCATCGCAATCTCGCAAGCTGCTTTCGGACAACGGTCCGATAAGGCGGTGCGGGTGTTCTTTGCCATGCAGGGGCCGGCACGCGGCGATGCGAATTCTCCGGGGAGAAGGGACGTCGCAAAGCCTCGCAGAAGCCGTCTGGCCAGACCACGAGGCCACGTCGTTACCGTGCGCCGGCGGGCTGGACGAGTTGCCGGCAGATCTGCACGCGCTCCTCGAAGGTGCGGATCAGCAACGCATCTCCGGTCATCCGTGCCAGTTCCAGCGCGCGGGTCTCATGAACCAGAGCGGGCTGAAAGGCGCGGCGGCTCAGGTAGAATCCGGAGATGTAGTCATGCAGCGCCGGCGAGTTGTCCACCCTGGGGTTCAGCCGGACTGCGGCCGTGTAATGCGCGATCACATCCTCCGGCTTCTCCGCGTCCGTCAGTGCCAGCGCCAGTCCGTAATGGGCTTCGGCGCAATTCGGGTCCAGGATAAGCGCCTCGGATAACCAGTGGCGCGCTTCCGGAGATCGCCCCTGCGCCAGCAGTGCTTGCCCGAGGGAGTGTCGCATTCGCACGGGGTCGTACTGGCTGTCGAGACCCTTGGGCATCCCCCGGATCGCTTCGGCCAGATGCGCTGTGGCGGCGTCCAGTTGGCCGCGGTACAGAAGGGCCATGCCCAGATCGTGGTGCGTGCGCGGGTCGCGCGGCTCCAATTCGAGAGCGGTTCGCAGGTGCTTGAGGCCCTCGTCGTACTGCTCTTTGACATTGAAGAACAGAAAGCCCAATCGGCGATGGGCCCAGACGTTCTTCGGATTCAGTTCCAGGGCCTTTCGGTATTCTCGGATCGCGCCGTCGGTGTCCTGGGCCCGGAAGAAGGCGTCGCCGGCCCGCACGAAGGAGTAGTCGTTCAGGAACTGCTCGTGGATCTTGCGGATCGCCACCGGTGAGACGTTGACAAATTCCGGGATGTTGGCGGCCCGGTCCGGGGCCGTCAAGCGCGACAGGCAGACGGCGGGACTGCTCTGCCCGGCCTCATCGATGTGCGTCAGAAACAGTTGCGTGTAATCGGAATGGGCCTTCGAGGAGAAGACCAGCCACCGGCCATTCGGCGACCAACTGTGCCAGGAGTTCATGCGGGCGGTGTTGCACCGGAGCTTTCGCGGCTCGCCTCCTTCGGCGGGGATGATGTAGAGTTGGCTGTCCGGCTGGAGCAGCATGAAGCTGCGGGCCTTGCAGAACACGATCCACCTGCCATCCGGGGAATAGCGCGCGAAGTAGTTGCTCATCCCGTCGCCGGAGGCGCCTCGAATCGGTTCCGGCGCGCCGCCCTTGCCGTCATTGAACGCGATGCGATAGAGGTCGTACAGAAACAACTTGCCTTCGTCGAGGAACTCTGCGCAGTCTTCGCGGCCGAGCAGCACTTTGCTTTTGTCGTCGGCCCGGAGGCTGTAGGCTTCGCTTCGGGCGAAGACAATGTGCTTGCCATCCGGACTCCACGTCGGATTGCTCTGGACGTACCGAGGGTCGTCGGCGCCCGGCAGGGCGGAGAACTGCCCCGTCTGCCGGTCGTAGATACACAGAATGCCTTTGATGGGAAAGAACAACTGCGAGAACGCCAGTCCCGGCGTGGCCACGAACACCGAGCGGTCCTTCACCGTGCTGACCACATATCGCCCATCGGGCGAGATCTGCGAGAGCAGCCCGAAGGTCTGCTCGCCGTCCTCCTTGCGGTAGTCGTTCCACGTGATGATGTCACTGGTCGCCAGCGTCATCTCCTCGGCCACCGGCGTCATGACATAGGATCCCTTGCTGTTGGCATAGTCGACGTCCATCGCCAGGACGCCGGCGTCTCTCGGGAAGGAATGGCAGTTCCCGCAGACCGGCACGTTCTCCAGTACGACAGACGGCACGGTCTCCGAGCTGATGGAGCCGAAACGCCAGCGGATCTTTGTCGGATCTTTGACCGCCTCGACGAACGGCAGATTCACTTCGCGATAGAACAGCGGGGCGCCGACCTCATCAGACGACGTCGCGAACGAGACGCGTCCGCGGGCCAGGATGCCGGTCGGGCCAGATCGGTTGACGCCCACGACGATCATCTCGGCTGGCTCTTCGAGAGTCCTCCTCTTGATCGTCTCCCAGAGCGGTCTGTCCGGGACCCAGCGGGGTTCGCGCACGAGGATGTCGATGTCGTTCTGGTCGTCCTGGAATCGCAATCGAATTGCCCACGTGTCGCACGTGAGACCTTCGGCGGACCAGTGGAACGTCGGGGGCGCGATGTCGGGTGGAAAGAGGGCCCCGTCAGGCGGGTGAACGACCGTGACCGGCGAGCAAGGGCCTTGTCCAGGGTCGGCCGAGAAGAGCGTCTGGACGTCCAGAGCGGGCCGGCGCACGAAGAACACCAGGACGAGCGCGAGGCCGACCAGGGGTAGTGCTGCAAGAACATGGTTGCGCCGCATCCGCATCGACCTTGACCTTCTGGTGCTCGAAGCTCATCGTCGTTCCACGGGCGTAGGCGATCATGGCCCTGACATCTATGGAGTATATCATCGGCAGAATCCCTTGTCCATATAGCGACGTTTTCGCGTTGGTCCGGATTCCTGTAAGCCCTGCGACGTCCCTCAGATGGAGAGTGCGGGCTCGCGGTCGTTGGTGCCTGTTATGGGACGCCGACCTGTTGGCCGGGTTCGGCGTGTCACGGGACCTTTGTGTATCTGACGGTGACCGCGCCCGGTTTCGCCGGGATTCGGATCGGCAGTCCCGTTTCCAGCAGTTGCCTGCCGTACAAACGGACCGCGTCTGCCGCGTCGAAGTCCTTCACCTCGTAGACGGCCGCCGGGTCCAGTCCACGCAGCTTGATCTCGGCGGAGCTATAGATGCAGCTCTCGCGCCGAAACGCCTGCACGAAGCCGGTGCCTGCATCGGGTCGGTCGAATTGCCAGGCGATCCACTGCTGTTGCGAGAGGTTGTAGTCTGTCAGCGGATAGTAGTCTCCGAAGTAGCCGGGCGCCACTTCGAGCCACTCGCGATAGAGCCTCAGGATCAGCTCGTCGTCGACCTCGGCGCGGAAGTCGAAAAGCCCGATATTGGCTGGGCACATATTGCTGCGGCGTGTGTAGGGAGCATAGCTGAGTTCGCCCGTGCCCCAGCCCCATCCGACGGTATTGGAGGGACAGTATCCGGTGCCGTAGAAGGGCAGCCAGAACGACAGGCCATAGGTGTGTCCCTGCTGTCCGACGGGCTCGAACAGATAGTCGCTGCGCAGCAGGGGTACGGACCGGCGCATCGTCTCCAGGTCGTTGCGATGGCCGCCGCTGGCGCAGGAGTCGATCACCATGCCGGGGTGACGGCGCAGCAACTCGTCCCAGTAGGCGAGATAGCCCGTGACGTATTTGTTCTCGGTGATGCCCTGACGGTCCGGCGCGTCGTTGCGGCGCCAGAAGCTCAGTGGCTCGATGTTGTAATCCTGGCGATACAGGTCGATGCCTTCTTCGGTGATGATCTTGTCGATGTGGTTGACGAGCCAATTCCACGCGGCCGGGTCGCCCAGATTGAGCAGGCCGCCGCCGGAGCCGCCCAGCACCCATTCGGGGCGGTTCTCGGCCAGCCACGTGCCCGCGTGCACGCGCTCGGGCTCGAACCACACGATGATCTCGACGCCCCGGTCGTGAGCATGGTCGCTGATGCGCTTGAAGCCGTTCGGGAAGCGATGCGGGCGACGGTCGATCTCCCACGTGCCGACCGCTGCGGCCCAGCCCTTCTCCGCGGCCCCGACGTACCAGCCGGCGTCCATCCACCAGTAGTCCAGCTTGAGCCCCTTGTCGAGGTAACGGTCCATGAACTCGATCTGGCTGCGTTCGTCGGCCTTGGTCATCTCGGCGAACTGATGCGAGCTACACGCGCAGAACATCGGCAGAGCCAGCGGCCGGCCCTTGCGGCGGGGCAGGTTGTGGCGGACCATCCACCGGCGCCACATGTTTTGTGCATCGATCCAGTCGCCGCCTTTCCAGAACTGCATGACGATCAGAGGTGTCCGCACGGTCTCTCCCGGCCGCAGACGGAAGTGTGTGGTTTCCTGTCCCGCCATGACGTGCAGCGCATTCCCGTCGTCACGCTGGAAGTCTGCATGCCACTGGCCGGGCCAGCCGACCGCCAGAATGATCCCTTCGTTGCCTGTCTCGAGATTGTAGTAAGGCCAAGAGCCTCCGGTGCCGCGACCTCCGCGAGGCGCGAAAGACAGCTTGCGGCCTGCTCCGAGCATCGTACTGGTTGGCGCGAAATCCTCCGGACCGACGGAGGTCCCGTTCCAGTGTCTCAGACGATACTCACAGTCTGCCGCACGCACGAACTGAGCATCCAGCGCCTTGAGGTTCTCGATGATCGGGGTGTCCTCGTCTCCACCGTTGGTCACGTACACGGTCCACTCGATGCTCTCGAAGTCCGTGTATTCCAGACCCTGCCAGCGGACGATCAGGCCGGTCTGCGGATCGCGCCAGGTCAGCGCGTGGGCGATACGATTGGGGTCAAGCGCTTCGTGTCGGGCATCGTGTGTCCACGTTTGGAGCAGCTCGCGGGAAGGCCGACCATCGACCACGAAGGAGAATGGCGGCGCGGCATTTCGCCAGTCGTATCGCTGCTTCCAGGTGCGGTCGGGGTCGTTTGATCCGATCTGCATCCCGGCGACTGCATCGGTCCAGAGCAGCCAGTCCGGCGGGGCGGCCTCGGCGTCGTCTGCGGCCAACGTGAACTGAAACACGTAATCGGCCTTGCCGCTGGGACCGGTCTGGTGGGGACCGACGAAATCTACATGGCCGGCCGCCGCCGGCGCCAGCACGCGGAAATCGGTGAGGGTATACTGCTTCGCATCCCCCGCCGTATAGGTCCAGAGACTGGCCCGGGCGGCGCGGATGGTCGCCGACCCACAAGCCGGCACTTCCGTGATCGGCCAGCCCATCGTGCGAGCCGAGTGGTTGACCTTGAATGGCGCTGGCTTCGACGGATCGCGCGTGACAGGGGCGTATACTGAGATCGCCGGCCGGTCCTTGTCCTGACCGAAGAGGTTCAGGCCGAAATGCTCGATGTCGCTGGTGCATTCGATGTGCAGCGTATAGGTGGTACTGCCGGCGGCGGGGCCGAACGCAACCAGATGGGTTTCCGGATCGTTCAGCCATTTGACGGCATCAAACCTCTGCGCGAAGTCGCCTTCGTACATGAAGATATCCCAGGCGGCATCGTGCGGTCCGGCGTTCCATCGGTTGTGCCCATCCTGGGTTCCCGACGCGTCGCATCCGAACAGGGTGACTGCCTGGAAGGGCATCTCGTCGCGAGAGGCCGCAGCGGTGGGAACCGATATGACAGCAAGCAGCAGGGCGGTGTGAAGCTTGAGCATGGCAACCTCCTGGGATGAGTGTTGTTCACACAAGGCTGTCCGGTCATCGTGCCGGAAGCCAATGGCTACTATCCGGCCATCGCCTTTGGAAGTCAAGTCCCATGAGCGGATACTGCGAGCCCGTGTCTGTGCGAATTTCGCGGCAAGGCCCGTTTTCCACCACGGAGCGCCCTGTGTGGCAGCGGCAAACGGAGCAAGGCGGAGTTTGCCGATGGCTTCGACGGCATGCGTATCACCATCGGCAAGC
>JAAYBV010000006.1 GCA_012744475.1 Phycisphaerae bacterium
CGAGCACACCCGCCGGATCGTAACTGGACGCTGCCTGGCCCTGACTGACCAGCACGCCCATCGGGTTGGCCCGGCTGGCATCGTTGACGTCGTCGAACGCGGTGCCGAAATACACGTCGTGCGTCGCCGCGAACTCGCCCGGCTCCCAGGCCAGAGACGTATCTCGCGGTACGTCCGTCGCCTCATTGGCCGGACTGGGGTCGTCGGCCAGCTCCGCATTGGGGCCCTTGCCGAGCATGACGTCAGCCAACTCCTCCGCCGTCAGGACCCGACTGTAGATACGCACATCGTCCATGACACCATCGACGAACCGGCTCATAGGCTGCTCGTTCCCTATGGTCAGCGGGTCTGTCGATGCCTGAGGAGTACCGGATTCGCTATCGTCAAAAACCAGGTCGCCATTCTTGTAGAGCCGTCGCCCGTCTGTGGAATCATAGAGATAGGCATAGTGGGCCCACTCGCCGGCGACGATCACGCCCGTGACGCTGTTGACGTATGTCCGCGCGCCACCGGTCATCGTGATGGGAAAATGAAAGCTGCCATCGGCGAATCCCAGCACCTCATAGTTCTCCGCGGCATCCAGGCCCTTGATGACAAAACCGTTGTAGTCCTTGTTCTGGGCCGCATTGAGCCAAAAAGCAATCGTCCACATGGTAAGATCCAGACTTGGATCATTGCCGCAGTCGAGGAAATCGTCGGACCCGTCAAACTCCAGGGCCTTGCCGAAGCGACCGGCCACCCACTGGGGGTCACCACCGAAAGTGCCGTCGTTGCCACAGCCGCTGATGTCCCGGGCCGTTGTTCCCGTGCCCTCATCGAATTTCCACCAACCTACGAGCGTTGGGTCGCCGGCACGCACGACAGGGTTTCCCACCACGCTCACTGCGAAAACGCACAGTGTCAATGCCACTAACTTCTTGCACATGGTCGTCCTCCTTCACTGAACCTTGTCCGCTCGAACCTTGCTCCGAAGACATATTACAACCTGTGCTGCTGTACCAACGACAAGACTCATTCATTCCCAAGCTTGCCTGGCCGAAGGCAGGGGCCGCCTCTCGCCCCTCCGGAGTCATTGAAACCGTCGCTCTGGCCTAACCACCTCCCTTCCTGCCCTGGGTCGATGCTGCTCCCCTCGTCTTCTTCTTTTCGCACCTCACCGTGTTCCGATCGCCGTCTCGTACCCGAACTTGCCCCAGATCCCGTACTGCACCCATTGCACATCCTCACGGCCTTCTTCGGTCGCCGGGCCCCAGATCCCCGGATGCGACCGAACGCTGTCGCGTCCTCTCTTGATTGTTTCAAGGCCTTGCCACTTGTGATATGTCGCATGGCCGTCCGCATAGGTGAAGTTCGTCCCGTCCCCATGGCGAGTCGTCGGCTGGTCCCACCAGGCGGCCTGATTGTAGCGAGTGGAATACGCATCAGGACTGGCGAGGCCCTCGTCAATGAACACGAGTCTCTGCCCCGGTCGCGGGACCTGTAGTCTTCTCTTGAACTGGGGGCTGCCGTCAACCGATCGGCCGTTGATGGAGATCATCATGGCGTACGTCAGCAGTTCCCCGCGGTATCCCGTGGGGCACCGATACAGATCCTCTGCCCTGACATACGGCCACAGAGCACCGCTCCGAATCCCGTCGAGTTGGTCTTTCTCGGGCAACTGGCCTCCTTGCGCCCAATCAGAGGCCCACGTCACACCGACCCACGGCTCGCCGTAGAGGTTCTTCCATGTGCCGCCGGCCTCGCTGCTGACCAGCTTGTCGTCGTTGTCATCGGCGTACAGGATCCACGACAGTTGCAGTTGCTTGAGATTGCTCAGACAGGCCGCACGTTGCCCCTGCTCTCGAGCCCTCTTGAGAGTGGGCATCAAGATGGCCATCAAGACGGCGATGACCGCAATCACCACCAGCAATTCAATAAGAGTAAATGCACTCCGCCTCATAAGGAAGGGACTCCCGCTGAAGCCGACCTCAGAACGGCTTGTGCCTTGGCGCAGTTTGATCCGCTAGCCAGAGGATCTCGCTTGGCGATAGGGCCCGGCCGTAGAGACGCACCTCATCAATCGGGCCGTGCCAGACGCGCTCCGTCAAGGTGTCGATGGAGCCAATCAGAACCCGGTATGAGGTCGCCCCTATTGGTCCGGATACTGCCTGCTCAACGTCCAGCACCCCATCGATATAGAGCATCTGACGTTGGCTGTCATACGTGCCCGCCACGTGGTGCCATTCGCCATCGTCCACCGTGCTGCTGCTGAACAGATACGGGCTGGGCGGACACGTCCACTCAAGACCTGCTTGAATGCCGTTCCGTTGCAGACGCCAGCCCAGACCTCTGGTGAAAATGGCCTGCCACCCAAGCGTAAACCCATCGTCTCTCACCCAGCAGGCGACCGTCATCGCCTCGGTGAGGTTCATTGCCTCATCGTTACCCAGATCGACGTACCCGTTGGTACCGCTAAACAGGATGGCCTGACCGTGTCGGCCTGTGGTCCATTCCGGGGTACCGTCCGTGAACGTCCCATCGAGCCCGTTGGCGGAACCGTCGTGGGTATTGCCTTCAAAAGCATAGTAGGCCACCAGACCCTTGTCGCCCGGATCGGCCGCGGTGATGTATTGGGGTGTCCAGGGATACAGGCGGATGTCATCGATAAACACCACACCCGTCGCGCCGGTACCCTCAAGTCCGATGGTCAAGGTAGTGACGTCGCTCAGATCGGAGGCTGCCGCAGACAAATCGATGTTCCACGCCTGCCACGCCGGCCGCGCAATGTCGGCAGGATCGCCATCATAGACGACTCTGGTGTTATTGATCTCAACATACAACCGGGCCTCGCCATTCTCCGGATCGCCGTGGAAGTACAGCGACAGGCTTTGGATGCCATTGGTCGTCCAATTCTGTGCCAGCGCGTACTCCGTTTCCGAGACGGAAACGTTTGTATTGTCATAGGACAGCGGCATGGATTGCCGGCCGCCGTGGACGATCGTCCGCTCGGCAAAGGGAGCGTTCAAGTAGCCGACGGTCGAGCCTGTGTTGTTGATCCAACCGTCGATCCACGTGTCGAAGATGGTTGTGCCGGCGTCGACGTCGTCGTTGTAGCTCTCGAAATCCTCGACGACGAGGAACTCCTGGGCCGTGAAACTCCAGACCTCGCCTTCCCACACCGGGATCGCATCGGCCTCGTTGACCTCGTTCACTCTCCAGTAATAGGTCGTCGCCAAGGTCAGCGCCTCCGGGGTATAGCCGGCTGCACCCGTCGTACCCACCAGACTCAGCGCGTTTGGATCGGTGCCATAGTAAACTTCATGTGAGACGGCTTCGCGACCCGCACGCCAACTCAGCGACGAATCCACCGCCACGCCGGTAGCTCCGTCGGTTGGCTGTGGCTCGCGGGCTTGGGCGGGGATGAACAGGAAGCGGACCTCACTGAGTCCATACTGTCCCATCATCCCGTAGCCGCTGTTGACATTCAGACGGACGAACCGGGCCGGAGTCCCGCCGAACTCGACGGCGGTGTTTGCCTCGTATGTCGCCTTGGCGGTGGCCCGGGCGAGATCGACGTCGCCCAGACTCGTCCAGTCGATCCCGTTCTCGGAGCACTCGACCGTCACGTTCTTGATTCCGAAGCCCAGGAGCAGTTCGAACTGGACGTTGTAGTTCCAGACGAGCATCTGGTGCAGCTTGTAGACGCGATCGAACTGATACTGTATCCACAGGGGGTCGGCTCCTGGTGTGGCCAGCCACATGTCGTCGCTGGCGGTCGAATGCTGATCGCCGGCGTCAAGCCCTGAACCGTTGACTGTGTTCTCGGGTCCCACGCCCGGCTCCGAGATCCCGTTGCTCGTGGCAACGATTGCTCCGACCGGATAGGCCACCGGCTCAGTCGTGAAGCTCCAGACCTCACCTTTGTAGATCGTATTGTCGGGCGCAGCGTTGACTTCATCTATGCGCCAGTAGTAGGTCGTCTCAAAACCGAGCACGCCGATCGGATCGTAGGTGGCCGCCGTCTGCCCCTGGCTAACGAGCACATTCATCGGATTGGCCCGGCTCCCATCGTTGACGTCATCGAACACGGTGCCGAAATACACGTCGTGTGTGGCTGCGAATTCGCCCGCCGACCAGCGCAGGACCACGTCACGAGGGAGGTCTGCGGTGCCGTCCTCCGGGTACGGGTCGGAGCTCATGGCGGCGTCACCACGCATGACCTTGCGAATCTGGTCCGCCGCCAGGGCCTCATCGTAGATTTGCAGGTCGTCCACCAAGCCCTGGAACCAGCCCATGCTGTGACCGGAGTTGGACCCGACGAAGATCCGGGTGCCCGTGGCCCAGAGCGTGCCGGCGGTGCTGATGGAAGTCCCTTCTTCAATGCCGTTGACGAAGATGCGCATCGGCCCGTCATTCTCGGCCATGATGGTCACGTGATACCACGTATCCGGGACGATCACTGTCGTGCCGGACACGTGGCGCTCCGCACCCACCCACAGGTAGTGATGAAACTGGCCGGCCGCGTTGATTCGCAGTTGGTGCGACCAGCTTGTGGTCGGTCCCGACGCGTCCGTCCGCGTGATGACCGCCGCCGCGTCCGTTCTGGCCGGCCTGATCCACGCGGCAATCGTATAAACGGATGGGTTTGTGGGCGATGGAATGTCCACGTAGTCGTCCACCCCGTCGAAGGAGATCGCTTGACGGACCCGTCCCTTTTCGTAACTTGCCTGCCCTCCGCTGAACGTCCCGTTGGCCGTGCCGGCCACGTCGTTCAGGTTTCCATCGAAAGGCCAATGGCCCACGAACTCGGCCGAGGCGCCGCTGTCGAACGTCAGCAGCACGGCCAGGCCCATCAACACGATCCACCTCTCGCACATGACAATCCTCCTTCAGCAAAGACTCAAAACGCCAACGTTTGGGCCCCACGTGGAGGCATGCGTTCGGGGTAGTGAGTCGATACCCTTGTTCTTTCGACGCTCGTATGTGGCTGCCTGAGCCGTCTGAGTCTTTCCGTGCTCCGATGAGGGTACGGAGAGGGTCTGCCGGCAACCTCCTTTCTACGTAGAAATACGTATAGCGCGATGAATGACGAAATGATCTTGGGAATGCCGCGTGAGCCGGGCATCCGGTCCCCCATCAGCCATGTGTCTGCGATCACGCAGTGCATCAGGGCCTCCGATCCCCGGGCCGCGGTGCTGTCTCAAGAGCAGTGAAACCGCCTTCCGTCCTAACGCACGCGACCCTTCTCCTTTATAGCAGACGGTCCGTTCGCATTCAACAGGATTTCCTGCCGTGCCGACACCGTTCTGCGGATGTGTGGGATGAACCGCCCCGAGTTTCCCATGAGTGCTGCAAGAAACCCGCGCGCTCCTAAGGCCTGATCGGCGAAAGGGAATGTGACGCTACGGCTTGGCGGCAGCGAGCTTGGCTTTCACCTCGTCGGTGAGGTCGGGGCAGCCGCCGGAATAGACTACCTTCTGCATCGCGATCACGCCGGCGAACGTCTCCGACAGCGGCAGCCCATTCGGGTCGACCGCCAGCACCAGGCCGAACCCTCTGGCGCTCGCCAGCTCGCTGGTGATGCGGGCGATCCTGTCGTAGGTCTGCTGCGTCCAGAGCTGCTGCTTGAGTGACATCTGGCGGTCGAGGAATTCCTTGCGGCTCTCATAACGGCCTTGCATCTCCATGATGCGGTCGAGCTGCTTGAGGTAGTCGTTGCTGCCGATCGTGAACGTCTTGAGGGCCTGCTCCTGCTCGTTGATCTGGCGGGCAAGCTGCTCCAGCTCGTTGTTGGCCCCGGTGCGTTCGGCCAGGATCGCTCTGCGGCGTTCGGCGCCGGCGCCCAGATCGCGGAGGATCTCTAGGACACGGACGACCGCGATCGTCTGCGGCCCCGGCGACGGGCGATTCGCGGCGCTGCTGAGGACCGACAGGTCCGGCAGGGAACAGACGACGATGCCTGCGAGGCAAATCAGCAGTGCGATTCTCATCTTCATGGATGGCCCTTTCCGTATTCGCTTTTCCCAAACGGCTTGGTTTGTCGTCTTCCACACGCGCGACACACGACCGGTTCGTTGCCGGCCTTACCCCGCGTCGCGACCCAGTTCGTGGGCCAGCAGGTGCAGACTGTCTCTAAGCCGCCCGAGGTAGTCGGGTTCGCTGATCTCCATCACCTGCATGGCTTGGCGCAGTTTCGAGCGGACAAACCCGCAGGCCCGCTCGACATCCTCGACCATCGCCTTGAGCTGTTCTGCGTCACACGCGAGGATGTCGATGATCAGGCCGCAGTAATCTCCCTGCGGATCGGGCACCGCCAAGTCCAGCCGCCGGTCCGTTTCCACGACCTCGAACCGCAGGTCGGGCAGCTCATAGACGATGGCCGCCGCCTCGCCCACGCGCCAGTAGACGCCGGCGATCGACAGCACGACCTCGTCGGCCGTCGGAAAGACCTCGGACAAAGCGATGGAGCGTTTCTTGAAACCGATCTCCGAGACCCCATGAAGCCCCTTGTATCCTACCGTCATCCTGTAGCGGTCGAGGTCAGGCATGCCCGCCATTCTACGCCGCCTCCCGAGTGACAATCCACCCCATACCCCCCACCGGCTCCTGCCGCCCGGGGCCTGTAGTTTCTGGACGGGCTTCACCGCCTGTCGTACGATTTCTTTGCCTGCGCGCAGAGACCGCGTTACAATCACCGCGCAACCTTGAGACTATGCTGCTTGGCGCAACGAGAAGAGGCTCACGATGACGGCTCTGTTGGGCGCCCGAACCCCCATGGGTGGCCAGGGGGCCGATGCGCACGGGCGCCGGCACATGCAGGAAGAACAGAACTCTTTGCCGAGAAGCGAAGGCGGAAAGGAGCGCGATCATGCGCGTTTCGAACACGACGAACGGTCTGAAGGTGTACGCGGTTGGAGGAACCTACGTCGTCCTGCTGGGATTCGATCTGCCCCAGGCGGACTGCGACGGGCTTCTGGGTTTCTCGATTCATCGCACCGACCACACCGAGAACGAGGCCTATTACCTGTCGGGGATGAAGGCATTCGCGGAAACCGATCCCGGCTTTCCCGCCGGCTCGCTGTACTTGACGCGCGATCACCCGATCCAGAGCTTTCAGTGGGCGGACTATTCCGCCAAACCGGGGCATCACTACAAGTACACCATCGCCGCGTTGAAGGGCAGTCCGGCGAACTTGGTCGCCCACGCGACGACCGCGATCGAGATCACCACCGAAAGTCCCGAGACGGGCAACCACGATGTCTACTTCAATCGCGGAGTCACGTCGTCCCAGGAGTACATCCGCCGGTTCGGCGACCGCGACCCCGAGGAGGTGCCCAATCGAAAGGCCTTCGAGTGGCTGTCGCGCGGTCTGAACGAGGCCCTGGAGGGCTTCCTGCGTTCGTGCGTGCCGAGCCGGCACGCGCTGCGCATCGCGGCCTACGAGTTCAACTACGCCCGGTTCCTCGACGTCGTCCGAGAGACGTTGGACCGAGGTGTCGACATCCAGATCGTATACGACGCACGGGGCGACTACCCCAGGGACGCAAACCGTCAGGCCGTGGCCACTGCGGGACTGGCGCGCGCCTGCTCGGAGCGGACGCGTCCGGCCTCCTATATCTCCCACAACAAGTTCATCGTGAAACTCGAGAATGGCCAGCCCCTTTCCGTCTGGACCGGCGGCACGAACTTCTCGGAGGGCGGCATCTACGGCCATTCCAACGCCGCTCACGTGGTCGAAGAGCCCGCCATCGCCGCCAAGTTTCTGGACTACTGGAGCGAGCTTTCGCACGACCCGCTTAGCGCGCCGCTCAAGAATCGTGTGGAGGCGATCTCCCCGCTGCCGGCCGGGCCGCCACCGGCGGGGACGAGCGTGCTGTTCAGCCCGCGCAACAGCCTTGATGCACTCGATTGGTACGCGGACCTCGCCCTGAACGCCACCGACGGGCTGTTCATGACGTTCGCCTTCGGCATGAACGACGTTTTCAAGAACGTCTACCGAAACGGGCGTGCGCGGTTCCGCCTGGCGTTGCTGGACAAGAAGACGCGCTCGATGGCGCCCGGGGTGCAGCGCGACGCCGAGGAAGCCGAGATTCAGGCGCTGCGCAACATGCCGGAAAACGTGTTTGCCATCGGCGACTTCATCCGCACGAACCAGATCGACGGCTGGGTGAAGGAACGACTTAACAAGCTGAATTCACACGTGCGGTACGTGCACAACAAGTTCATGCTCGTCGATCCGCTCACGGACGATCCGATCGTGGTCGCTGGCTCGGCCAACTTCAGCGACGCTTCGACGCGGCGCAACGACGAGAACATGGTGATCACGCGCGGCAACAAACGCGTCGCCGACGTCTACCTGGGCGAGTTCATGCGGCTGTACAGCCACCATGCGTTCCGCGAATCGCTGCAATGGCGAAAGGCCGACGACCCGCCGAAGCCGTTGAGGACCGACGATTGGTGGCGCGATTACTTCGCGCAGACGCCTCGCGCCACGCGCAGACGCTTCTTCGCCCGCTCGCAGGCGTAGCAGCACGGGATGGTGTCGAGGATCATGGCATGCACCGGACGGCACGTCTGTTGCCTCGCGAACCGGGGGCTGCCGCCTATGCCTCCCGATGCTGCATAGGGCATAGGCATCACCTCCTTTCTACTGCGTCTCGTTGTTATGCTCGCATTTCCCGCTACGGAGTCGCTTCGGTCCCATAGCCCGGCCGGCCCCAGGTGACGCGTTGGAGCCGCTGCAAGTCGTAGAGCCCGTCCTCGGTCTGCACTTTGTAGCCGTAGTCCCGCCTGTCGTGCGGCAATGCCACCTCGCTGAGGATGTCATAGTCAATGACTTCAGTGAAAAGGTCGCCCACAGGACTAAGTATGCGAGGGATGGCGACGGTCTCGCGGCCCTTCCACCTCCAGTGTTCGCCGTGACCGTCGGCGAAGGAAAGCGTGGTCCCGGACGCATGGCGAAGGGGAGGCGGGTCGCCAGACCACCACATCGGATGAAGGTAGAATACACGGAAATCATCCCGAACGTGCTGGCCGAGGTCGATGAAGACCGCCCGCTTGCCAGGACCGGGACGCGCGATCTGGTCCAGACGCGTCAAATACAGGACGGTTCCGCCCACTCGCTTGCCTATGTGACTCAACGTCTCTGGGTCCTCACTGTCCATGCAAGTTCCGTCCACCGGCGCGCCGTTGGCGCCCGAAACGATGCCGTAGGTTGAGAGGTGGCCGGGCGCGCCGTTGGGGCAGCGATAGAAATCCACATCATTGATGTAGGGCCAGAGGCTCCCCTTGTCGGGATGCTCCATGATTGCCAAACGGTCCGTCTGCTCGAAGGCCCTGCCCAGCCAGCCGAATGCTCTTGGGGCACGTGGATCACTTGGGAACCCTGCCACGGATGGACCAGTGACTCTGCCCATGACAAGACAACCGTTGTGTTCCTGTGCGTACATCAGCCAGGCGAGTGTGAGCTGGCGGAGGTTGCTCAGGCAGACGGCGCGCCGGGCCTGCTCGCGGGCGGCGTGGAGGGCCGGAACCAGCAACGCCAGCAGCAGCACAATCACCGCGATGACCACCAGCAGCTCGATCAGTGTAAACGCCCGTTTCTTCATTGCCTCAGCCCCCGCGGCGCCTGAGCAGGGTCCTCAGTGGTCCTTGAGCTTCCGCATCCACTGCGGCCAGTCCTCGGGTTTGACGCCTCCGGCCCTGGTCCAGGGCCCGGCGGTGTCGAAATCGTCGTACCACTTGAGCGTCCAAAGTTCCTTGAGTCCCACGGGACGGACGGACCAGTCGAGAAACAGGGCGTTGGTGGTTCCGTTGTGTCGATTGATGACGAGGTTTCCCGACGTGGCGTTCGGCTCGACGGGCGGCGGCGGCGGTATCTTGCCATCGCCGATGCTGCCTGTGGGCTTGCCCGCGTCGAGCAGGAACGGGATGGCATGGCGCCCACGGAGCGAGGTGATATCCCGGCCCCAGCGTATCTCCGTGGGGCGCATAATAGGCGGACCGGTGACCATGTGGAAATTCAAGCCGTAGCTGCCTCGAAAAGAAGGGGTCGGCAGGATGATCTCCCATGCGGCGAACGTCCCGCCGCCATTGACCTCCAGGGTGTTCGTGCCGCTCGATATGGCGGTATAAGCCCGATCCCCGGTGGTCCTGGTGGCGGCCGGGCAGCAGGCGATTCGTTCGGTCTCTACGCCGTGGTAGCGCCCGTGGGTGTTGGGGTCCTTCTGATAGTCGATCCGCAGTCCTCTCAGCAGCGACAAGCCTGGGAGAATCCCCGTGTCGACGGGCAGCCAGCCGTCATGATCCTCCAGATACAGTGCCATCGTCGTTCCCCATTGCCTCAGATGGGTGCGGCACACCACCGCCCGAGCCTGTTTCCTTGCCCGTGACAACGCCGGAAACAGCAACGCCATCAGCAGCACGATGATGGAGATGACCACCAGCAGTTCGATCAGTGTGAATGCGTGGCTACGCCCCCGTTTGTCATCCCGAGCGCGGCGCCTCTGTTTCTTGTGACCTTGAGCGAAGCGCAGCGAAGTCGAAAGGTCTGGCCATAGCTGAGACGCGCGCTCCGTTCGCAGCCAGATCCCTCGACTGCGCTCGGGATGACAATGTCGTGATCGAGCGCGATTCATAGTCGAAGTGTTGATCGGACCACCAACCATTCTGTCTGCTCCTGCGAGACACGAGCGAGGAGGGACGAGCGACGCTCTAATAGTCCTTGCAGCTTCTCATCCACTTCGGCCAGTCGTCAGGCTGGACGCCGCCGGCTCTGGTATAGGGGCCCGCGCGGTCGAAATCGTACGCCCAATTCAGGACCCAAAGCTCCTTGAGCTCAACCTTGCGAACGGACCAGTCGAGGAACATCCCGTTGACGGCCAGGCCATGCCGGTCTATGCAGTATCTGTTCAGGCCGGCGCCGCCGTGACGTCCGTCGCCCATGGGGGGAGACATGGAAATGAAGGGGTCGGACATGGGCGTGGTCGAATCCAGCATGACGGGGATACTCGCGAGGCCTCGCATCGACAGGACGTTGAAAAAGACCTTCCCCAACCGCATTCGGGGCTGCTCCATGGCGGTGAACCCGTGGAAGAGACTGCCGTTGTACCCGTAGCTGCCCGCGAACGGCGGGCCCGGGACAAGGACCTGCCAGGCGTCGGTCGACGATCCGGCTTCGCCTTCTATTCGCCAGGTTCCCTCGGTCCCACTTTGCGAGATCCGGAACGTGCCGTTGCGAAACGGCTTGGTGGCCGCCGGGCACAACGCGATTCTCCTCGTGGTGAAGCCGTGAAACGCCGTGTGGTCGGCATTGGGGTCTTCGTCGCCGATGAATGTGCCGCGTAGCATCCAGATGCCATTGTTGCGATTTCCGCTCGAAGGGAAGTGCCCGTTGTGTTCTTCGGTGTAGGCGGACAGCGTCATCGCCCACTGGCGCAGGTTGGACTGGCAGACCACGGTGCGCGCCTGCCGGCGCGCCCGTTGCAACGCCGGGATCAGGATCGCCATCAGCAGTGCGATCACCGCAATGACCACCAGCAGCTCGATCAGGGTGAAAGCATGGGAATTGATTATGGATGATTGATTATTGACGATTGGGCGAGGCGGATCGGTGGGGACGCACAATATGGGCGCACGAAGAGTGCCCGTCCGGTTCGCCGGCGTTCGTTTGGGCTGGCATCTTTCGCTTTCGGTCTCCATGCCATGCCTCCCGCTGAGGGCATTCTACCATAGAAGTCCAGCGAGTGCGACCGATGTTACGGCAGTTTCTGCGGAAAAAGGTGAAAGCGAAGTCGTTCGTCTACCTATGCCCTTGCGGGCACACTGCCGAAGCACGAATATCTCGTAGGGGCGAATGATTATTCGCCCGTATTGGTCAGAATCTCGAAACAAGCCCGAATGACCCAAAACCCAAGCTCGAAAGACGGATGACATCGCGTGCAACTCGGCCCTGCCTGTGCCAACCGGGACGGATTTGGAGCATTTGGACTTCGTGCTTCGGACTTGTTTCGAGTTTCGTGCTTCGGATTTCGGGTTTGCCTCCGGCGGCCATGAATCGATGCCCGCCAGAGAGGGGCTGATCGAGTCTGATCGCAAGAACGGTCACGCGCCCAATCGGCGGCGGCAACGCCTTGTCACGGTTGGTTTTAGTCGCTATGATTTGGTGGAACGCGCTTTTGGGAGGCAGAAATTGCCAGAGGCACAGGACGCCAGGAAAACCCGACATCTGTCGCTGGTCGCACGCATCGTGGTTGCGACGGTCGCGATCGTATGGGTTTTTCGCGGCCAGGACTGGGAGAAACTGCGAGAGGTCTTCAGCCGGTTGAGCTGGGGATACTTCGCGCTGAGCCTGGCCGCCTACATTATCGGACAGATCGTGGTGGCGTTCCGCTGGTGGCTGCTGCTGCGGGCGCAGTCGATCCATATTGGGCCGGTTGCAGCGGTCCGACTGTACTTTGTCGGGCTTTTCTACAACAACGTGATGCCCAGCTCGGTGGGGGGCGACCTGCTGAAGGCGTACTACGTGACCAAGCATACGCATCGGAGGCTCGAAGGGGTTCTGAGCGTATTCATCGACCGGCTGGTGGGCTTGGCCGGCATGATGCTGATGGCGGTGGCGGCCTACCTGCTGTTCCTGCGAGGCCGGCCCCTGGAGGCGGAAGCAGGGCCGGCCGAAGCGGTCGAGCAGGGCGTCGCATCGTCGCACGGGGCGATTCCGTGGATCCTGGCGATTGGAGCGGTTCTGCTGGCGGCGCTGCTGATCCATCCGGGCAGCCGGAGGCGGCTCCAGCGGGCCGGCGGGCGGCTCTGGGGCCGCAGCGCCGAGATGCTCGGCAGGGTCTGGGCCGCCCTGGTGGTCTACTGCCGCAAGCCCTGGACGATGGCCGCGGCGATGCTGCTGACGCTGCTGGGCCAGAGCATCGTGATCGCGGCGTTCTGGCCGCTGGGCCGTAACCTCGGTCTCGAAGCCGGACCCAAGTACTACTTCGTAATCTTCCCTGTCACCTGGGTGATTGGGGCCATTCCCGTCAGCATCGCCGGGCTGGGCGTGCTGGAGGCGGGCATCGTGACCCTGTTTACGTCGCTGACCGCCGCGACGCGGGAAAGCGCCCTGGCGCTGGCGTTCTGTCAGAGGTCCGTCTGGGTGCTGGCGTCGCTGCCCGGCGGGATGGTCCATTTGCTCGGCGGCCACCTGCCCAGCCAGTTTTTAGTTGACGGCCAAAATGGCGCAAATTAGGCTATACGCGTTGGATAGATGCGGCTTTCCGGTCGCCCGACGTCTGGGATGGGGCCTTCCTGACGGCGGCGAAGGGCTGTTGTAACGGAATGGGCATAACCAAACGATTCAAGAGCTACTTCCTCCGCGGGTTGGCGGTCCTGTTGCCGACGCTGCTGACGATTTGGATCCTCGTATGGGGTTACGGCATCATCAAGGACAATGTCAGCATCCACATCAATCGTGGTCTGGTCTGGCTGATCCTTCAGTTTCAGGGCGAACACGGGCTCACCCGCGAGGACCTGACGAGGATCTTCGTCGACGGGATGGCCGGCTCGGCGGTCGGCTTCATCATCGCGCTGCTGGTGGTCTTCGTCGTCGGGGCGCTGCTGGCCAGCGTGGTGGGCCGGGCGCTGTGGCGGCTCGTCGAGGTGTTCATCATGAACACGCCCGTCCTGCGTCGGGTGTACCCCTATGTCAAGCAGGTGACCGATTTTGTATTGACGCAGGAAGAAAAGCAGAAGATGTTCTCTCGCGTGGTGGCGGTGGAATACCCGCGCAAGGGCCTCTGGTCGATCGGGTTTGTGACGGGTTCGGGCCTGGCGCGGATCACGCAGAGCGTGCAGAAGGAGTTTCTGACGGTGCTGGTCCCGAATTCGCCGACCCCGGTGACCGGCTACGTGATTGTGGTGCCGAAGGAGCAGACGATCGCGCTGGACATGACGATCGAGGAGGCGTTCCGGTTCTGTATCAGCGCCGGCGTTATCGCCCCGGACCGTCAGGAGGCGGTGGCGTTGCCGCGCGCGTACACGGAGCGGCCGCAGGAACCGTAAGAATGGGGATCATGGCTGATTAAGGAGACGAGCATTGGTTTTCAAAATCACGGGCAAGCACATTACGATCACTGACGCCATCCGGGCGTACGCGGAGGAGAAGACGAGCCGCCTGCCGAGATTCTACAACACGATCAGTCAGGCGGAGGTTCTCGTCGACGGCGACGCGACCGCGGGCAAGGTCAGCGTCGAAATCATTGCCAGGGGCGAGCACAGCAACGTGTTCGTCGCCACGGAGGTGGCCGAGGACGCCCTGAAGGGCATCGACGCGGCGGTTCGCAAGCTGGAGGAGCAGTTGCGACGCAAGAAGACCAAGGAACGGAACAACAAGCACACGGGAGGCGGGTTCGAGCCGGCGTAGACGGCGGCCCGGAACGGGACCTGTCGGGCCCCCGAAGGGCGACAGACAGTTGACGGCTGGACAATAGGACTGGACGCGAAGAATGAAGTTTCAAGATTTTGTGTGTTTCGAGGCCACGATACCGGTGTTGGTGGCCCACGACCGCAACGGGGCCATCACCGAACTGGTTTCGTCACTGGTCAAGGCGGGCAAGCTGCCGGTGGAATCGGCCGCCGAGGTGGCCAAGGCGGTGATCAAGAGAGAAAACGAGGCGAGCACCGGGATGGGCAAGGGCGTGGCGATTCCGCACGTCAAGCACCCGGCGGTTCGCGACGTTGTCGCGGTGATCGGACAGACGGACACGGGGATCGACTTCTCGTCGCTGGACGAGCAGCCGGTCTATTCGGTGATTCTGCTGATCAGCCCGCCGGACAATGCCGACCGACACCTCCAGGCGATGGAGAATATCTTCCGGCATCTGCAAAAGGAGAAGTTCCGCAAGTTCCTGCGCCAGAGCCGTACGCCGGAGGCCTTTGAAGATCTCTTGAGAGAGGCCGACGAGAACCCATCGTGGTGACCCGACTCGGAAGGCGGGCGGGATAGGGCCAGGAGGATCGCCATGTGGGCAGGAGAAGCAACGTTGGACAATCCAGTTTGTCAGATCACCGTACAGATCAAGAGCAAGAACGGTCTTCACATGCGCCCGGCCATGCAGTTTGTCGATCTGGCCAATCAATACAACTGCGAGATCGCCATCGGCAACGGATCAGAGCTCGGCGACGCCAAGAGCATCATGCACGTGATCGGCCTGGCCGCCGGGCCTGGCACGACGCTGGAGATTCACGCGCAGGGACCCGGAGCCGAAGAGGCCGTCGGCGCCCTGCGTACCTTCATCGAACGCGAGACGTTCGACCCGGAACCGCCCAAGGACGCCAAGTAATCCGCCGCACAGACTCTGGCATGGAGATAAAGAAGGGAATTGCTGTTTCGCCGGGGGTATCGATCGGCAAGTGCCTGATCATCGATTCGGAGGACTACCGAATCCCCCGGCGGCAAATCGAGCCGTCCCAGCGGATGGTGGAGATCCAGCGCGCGCGGAATGCGTTCGGCGACGCGATCGACGAATTGAGCGGGTTGGAGCAGGCCCAGACGCAGACCGGCGGCGGGCGGATCAAGGACATCTTTGCGGTGCACCTGCGTCTGCTGCGCGACCGGAGCCTGCGGCGCCAGGTCACAGACCTGATCCACGGCGAATCGGTCACGGCTGAGTACGCGGTCGCCTCGGTGCTGCGCCGGTTCGCCGCGCGGTTCGCCGAAGCCAAGGACACCTACATCAGCGAGCGGGCCGCGGACATCTACGACATCGAGCGTCGCCTGCTGCGTCACCTGCTCGGCGACAAGCGGGAGGACCTTGGCCGGCTGCGCGAAGAGGTGATCGTCGTGGCGCGGGAGCTGAGCCCGACCCAGACGGCCGGGTTCAACAAGGCGTTCGTCAAGGGCATCGCGTCGGATGCCGGCGGGCGCACCAGCCACGCGGCCATCGTGGCGCGTTCGCTGGGCATCCCGGCGGTCGTGGCCCTGGAGGACCTGACGGAGATCGTCCGCGGCGGCGACGCCGTCATCGTCGACGGCAACCGCGGACTGGTCATCGTCGATCCCGACGCGGAAACGGTCGAGCAGTACGAGGCGTATTCGCGGGAGTTCATTGCCCTCGAACACAAGCTCGACGCGATCCGCGAGAAGCCCGCCGAGACCCGCGACGGCGCGCGCATCACCCTGCTGGGCAACATCGAATTTCCTGACGAGGCCGAGATCGTGCTCGCCAAGGGCGGCGAGGGCATCGGCCTGTACCGCACCGAGTTCCTCTATCTGAACCGGCCCACCGAGCCGTCGGAGGAGGAACACTACAGCGCCTACGCCCAGACCGTGCACATTTGCCACGACCGCCCCGTGGTGATTCGCACGGTGGACCTCGGCGCCGACAAGTACACGCAGCGAAAGCGGTTCGCGCCGGAGCCCAATCCGTTTCTGGGACTGCGTTCCATCCGGTTCTGCCTCCAGAATCTGGCGATGTTCAAGACGCAGCTCCGCGCGATCCTCCGTGCCTCGGTCCTGGGGCCCGTCAAGGTCATGTTCCCGCTGATCTCGGGCATCCAGGAGCTGATGCAGGCCAAGATGATCCTGCACGACGTGATGGAAGACCTGGACGAGGAGGGCATCGCGTACAACCGGGACATGGAGGTGGGGATCATGGTCGAGACGCCGTCGGCGGCGTTGACGGCCTCGACGCTGGCGCGGGACTGCGATTTCTTCAGCATCGGGACCAACGACCTGACGCAGTACACGCTGGCGGTGGACCGGGGCAATGAACTGGTCTCGACGCTGTACTCGCCGGCGGACCCGGCGGTCCTGCGGCTGGTGCGCACCGTGATCCAGGACGCGTACAAGGCGCAGATCGACCTGTGTGTCTGTGGAGAAATGGCCTCGGAGCCCGAGTACATCATGGTCCTGCTGGGCCTCGGCGTGCGCACGCTGTCGCTGTCGGCGCCGCTGATCCCGGAGGTCAAGCAGATCATCCGGTGCGTGACATTGGAGGACTGCAACCTCCTGACGCGGAAGGTGCTGGGCATGAACTCCGAGCGGCAGATCTCGAACTACCTGCGCAACGCGGCGCGCAAGGTGCTGCCGGAGGCGTTCTGACGCGGCGACGGATCGCTCGGCACACGGACAAGACAAAGAACGAAACACATCCATTCGAGCAGAGATGGGCATAGAGGCGACAAAGGACAACTCACGCGGCCGTCCGGACCAGGCGTGTGCCGGCCGAGCGACCGACGCCACGGCGGCGGTTCGTTTCGGGATCGATGGTTTGCTGAGGTTCCTTTCGCATGCCGAGACGCTACGCGTGTTCGAGCGAGCCTGCGTGCGTGCCGGCGTGCCCGTCAAGTATTCCCAGGGATTCAATCCGCATCCGAAGCTGTCCCTGCCGTTGCCGCGACCGGTGGGGGTCGCCTCGGACGACGAGCTGCTGGTCCTGCGGCTGTTCGACGCGCGGGGCATCCCGGCCGAAGACGGCCAGGGGCGCGTGCGGCAGGCGTGGGAGGACCGGATGAAGGCGGCGCTGAGCGAGGCGCTTCCGGAGGGTCTGGTCGTCCACTCGGTTGCCTTGATGAAATCGAACGTGTCGTTCCGGCCGGAGTCGGCCCGGTATGTCTTCGACCTCGACCGTGCGGACGGTCGGGCGGACATTGAGGCCTTGCGAGAACGAATCGGTGACATCCTGGCCCGCGAGAGCGTGGTGGTAGAGCGGGTCGTGCCGGAGCGGCGGGCCGGACGCCGCGTGGACATCCGGCCGTTTTTGAAAGCGATCGAGTTGCGCCAGACGCGGGCGATCGTCGAATGCGGCGTCAGCGACGCCGGGTCCGTTCGCGTTGATGAACTGATGCCTCTGTTGAAGCTGGCGCCCCAGGACCTGAGCGGTCCGGTGCGCCGCACCGACATCGCATGGACTATCACTTGACTTTCGAATCCGCCGGTCGCTCGGCCGGCGAATTGCGATAAATGACGAGGACGTAAAGTATGTCACGAGACATGTTGATCAACGTTGCCGAGCGAGAGGAGTGCCGCGTCGCCGTCGTGGAAAACGGCGCGCTCGAGGAACTCTACGTGGAACGCGCCAGCGTCGGCGCCCACGTCGGCAACATCTACAAGGGGCGCGTCGTCAACATCGAGTCGGGGATTCAGGCCGCCTTCATCGACATCGGGATCGACCGAAACGGCTTCTTGCACATCTCCGACGTGCACCCGCGGTACTTTCCCGGCCAGAAGGGCAACGTGCTCGAGAACATCGGGCGGCGCCAGGCCCTGAAGGACCGCCCGCCGATGCAGAACTGCCTGCGCCGGGGCCAGGAGCTGGTCGTCCAGGTGACGAAGGAAGGGCTCAAGACGAAAGGCCCGACGCTGAGCACGTACCTGGCGCTGCCCGGCAAGCACCTGGTGATGATGCCCTGGATGAAGGGCTACGGCATCTCGCACAAGATCGAGGATGAGGAGGAACGTAAGCGGCTGGCGGAGGTGTTCGACGAGAGCACGCCGCCCAAGGGGATGGGCTACATCATTCGGACCGCCGGACAGGGGGCTTCGAAACGCGACGTGCAGAACGACCTGAGGTACCTCAAGCGGCTCTGGCACGCCGTGCTGAATCGCATCGACAGCGAGAAGGCGCCGGGGGACATCTACCAGGAATCGGACCTGGTCATTCGGGCCCTGCGCGACGTGCTCAACAGCAAGGTCGACAAGATCATCTGCGACTCGGACAGCACCGTCCGGAAGATCAAGGACTTCCTGTCGATCGCCATGCCGCGGCTGAAGCCCAAACTGACGCATTACGACGGCAAAATCCCGCTGTTTCACAAGCACCAGATCGAGGGGGAGATCGCCAAAGTTCAGTCGCGCTCGGTCGATCTGAAGTGCGGCGGCTCGATCGTGATCGAGCAGACCGAGGCGCTGGTCTCGATCGACGTCAACAGCGGACGCCACCGCAAACAGGAGGGCGCCGAGCAGACCGCGTTCGAGAGCAACATGGAAGCGGCCATCGAGATCGCCCGGCAACTGCGACTGCGCGATTTGGGCGGGTTGATCGTCTGCGACTTCATCGACATGCGTAACCAGAAGCATCGCAAAGAGGTCGAGCGGGCGTTCCGCGAGGCCGTGCGGACCGACCGGGCCCGTTCCAAGATCCTGCGGATCAGCCGGTTCGGCGTCATCGAAATGACGCGCCAGCGGATGCGTCCGTCGCTGCACCTGAGCACGTACCTGGCCTGCCCCCACTGCGCCGGGACCGGGTTCGTCAAGAGCCATGAATCGCTGGCGCTGGAGATCATCCGCCTGCTGAACCTGGCGGTCTCGGAAGAGCATATCAAGCGGATCGAGCTGTCAGTCTCGCCGGAGGTCGCCGACTATCTCCAGAACGAGAAACGCGCCGCCATCGCCCAGATCGAGCAGCTTGCCGAAAAGCGGGTCGTCATCCATTCCTCTCCCGACTGCGTCGGGGAGGAGCGCCAGCTCGTCTGCTTCAACGAGCGCGGCAGCGAGGTCAAGCTGTAGGTCCTGCGTGTGTAACAGCCTCAAGCTCGAAGAGCTTGGGGATGGTAGACTTGCCTGTCGCACCGATGGCACGGAACTGCCACGACGGTGAACCATCCCCAAAGGCTGCGCGTTTGAGGCTGCCACACGCGGGCGATTGGTCTTGACCGGACCTGCTTCCTGGCGTATAAGGGGGCCGCTCGGGGGGCGGTAGGCAACCGATAGACTCCAACGATTTGGCGGAGCATGAAAACAGAAGAGGTTCACAGTACGGTGGAGTTCGATCTCGATTACGCGCGAAGCGTGATTCGCGCCGAGGCTGACGCGATCGCGGCCATGACGCCGATCGTGGACGAGTCGTTCGTCCGCGCTGTGGAGATGATCTACTATTGCAGCGGCTCGTGCATCGTCAGCGGGATCGGCAAGGCCGGGATCATCGGGCGCAAAATCAGCGCGACGCTGGCTTCGACGGGCACGCCCAGCCACTTTTTGCACCCGGCCGAAGCGGTGCACGGCGACTTGGGCCGGCTGCGGCAGAACGACGTCGTGATGGTGCTCAGTTACGGCGGGGAGACCGACGAGATCATTCGCCTGATCAACCTGGTCAAACAGCTTCAGATTCGCCTGATTGCGATCACCAGCGACTGGGATTCGACGCTGGGCCGCTACAGCGATGTGGTCCTGTGCATGGGCAAGGTCAACGAGGCCTGTCCGCTGGGCGTGGCGCCCAGCGTCTCGACGACCTGCATGCTGACGATCGGCGATGCGCTGGCATTCACAGTGATGAAGGCCCGGAAGTTCCGCGTCGAAGACTACGTGCGGTTCCATCCGGGCGGCTCCCTCGGGCGCCAGTTGATGACGGTCGAGCAGTCCATGATGTTCCAGCCGGGCGAGAAGCTCCCCATCGTGAACGCCGACCAGACCGTCCAGGCGATGCTGACCGCCACGCGCGACTTGAAACGCCACGGCGCCGTGATGGTGGTCGATGGCGGCGGACATCTGGCGGGCATCGTCACCGACGGCGATCTGCGCCGGCTCCTGACCCGACACGGGACCGCCGCCTTCGAGCGCCGCGTCGGCGACGTGATGACGGCGCCCTGCAAGCGCATCCGTGCCGATGCGCTCGCCTCAGAGGCCACGGCGATTTTCCACAAGTACCGCATCGACGAGCTGCCCGTGGTGGATGCCGACGACCGGCCGGTCGGACTGATCGACGTGCAGGATATCGTGACGATCAAGGTGGTGGGATGAACCGATCGCGCGCTCGCGCGACGCACAAGGGATGATGCGATACGAAACATGGTGAACAAGCTGAGCACAAACCTGGAGACGATCGAACTGCTCGTGCTGGACGTGGACGGCGTGCTGACCGACGGGCAGTTGGTCCTGCACGGCGACGGCCGCGAGAGCAAGTGTTTTCACACGCACGACGGGCACGGGATTCGGATGTGGCAGCGGGCCGGCGGCAAGACGGCACTGCTCAGCGGCCGCTATTCGGAGCCGACACAGCGCCGCGCCGAGCAGCTGGAAATCGCTCACGTGATCCAGAACTGTCACTTCAAGCTGCCGGCGCTGGAGGCGCTGCTCGAAGAGCTGCATCTGAAGCGGGAGCACGTCGCGTATGTCGGAGACGATCTGCCGGACCTGCCGGCGATCCGCTTCGCCGGCTTGGGCGTCGCCACTGCCAACGCGGTGGACGAGGTCAAGCGGGAAGCCGACTATGTCACGATGCGACCGGGCGGGCAGGGGGCGGTGCGCGAAACGATCGAATACATCCTCAAGAACTCCGGCCGATGGCAGGCCCTGATGGAACGATACCTCGCGTGACCGCGAGGCCGTTGGATGGGTACCGTGAATCTACGTAAATTCGCTATCGGTTTCGTCGTGTTGGGCGCCGTGATCCTGGCGTACCTGGCCTTCATGCAGGCCGGCGGCGGACCGGTCATGGACGCGGACCTGCGAGACCAACTCGCGCGGGAGGTTTCTGATGGCAATGCTGCATCTTCCGGCCGCAACCTCGGACGCATCGGGGATGTTGGTGTCGGCGGCATCCGGCATACGCACTTGTTCCACACAGACCAGACGGGACGCATCGACCGCGAGTTCGGTTTCGAGCAACTGCTGTACAGCGAAGGCGATCAGTGGCGGATCACGCATCCGTGGATGAGCCTGCTTCTGGGCCCGGTCAACTGCCGCATCACCGCCGATCGAGGCGAATTGCAGCTCGACACAGCGTTCGATCAGCCCACGCCGCACGACGCGACGTTCACGGGAAACGTCGTGATCCGCGTGACTCCGACCGACCCCAACAACCCGCTGGAACTGTTTGTCTACCTCGATGATCTGGCCTTCATCGCCGACAGCTCGCTGTTCTCCACGACCGGCGCGGTCCGGTTCGTCTCTCGGTATGCGCAGCTCACCGGACGGGGCATGGACCTGCTGTACGACGAGGCCCAGCGCCGGCTGGAGCTGTTCCGCGTCAAGGAACTGGAGAATCTGCGGCTGCGCAGCGACCTGTTTGCTTCGCTTCCCGAGTCGGCCGCTTCGAACGCGGCGTCAGACGAGCCTGAAGCGGAGGCCGCCGAGGTCGCGGTGGCGGGCGCCGACGCGCGCACAGTAGACGCCAACGAGGGCGGGGCGCCGGACTACTATGAGTGCGTCCTGCATCGTAACGTGATCATCACGACGCCCGAGCAGAAGGTCACGGTGCGGGACCGTCTTGTCATCGACAACATACTCTGGGCGGGGCCCGCATCGCCCGAGGCCGAAACCGCCGGGCCCTCCGCGGTCGCGACGGCGGCGAAGACCGAACCCAATGCCGCTGAGCCAAATGAACCGCCGTCTCCCGTGCGGAAAGCGATGGATACCAGCCCTTCACCGGCGCCGGCGCTCGACGCGATTCCCCCGTCGTTTTTCGACATCGTCGTCACCTGTCACGGCGGCCTGGTGATTGCGCCGAAGGGTTCGCCCAGTCTGGAGCCCGATCTGGGGGCGCTGGGCCTCGACACTGCCGCCTCTCCGGCCGACGCCAGCGAGCCGACGGCGGTCGATCCGAACCGTCAGAGTCTCGTTGCCCATCGCATCGACTTCGATGCTTCAACGACGGACACGATGCTGACCGGGCCGGTGCGAATGACCTATGCGCTCGACCCGAACGACCTGACCGGGCGCGACAGCGGCGGCCAGCGAATGCCCGTGACGGTCAGCGCCGAGGACTCGGTGCGGTTCATCGCGGCCTCGACCCGCGTCGAGCTGGACGGCAACTGCATCGTGACGCTGCACCAGACCGAGCCGAACTATGCCTACGAGTACATGCTCACGGCGCCGAGGCTGGCGGTCGATCTGTTCGAAGATCCCAATGCCAAGACGGGCAAGAAGTCCATCGGTCTGAAACGGTTCGAGGCCTCCGGCGGTCCCGTCGCGGTGCGCGCCCTGCGCCACATGGGCGATGAGTTGATCGGCTGGGTCGAGCTGCATTCGCGCCGTCTCGACTACGAGGGCCGGGAGAAAACGTTTGCGGTCACCGGCCCGGGCGAGATCCGCCTGCACAACGGCCAGGCCCCCGAGATCCCGGTCGAGCCGAACGAGTTCAGCCTGCGTCAGCCGTGCTTCGCTTTCATGAGGGACTTCGATTCGCTGGCGTATTCGGCGCAGACCAACACGATTGTCGCCGATGCCGTCGGCCGTCAGATCCTGCTCGACTATATCCCGCAGATCGACGGCAGCTACAAGAAGCGGCACGTCGAGGCCGACGCCGGACGCATCGAGATCGCCCTGACCCAGACCGAACGCGGACGTATGGAACTGCTCTCGCTCACTGCTTCCGAAGGCATCCGGTACGAGGATCCGCTCAATCGCTTCGATGGCGCGATCCTGTTCTACGATCACCCGCAGACGCTCGTCACCGTAAACGGCGACGGCCGCCAGTCGTGCTCGTTCAACGGCGCTTATGTCGACCGCATCCGCATGAACCTCACCACCGGTGCGACCAAGGCCGAAGTGCTCGGGCCCAGCACGATCCAGATCCGTCCCTGAGCGTTGCCGTCTGGAGTGGCCGGCGCCCGCCAGGGGAGTCGGGAAACCGACCTTCGGGGTTGACGAAACCGGTGGGAAATCGTTACAGTGCAGTTACTCGACGCCTCGAGCGCCCGTAGCTCAGTTGGATAGAGCAACGGATTTCTAATCCGTAGGTCGCAGGTTCGAATCCTGCCGGGCGCGGTCAGTTCATACGAATTCAACCCACCGTCGTTAGATCGAGGAAAACGATGACGGACGGGTTGCCGACGGGTGCGTAGTGGCCGGTGAAGGCCAGGCGGCCCGTTTGACGGTTCACGCGGAAGACGGCGACGTTGTCGCTGCGCTGATTGCAGCAGTAGAGGAACCGGCCGAAGGGGTCGAAATTGAAGCTGCGCGGATAGTTGCCTTGCGTCCATTCCTCGCCGACGTAGGTCAGGGCGCCGGTGTCCCCGATGGAGAAGATCGCGATGCTGTCGTGCAGGCGGTTACCCGCGTAGAGGAAGCGGCCGTCGGCAGAGACTATGATCGCGGAGCAGAAGTTGCTGCCGGCGAAGGCGGTCGGCAGGGTGGAAACAGTGTGCCGGGCGGCCAGCCGGCCCTTCTCGGAATCATAGTCGAACAGGACGATGTTCGAGCCTTCCTCCTGAATGGAATAGAACCAGTGTCTGTTCGGATGGAAGCAGAAGTGGCGGGGCCCATCTCCCGGCGGCAGTGAAACGGCGTGCGGATCATTCGCCGCGAGCACGCCGTGGCGATCGTCGAACCTCCAGAGGAAGATCTGGTCCAGGCCGAGATCGACGTGCAGAACGAAGCGTCCCGAAGGATCGGCCTGGATCATGTGTGCGTGCGTCCGGTCGTGTCCGCTGAACGCGAAGCTGCCCGGCGGGGCGTTCGTTGCCCTCGTCGGTCCGAGCGTCCCCGCGTCCACCTTGACGTCCGTGGCGGCGCCCAGGCCGCCGTCGGGCAGGATCGGCAGCACCGCCACGGAACCGCCGAAGTAGTTGGCCACCAGCAGGAACCTGCCCGAAGGATGCACGCTCACGTAGGTGGGCCCGGCGCCGCCGGAGCGCACGGTGTTGAGCAGTCTCAACTGCCCATCAGCGGGGCCGATCGCGAAGGCGCTGACGGTTCCTTCTCTGTCGTCGCCCACGCGGTCCGTTTCGTTGGCGGAGTACAGGCGCGTTCCGGCGGCATTCAACGCCAGACAGCTTGGGCTCGTCCCTGACTCGTAGACGCCGCAAGGGGTCATGTCGCCGGTGGTGCGATCCACCCGGAACAGATGAATGCCGCGTCCGTTTCCGGGAGGCAGATCGATCTGTGTCGGCAGCACGTCACGAAGTGGCGAACTGAATGTGCCCACATAGGCCATGAGCGGTTCTTCCGTCGCGGCGGATTGAGCAGTGAGCGTCTGTGCCGTCAGGGATGCGCCGCCTGCGACCACGACGGCAAACCCCAGGAACCAGCGTCTCGAAATCACCGACGGGATCGGGTTGGAGGCACATTGGGCCCCTTGACGGGAAGCAGCTGACAGGAGTCTTGGTTTATCGGCCATGCGAGTGATTATACCCCGCAGGCTGCTGGCTCTGCATTGAAATGTGCGCAGATCGCAGGGCAGCCGGGCCGGTTATATTGCTTGATAGCCGCTGGTGGATCGCGTACGATTGTGGCCGACGCCGCAAGACCGGGGCATCGTGACCGTGCCGATGGCCGGTCTGTGGCCGGGTACGGGAGGTATGGAATCGATATGACCCGAAGCAATCATTCCCATTGACCCCAGGAAAGGACCGACACGTGGCAGAGCAGAGGAGCAAACCAGCAGAAGACCGGGGCATGTCTGCCGGTCGAAGAGCATTTCTGAAGGCAACGGCGGCATCGGTGGCGTTTCCCTACCTGATCCCGGCGTCGGCGATGGGCAATGCCGGGGCCGTGGCGCCGAGCAACCGCATCGTGATGGCCGGCATCGGGCTCGGCAACATGGGTAGCGGCGATCTGGGTTCCTTCCTGGGCCGTGACGACGTCCAGTATGTTGCCGTCTGCGACGCCAAGAGGAACGTTCGCGAGGCCTTCACGAACCGCGTGAACCAGAAGTACAACAACAAGGACTGCAAGGCATACCGTGACTTCCGCGAGGTCATGGCACGCGGCGACATCGACGCGGTGCATTGCGCCACGCCGGACCACTGGCACACGATCATCGTGATCGAAGCCTGCCGCAACGGGAAGGACATCTACTGCCAGAAGCCCGAAACCAAGACGCTCCGGGAAGGCAAGCTGATGATCGACGCCGCCCGGCGCTACAACCGGGTCGTCTCCGGGGGCAGCCAGCGCGTGCTCGAAGATTACCGCAAGATTGTTGACGCCTGCTGGAGCGGCGAGAAAGGCAACGTCAAGTCGATCAACGTCAACGTCGGTCCGTTCCCGACTGACTGCAACAAGCCGGGCGAGCCCATCCCCGACGGCTTCGACTGGGACATGTGGCTGGGCCCGGCCCCCTGGGCGCCGTACCATCCCCACCGGTGTAGCGGCAGCTACAACATCGACGGCACAAGCTGGCGATCCTTCAAAGATTACTCCGGCGGCGGCATGACCGACTGGGGCGCCCATCATTTCGGCGGCGCGACGTTCGCCATCGACGTGCGGGAGATGGAGCCGGAAGAGGTTATCTTCCACAATGAGAACGGCAGGAAGTTCGCGACCTGCCGCTTCCCGAACGGCAAACTTCTCCACCACAATCATCCCGGGCGGGGCAATCTGGATGTAGAGTTCGCGGGCGATGCGGCTCCCTCGAAACCAGTCCCCGGCTACGCCGGAACCGGCGGCATTTACGGCGACTTCATCGACTGCGTCAAGACGCGCCGAAGGCCCTTCCGTGACGTCGAGCTTGCGGTCCACACCGCAAACGTCTGTCACCTGTTCCTGGCGGCCTACGAGCTGGAACGATCCCTGAAATGGGACGCGGCCAAGCAGCAGTTTGTCAACGACGACGAAGCCAATCGCCTTGTCGACGTAGCCAGACGAGAGCCGTGGGTGATCTAAGAACGCGACCATTGCGACATGGAGAAACGACGATGACGAACGAACAGACTGCGAAAATGACCCTGACGGCGGGAGCGGCCACCCTGATCGCGACCGGCGCCGTGGCCCAGGCCAATTCGGCCGAAGTGGATAAAGCATTCGAAACGCTCAAAACCTATGACTGGGGCGCCGACCGTGCGATGTTGAATCCGATCGACCAGGCGATCATCGCGACGCACGGCGATGCGGCGGCACGCCAGGCTCTGGAGAAGAGACTGGTGGACGCACTGGCCGGCGGCCTTTCTCGATCCGCGCAAGACTATGTGTGCCGCAAGCTGAGGGTGGTGGGTACGAGCCAGTCGGTGGAAGCGCTGGCCGCTCTTCTGGCCGAGGAGAAGACCTCGCACATCGCGCGTTACGCTCTGGAGCGGATGCCGGGCGCCAAGGCGACCGAGGCGATGCGGGACGCGCTGCCGAAGGTCGGCGGCAAACTCCGACCGGGCCTGATCGGCTCGCTGGGCGTGCGTCGTGACGCGACGAGCGCTGCGGCCATCGCGGCGTCTCTCGGCGACTCCGACAAAGACGTGGCCCGGGCGGCGGCCCATGCGCTGGCCCTGATCGGCACGCCGGCTGCGGCCGATGCGCTGAGCGAGTTCGCCAAGACCGCGCCGGCCGACATGAAGGTGCCTGTCGCCGATGCCCGCTTGCTTTGTGCCGAGCAGTTGCTGGCCGACGGGGCCAGGTCCGAAGCGTTGGCTCTGTACAAGGCGCTCAATGGCAGCGACCAGCCCACCCAGGTCAGGGTCGCCGCGATCAAGGGGATGCTGGCCGCTTCGACGAAGAAGTAGGACTGGGATACAGACCGGCGAATTCATGAGGGCCAACGCACCTTCAGAAGGAGCTTCCTATAAGAGGGGGGAATGGGTATAATAGGACAGAGGGTCGTGGGACGGCCTGAAGGTGCAGCGTGATACGAGGCAGGGCGGACCGCCCATCGGGCGACCGGCTGCTCATACGATAGAACGATAGTTCTTCTTGGGAGTGCGTATCATGGCTAAGCGTAGAGCATTCACCCTGATTGAGCTGCTCGTCGTGATCGCAATCATTGCCCTGCTGATGGCGATCCTGATGCCGGCGCTGGCTCGCGTCAAGGACCAGGCCAGGACCATCGGCTGCCGGGCCAACCTGAGGCAATGGTGCCTGTTCTTCCAGATGTACACCGAGCAGCACGACGGCAAGTTCCAGGCGGGCACGGGCAGCGGGCACACCTATCACTGGATGAACGCGTTGCGCCCGCTCTACAAGAACGACCACAAGATTCGCTGCTGCCCGACGGCCTTGAAGCCCATCTTCGATGAGAACGGTCTGAGCGCGCCGGTGTGGAATGTGTACTCCGCCTGGGGCCGATACTGGGGCGAAGGATATGCGCCGGAAGGGGACTGGGGCAGCTACGGGATCAACGGCTGGGTGGAGAGCCCGCCGGCGGACGTGGCGACGGTATACGAGGGTTTCGAGACCAAGAACAACTGGCGGACTCCGGGCGTCAAGGGGGCTGCCTACGTGCCTATGTTCATGGATGCCCTGCGGTTCAACGTCTTCCCGTTGCCACAGGACAGTCCGCCCGTCCTTGCGGACGCGGCGTGGGAGGGGACCCAGCACATGCGGCGTGCCTGCATCGACCGCCATGACGGGGGCACCAACATGGCGTTTCTCGACTGGTCCGTGCGAAAGGTGAGTCTGAAGGAGTTGTGGGTTCTGAAGTGGCATAAGACCTACGACACGCGAGGCCCGTGGACCATGGCCGGGGGTGTTACCCCTGACGAGTGGCCCACGTGGATGAAGCGATACACGGATTTCTGAGGCCGCATCGCGCGGGTCGGGTGGTCCGCCGTAGGCGGATCGCGATCGTGCGTGTCGTCGCCCGACGGCTCTATCGTTGTGCCTGGAAGACGCGGTAGGAATGCGGCGGCAGGGTGACCTCGAACATGCTGCCCGAGACGCGTTGCCAGGGACTTTGTGGCAGCGGACGGGCAGGGACAGCCTGGCCGCTGATTATGTCCGTCAAGGCGGCCGTCTGATTCTTCGTCCACACCTGTACGTCCACCGGTTCGTCGCGGAAGGACTCCACGATGAACGTGTCGTTGTCGTAGGCGAACAGACAGACCTCGGCCGGTCCGTGCAGGCGCACGAACAGATCCCGACACAACGTGTCTCTGACGCGGTCCAGGACCGCCGCCGGCAGGTGGTACAAGTCCGTGAAGCTCTCGGGAATGGTCAGCACGTACAGGGTCCCTCCACCGTAAGAGGCCGAGTGCAGCATGGGCCAGCCGTTGGTTTCGTCCAGTGCGGAGACCTCTTCCCATGAGTCGTTGGTCAGGTACTGGATCTGCGGGATGGCCATCTCGGCTCCCGCCGCGACCGTGGGGCCCCAGCCGGCCCGGAAGTCCTTCACGATGGCCTTGCGGCCGGTGACCTGCATCTCCACGATCGACTCGATGCCCTTGCCCTGCAAGGCGCCGAGCAGGCCGGACGTGATCATCACCTGCTTGCCCTGCACCAGATGCGCCTTGATCTTGCCCACCAGATCGGGGTCGAACTTCGCGGTTTCCGCCAGGAAGACCGTGTTCGCGTCCGTCGGAAAGTCCGGCGCCAGGTCCATGGGTACGCCGCACATGCCCAGGTAGTTGTGCAGGAAGTCCTCGCCGGTGGAGTGACAGGGCTTGTAGCTCCTGACCCCCGCCGGCTCGCCGAGTTTGCCCAGGAAACGGTCCACCCGTTCGAACGTCACGCCCGCCGCCCGGGCGAACATATTTGCCTGATACGTGGCGCCGTCGGCCAGTTGGATGGGTGCCTTCATGGCGTCGAAGTCGAAGCTGGTCTGTCCGTCGCCCTGCCAGGCGGCCCGCAGGTTCGATGGGACCGGACGCGTGATCTGGCGGATGTCGAAGAGGGTGATTTCCGGGGCCTTGGCGAACAGCGTGAGCCAGAGCTGTTCGGCGTAGCGATCCATTGTCGGCAGGCCGCCGGTGTCGACCCAGCCGCCGCCGTTGCCGTCGGGCTTGAGGTTCTCGAAGTAGCGGAAGATCAGATAGCCCAGATACGGCTGGAGGTGCTGATTACCGGACGGATCGCGAGTTTCGGTGCCGGTGTAGAGGCCGTCGAACAGGGCCGGCTCTTTCTCCAGGTTGAAACCCAGGCCCTGGAAATGTTCGTACCAGTTGGGGTATTTGATGACGACTTTGACCTTGGGGTTGACCGCCTTGGCGGGCGCGAGGATCAGGCTCCGGGCCGCCTCCTCCATGAGGTCCAGGCGATATTTGGTCCAGGATTTGTCGCCTTTGGCGGCGATGCAGAGCCGGCACTTGCAGCTCGTGAAGAAGAAGTCGTCCAGGATCAACTCGTCGAAGTGGCGCGCCGTGTGCTCGACGATCTCCTTGACCTTCTGCCGGTGTTCCGGATTGGTGTAGCAGAAGGTTTCGAATCGGTTGCGCTCGTTGACCGTCAGGGTGATGCCGCCGGCGGTGCGAACCCCACGCTCGCGGAAATACGCCTTGGCCTGGTTCAGCGTCTCGTCGTCGACGATCAGCAGATCGCGGTGGGTCTCCAGGTACACCTTGTCCACGTGGACCTGTTTGGTGATATCCTGCCAGCGGGAATCCAACCAGTTCCGATCCGCCATCTCTTTGGTCTCGTACGCCCGGCAGTATACCGCGACGGCGAAGTTCTCATAGGCGTCCGCCCGGGGACACCACGTCGATGCGAGCAGGATCATCCAGGCCGCGTTACGTGTTCTCATCTTGTCGTCTCCGCTATGCCGTCACAATCTCCACGGGCTGCGCGTGGCGCGGGCCAGCAGGCGCGTGGCCTCCGGGTCGCCGACGAACTCTTCCTTTGCGGGGTCCCATTTCAGCGAGCGTCCGAGCTTGTACGCCAGAATGGTCAGATGTCCCAACGAGGCGCCGCGATGGCCGATCTCCGGGGGGCAGTTCGGCTGGCGCCGCGTGCGGATGCAGTCGAACCAGTTGGCGTGATGGTCGTTGTCGCCGATGTTCACCTCGCGCGTCGTCAGCTTCATCCGCCCGAAGAGGTCGTCGGGGCCGCCTTCGATTGGTCCGCCGGTGCTCATCGACGTGACCCAGCCTTGCTCGCCGACGAACACGCCGCCGAAATTGCCTTCCAGCCTGGCGTTCGAGGGCACGGCCTTGTACACGTCCTTCACCATGCCCCAGTGGTCTACCAGGTGCAGGAGCGTGCCGTTGGCGTAGCGGTAGGTGAGCGTCGGGTATTGGCCCGTGCTCGGGTGGATGAACTCGACCGGCCCGCTGTCTTCGGCGCCCAGCGCATACTGAATCACGTCCGCAGCGTGCGAGTGGTACCACGTGACCGCGCCGGCGCCGAAATCATCGTGGAATGCCCAGGGCACTACGCCGGGAATGGGGTTTCGGTGGAAGGCGCGGTTGTACGGCTGCCACGGGGCGGGCCCCACCCACAGGTCCCAGTCCAGCCCCTCGGGCGTCGGCTCGGCCGCCAACGCCGGGCTTACTGGCGCATACGATCGACCGAAGTCCTCGCCCAGGGGCTGCCAGAGTGTGAAGACCGACTTAACCTGGCCCAGCCCGCCGCTTCGCACGAACGCGCAGACCTGGCGAATCGTCGAGATGGAGCGGTATTGTGTTCCGGTCTGGAAGATCCGGCTGTAACGTTGCGCCGTCTGGACCAATCGGCGGCCCTCGCGGACGGTCAGCGAGATCGGCTTTTCGCAGTAGACGTCCTTGCCGGCCTCCATCGCGTGGATCGATTGCATCGCATGCCAGTGGTCCGGTGTGACGATGACGACGGCGTCGATGTCCGAGCGGGCCAGCAGTTCGCGGTAGTCGTTGTAGGCGTCACAGCCGCGATACGTGCCGGCGGGGCGGCGGGCGGCGTAGGTCGCCTCGACGCGCTGCTTGCCCTCGTCCCGGCGCACCGCGTCCACGTCGCAGACAGCCAGCACCTGAATCTCCGAGTCGCCGGCCAGGCGGTGCAGATGGCCCTGGCCCATGCACCCGTGCCCGATCAGACCGACGGTGATCCGTCCGCTCGGCGCGGTATTGCCTTGGGCGCCACAGACCGAGGACGGCACGATCCACGGAACTGCGAGCGCGCCGGAAACGGTTGCTGTTCGTTGGATGAACTGACGCCTTGAAAATCGTTCGACATGTCTGTCTTGTGTCATATGGCTACACCTCAGGTCGGCTTGGCTACAGCCTTGTTAAAAGTCTCGATCGTCTGCTCCAATTCGTCGTCGTCGGACTCGACGCAGAAGACCACGGGACCTTGCTCTTGCCGACGCGTCTCGTCGAGAAGCGAATCGATGCCTCTGACGCGCGTGGGCTTGTCCAAGACGACGATCTGGGGGAGTCTGCCTTCCGGTGCAATCCTTGTCCCTGGTGCGACGACGGCCTCGATGCCCATCTTTTGGGCAAATTCGACGATTTTCAGTTGGCCCGCGCTGTCGGACGGCATCGCGTCCAGGTGATAGGTGAGCAGGCGGACGCTTGCAGCATCCAGCTTGAGTCGAATCTGCTCCGTCTCCTCAGCGGTCAGTCGGTCGTGGAGCGTCTTGGGGATATCTCGACTGATCTTCTGTCGACTGCTGCCGCCGACATACAGCAGACCGTGTTCTGCCGCTCTATCGATCAGTTCGAAGAGATGTAGGGGCGAATCATCATTCGCCCGTTCTCTGGATGCCGGCGGCACCAGGGCCAAACGCCAGCCGAGTCGCTCCTGCGCGCGGATGGCAGGGGTGAGCTTGGCGCTGGGCGTCGTCGGGGCCGGCAGATCACCGAGGGCGAACTGCGTGGCCGCCAGGTAGAACCGCAGCATCTTCGGGTCCCAGAAGACCGAAGGGTGGTGCGCGAAGCCGCAGTAGAAGACGCGTCCGCGTCCGTACTGGCGCACCCACGCCAGCGCATAATCGTTGTCGGCCCGCACGACGGCTCCATAGGACGGCTGCTGCTGCATGTCGGTCCGGGCCGTGTCGATGCTCAGGAGCACGCGAACGCGGTGGCGCGAGTACGGCTCGTGGACGCGGAAGAACTCGTCGCGGTAGTCGAAGTCCTGCCCGCCGAAGACCTGGTTGACCGGGTGGGTCGGATCGTCCAGCTTGATGAACACGTGCTCGTTGTTGGCCTTGTGATTGGCGCCGCGCGCGCCGAGCATGATGCCGAACTCGGGCCAGTCCTCGATCGCGCCGGGCCACTTCGTGAAGGCGACGGACGTGCCGTGGACGCCCATCAACCCGCCGCCGCTGTAGACGAACTCGACCAGGCTCTGCCTCAGGGCGGGGTCCTCAAAGCAATTGCCCACCGTGTTGTTGAAGAACACCGCGTCGAATTGTCGCAGACTGGCCGGCTCGAATATGGCCGGGTCCCTGCTGACCACCGTTTCGAATGCGCCGGTCCTCTTGCCCATGAGTGCAAACGCGGTATTTGCGGTGGGGATGGAGGCGTGGCCGCCGTAGTTGACGTTGAGGTCGAAGATCAGCAGCTTGCGCGGTCGGCGCGGCACGGCAGGCGCCTCGGTGGGGATGGCCTGCTCGATGCGTTGGAGCTGCTGTGAATCCTCTGATGCCTGCGCACGGGCCATTGGGCCTGTGGCGGACCCGAGCAGGAGCGCGGCGACGATGCCGCCTGTGCGCCGCAGGAATGCCCGTCGCGTCACGATAGATCTGAACATGGTCCCTTCCTTCATCTCGTGTCTCCCATCTGCCGGCCGCTCGTAGTGTGCCCGTAAGGGCATACGGGAAGGGCGAAGCATGCTTCGCCCCTACGAGCGACAGTGTAGCGGCCGGCGACGAGATGGGCAATGGGGTATGTCGGTCCGCCTGCGGCGGACTGCCATCTACGAGAATCGTGTTTCAGTCGGCGGCTCGGATCTCGTATAATCCTGACCGTCGCTGGACAGTTCGCAGTTCTCAGGTGGCAGTGGGCTGGGAACTGACAACTGGCAACTGGGAACTGCGATTGAGGATTGGCTATGCGAGCGAGAACCTTGGTTTGTTGTGTGGGCGTTCTGGCCTTTGGGTGGCAGCCGGCCGCCGGGAGCGGGACGGCTGAAATCGAATACCTTGGCGATGTGCCCGAGCGCATTGCGACCCACAGTCAGTCCTGGGGCAAGCTGGGGCTGAACACGGCCGCCTACGACCCTGGTGTCCGTCCGGACAAGGCCGGCGATCCTCTGCGGATCGGCGATCGACAGTTCGCCAGGGGTCTGGGACATCATGCCAGTGGCACGCTGGTCGTGCTGCTCGACGGCGAGTTCTCCTGGTTTGACGCCGAGGTTGGCTTGCAGCCCTGCGGCGCCGGCGGCGGGAGTGTCGTTTTCCGCGTGTCCGTTGACGGCGAGATGCGTTTTGACAGCGGGATTCTCCGGCCGGCAGACGGCGCCAAGACCGTGCACGTGAACGTCGAGGGGGCACAGGAGCTTCGCCTAGAGGCGGGCGACGGCGGCGATGGAATCACCTGCGACATGGCAAACTGGGCCGATGCCCGGCTCACGCGTTCCGATGTCGCGACGATCGCGCGCCCGCCTGCCGTGGACATGGCCCGTTTCGCGCGGGTGGTGACCTGGGACCCGGACCGCAAAGACGGCTGCCGCGCCAATCGGCTCCAGGAGTTCGCCGCAGAAGACCTGTTTCTCGAAACCGACCTGGTCCGCGAGGCCGACGGCTGCTATGCGATACCGACGAGGGCGGGTGGCTACCGCTGCATCGGGCTCCAATGGTTGAACCGCCGCGCGCTGCGGGAGCTGCGGTTGCGTCTGTCGGGGCCTGCCGCTCCCTCTGCCGTCAACAGCATTGGTGTGGAGGGCTGGTTTGGCGAGTCTGCCTGGCAGGGGCAATGGAAGCCGCTCAGCGGCGACATCGTCGCCGAGGGCAACGAAGTGGTCTGCCGATTGTCCATGCGATCGCCCGAGGGCGACCGTCTTATGACGCGGAAGATCCGTTGGATTCTGCCGCCTGTGGCGGCCTCGTGGCGCGTGCGTGACTTGGCCTCGTTCACGCGGACCCGCTGGGACACGGCGCGCCTGCTGGTGCAAGCCGAGTCTGCGTTGGCTCAGGCTCCTGTGGGGATTGCCATCTACAACGGAGAATTCCTCGGGCCGGTCGGGCCGGAAGTGACCTTGCCCAGTCCTCTGCATCTGGAGGTTCGATTTGCCAGACCCTCCTCTGTGAATGCGGATCGGACGGTGATTCAGTTTCGGTTGCCCGCGGGGGCGTTCGGCGTGGCCGTCGAAGACGTGCTCGCAAACGAGTGCGTCTATCTGCCCGACCACGGTCTGTTCGTCGCGCGGGACCCGGCGCCGATCAGTCTGGCTGACTACCGCCGGAAGGTAGATGCCCGTCGCACGGTCCTCGAAGAAGTGCGGGTGCGGCCGGACCAGACGCTGGCCCAGGCGATGACGCGGACGCACAATCCGCTCCAGAGCGAAGGCCCGGTGATGCTGTCGCTGGCCTGCGACAACACGAAGTACGTGCTGGAACGGGACGGCACGCTGCGTTTCCAGGCGGCCGACGGCGAGGGCGGCGACTGGTTTGCCTCCGGCGGGAGGATGCAACTGCGATGGGGATTGGGCCAAGCCGACAAGCGGACTCGACAGCTCGAAGGGGGCTGGCTTCCCATCCCGGTCATCACCACGGAACATGAGGGGATTGTCTGCGCGCAGCGCGTATTCGTTGCGCCCGTCGACGATCCCGGCAGCGATCCGGCTCGCCTGAACCGCCGGGCCGTCTGTGTGGCCGAGTTCACCTGGAAGAATCTCCGAGAGGATGCCAATCCCGTGTCGGCCGGCCTGGATATCGTGCTCGACAGTCGAGGCGAGCGGCCGGCGGGGCTTGCGCCAATCGAGGGCGGCTTTCGGCTCGAAGCCGAGGGCGACGTGCTGGGATCGGTCGTTGTCACCCCATCGAGCGATCTGAAGCTGCACGTATCGGATGGTCGGCTCCAATTACGTGGCACACTGCCGCCCGGCGGACGCGCGGGCTTCGTCGCAATCCTTCAGCCTCCTGCCGGCGATCTTCCGACCGTTGGGGCCGTCTCCGAGCTGCGCCGCGACGCGGAGTCCTACTGGCAGGCGGTTCTCGCGCCCGCCATGCAGATCGACACGCCCGATCCGTTCATCAACGATCTCGTTCGTTCCTCGCAGGTGCGCTGTTTGACCGCCGCACGTAACGAAGCCGACGGCGCACACGTTGCGCCGTGGATCGCTGCGATGTCGTACGGTCCGTACGAGAGCGAAGCCCACTCCGTGATTCGCGGGATGGACTTCCTCGGCCACGGCGAATTCGCTCGACGCGGCCTGGAGTTCTTCGTCCACCGCTACAACGCCGACGGCTTCCTGACCACCGGCTACACCACCTTCGGCACGGCGTGGCACCTCTGGACGCTGGCGCAGCACTGCGAGCTTACGGGCGACGCCGCCTGGTTGCGGGCCCATGCATCGCAGATCGCGCGCGTGGGGGACTGGATTCTTCGGCAACTGGCCAAGACCAGGGCGCTCGATGCCCACGGGCAGAGCAGGCCGGAATACGGCCTGATGCCTCCCGGCGTGCTGGCCGACTGGAATGCGTTTGCCTACCACTTCTGCATGAACGCCTATTACCACGCGGCGCTTCGTGACCTCGGGGCCGTACTGGGGGACATCGGCCACCCGAAGGCGGCGGTCTTTCAGGAACAGGCGGACGAGCTGCGTAATTGCCTGCTCTCCGCCTATCGCTGGACCCAGGCGCAGTCGCCGGTTCTGCCGCTGCGCGACGGCACGTGGATTCCCCATTACCCCTCGCAGGTGCACAGCCCCGGACTGCTGGCCGACTTCTTCCCCGGCCAGGACATGGGCCGCACGTGGGCGTACGACGTCGAGCTGGGGGCGCATCAGTTGGTCCCGGCCGGTGTGTTCGACCCGAACGATCCCGAGGTCACACGCATGATGGACCACATGGAGGATGTCCACTTCCTGGGGAACGGGTGGTTCGACTATCCCGCAGAACGCAACCGGCAGGACTGGTTCCACTTGGGCGGGTTCTCCAAGGTGCAGCCGTACTACGCCCGCAACGCGGAGGTCTATGCGCTGCGAGATGACGTAAAGCCCTTCCTCCGAACGTACTTCAACTCCATCGCGTCCCTGGTGAACCCCGAGGTGATGACCTTCTGGGAGCATTTTCGGCACAGTGGCGCCTGGGACAAGACGCACGAGACGGGCTACTTTCTGTACCAGACGCGTCAGATGCTGGTCATGGAGCGCGGCCGGACGCTATGGCTGGCCCCGTTGATCCCGACGGAGTGGCTGGAAGACGGCAAGCAGTTGGCCGCGAGCAATTGCCCGACGCGCTTCGGGCCGGTCAGCTACCGGATTTCGTCGCAGGTGGATGCGGGGCGCATCGAGATTGCCATAACGGCGCCCCGGCGTGACAGGCCGGAGGCGATCGTGATTCGACTGCGGGACCCGGAGAGCCGTCGGCTCGACCGCGTGGAGGTCAACGGGCGTCCGCACGATCGGTTCGACGCGGATCAGGGAATCATTACGCTGCCGTCGGACCTCGATGCCTTGACGGTCGTTGCGCATTACCGATGAGCAACCATCGGCGATCAGGTTGCGGCGGAACAGTACGTTGTAGGAGTCTTCACATGACGTCCCATACGATCAACGGCAGATCCTGGCCTGCTCGCGGTGCCTTGGTCGCGCTGATGGCGCTTGCCGGCACGCTGCACGCGGAATCAAGTTCCACGACGGCTCGCATGGCCAAGCCCATGCCGGCGGATGAAGCACCGGGGGCTCGTCCCTATGAGATCGTCCGGGCCGGCCGCCAACCGCCGCACGCACCGCTGGTCGATTTCGACTCGCTCGAAGGCTGGCAGGTCGAGTGCAGCAACGGCGCGGTCGCCGATCTGATCGGCTCGCAGAGGCAGCGGGTGTGGGAATCGCCGGTCGCCCGGCTGGTCTATCGCGGCACATCGAACGCCAGCACAGTCGCTCTGCGCCCGCCGGCGCCGGTGGCGATCCCGGATGATGTCTCGGCGACCACGATCTGGGTCTATGGCAACAACTGGTCGTGGGCGCCCGAGCCGGGGACACCCCGAACGACTGTGACGCTGGTGGTTCTCGACCGGGACAACGCGGAACTGTCGCTCGATCTCGCCCAGGTGGCCTGGAAGGAATGGTGGCTGATCCACAGGGTGCTGCCGGCCGGTTGGCTCGATCGGAGGCCACTGCGTTTCGCCGGGCTGCGGCTCACAGGCGGCTCCAACACGGACGACCGCGAGCTTTTCTTCGAGGACCTGGTATTCTTCAAGGAAAGTCCGGCTCCACTTTCCTTCGAACCACGTCCGAAGCGCGGCATCGACCCGTTCCCCGGCCAGTCCCAAGGCGCCAACACCGGTCCGGGCCGGCTGCCTTTCCCAACGCGCGAGCAGACCATCCTGCCCGACAATCTGACGACGGACTTCATGGTGAACCTGGAGCAGGCGGGCGAGGGCTGGCGGTTCACCTACCAGGATGCCGAGACGAAATTGGCGTATGAGGTCAAACCAGGAGCCGGATTCTGGGAGCCGGTCGTCGTCAGGCTCAACGGAACTGTCGTGGCCAAAGCCATGACAGAGGCGGGACTGAAGTTCGTCGCCGAGCCGCAGAACGTCCGGCTGATCCAGGCGCAAGCGACCGGCAACGAAGTCAAGGCTTCCTGGCGGGCGACCATCAACGGGACCGACGTGACGATCCAGTCCACGCTGCGTCTGTGGCAGAAGAGCCTCGTTGTGGATTGCATCTGCACCGGCGGATTGGCGACCGAGCTTTCTTATGGCCGGATCGAAGGCGTCGAAAAGCCGGAACTGCTGATGCTGCCTTTCATGAACTATGGAGGCCACCATCTGAACGTCCTGATGTCCAAGGGCGCGGTCCCGTATTTCGCCTCGGTCTGGATGGACTGGTACCGTTCAAACGCCTCGGCGCCGTTCGCGGTCGACAAGATCGACGGCGATAAGGTCCAGCTCAACGGCGGCGTGCGATACATCCCCAAGACGGATGGACGACGCAACGACCTTTACGAGAGGTTCTTCGTGACCTTCTCGCCGGTGTTCGAGGAGACGCTGGCGACGATTGACAACCCTCCCGCCAAACGCGGTCGCGAGGCCGCTACGCGGCTCTGGCAGGAAAGCTGGGGTCCACAGGACTACCAGAGCGAGCACGAACGGTCGAAGAGGCTGCGCGCCTACGGCATCGAGATGCTGACGCAGTGCAACCACGAGATCACCTGGCGCGACAGCGGCGAGAGCTTCACGTTCCGCGAGATGGCCGCGCCGGGCAAAGGCGGCGACGAGGCGCTGCAGAAGTACGTGGCCGCTCAGCGTTCGCTGGGCTGGCGCTCGGGCCTCTACACAAACTACACCGACTTTGCGCCGGTGAACGCCCACTGGGACACGGACCGCGTGATGCGCGGCCCCGACGGCAACCTGGTCCGTGCCTGGGCGCGATGCTACTCGCCCAAATCGCTCTTCGCCGTGGAGATGGACCGCCGGCTCGCTCCGTTGATTCAGGCCAAGTTCAACACGAACGCCGCCTACACCGATGTCCACACGTCGGTGAGCCCGTGGGATCGGACGGACTTCGATGCCCGCGTGCCCGGCGCCGGGACGTTCGCGGCGACTTTCTACGCCTATGGCGAGCTGCTGCTGCACGATCAGGACGTCTACGACGGCCACTGCTGGTCGGAGGGCCACCACCAGTGGCTCTATGCCGGCCTGTGTGTGGGCAACTATGGCCTGACATACAGCGGGCTGCGGCTGTGGGAGTATCCCTATCTGCCTCACTTCGACCTGCTGAAGATGCACCCGCTGTCGGTCGATATCGGTGTGCCCTGGACGGGCCAGTTCTTCAGCGGCAAGGAAGGCTGGAACCGGCCGGAGAATATCGTCGCAAGCATCGACCAGTTCCTGGCGGCGACCATCGCGTACGGCCACATCGGCTGGCTGGTGGAGGAGGCCCACGGCATTCGTCAGACCTGCCGGTCGTACTACATGCTCGGGCCGCTTCAATCGCGGTACGCCATGCTCAAGCCGCAGGAGATTCGCTATGGCACGGATCGCGGCTTGGTCAGTTCCTCCGAGGCCTTCCAGAGCGGTGATTGGCGAAAGTCGAAGACCTTCATTCATTATCCGAACGGCCTGCGCGTCTGGGTCAACGGCAACGCGTCCGAGTCGTGGCAGCTTGCGGATGTGGGATACGATTTGCCGCCGTTCGGCTGGCTGGCTCTGGGAACGGACAGCTTCATCGAGTGCTCGGCCTTGCTCGATGGGCAACGCTACGACCGCGCCAGTTCGCCGGATTGTATCTTCCTTGACGGCCGGGGCGCTTGGCGCCGCTTCGACGGACTCGCGACTTCCGGCAGCGTTGCCGTCCGTCGTGCGAAGGAGGGCGTGGGCATTTCCGCCACTCTCATCGAAGGCGTCGGGCGTCTCGTGATCGCCAGGCCGTCCGTAGGGGCGAATGATGATTCGCCTGTACTTGGCCCGGACGATGTGCGGACAGCGATTGCCACCCTCGTGGACAGGCCGGCGATTACGGTGGCTGCATATGACCAGGACGGCCAAAGAACAGGCGACGCCGAAATCCGAAGAACGGAGTCCGAATGGGAAATCGTGCCGCCGGCTTCTGCCGTCCGGCTGGATATCACCGCAGGCCTGTAGGGGCGAATAATCATTCGCCCGCACCTGGTGGATGTATATGCTGACGTCACGCACCCTTATCTGCATTGCGTATCTGACAATGGCGTGCTTTGCTGCCGCCAATACAACATCTGAAGACGCCGCACTGCCGCCGGGCGTTCAGCCGACGTGGGACATCTCCGCGGCGTATCGAGAAGCTACCGCGACTCGCGAGCGCGTCTGCATCAATGGTCTCTTGCGTTGGCAACCGGCACAGACGGATTCCGAATCCGCCGCAGGCGTGCCACACGCCGATTGGGGCTACTTCAAGGTCCCAGGGTGCTGGCCCGGGATCACCGACTACATGCAAAAGGACAGCCAGACGGTGTACGCGCACCCGAGCTGGCGCAATCTCGCACTGCGCGACGTGGCCGCTGCCTGGTACGAGCGGGAGATCACGATCCCGTCGTCCTGGGCCGGCCGGCGCATCTCGCTCTGTCTGGAGTATCTGAATTCGTATGCGGCGATCTACGTGGACGGTGACCAGGCGGGCGAGGCTCGATTCCCAGGGGCCGAAGTCGATCTGACGGCCTTCTGTCAGCCGGGCCGGACGCACCGGCTCAGTCTCCTCGTCGTCGCCATGCCGCTCAAAGGCGTGATGCTCTCCTACACCGACACTGCCTCGGCGCGCGAGGTCAAGGGAACCGTGGCTCGACGAGGGTTATGTGGCGATGTCTATCTGATCGGCATGCCGGCCGGACCGCGCATCGCCGATGCGCGAGTGGCCACGTCGATCCGCCGGCAAGAGATTTCCATCGATCTGGCTCTGGAAGGACTTGAAGCCCAGAGCGAATACGCCGTCGGCGTTCGGATCCTCGACAAGGACCGCCCCGTGAAGGAATTCACAGGTCGCCCGTTCCGGGCAGGTGACGTCCGCGAGGGCCGCATCACGTGCGCAGACAAGTGGATGCCGGACAAGCTCTGGGACCTTCACACGCCGCAGAACACGTATGACGCCGAGGTTTCCCTTCTCGACGTGCAAGGCCACGCGCTCGACACGCACTGGCCCATCCGCTTCGGATTCCGAGAGATGTGGATCGAGGGCCGCGATTTCTACCTCAACGGCACGCGCATCTTCCTGTCGGCGGTGCCGCTGGACAACGCCCAGGTCGGCGCCGCGTCGGCCACCTACGAGGCGACCCGCGAGAGTCTGGAGCGGCTCAAGAGCTTCGGCATCAACTTCGTCTACACGCACAATTACGGTTGCCAGCCCGGTTCGCATCTGAGCTTCGCCGAGATTCTCCATGCCGCCGACGACACCGGGATGCTCGTGTCGTTCTCGCAGCCGCATTTCAGCCACTATGACTGGCAGGCGCCGGACGCCGATCGCAACAACGGCTACGCCCGGCACGCCGAGTTCTACGTTCGAGTCGCCCAGAATCACCCGTCCGTCGTGATGTACTCCATGAGTCACAACGCGACGGGTTACAGCGAGGACATGAATCCCGACATGATCGACGGCCTTCAGGACGCCCGCGACAACTGGGCGCTGCGGAACGTCAAACTCGCTACGCGGGCCGAGGCCATTGTCCGGACGCTGGACCCGTCTCGCATCGTCTATCACCACGCCTCGGGCAACCTGGGCTCGATGCACGCGATCAACTTCTATCCGAACTTCGTTCCCGTGCAGGAGATGTCGGACTGGTTCGAGCACTGGGCGACGCAGGGCGTCAAGCCGGTCTTCCTGTGCGAGTACGGCGCGCCGTTCACCTGGGACTGGGCGATGTATCGCGGCTGGTACGAGGGCAAGAGGGAATTCGGCAGTGCGGCGGTGCCGTGGGAGTTCTGCCTGGCCGAATGGAACGCCCAGTTCTTCGGCGACCGCGCCTTTGCGATCAGCGAAATGGAGAAGCGGAACTTGCGCTGGGAGGCCCAACAGTTCCGCGCCGGCAGGCTCTGGCATCGCTGGGACTATCCTCACCAGTTGGGCTCGACCGACTTTCCTGAGCGCGAACCGGTGTTCGATCTCTACCTCACGGACAACTGGCGGGCTTTCCGCACCTGGGGCGTCTCGGCCATCTCGCCCTGGGAGCATCACATCCTGTTCAAGCTTCGCCCCGGCGTGGAAAGAAACCGGCGCGAAGAGTTCGAGGTGGATTGGCGCAGCCTGCAACGGCCCGGATTCAGTCCCGACTATCGCGAGCAGCGTTACGAACGGATGGACCTGGCGTACGAACGTGCAGACTGGGTTCCCACCGGCGCCGGCAATGCCATCCTGCGCAACAACCAGCCCTTGCTGGCGTGCATCGCCGGCAAAGCGGGTTCCTTCACCAGCAAGGATCACAATTTTACTGCCGGCCAGACGGTGGAGAAGCAGTTGATCGTGGTCAACAACTCGCGCGAGCCGGTCCGTTGCACGTGCTCGTGGCGTGTCGGGTTGCCTGAGCCGGTCCTCGGCAACGAAGAGGTCGCCGTCGAAACAGGTCAGCAGGCGAACGTACCGATACGCTTTGTCATCCCGACCAGCGCGAAACCCGGCTCATACGAAATGATTGCCAAGGCCGCATTCAGCAATGGTCAGTCACAAGAAGACACATTCACGATCCACGTTGTTCCGCGTCTGGCGCTGGTGCGCGACAAGGCCAAGGTTGCTCTCTTTGATCCTGCCGGCGAGACGGCGCAGTTGCTGGAAGAGATGGGGCTGTCCTGCGAGCATGTGGACGCGAGCGTTGACCTCCGTTCGTATGAGATACTCATCCTGGGCAAGGCGGCCTTGACAATGGACCCCGGCGCGCCGGGGCCGGATATCGGGCAGGTCCGGGATGGGCTCAAAGTGGTCGTGTTCGAGCAGACGCCGGAGGTGCTGGAGAAGCGGTTCGGTTTCCGCGTGGTCAAGTACGGCCTGCGGAACGTCTTTCCGCGTGTGCCCGATCATCCCGTCCTGGCCGGACTTGAAGTCGAGAACCTGCGCGACTGGCGAGGCAAAGCGACTATTATCCCGCCTCGATTGAAGTACGAACGCTCCGCCAAGTTCAACGGCGCGCCGGCTGTGACGTGGTGCGGCCTGACGGTGACGCGCGCGTGGCGATGCGGCAATCGGGGAAACGTGGCGTCGGTCCTCATCGAGAAACCCGCGTGCGGCGATTTCCTGCCCATCGTGGACGGCGGATTCAGCCTCCAGTACAGCCCGCTGTTGGAGTACCGCGAGGGCAAGGGGATGGTGTTGTTCTGCCAGATGGACGTGACCGGGCGCACCGAGACGGAACCGGCGGCGCGGATTCTCGTCGCCAACCTCCTGCGGTACGTCGGCGATTGGAAGCCTGCGGCGACGCGCAAGGCATTCTATGCCGGTGCGCCTGCCGGCCGCGAACACCTCGAAGCGGCAGGGTTCTCCCTCCATACCTACGAAGGCGGTGAGATCCCCACAGACTCCGTTCTGATCCTCGGGCCTGACAGCCCCGGCGCGCCGGGGTCCGCTCACAAGGACGCGATCGGTGCGTTCCTGGCGTCGGGCGGCCGCGTTCTGGCCGTCGGTCTGTCGCAGGAGGACGCTGACGCCGTGTTGCCTGTCCGTGTCACCATGGGGCAGGCCGAACACATCAATGCCTTCTTCGATCCTGCGACGATGGACTCGCCACTGGCGGGGATTGGGCCGGCGGACGTGCACAGCCGCGACCCGCGGACGCTCGCGCTCGTCTCGGAAGACGCCGAGCCTGTTGGCGATGGCGTGCTGGCGGCCATTCCGGGAGGGAGCGTCGTCCTTTGTCAACTCGCCCCGTGGCAATTCGAGTATCGCAGCAACTTCGGGCTCAAGCGGACCTTCCGGCGGACCAGTTTCCTTGTCACGCGGCTTCTGGCCAACCTGGGCGTGCAGGCTCCGACCCCCTTGCTCGGGCGATTCTCTCGCCCGGTCGACGGCGCCGAGCCGGGCCGATGGCTTCAGGGCCTTTATCTGGACGAACCGCAGGAATGGGATGATCCCTACCGATTCTTCCGCTGGTGACCAGGTACGGGCGAGTGATTACCCGCCCCTACAGGTTTCAGATCGGCGAGCGGCGAGCATGCGTCATGTGGTATAATACCGGTACAGGCGAATAATCATTCGCCCCTACGTGGCGAAGGCGTGCACGGCACCCCCTACGGAGGCGGTTGATGGCTGAATACCACGAAAAGCCCGGTTTGCGAGGGGTTGGGGCCCTGTTCCTGGGGCTGGCGCTTCAACTGTGCGCGCCGTGTGCGCTGTTGGCCGACAGCGTGATCGTCATCAACGAGATCATGTTCCATCCGCGTGCCGGGGAGCCGGAATGGATCGAGCTTTACAACCAGATGGGAACGCTGGTGGACCTGTCGGGCTGGTCTCTGGCGGGTGCGGTCGAGTACACCTTTCCGCCGGGAACGGTTCTTGCACCCGACTCCTACGTGGTCGTGGCGTCCTCGCTGGAGATGACAACCTCGCCGGTCCTGGGACCGTTTGACGGGAAGCTCTCCAACGCGGGCGAGGAGATTCGGCTGCTCAACAACAGCGGCCGCCTGATGAATCGGGTGCGATACGGCGACGGGGGGGACTGGCCCGTAGCCGCAGACGGCTCCGGCTGCACCCTGGCCAAGATCGATCCCACGCGCGAAAGCGATACCGCGTCGAATTGGACCTGGAGCGACCGGCTTGGCGGCACGCCGAACGCGCCCAACTTCAGTCCGCCTGTGGCGGCCGAGCCGTTACCGTTCGCCACAGGTGGACTGCGCCTCAACGAGGTCTGTCCGGCCGGCCAGTCGGACTTCTTCGTGGAGATTGTCAACGTAGGAGCTGAGCCGGCCAGCATGGCAGACGCCTGGCTCGAAGTGCAGGGTTCCCGGGATTTCAGGTACGGATTCGAGGATGAAGCCCTCGACCCGGGCCAGTACGTCACGATCACGCCGAGCGATCTGGGATTCGTTCCGCAACCCGGCGACAGGCTATTTCTTGGCTGGCGCGACGATCAGGTTTGCGACGCCACGCGGGTCGGTGACACCGTGACAGGCCGGCATCCCGCCGGCACGGGACCGTGGCTGTTTGCTGCGTTTGCCACACCCGGACAGCCCAACGAGGTCGAGCTGTGCACGGATGTCGTGATCAACGAGATCATGTATCACCCCATGGCTTTGCCTGCGGTGGACAACGCGCAGGGCCTGCTGCTGTTCGACGAGAACGCGGCTGTGAAGGTCCTCGTCCCGCAGGACGATCACCTCGGGCGACGATGGACCGGCGGCTTCGAGCCGTTCGATGACGGCGCCTGGGTCCAGGGCATGGGAACGGGCGTCGGTTACGAGGCCAGTTCGGGATACGAACCCTACATCGACGTGGATGTCCGAGCCGAGATGTACGGCCGCCGCAACACGGTCTACATCCGCATCCCCTTCGAGATCGCCGATCCGGGCACCCTCGCAACGCTGACGCTCAACATGCGATACGACGATGGTTTCCTGGCCTTTCTCAACGGCACGCTCGTCGCCGGCGCCAATATGTCCGGGTCCGAGGCGTGGAACGACCGTGCCGTCGCCTCGAACGACGACATGGCGGCGGTCAGCTACCAGGGCTTCGACGTATCGGCTCACCTCGGTGCACTGAAGGCGGGCGTCAACATCCTGGCCATCGAGGGCCATAACATCGAGGCGAGCAGCTCGGATCTGCTGTTTCAAGCTACGTTGGAGGCGACCGTGGCCGATTCCTCCGACGACGAAGAGCAGGACGGCGAATCGAAGACGTGGGTCGAGCTCTACAACCGAGGGAGTACAACGGTCGATCTGTCCGGCTGGAGCTTCGACAAAGGGATCGCGTACACATTTCCCGAAGGAACGTCTCTGGCGGCCGGCCAGTACCTGGTGGTGGCGCGCGATCGAGCGCACTTGGCCGCGCGATTGCCGGATGTTCCTGTCGTGGGAGATTTTCAAGGGCGTCTGGCCAACGGGGGCGAGGAGTTGAGACTCCTGGACGCCCGAGGCAATCCCGTCGATCGGCTGCGCTACTATGACGGAGGGACTTGGCCCGAGGCCCCCGACGGCGGCGGCCGCAGCCTGGAGCTGCGCGATCCGTGGGCGGACAACGATTGCGGCGCCGCGTGGGCCGCCAGCGATGAATCGTCTCGGTCGAGCTGGCAGACAATTTCGTATCGCGGTGTCGTGCAGGCCAGCGCGGTGGGCAATGACAGCCTCTATCACGAGTTCGTCATGGGACTGCTGGACGCCGGCGAGGTCCTGATCGACGACATTCACGTGATCGAAGACCCGGACGGCGCCGCGCAGGAACGGCTTCAGAACGGCGACTTCTCTCGCGGGCTCGATCGCTGGAGGATCGTGGGCAACCATCGCCACAGCGCCATCGAAACCGATCCGGGCGATGGAACGAATCCGGTCCTGCGTCTGGTGGCCACCGGGCCTACCGAGCACATGCACAACCATGCGGAGACGACATTCGCCAACGGCGCGCGAATCAACAACGGGCGCGAGGTGGAGATTCGATTCCGGGCCAAATGGATCAGCGGTTCACCGCTGCTGCACACGCGTCTGTTTTTCAATCGGCTGGCCCGGACCACGCTTCTGGCGGTGCCCTCGCTTTCAGGCACGCCGGGACGTGCGAATTCGTGCCGGCAGCCGAACATCGGTCCGACCATGACGGCGCTTCGCCACAGCCCGTCGGTTCCTCTGCCCGATCAGACGGTGGAAGTCGCTGTCAGAGCCACCGATCCGGACGGCGTCGAGAAGGTCACGTTGTGGTATCGGCCGGACAATGGCATATGGCAGGCCGTGGAGATGAGCGGGCAGGAGGATCGCTTCGCCGCCGTCATCCCGCCGCACGCGAGCCACACCCTTGTGCAGTTCTACGTCGAAGCGCAGGACGGACGCGGGCTCGTCGCATTCTGCCCGGCCGCAGGCCCGGAGTCTTTTGCCCAGTATCGGGTCTTGCAGGTCGATCTGGCGGCAGGGCGGCCGTCCCAACCCCCACAGGCGAGCGGTCCATTTGCCCCCAGGACCACCGGCGTGTTCAACTATCGCATCGTCATGCGCGATGCGGAGCGCGACCTGTTGTACGAGCCCACCAACCGCATGAGCAACGAGCATCTTGGGGCCACGCTGATCGTCAACGAGCAGGATGTGTACTACGAAGTGGGCGTGCACCTGAAGGGCAGCGAGCACGGCCGGCCCAAGGAGCCTCGCATCGGCTTTCATCTGCGATTCAATCCCGAGAAGCTGTTTCGAGGCGTGCATCGCACCATCGGTTTCGACCGCTCCGACGGCCAGCAGGTCGGGCAGCGCGAGATGCTACAGCATGTCGCGATGAATCGTTTCGGCGGATTCTCCAAATACCATGATCTGGGCTACCTCATCGCCCCCCGACAGCAGCAGTGCAGCGGCGTCGAGGTGCAATTGGCGCGCTACGGCCCGGTCTATTGTGAAGAGGCGTACGGCGAAGAAGGCGGCGCCGGCACCGTGTACGAGTATGAGTTGGTCTACACGCTGGCCGAAACGGTGGGCAACGATCCGGAGGGACTGAAGATCCCGCAGGAGGGCGGCGGCGTCTACGGACGCGGTGTCACGGACTACCTCGGCGCCGACAAGGAGAAATATCGCTGGCACTTTCTGATCAAGAACAATCGGGATCTGGATGACTATGAGCCGGTGATCCGGCTGACGCAGGCCTTGGGCCTCAGCCAGACGGCGTTCGAATCGTCCATCTCTGAGACGATCGACGTCGAGCAATGGCTCCAGGCGTTCGCGGTCGGCTCGACGTTCGGTATCTCGGACAACTGGATCAGCAATTCCAGTCACAATGCGATGTTCTACTTTCGTCCCACCGATGGTCGGTTTACGTACTTTCCCCATGACCTGGACTACTACAACGCGAACCAGGCCCTCGAGAGCAACAGCGTGTTGAGCAAGCTGCTGCGAAAGCCCGCGTGGGCGCATGCCTTCTACGGAAACGTCTACGACTTCCTCCAGGTCAGCTTCAACAAGGTGTACCTGTCTGCTTGGGCCGATCACTTCGCGCAATTGCTGCCGGAACAGGCGTGGTCGAGCTGGCTGGGCTACGTCGGCCAGCGGTACGAGCGGGTGATGAACCAGGTCCTGGCCAGAGCGGGAAATCCCATCCCCTTTGAGATCACCGCGCCGTCGGCGAAGGAGGTTGCGGCGCCTTCCGTGGCGATACGCGGTCGCGGGTGGATCCACGTACAGCGGATCGACGTGGTGGAGACGGGCCAGACGCTGGCTCTGGAGTGGCTGGATCTGACCGTGTGGGAGGCCCACCTGCCCGACGACTTGGCGCCCGGCACGTATACCCTGGGCGCCTACAACAGCTTGGGCTTGCTCCTGGCGACCGACACGATCACGCTGATGCCGCGGCAGTGACGCGACGCTTCTGCCGGTGGTTCGCGACAGATCGGGACTTGACTTCTGGGACGAATCGGTCAGAATATGCATTAGGAGTGTTTCACGGTGGCCGGGGCCTCGGGCGTCCTCGAAACCTGGTCACGTGGGAGGAGGTTGTCTGCAAGTGTAGTATCTGGAGGCACTTGCGAGAGAAAGACGCGGCCCTCCCTTTCGCCACAGGCCGGTTGGAGTACGGCTGGAGGCGGTCTCATGGAAGCGACGATGGCGTGCCTCGATTCCGAGGCAGTTTCGCCATACGATCCGCCGGTGGTGGTCCATAAGCCATTTTAGGAAAAGCCTTTATACGAGTATCGGGAGACCGGTCCGGCTCGCCAGCGCGCGTAAAAAAGTCTGCGAAGGCCGGAAAAACCGGAAAAACCGTTACGAAATCGGTCGATATCGGCACAAGTGCGTTAGTAGACGATCCGTCCAACATCTGGGACCGGACCGAGATCGGTGGTTTGGGCATGGGTATAGATAGAGAGAGGAGTTCGAAATGAACGGTCTGAGTCAATCGCGTGTGAGAGGCCTGGTGGGCCTGGTGGCCCTGTGCCTCGTGGCTTCGGTGGCCTACGGCGCTCCGACCAGCCTGAGCAATGGCGTTCCGGTCACCGGCATTTCCGGGGCGACCGGCAGCGAGCAGTTCTACATGATCGTCGTCCCGAGCGGGCAGGACGAACTGGAAATCCAAATCTCCGGCGGGACCGGCGACTGCGATCTGTATGTGCGTAAGGACACCGAGCCGACCACCACGACGTATGATTACCGGCCCTACAAGGTCGGCAACAACGAGACGGTGCTCGTGGAGAGCCCCGCGGCCGGCACGTGGTACATCATGCTGCGAGGCTACAACGCGTTCTCCGGATTGACCTTGCAGGCCAGCTACTCGGCCAGCCTCAGCGTGGTGATGTTGAGCAACGGCGTAGCCGTGACCGATCTGAGCGATGCCCCCGGCGGTGAGAAGTACTTCCAGATCGACGTGCCGAGCGGACAGACCAAGCTCCAGATCAGCATCTCCGGCGGGACCGGCGACTGCGATCTTTACGTCAAACGCGGCGCGCTGCCCACCACCACCGATTACGACTATCGACCGTTCCTCTCCGGCAACAACGAATCCGTTACTGTCGACAACCCGACCGCAGGGACGTGGTACATCATGCTCAGAGCCTATAGTGCCTACACCGGCATGACGTTGCTGGCCAGCTACACCGGCGGCGGCGCGGGCACGCTGCTGAGCAACGGCGTTCCCGTCACCGGCCTGGCTGGCGCGCAGGACAGCGCGCGGATCTTCGCCATCGAGGTTCCGTCCGGCGAAACCAGCCTGCAAATCAAGATCTCCGGCGGGACCGGCGACTGCGATCTCTACGTCAAGTTCGGTGCGGTCCCGACCAATTCCGACTATGACTACCGACCGTTCCTCTCCGGCAACGACGAAACCGTTGCCGTCAACAATCCGACCGGCGGCACGTGGTACATCATGCTGCGAGGCAACAACGCCTACTCCGGCGTGACGCTGGTCGCCACCTACGGGAAAGAGACGGTTATCGAAGACAATGTGCCTGTCTCCGGCATCTCGGGGGCCAGCGGCAGCGAACAGGTCTACAAGATCGATGTCCCCTCGGGGCAGTCCGTGCTGGAGATCAGGATCTTCGGTGGCGCCGGCAACTGCGATCTCTACGTCCGTTGGGACGCCATCCCCACCACGTCGAGCTGGGACTACCGGCCCTACCTGTCGGGCAATGAAGAGACGGTCACCATCGAGAATCCCCAAGGTGGAACGTGGTACATCATGCTGCGCGGCCGCACGGCTTACAGTGGTGTGACTCTCAACGCCGACTACTGGTTCACCGGAACGGTCACCCTTCTCGACAATGGCGTGCCTGTGACCAACATCTCCGGGATCGAAGGCAGCGAGAAGTTCTATCGCATCATCGTGCCCACCGGCCAGACGAAGTTCGAGATCAAGATGTCCGGCGGCACCGGCGACGCCGATCTGTACGTCAAGAGGGATGCCCCTCCGACGACGTCGGATTATGACTATCGTCCATATCTGATCGGCAATAACGAGACCGTCACGATCGACAATCCGCAGGGCGGCAACTGGCTTATCATGATCCGCGGCTACCACGCCTACGCAGGCGTGAGCCTCGTGGCCACCTACGGCAGCGGCAGCTCGGGGGACACCGTCACGACGCTGACCAACGGCGTTCCCGTGACGGGTCTGTCCGGCGCCAGTAGCAGCGAAACGCACTACAAGATCGACGTGCCCGCCGGCCAGGCCAGCCTGGTGATTCAGATTTCCGGCGGCACCGGCGACGTGGATCTCTACGTCCGCAAGGACAGCAAGCCCACGACCGCGCAGTGGGACTACCGACCGTACCTGATCGGCAACAACGAGACGGTCACGATCAACAATCCGTCGGCCGGCACCTACTACATCATGCTGCGAGGCTATCAGGCCTACACGGGCCTGACCCTGGTGGCGACATACGTGCCCTTGGCGGACCCGGTGGTTCCTCTGGCCAACGCCGTTCCGCTGTCGGGTCTGTCGGGCACGGGGGGCGGTGAGACGTTCTATCTGATCGTGGTTCCCGCCGGGCAGGATTTCCTGAACATTTCTATCTCCGGCGGCACCGGCGACTGCGACCTCTACGTCAAGAGGGGCTCGCAGCCCACCACCGCAAGCTATGACTACCGCCCGTACCTGGTCGGCAACGAGGAAAGCGTGCAGATCGCCAATCCTGCCGCCGCCACGTGGTACATTATGTTGAAGGCCCACCAGGTCTACTCGGGCGTGACGCTGTTGGCCTCCTATGGAGCGATCGGCACCGGCAACAACTTCGCCGGCGATCCCCACTGCGCTGCGCTGTGGCGCTTCGAGAGTGGGCAGTTGGGCACCGATTCGGTCGGCACGAACATGCTCATCAACTATGGCGTGCAGGCCAACACCACCGACTACCAGGAAGGGGCCAGCGCTGGGGAGTTCCTGGCGAGCCAGGGCGACTGGATGAGCATTGACGACGACGATCTGTCGGCCGCGTTCCCGACGCGCAGCGACGATTCGGACGTCGAGATGTCGATCTGCTTCTGGATGAAGCCCAGGACCTTCGCCTATGAGAACACAGTGATCAGCAAGTACCTGATCTCGACCGATGATCGCTCCTGGAGAATCTACGTGGGCAACTTCGGCGTCTCGACGGGTGTGCTGTACATCGGTTTGGGGACGGGTGTCGGCGCGACGTTCAACACGTACACCTTCGATGCGCCGGATCAGCGTCTGTCCGTGAACCACTGGTATCACGTAGCGTTCACCTACCGCGATGCAGACCTCAGCTACCATGTGAGGATATGGGATGCCACAGCGGGTGTTCTGGCGTATGACGTCGTGGGCACCGCCAAGGGGCGACTTGCCGTCAACAGCGGCCCGGTGGTCCTGGGCAACCTGCCGCTGGAAGAGAGGTACTTCGACGGCTGGCTGGATGAGGTGGTCCTGTTCAACGATATCCTGACGACGGCGGAAATCGACCTGATTCGTCAGGGAGCGTACGGAAAGCTCTAAAACGACCTGCGGCAAGGGTCTGACCCATGGCCGGAGGGTGTCGCTGGGGGGCGCCCTCCGGTTTTCTTTTTGCCTGCGCCGCAGACAAGCCGGTTCCTGGCCTTGCCACGGATCCGAGCGGGTCCAATCGCAATGCCGATTGTGCCGCAACGTGGTCCGCCCTGGCGCGATCATGGCCCGGACCAGAGGTGTCTTGGCATGCCCCCTGTTCGTTCCACGTCTCAAGCGTCCTACCTGAGGGCGAACCAAACCGCCCCATCGTACGTAGCTTCCTGCATGTGGCAGCCCGATCCGGATGGACATCCTGCTGTGGATGTGTATGATCGGATGCTCGGGGGCGCTTTCGGGGTCGGGTAGGCGAATTGCCTATGACATATCGAGGGTTTTCCTCATGCAGAAGTCCCCGGGAGTGCATTAACATACAAGCGGTTTTCAGGTATGCCGGCCGACAGGAGGGCGACCGGGTCAGGGGGTATGGACATGAGCACGACGTATTTGAATCCTGCCAGCTTTCGCCGTACGTCCGTCCATCGCCTGCCGCTGTGTCCGAAGTGCGGGCGCACACTGCGCGAAGTGGACCGCATCGCCAAGAGAGGGTCTGTGTGCCTGTGGTATGAATGCGACGGTCCGGAGTGCGAGGACCGTTGGTTCGAGAAAGTGCCGGCCAGAATGGGGTAGGGGGCCGGACGGTAGAAGGCCGCATCCGGGATTGTGCGCGCGGATGAAACAGTCGTATGGCGCGGTCTTGCCGAGACAGACCGCTGTGCCACGGAGGAGGGACCTGTGTGTCGGTTTGTGTCGGCCGCTCGTGTCGGATGTCGCCGAGGCGACACGCACGCAGGTCGAAAACGCCACGGATGGCACTGAGGGGATAAGCACGCTGGAAGGCAGGTGATTCCAGGCGGCGGCCCTCTCGCGATGAGGGAGCATCGTGAGAGGATAACGCCGTTTCCGTGGCAGTATCTGCCTGCCCCACGAGACACGGCACAGCCGTTCGCATTCCCTGTCTTGCGCTCCCGTCGTACTGTGAGGTCCGGCGGTCAGCGCCCGGTTTCTCGGGTCAGTCGGATCGAGCGGCCCGGCGCTAGTGTGAAAATCAGGTCAGTTCCTGTTCTGCGGATGTCGTCTTCGTCCGGCCCTTCCACCCGGTAAAGCGCATCGCCAAACGGGTTCTCCAGTCGGCACGTGCCGCCGGCTTCCGCATGGATCTCGACGAACGTGACGCGATCGGCCCGGCGTTCGGCCGAAACCACAAAAGCCCCTTCCGCACGCAGCTTCTCGAATGAAGCGTCGTGCCATGCCTCGGGGATGGCGGGGAAGACGCGAATCGTTCCGCTGTAGCTTTGCAGGAGCATCTCCTGCAGGCCGGCGGCGGCCGCGAAGTTGCCTTCGAGCGTGAAGGGACGGTAGCGGAGGCTGCTGTGGCCTTTGTCCGTCTGGTCGCCGTTGCAGTGGAAGCTGTTCCGCAGGCAGAACGCGGTCGAGAAGATCTCCAGGGCGCGTTCGGCCGCTACGCCGTCGCGGGCGCGGGCCGCCAGGTTCGCCAGCCAACTGAAGCTGTACCCGGTCCACCAGGTTGAGCCTTTCTCCTCCAGCTCCGCCAGCGACGCCTCGATGATCGCGCGGTCGCGGGCGCCGTTCTCCCAGCGGACTAGGCCGAGCGGATGGATCGCCATCAGGTGCGAGAAGTGCCGGTGCGAGCCGGGCAGGGGATAGTCTCTGGCCACCAGCAGTTTGTAGTTGTTCGGGTCCAGCGCCAGCTCCGGCAGCTCGGTCAGGACGGCGCGCCACCGACTTGCTTCCTGCCGGCGGCCTAGCTCGTCGGCCAGTTCCGCCGTCTTCTCGAAGTTCCAGCGAACCAGCGCCAGGTCGTAGTTCGTGATCGTCCCGAACCAGGCGTCGATGCGGTTGTCGTTGATCTCAGGCGATGAGCTCAGGGGTAGCGTTCGCTTGCCGTCCGGGCCTTTCTCTGTGATCGTTTCGAGGAAGACGGATACGTCGCGCAGCCACGGGTAAGCGCGGTCGCGCAGGAAGTTGCGGTCCATGCTGTACCGCCAGTGGAGGTAGAAGTGGTGGCCCAGCCAGGCGCCGGTGGTCGCCGAGTGCGTGTACTGGTGCCAGCCTCCGATCTGCTCCTGGTTCAGGTCGGCAGTCATCGGGACGTTCAGGCCGGGCAAGTCGAAGAAGCGTTTCGTCCAGGCCTCGGCGGTCGGCCTCGTGTCCCATAGCCACCTGACGAATCCTTCGGCGCCGTCGAGCCGGTTGCCGCTGTAGGCGGGCCAGTATGACAGCTCCGTGTTCAGGTCGTGGTGATAGTCGCCTTTCCACGGCGGAATCTTGCGATCGTCGGCGGTCCACGGACCCTGGAGGGTGATGGGGGGCGTGTCTGACCGGGCGGCGGCGCCGAACTTGTAGGTTTCCAGATACCACTGGCGTTCGATAATCGGATTCGGCACGCTCACCGAAGCGCCGTCCCAGTAGGTCTGCCACCAGCGGGCGTGCTGTGTGAGGGTTTTCTCGAAGCCTTGCCGGAGGGCCTTCTCGCAGGTCACGTGGGCCTGAGCCAGTGGGTCGCTCGATTCGCCTGACGTGGCGACCGACCAGACCCCCAGCCAGCCTTCGTCAGTCTGCCGCCAGGCGAGCCCGACGGCAAAGCGGAATCCACCCCAGCCTTTCTGAGCGTACCCGGTCCATCCTTCGGCTTCGTGGGTATGGGGCGGCTCGTATCGCAGGGTGGCCAGATCGCCGGCGCTGATCTTGCCTGCTCCGGCCTCTTCGGTGATCTCGCTCGAGAACGGCGGTGGCAACAGCGTCACCTTCTGCGGCGCCGCGCCGCTGAGACGAACCATGCCAAACGGTTCGGTGGCGTGGACGAAGACCTCGGCGGTGTTTCCATCGGCAAGACGCACGACCGTGACAGCTTTGGCCAGGTCCAGTGATGCGCTCTGGAAGCTCGCTTCTCCGCCAAACGTCAATTCGATCCGTCCGGCGGGGATCTTTGTCGGGCCGGCGTTGCCGTAGGGATCGTCGTACAGCCGGTGCAGGTCCTCGATCCGACCCTCGCGCACCCACTGGCGCATCTTCGCGTACGAGTAGTCCTCGCTGTGGAACTCGGGAACGGGGCGCAGGTCCCACAGGTCGGTTCGGTCCAGCGAAATCCGCAGCGGAGCACCGTCGCCCCAGACCAGCGCGCCGAGCAGGCCGTTGCCCAAGGGCATCGCCTCGTCCCAGGTCGTCGCTGAACGGTCGTAGTGCAGCCCATGCTCACGCTTGGGAGCCGCCGGAGCGTTGGCTATCCCCAATGCCAGACAGAGGAATAATCCCGCAATCGCAGCCGTCGAACCTGTCCTGTTCATGCCTTCGTCCTCATTTGTCTACCGCGTGTCGGTCACCGGATTTGCCCCATGTTGGGACGATTGGGTCATGATTGTAACACCGCGTCCCGCCGGCCGAAAGGGGCGGCCGAGGTTTGCGATAGACGGAGGTTTCGTCGGTTGATAGAATCGTCCCGTTCGTGTGGAATCGACATGAGTGCAACCCTTGGGAGGTGACTCGGTATGGCTCGAAATCTCGTGGTTCTGGTAGCCGTTTCGCTGCTGCTCGGCGGGTGTATTTACGTCGAGGAGTGCGAGCGCATCTGTGATGAGGAGCGGGAAATGACGTACGCGCCGGCGACGGCCCAGGCGCCGACGCGGCTGCTGCGACATGTCGTGCTGCTCAGGTTCAAAGAGGATGCCAGCGCCGCCGACATTCGCCGGATCGAGAACGCCTTCAGTGCGTTGCCCAGCCGGATCGACGCGATCTACGATCTCGAATGGGGCACCGACGTCAGCGTCGAGAACCGCCAGAAGGGATTCACGCATTGTTTCATCGTGAGTTTCCGCAGTGAGGCCGACCGGGCTGAGTACCTGCCCCATCCGGCCCACGAGGAGTTCGGCGGACTGCTCGGGCCGTATCTGGACGATGTGCTGGTGGTGGACTACTGGGCGAAATAGGGGCAAATGATCATTCGCCCCTACGGGAGCCGCCGGCTGTCACGACGTGACCGGAGGCGGCCGGATCGGTATGAGAATCATTGCAGGCGCCAAACGCGGAATGCACCTTCTGTGTCCGAAGACGCAGGACACGCGCCCGATCACCGACCGGGTCAAGGAGTCGCTGTTCAACATCCTGAACAACTACGGCCTGCTGATCGATCAGCGGGTCGCGGACCTGTTCAGCGGCGTTGGTTCGCTCGGCCTGGAGGCCCTGAGCCGGGACGCGGCCTTCGTGACGTTCGTCGAACAGGACCCGAAGATCGCGGCTTATCTCGAGAAGAACATCGCCAAGGCCGGCTTCGTGGCCCGGACTCGCGTGGTTCGGGCCAACGCCTTCCGCTGCGGGGCGCCGCCGGAGGCGGCCGGGCCCGGGTATGATCTCGTCTTCGTCGATCCGCCCTATGCGCGGACGCGCGAGGTCGGCGCCGGCTCGCTGTTGGCGCAGTTGTTCGAGGTGCTCGCCGGCCAGGTGGTTGAGAAGGGAGTCGTGGTCGTGCGGACGGAGGCGGGCGTGACGCTGCCCGAGAGCTACGGTCCGTTCACGGCGATCGACGCGCGGAACTGGGGCAGCATGTCCATCGTCCTGTACCAGGTACGAGGCCATGACGAATAGACGGGCGGCCATCACCATCGTTCAACGGCTGCGGGCAGAGGGTTTCTGCGCGTTGTTAGCGGGCGGGTGCGTGCGGGACATGCTGTTGGGCCGCCGGCCCAAGGATTACGACGTGGCGACGGACGCGCGCCCGGAGCAGGTGATGGCGCTGTTCCCGCGCACGCTGAAGGTGGGCGCCCAGTTCGGCGTGGTCATCGTTCTGGCGCGGTGCGCGCAGGTGGAGGTGGCGACGTTTCGCTCCGAGACCGGCTATGAGGACGGGCGTCATCCCGACCGCGTCGCGTTCACCGACGCGGCCAGCGATGCGGCCCGCCGGGACTTCACGATCAACGGCATGTTCTACGATCCGCTCGAAGAGAAGGTCATCGACTACGTCGACGGCCAGGCCGACCTGAAGCGGCGGATCGTGCGAACCATCGGCGATCCCGACGAGCGGTTCGGCGAGGACTACCTGCGGATGCTTCGCGCGATTCGCTTCTCGACGCAGCTCGACTTCGCGATCGAGCCCCAGACATTCGCGGCGATCGGCCGCAACGCGCAACACATCAACAGAATCAGCGGCGAGCGGATCGCCATGGAGCTGGAGGCGATGCTGGTACACCCCAATCGCGGCGCCGGCGCCTCAATGCTGCGAGCAAGCGGATTGACCGAGCGGATCTTCCCCGCGCTGCCCGACGAACAGGCCCAGCAGGCGCCCGCGGTTCTGGAACTGCTTCGCAGACGTGTGGATTTCGCGCTGGCGCTGGCGGCGTTCTTCTCGGGCTGTCCGGCCGAGACAGCGCTTCGGCTGTGCCATGTGCTCAAACTCAGCCGCCAACGGACCGGACACCTCCGCTTCCTCCTGACCCATCGAGGCCGGCTCCTGGATCACGAGATGGCTCTGGCGTCGCTCAAGAAGCTGCTGGCCGAGCCTTGCTTCTGGGATCTTTACGAGCTGGAGCGGGCCACGCAGAAGGCCGCCGGAAATGCTCGGGCACTAGCGGCGCTGGCGAAGCTGCACCGCCGCGTTCAGGCCCTTCGCGGCGTCGACGTCAAGCCCAGGCCTTTGCTGAACGGGCACGACCTGATCCGCCTGGGCGCCCGGCCCGGCCCGCAGGTGGGCCAACTGGCTGAAGAACTCTACATCGCTCAGCTCGAAGACCGCCTCGACAGCAGGCAACAGGCCGAGCAGTGGGCCGCCGACTGGCTTCAACGGCATCACCTGCCCGAGTGACGAACCCCTCGTCCGCGCGAAGTCTGTCTATCACGCCGTCGCCGTCAGGCATTGAATAGACGCGGCTTTCTGGATATAATGGCGGTGTGATCAAAGTGTGATCACGGAGGGCGAGTCGAGATTCAAGCGAGTCTGTAGGGGTAGTGCCGGTGTATCGGTGTTTGCCTGTGCTGTTGTGCGTGCTGGTGGTTTCGGCGGCAGTCCTCGCGGGCGCGGGCGATCCGGAAGCCGCCTGGAAGAACCAGATCCAATTTCCGGACGAGCCGTTCCAGAGCTGGACCTCTCCCGCCTACGTCAAGTTCACCATCGTCATCGCCAAAGGTTTCGATCCGAACGTCGTCTACTACCAGGATTCGGGGCAGTATGAGTACCACTACGATTTCGCGGTGGACTGCCTCGATCCGTTCGCGCGCATGACGATCGACGAGTTCGACGCCGCAACGCTGCGCGCCAGCGGTCAGCAGGTGATCCTCGGCGCCGTAATCCTCCCTCCCTGGGCAAGCCCGGCTATCGCCGAGTACGGAGTTCAGCTCGTGCGCCAGGATGCGTACTCGCGCGAGGAGGTCGTGAGGCTGTTCGGCGTGGTGCGCGCTTCGGTGATCGCCGAGCCGAACGTCACGGCGTACTACTTCCCGACCTACGAACAGCATCCGACCGCCGAGCAGAACCGTCAGTGGCTCCAGGAGCAGGGTGTTCCCGTCGGCTCGACGGCGCGATGGACCCAGGGCAACACGAGCTACTCCGAAGGCTGGTCGCTGGGGATGTTGAAGTCTGTCGTTGGGTCGGACATCCAGGCGGCGTACACGCGCGGAGACCTGACGTGCGGCGACGTCCTGCTGACCGATGGGGTGCCGGCCGAGGTGCCTTCAGTAGCCGGCATCGTCACGCTGGTGCCCGCAACGCCCAACTCGCACGTCGCCATCCTGGCCCGCTCGCAAGCTGTGCCGTTTGTGCATCTGGCGCTCGCAGACGATGTCGCCCTGGCGAAGGGTCTGGTGGGCCGTACGGTCTACCTGAGCGTGGCCGAGGATCGGTTCGGCTCGGGCAGCGGGATCGAGCTGCTCGACGCAGGTTCGCTTGACCCGGAGGATCAGGCATCGCTACTGGCTCTGAAGCAGTCGCCTCCGCTGACGATCCGCCCGATGGTCCATCAGGGACGCTTCTGGGCGGATACGAACGACCTGCGGCCGGAGAATATCGACGGCTTCGGGGGCAAGGCCGCCAATTTCGGCGTACTGCGCGACGCAATCCCGGACGATTCGCCTCGTGCGATGGCCTTTTCCTTCGACCTGTGGAACGCGTTTCTCGACCGGCCCGCGCTCGACGCGACGCTTCGCGAGCAGATCGCCCAGCGCCTGTCGAAGTACGTGACGTATCCTCCATCGGACATGCAGGCCCTGTCGGTCGATCTGGCGACGATTCGCGACTGGTTCACCGATTCGCACGTTGCCTCCTTCGGCGACGAGCTGGAGGCGGTCGTTCTCGATGCTCTCGGCGGGTTCGGATTCGACCCGAACCAGAAGATTCGCTTCCGCAGCTCCACGAACGTCGAGGACAGCGACCGGTTCACCGGCGCGGGATTGTACGACAGCTTCAGCGGATGCCTGGCCGATGATCTGGATGGTGACTCGGCCGGCCCGTGTGCGTGCGACGCAACCGAAGGCAAGGAACGCGGCGTCTTTCGAGCGATTCGCAAGGTCTTCGCCAGCTTCTACAACGACAACGCGTTTCTGGAGCGGCTCAAGCATCAGATCGACGAGCCGCAGGTGGGCATGGCGCTGCTCGTGCATGGCTCGTTTCCCGATGAGATCGAGTTGGCCAATGGCGTCGTGACCATGGAGCGCAGCGGCGCGGGCTGGGAGATCGAGATCGTCTCTCAGAAAGGGGCGGTTTCCGTGACGAACCCGCCGGCGGACGTCGTGCCGGAGACGGTGCAGGTCAGTATGTCGTACATGGGACCGATGCCCTGGGTAGTGCAGCGGTCGAGTCTGGTCTCGCTTCGCGAGGATACCGTGCTCGAATGGGAGAGCGACTACCTCCGCTTGTATGAGCTGGTAGTCGCGGCGGCCCAGAAGTACTGCCGGATCAAGCCCGCCGACAGCCCTGTTCTCGACCTGGAGTTCAAGAAGGTCTCTCCCGGCGGCCGACTCATCGTCAAACAGATTCGCGAGATTCCGCAAGCCGGCGAGGACGAGTACACCACGCCTTTCCTGCTGGGCCAGGCCAGGCAGTACTGCACCTTGCAGGGCAGGGGCAGCAACGTCTTCACCAACCACCGGCTCAAGTCGCGCTGGACGCTGACATCGGGGAGCACCTGGCTCGACGACGACACTCTGCGCAGGTGCCTCTACGATCAGGCGCAGATCGAGTACATCGCGGACGGACGCGTGCAGGAGATCGCCGGGCCGATGTCGCTGCTGCCCGATGCGCGGCACGAGTGCGAAGCGCCTCAGTGGGATTCCGACCGGTACGACCTCGTCGACTCCTGGCGGCTGGACGGTTCGTGCAACCCGCGAACGTTTCGCCTTCGTACGACGCCGGCGTTTGCCGATACCGTGTCCGACCCGATCGTCACGATGGACGACGTGCGGCTGGCGGTCGAGGTCGACTATGACCAGCCTGTGCCGATGGGAGAGAACGCACTGGCGACCACGGAGGAGGCGACGCTGTACCGCCCCTGGGAGCCGGGGGAGCAGGATTGGCTCGACGTGTGCGAACTGGACGACCCCAACACGGGCGTCTGCGTCCACGTGGAGTTCTACATGCGATGGAGCTGGGACCCATCGTCTCCGACCTCGATTCAGATCAACCGAACGCGGATCGATGGGCTGACGAGCGAGCCTATCGAGCTGAGGGGTTTCTTCTCGCAAAGCGTCGGCGGCGGATCGCATCTGTGCCCGAAGAACTTCCTCTTCGAGCCCGCCCTGGAGCCCGGCATCTCTCCGCAGATTCTCGATGAACTGAAGGCCAGGGACATCCGCCTGATTTACTTCACCACCGGCGCCCGCGAGTGCCGGCCGACGGAATGGGAGGACACACCTCCGGCGATCCGCTTCTACGGCTTCGGCGACCCCATCGAAGGGCCTGCCTGCACCCACTGATCGAACACGTATGTGTGGCAGCGGCAAGCGCCGCTTGCCGATGGTGCTACGCGCGCGATCCATGCCATCGGCAAGCTGCGTGCTGCTACGTTTGCCGCTGCCACACGGCAGGGAAAAGGCGTGGCGGCCCATTGCCTCTGCTGGTATCATGATCTCGCAGATTTGCACACATCTTGCCCGGCGGGAAGGTCCGTGCCGGGCGAATGGGGTGTATGGCGGAGGGGATGGTAGAAGGAGATGCCGATGGATGGACGACATCGCTTGCCGGGGCGATTCGTTGGCGTGATGGGTGTGCTGCTGATTGCAGTGGCCGCCTCGGCGCAGCAAGGGGCTCTGGCGCCCGTCATCGAGCCTTGGCGATTTCACGTGGGGGCCTGCACGCATTTCAGCCAGGACAAGGGCATCCTCGAATTGAATCTCGACAGTCTCAAAAGCGCCGGCATCAGTACGATCCGCGACGAGGTTGGCTGGGGTGCCGTCGAGGCCCAGAAGGACCGGCTCCAGATGCCCGAGCGGTACGACACGTATGTTCGCCGGGCGGCGGCGCGGGGCCTGAACGTTCTGCTCATCCTCGACTACGGCAATCGCTTCTACGACGACGCCGACCGGCCCCAATCGCCCGAGGCGATCGAGGGTTTCTGCCGGTACAGCGAATTCGTCGTGCGGCACTTCGGCAAGGACGTGCGGCTGTACGAGATCTGGAACGAGTGGGACATCCCCATCGGATTGCCCGAGCGCCATCGCAAGGAAGGCTCGCCCGAAAGCTACGTCAGGTTGCTCAAGGCTGTCTATCCGAGGATCAAGGCGGCCGATCCCGATGTCACGGTCCTCGCGGGCGCGTCGACCAGCGGCGCGGTCAAGAAGGGGTGGCTCGAAGAGATCGTCAAGCTCGGCGCTTTGGACAACTGCGATGCGATCTCGATCCACAGCTACAACTACAGCGAGCCGTTCCCGCAGCGGGGGCCCGAGGCCTGCTCGACCTGGATGACGAGCGTCCGAGAGATGCTGCGGGGCTACCACGACGGCAAGGACGTCCCGTTCTATGTCACGGAGATGGGCTGGCCCACACACGTGACCAAAGGGGGCACCGATCCGGAGTTGTCCGCGTCGTATCTGGCGAGGCTCTATCTGCTGGCGTGCACGTCCGACTCCTACAAGGGCTTATGGTGGTACGATTTTCAGGACGACGGCTGGAACCCGAAATACAACGAGGACAACTTCGGCCTGGTGCGGCCCGACCTGACGCCCAAGCCGGCCTACTATGTCATGGCGGATATCTCGCAGCTCGTCGGCAAGGGGCAGTACGTCGGCCACATCGAGACGCCCGACCAGCACGTGCAGGGATTGCGCTTCACGCGCGAGGACCGCGACTACTGGACACTGTGGTCGGACGACGATCGGGATCGCCAGATCGTCCTGCAAACCGAGCACCCCGAGACGCCCGTGCTGGTCCGGCGGCTGGGTCACGACGCCGGCCTTGTGCGGTGGGGCTTTCGCGACTGGGCGGACCAGCGTGGTGCGGAGGCGGCCCCGAACCGAATGTCGATCGTCGTCGGACACCGGCCCTCTATGCTCAGCGGCGATCTGGCGGGCCTGTCCGTCGTCGAGGTGATTCCGCGCTTTCGCCAGGTCGATCCGCCCGAACAGAAGTAGGTGACACAGGATCAGGAGGCATACATGGACACAAGACGCACCGCTATGGCCTTATCCGACGCCGCAGTGGGCACGCTGCTGTTGGTGATGCTCACGGGACCGACACTTGCCGGAGAGGGGCGTTTCAAACTTCGCGAGCTGTATCCGCAGGAAAGGATCGAGCAGGTGCTGGTCTCTCGCGACCGATGGCGTCCGTGGCCCAAGTGCAGCGAGCGCCGGGCGTGGGAGAGCCTGCCGGAGGAGGTTCGCAAGGACCTGATCGCAGGCGGTCAGGAGTATCTCGGCTACCAGTGGCCTTCGCTTCCGGCGACGCTGTTTCTCGAATTCGCCCGCAACGGCAACCGCAGCCGCTACGAGCGAGAGCATTTCGCCCGGCGCAGCGCGCTGACCGCGCTGGTGATCGCCGAGTGCGTCGAAGACCAGGGCCGATTTCTCGATGACATCGCCAACGGCGTCTGGGCCCTCTGTGAGGAGTCCTTCTGGGGTGTGCCCGCGCACATTGGCGCGCAGAAGGCCGGCTCGGGCCTGCCCGACTGCGAAGAGCCGATCGTCGATCTGTTCGCGGCCGAGAGCTCCGAGAGTCTGGCTTGGACCAGCTACCTGGTGGGCGAGCAGCTCGACAAGGTCTCGCCCCTGATTCGCCGGCGAATCGCGTCGGAGATCGACCGGCGCATTCTGACGCCGTGCCTGGAGCGCGACGACTTCGGCTGGATGGGCTTTCGCGGCGGACGCGTCAACAACTGGAATCCGTGGTGCAACTCGAACTGGCTGGTCTCGGCGCTGCTGATCGAACCCAACGAGCCTCGGCGTGTGGCGGCGGTGGCGAAGATCGTCCGCAGCCTCGACTGTTTCCTCGACGCCTACGAGGACGACGGCGGCTGTGACGAAGGGCCGGGCTACTGGAGCCGGGCCGGAGCGTCGCTGTATGATTGCCTCGATCTGCTGCACAGCGCCAGCGGCGGCGCGATCGACGTCTACGAAAAGCCGCTGATCCAGCAGATCGGCCGGTATATCTATCGCGTGCACATCGCCGACCGTTACTTTGTGAACTTCGCCGATGCCTCGGCCCGGGGCGGCATTCCCGAGTCGCTCGTCTACCGCTATGGCAAGAGCATCGGCGACGACAAGATGATGGGTTTCGCCGCCCACTTTTTCGGCGAATCGGGTGGCATGGCCCAGGCGTTCAAGGACAAGCCAGGCTATGGGATCGGGCGATATCTGGCGGCGATCTTCGGCGCTGCGGAACTGGACGGGGCCGAGGCGAAACTGCCCTTGGTGCGCGACGTCTGGATGGACGGGATTCAGGTGATGGCCGCCCGAGATCGCGAGGGAAGCGCCGAGGGCCTTTACGTTGCAGCGAAAGGCGGACACAACGCCGAAAGCCACAACCACAACGACGTAGGCAACTTCATCGTCTACATCGACGGCAAGCCGGTCATTATCGACATCGGCGTCGAAACGTACAGCCGCAAGACGTTCAGCGCGCAACGCTACGAGATATGGACGATGCAGTCAGCCTACCACAGTCTGCCGACCATCGACGGTGTGATGCAGTCGCCGGGCAGGCAGTTCGCCGCCCGCAACCTTGGCTATCGGTCCGACGATGCGATGGCCCAGCTTACGCTCGATATCGCCGGCGCATATCCCGAGCAGGCGCATCTGGAATCATGGGCACGCACGATCACGTTGAACCGGGGCCGCGATGTCACGGTCACAGAGGCCTACACGCTGACTGAGCCGGTCGGCCAGATCACGCTCAGCCTGATGACGCCGTGCCGCGCGGAGGCCCGCCGGCCGGGACAGATTGTGCTGGCGACTTCCAATGAGGACGAGTTGGCGCAGGTACTGTACGACCCGACCCAATTGGCTGCGACGATCGAGGTGATCGATGTCGAGGACGGCAGGCTTCGCGCGGTCTGGCCCGAGAAGATCGCGAGAATCGTCATGAAGGCGGACAAGCCTCCGCTCAAGGACACCTGGACGCTCAAGATCGGGCCGGCGAAGCCGTAGGGGCGAGTCGATGCAGCCATTCACGCTCCTGATCAAGCCGTCCGGCTCCGACTGCAACGTCGCGTGCGAGTACTGCTTCTATCGCTGCCGCGCCGCGGAGATCGGGCGGGGCCGCCAGCGGATGAGTGAGGAGGTGCTCCACAGGCTCGTCAAGGACTACATGGAGCTGCGCCTCCCGATGTCGGGCTTTGCCTGGCAGGGGGGCGAGCCGACGCTGATGGGGCTGGACTTCTACCGCAAGGCGGTCGAGTGGCAGGTCAAGTATGGCGTCTCGGGCCAGCAGGCGGGCAACTCGCTCCAGACCAACGCCATCCTCCTGGACGACGAGTGGTGCAGGTTCCTGCACGAGGCCAGGTTCCTCGTGGGCATCAGCATCGACGGTCCCAGGGAACTGCACGATCACTATCGGCTCGACTTGGGCGGCCACGGCACGTGGGACCGTGTCATGCGGGCCATCGACTGCTGCAAGCGGCGTGGGGTCGAGTTCAACACGCTGACGCTGGTCAACAACCTCACTGCCGAGCATCCCGACGAGATCTTCGATTTCCTCCTCGAAGTGGGCGTCCGCTATCTGCAATTCATTCCGTGCGTGGAAGTCGATCCGCAGGCCGGGCAGATCGCCGGGTTTTCCGTCTCGCCGGAGCAGTACGGGCGGTTCCTGTGTCGCATCTTCGACCGCTGGCTGGAGGTCGGACCGGACAGACTCAGCGTCCGCGATTTCGATTCGCTGCTGAGCTATTGTATCGGCGGACGGCACACGATCTGCACGTTCGACCGCCAGTGCAGCCAGTACATCGTCATCGAGCACACGGGCGACGTCTTCCCTTGCGATTTCTTCGTCGAGCCTCAATGGCGTCTCGGCAACATTCTGGAGACGCCTATCGAGCAAATCGCGGCCTCTGCGAAGAAGAGGGCTTTCGCCCGCAGGAAGCAGAACCTGTCCAACAAGTGTCTGGTATGCCGGCATCTGGCGGTCTGTCGTGGCGGGTGCATGAAGGACCGCGCTCCTCGTGGCGAGGGCATCTTGCCCTTGCGTCCTGGCGGCATTTTGCTGAGAGAGCAGCAAGGGCAAGATGCCCTCGCCACAGAAGACAAGGGCAAGATGCCCTCGCCACGGGACAGTCTCAGTCGCGAAAGCTACTTCTGCGAGAGCTATCAGCGGTTCTTCGATTACGCGTTGCCGAGGCTGATGCAGGTGGCGGCGAAAATCCGGTCGGGCTCGCTTGTCCGGCCGGAGCAATTGACCTAAGATGGGTTCCGGCCGTCTGCGGCCCAGGCTATGTCAGACCACGAGAAAGGATGGGTACGATGGATACTGTGAATCGAAGAACGTTTCTGGCGGGCGCCGGTGCGGCGCTGGCCGGTGCGGTGATCCCCAACCAGGTGACCGGACAACCGTCGGCATCGAATGCCGACCACGGTGGGCGGGGCAATCCGATTGCCGTTGCGACGTATTCCTTCTGGCGGTTCAAAGACAACCAGAAGATGCCCATCGTCGAGTGCATCGACCATGCCGCCCGGATGGGATTCGACGGCGTGGATATCCTGCTGATCCAGATGGACGACCAGAGCAAAGGCGCGCTCAACAAAATCAAACGTCACGCCCTGATCAACGGGCTGGACCTGTGCTGCATGTCCACGCACCAGGGCTTCGTCTCGCCCGACGAGGCAAGGCGTCAGAAGAACGTCGATCTAACGATCCAGCAGATCGAGATCGCCTATCAGCTCGGCGTGCCGATTGTCCGCATCAACACCGGGCGCTGGGGCACCAGCGGCAACTTCGACGAACTGATGGCCAATCGCGGCATCGAGCCGGTCCTGCCGGGACACACGGAGGACGAGGGCTTCAAGTGGGTGATCGACGCGATTGAGAAGTGTCTGCCCAAGGCCGAGGAGTGCGGCGTGATCCTGGGGCTGGAGAACCATTGGGGCCTCGCGCGGACGCCCGAGGGACTCCTGCGGATCGTCAATGAGATCGACTCGCCCTGGCTCCAGGTCCTGCTCGACACGGGCAACTTCCTCGAAGACCCCTACGACAAGCTCGAAATGTGCGCCCCGAAGACGGTGTTCATGCAGGCCAAAACCTACTACGGAGGAGGCCTCTGGTACACGCTCGACCTCGACTATCCTCGCATCGGGCGGATGATGCGAACGCATGGCTTCAAGGGCTACGTCTCGCTTGAATTCGAAGGCAACGAGGACTGGCAGACAGCCGTCCCCAAGGGTCTGAAGCTGCTGCGGGGTGCCTTCAGTTGACCGCGACCCTGCACTGCCGCACACCAGAGGGATGGAAATCGAAGCGTCCATGTGGTATGATGACATATGAAGGCTTTCTGTATGCGCTGATCGAAATGGCTCCCGGCGGGATATGCGGTCGGAGGTGGCGATGAGGCATCACGAAGCAGGTCGGACCATCCGGTTGCCAGGATTGCTCCTGTGCATCGTCCTTGCCCCTCTGCTGTTTATTCTGGGACATGCGGCAGCCCAGATTGCGCCGGCGGACTCGAATGCGGTCGCCTTCTCCTATGGCTTCCTGGAACTGGACGATCCTCGTGTCGTTGCGGACGCCAACGGGGTCGCGATGCTGACGTTCGCCTGCTTCGGCGAGGACGACAACCTCCTCTGGACACGGGGCTTTGCGAGCATCGACGCCTGGTGCACCTACGCCCGCAACGATCCGAATCTGTCGGCGCAGAAGACCGAGCAGACCGGCTGGGCGCTGTGCCTGGGCGACGAAGAGATCTTCTGGCCGCTCCAGGCGCTGCTGTATATCTGCCCGAGCGTTCGCGACACCGTGGCGGCCATCGAGAGCCGTCCGCTGGTTTACGACCGGTTCGCCCGAGCGTACAAGTCCCCGCACATCGAATTTACGGACGGAGAGAACCTCTGCCAGCAGCCCTCGGCGACCGTGCTGTGGAACCCGACCATCACCCGAGCCTACGGCGCGCCGGTCGCGTGGGACACGTTCCCGCCGCTGGTCGGTCTGGCCCACGAACTGGTCCATGCCCGCCAACGCGTGGTTGAGGACAAGCAGATCTACGGCCCGGTGCTCCAGATCGACGCGATGAAGGACGAGAACCTCGCGCGGTACGCGTTCTATCGCAGGGTCCCGGGCAACGAGTCGCTCCGCCCGCGTCCGGGCAACAAAGGCTATTACCGCAACGGCGAGTTCGTCGCCTACTTCGAGGACGTGGAATGGTCCGAATGGTCCCCGAGCTTCGACCCGGTGCTCGACATCTTCGAGGACGAACCATGATGCGTGCGCGGGCGTTTCGGACATTCTGCTGCGGCGTGCTGCTGGTTGCGTGGTTCTCCTGGGGCGCGAAGGGCGCCGAGTTCGCCGGCGGGACGGGCGAGGCGGGCGATCCGTATCGCATCGCCACCGCCGAGCAGCTTGTCTCGATCGCCGACGACGCCGACCTGCTGAGCAAGCACTTCCTGCTCGTCGAGGATCTGGACCTCGATCCGAACCTGCCCGGCGGTTTCGGCCCGCCGGGATTCAGTGGAGCAGTGATCGCGCACGATGGGACCCCGAACGCCTCGCCCCATCCCGCCTTTGTCGGACGCTTCTATGGCGATGGTCACACGATCCGAAATCTGACAATCCGCACCGGGACGGGCCAGTACCTGGGTTTGTTCGGCGCGGTCGGAGAGGGTGGACGCGTCTACGACCTTCATGTCGAGAACGTCTCGATCGAAGGGCCCGGACGCGCCGGCGCCCTGGCAGGCTCTAACAGGGGATCGCTTGTCAACTGTCACGCGACCGGCACGATTCGGTGTCCCGAGGAAAGCAACTGGGTCGGCGGCCTGGTCGGGGTCAACGAAGGGGGCATCGGCGGTTGCAGTGCGGCGGTGACGGTGACAGCGGGCGGCCGGTGTTTCCTGCTCGGCGGACTGGCGGGTCTGCATCGCGGCCGCATCGCCAATTGCGGGGCGACCGGCGACATAGTTGTCGGACGCAATAGCTTTGACGTCGGCGGCCTGGTGGGCGGATGTCTCGGCGGGGCCGTCGAGAACAGCCATGCGACCGGTTCCGTCATGGCTTCGGACGGGTGCTGGAGCCTCGGCGGGTTTGTCGGCAGCGCCGATTCGAATGCTTCGATTGTCTTCTGCTATGCCAGCGGCGGTGTGACGGCAGGCGCGGGCTGCCGCGATATGGGAGGATTCGTCGGGCGTCTCCAATGCGAGGCCAGCGACTGCTACGCAACCGGCGATGTCACCACTTTCAATGGCAGCCACAGCTTAGGTGGCCTGGCCGGCTCGCTGACCGGTGGGCTGGTTGTTGACAGCTATGCGATGGGCGCTGTCACGGGCGGCTCGGGCAGCCGCTCGCTCGGCGGGCTGATCGGGCGGGTCGGCACAGCCGGCGATGTCACGAACTGCTACGCGACCGGTCGTCTCCTGCGGAACGGCGCCGCTCACGACCGCGGAGGGCTGATCGGGACTATCGAGAGTGGCCGGCGTGTGCGCGTCACACGTTGTTTCTGGGACCGGCAGGAGAGCGGTGCTTCGCAGAGCGCCGCCGGAGTCGGCTTGACCACGGCGCAGATGCAGGACGTGGAGACCTTCCGAACGGCGCGATGGGATCTGGCAGGTGTGCGGTCGGACGGCACCGCCGACACGTGGCGGATGGCCGGCGAGGGCGGATATCCCCAACTGGCCGCCTTCGGCGATCCGAATGATCTGCACGCGCTCGAGGGTGCCGGCACTTCATACGAGCCCTACGAGATCGGCACCGTAGAGGACCTCGGCGCTGTCGGGCGGTATAGCCGCTACGCCTGGTACAAGCTCGTCGCCGATATCGACATGGCGGGGATCACTTGGGCACGCCCGCCGATTCCTGTCCTGCGGGGATACTTCAACGGCAACGGGCATCGCATCGCGAACCTGACGGTTGAGGGCGAAACGGCCGGCGACCTGGGTTTGTTCGGACGCATCGAGAACGACGCGTGGGTCTACGATCTTGGTCTGGATAATGTGTCGGTTGTCGCCGAGGGCGATGTCACCAGCGTCGGCGGACTGGCGGGCACCAACGCCGGGATGATCATTGCTTGCTACGTGACGGGGTCCGTCGCGGCCGGTCCGGGCACCCTTGCGGCAGGCGGCATCGCCGGCTCGGATCGCGAGGGCGTCGTCGCCGACAGCTACGCGACCGCCGTCGTCTCCTGCCAGGCAGAGGATATTCGCATCGGCGGGCTGGTGGGCTTGAACTACGCCGGCATCGTCTCCGGGTGCTATGCGGCAGGCCATGTGACCGGCGCCAAAGGCAGTCGATACGCCGGACCGCTCGTGGGCAGGGACATGCAGTTCTCACTGACAGCCGACAGCTACTTCCCGTCTGCCGGCGGTCCCGGCGCGCCGGGAGGCAACGGCCTTGGCACGCCCCTGACCGACGAGCAGATGAAGCAGCAGGCCAGCTTCGTCGACTGGGACTTCGCTAAGACCTGGACGATTTGCGAAGGCCAAACCTATCCCCGCCTGCTCTGGGAGCAGTTTCCCTGCGACCCCTGACCTCGACCGAGCGGCAGCCGTAGAGTGTCCCGATCGTGATGCGCATCCAGACGGGCCAGTCCGTGCGTCTACGATGGCGTGGCGTCTGTGCGAATTGGTTGACAAGGGTGGTGATCGTTGGTAGCTTCAATGGCGCGGACGCCGGGTGAGAAAGGTGCGGTGCCTCCGGCGGCAAGAGCCAGTGCGGCAGTCGAACAACCATCGACCAGAGCGAGAGAAAGGCAGGGCAGGTCATGGACGAAACGCTCGTCTCCTCCAAACGCGGCATTTTCCTTCTCTCGATCGTCTACGGCGGTGTGTGCCTTCTGGCGGCGTGTTGTGGCGTGCTTTTGTCCTTCGCGGCCCAGCCGGGCGGCATCGGCCATTCGAACGCGTTCGTGGCGCCGCTGATGGGGCCCTGGAGCCAGACGCTGCCGCCCAATCCGCATCCTGTGAGCGTGTGGTCGCCTCAGTACGCCTTGTTTGCCCGATGCCTGACGGTGATCCTGGCGTTTGCCCTGGCCGGCTCGTACCTGGGCGTCAGTCGCTGGCTGCGGTGCACCGCGATCGCGCTGACGGTCCCGTCGCTGGTGATCTGGGTGCTGGCGGGCCTGATGAAAGTCGTTTTGGAACTGCATTGACACCTCGACGTGTCAGGGGAGAGATTGCCATGCGATCGCGTATCAGTTCGTATAGTGTCGCCATGTCAGAAGCCGGCGTCGTGTTTGTACTCAGCCTCTTGCTCGTCGCCGCCACATCGGGCCAGGAGGTACAACGCGGGACAGGCACGATCAAGGGCACGGTTGTGGACGCAACGCCGGACTGCTCGCCGGAGAAATGCGAGAAGCTCGCCAACTGCAAATCGCAGGAGGAGGCCACGCAGGTCCTCCGCGAGGTTCTCGGAGGGCAGCCGGCGTCAGGCGCGACGGTCACGGTCGCAAGCCGGGAAACCAAGCGAACCACCGTGACCGATCCCCACGGTCGGTACGCGTTCACAGGCTTGCCGACCGGACCCTACACCATCTACGCCGTGATGATCGACTCTGAAGGCAAACCGAGGTGGTCGGCGCCGAGGGCGACGCAGTGCGACAAGACGGTTCCTCTGGTTCTGCACGGGGAGTTCATCACGGTTTCCGGCCGGATCGTCGATCCGAACGGCCGGCCTATTGTCGGAGCGAAGGTGACCGGAACGCTCGTCCCGATGTCCGAGGTGGGAGTCCCCGAAACGAGAGGAGCCGTCTCCGGCGCCAACGGCTTCTACGTGTTGACGGGATTCGAGCCGGTGAATCTCTACCGCGTTGCCGGCTACCTCAATGGGGGCAGTCTCGACGCCCCCGGCGCCCTGCAGACCCAGGTCGAAATCCGCGTTCAGGCCGAAGGCTTCCGCCAGGACCCAGCGAATGTGCCGCGCGTCCCGCTCATAGCCGAGACACAACTGGTGCCGGGCCTGCGCCTCTGGAAGGCCCTCGCCCAACATGCCGCGACGATGGGCGACGCCGAACGTTGGAACGAGCCCCAGGAGTGTCCGCTGCCCGCCAGCCGGGGAAATACGATCACCGGAATCGACATCGTCTTGAACCTTTGAGTCGAGGCATCCCCTACCCTCTGCCGATAAGCTGTTCGCGAAGACTCCAGAGAATGGCCTGTAGGTCCTGTCGGTCGTACGGGTCCTATGCCCTTACGGGCAGACTGCGAACCGCTACGGCACGACCGGGGCGGTGTTCTCGGGGCCTGTGATTCCAGGCGGCAATTCGAGAATGTAGATGTTGCGAAAGTGGATCTCAGCGCCCTCGGACTCCAGGCAGAGATAGCCCTTCCTGACGGAAGAATTTCGGATGCTGTTGACGAACCTGCCGTTGACCGCCAGCTTGACTGTGCCATCGACGCAGACAACGTCGTAGACGTTCCACTCGCCCTTGCCCTTGCAGCGGTTTTCGAGGGACTTGCTCCGGCTGCCGCGCGGGTTGTCGGGCGTGGCTTCCAGCCCGCCGGCGCCGAACAGCTCGCCGTGGACGTAGGCGATGGGCGGCAGTGAGCCGTCCGGTCGCTTGTGCTGGTTAACCCAGTCAAGCTCGAGCATCTGGACTTCCATGCCCTTGGGAAGCTGCTGGCCTTCGGGGACGGTTCCCTCGCTCCAGACGAAGACGCCGGAGTTGCCGCCCGCCTCCATATGACGCCATTCAATGTGCAGGAGGAAGTTCTCGTACTGCCGGTCGCTGCGCATCACGCCGATGGGATGCCCGCTACAGACGATCATGCCGTCGCGAACGCTCCAGGTGTCCGGAGCGGTGTTGACGTTGACCCAGCCCGTCAGGTCGGTGCCGTTGAACAGCGGCCGAAACTGCGGCAGTTCCACGCCCTCGGCCCAGGCCACCGATTGCGTCATCGCCACTACGCACAGCAGAATCTTCACTTGCTTCTTCATGGTTCGGTCTCCATCGGTGTTTGCGGTTCTTGTTACTCCTGTTTGGTGCAGGCTGGAAGGACTCATGGCCCGATCCGGCGTTCCATCATTGTGCGGATGCCCGCCAGGGGCAGGGCCGCGCTGGCCAAGTAGTTTGGAAGCTGGCGCCTTTGGCCGAGAATCCACTCGCAGGCGCCGCCGGACTGGAAGTCGCGGACCAGATCGATCACAGTCCGGTCGGCCAGGGCCGGATCGGCCAGATCGAGCGTGTAGACGAACCATCCGGCGGGCGTCGCCCAGTAGGCGCCGTTCTGGTACGTGTCGCGATCGCAGACCGCCTTCTCCCAGTAGACGCCGCCGGGCAGGTGGCGAATCTGGCCAGCTTGGACGATCTCGTTGTAGTGATCGCGGAAGTACCGCGCGACGGTCTGCGACTGCTCGGCGTCGGCGACGCGGAGATATACTGCAAAGGCCGAACCCCAGATGTCGTGCTCGCGGCAGCACACCGTCGCAGCGCGGAACAGGCCGACCTGTTCATCCCAGAAGACCCGGCGGACGCTCTGTGTCACGCGCTCGCCTTCCGCGCTCCAGCGTTTGGCGTCGGCATCGCGTCCGGCGGCTTCCAGCAGGTCGGAAAGCTGACGGCACGCTTGGACGTACAGCAGCGAGCAGAACAACATGTCTCCCTGTTTGCGAATCGTGTCGGTGAAGCCGTAAGGGCATCGCTCCTGCGGCTCGCCCGGGACGATGTGGACGAGGCCCGTGTCGGGAAGGCGCGGGACCGCGTTCATTGTCTTGACGAGCGGCTCGAGGATCTCTGCGAGGAGCTGCGCATCCTTGGTCTTTCGGTAGGTGTGCCAAGCGACGGCGACGGTGAATTGCGACCCGTCCGCCACGGGATGAACGCCCATGGAACCGAAGCCGGGCTTGTAGATCGGTGTGCCGTCGAACTTGATGCAGTCGACGCCGGCGCCGTCGGCGTCCAGGCTGCGCACGAAGAGCCGGCAGGCGTCGGTCAGCTCCTTGTCGGAATAGGAATCGACGGACCCTTCCAGGGTGTACTCATAGTCGCGCAGCCAGAACGCCTCGTAGCCGATCCCCACCTGAGGCGGGAACGCCGCCGTGCCGTCGGCCATCGTGCGCATCGAGGCGCGGATGACACGATGCGCCTCCGTTTCAAGCCACTGGACCGCTTCGGACAGGGAAGCAGACGCACGGGCTTGACCCGCTGTCGCTTCCGTCTTAGCGATCAGGATCACGATCAAGATCAACAGAAGAACCACGCAACGTCGGAGCATCGAACGGCCTCTCATTTCCGCCATCGGCTACTGCAATCTCTCGTAGGGCCACATCGCAATGCCCCCGTCCAGGACGCGGACGTCGTTGAAGCCGGAGGCGCGGAGGATCAGGGCCGCTTCGTATCCGCGCAGCGAGATCTGGCCGAACGTCACGATGGGTTTGCCCCTGGGAATCTCCTCGATCCGTCCGCGCAGCGTAGCCAGCGGGATCAGCGTCGCGCCGGGCAGGCGCACCTGGTCGTACTCGCCGGGCGTGCGCACGTCGAGGAAGACGAAATCCTTCTTGTCCTGGAGCATCTGGTGGACCTCTGCCGCCGAGACGCCGACCATGTGACCGTCCAGCTTGTTCCTGGCGACGTTGGCGGCGGTGATCAGGTTGTCCATCGCCGGCGAGTAAGGTGGAGCGTAGCCCAGGTCGAGGCCCGCCACCTGATCGACCGTCATTCCGGCGGCGATGGCGGTGGCGGCAATGTCGATCCGCTTGTCCCCTGCGCCCGGTCCAACGGCCTGAGCGCCGAGAAGCCGCCGCGTGTCGTGGTCGACCACGAGCTTGAGCAGGAGCATGCGGGCGGTGGGCAGATAGTTGGCCCGATCCGGCGCCGGCGCCATCGCAACAGTCACGGTGTACCCCAGCTCTTTGGCGGCCCGTTCCGTCAGGCCGGTGCGGGCGACGCAGTAGTCGAACACCTTGCAGACGGTACTGCCCAGGATGCCAGGAAACGAGTCCTCGCCTCCGCAGAGGTTGACCGCGGCGACGCGTCCCTGTTTGTTGGCGGTGGACCCCAGCGGGACATAGGCCGGACGGCCGGTGAGGATGTCGGTGGATTCGACGCAGTCGCCGGCCGCGTAGATGTCCGGATCGGACGTCCGCATGTGCTCGTCGACCTTGATCCCGCCCGTTTCGCCGATCTCCAGTCCAGCGGCTCGCGCCAGCGCGGTGTTCGGACGGACCCCGATGCCCATGATGACCAGATCGGCCGGCAGCACCCCGCGATCCGTCACGACGCGATGCACCTTGCCGTCGCCTTCAAACGACAGGACCTTCGTGTTCGTGAGCACTTTGACGCCCCTGGATTCGAGGTGCAGCTCGACGAGCCGCGCCATTTCCGCGTCCAGGATGCCCAGCGTCTGCGGCTGCATCTCGACGATGGTCACGCGGCATCCGCTGCGGGCCAGCGCCTCGGTCGTCTCCATGCCGATCAGGCCGCCGCCGACGATCACCACGTCGCGGGCCCGGTCACCCGAGAGGACCGCCTTGATCCCTTCGGCGTCCTGCACGCCGTGGAGACAGAAGATGTTGTCGAGGTCGTGTCCGGGGATCGACGGCCGAATGGGCGAAGCGCCCGTGGCGAGCACGAGCTTGTCGTACTCCAGGTACGATTCCCGTTGACCGCCGAGTTCCTTGATGCGGACTCTCTTGGCGGCGCGGTCGATTTCAGTAGCCTCGGTCCGGCTGAGGATGCGCACGTTCTTGACCTTCTGAAAGAACACGGCGTCGCGCAGCGCCCCCATCGGCGTGCTCATCAGTTCCGCATGATTCTTGACCTGCCCCGAGATGTAATAGGGCAGGCCGCAGCCGGCGTACGACAGGAACTGGCCTTTCTCGACCACGGTGACGTTGGCGTGCGGGATCAGCCGGATCACTTTGGCCGCGACTTTGGGACCGGCCGCCACGCCGCCGACGATGACCACCTTCACGCCGTCGGACCTCTCGGCTTCCTTGCCGCTCTCGATCTCACTCGGCGTCGCCATCGGAAGCTGGATGTCGATCCGAGCGCCGCCGAGATCGGCCTTTCCCGCCTGGACTGTCCCCCCGAGTTCCTCCACGACCGCCTTGACGAACGACAGCCCCAGCCCGGTTCCTCCGCGAGTGGAGCTTCTCGCGGCGGTGGTGCGGCAGAATGGTTCGAAAACCTTCTCTCGCATGCCTTCCGGGATGCCTACGCCCGAATCGGCTACGCAAAGGTGCACGAGGCGCGCCGATGCCTCGGTCGTCAGTGTCAGACGGATGTGGCCGTGCGACGGCGTGTACTTGAAGGCATTGTCGATCAGGGCGTCGAGCACCTCGGCCAGGGCCGGCTCTGTGCCGCGCACGTACACCGACTCGTCGTCCGTCTCCACCACGAAGGTCAGGGCGTACTCGATTGCCCTTTCCTCGTAGCGCGTCCGGGCGCTGTGGATGATGCCGGCGACATCCACGACGCTGCCGATCTCCTCCCGTCGACTCAGCGCCGAAACGATTGCGAGCATCCGACGTACGGTGGCGACACCTTCCTCGCACCGCAGATTCGCGCGGGCGATGAGGTCCTTCTGTTTCGGCGTCAGCGGTCCGGCCACCTCCGTGGCCAGCACGTCCAGCAGGGTGCTGATCGTGCTGATCGGGCTCTTGAGCTGGTGCGCAATCAGCGAGGCGAATTGCAGGATCTCCGACTGATCGGGTTTATGGTCGGTCTCTTCGGTCATCGTTTCCCTTTGTCCGTATGATACCGTTCGTCACACTCGGCGCGTTCATTCTACAAGGTGACTCTGCGTCCGATCAAGTCATGCCGTTGCCATGCAGAAACGGCGCGTGCTGAGGCCACGGATCGCTCAGTAAGGTCCCTTCTGGCCGGGCATGGCACAGGCGTAGAGCCCATTCGGTCCCGGTAGGATGGGAGGGGCCGCGTCCCAACTGTAGCGGTCCGGGCCGAGGTCTGTCTCGGACTTCATGGCGTCTTCCCAGGTGACGATGTGGCCCGAGTAGGTGGCCATGCGGCCGAGGATCGCGGTCATCGTGCTGCTGACGCCGTAGTCGCCCTCGTTGTAGGGTTTGCCCGCGTCGAGTGCCGTAAAGAGATGGTCATGCTCGGCCTGGTGGCCCGCGACGCCCGGATCGAAGCGAACGGGTTTCTCGCCTTGCACCGTCAGCGTGCCGCTGCCGAGATCGGCCTGGCCCTTCGTGCCGTGGGCGATGCCGCCGAAGCTGCTCCAGCAGTTGGGGATGTGCCGGCAGAACAGGAACATTTTCGTTCCGTCGCGGTAGGTGTATTCGACCGCGTGGTGATCGTAGATTTCACCGTAGTCGGGCCCGATGCGCACTTGCCGTCCGCCCATGCCCTGGGCGTCGATGGGGTGGTCGCCCTTGGCCCAGTTGACCAGGTCGAGGGCATGGACGGTCTGCTCGACGATCAGGTCGCCGCAGAGCCAGTTGTAGTAGTACCAGTTGCGCATCTGGTATTGCATCTCGCTTTCTCCGCTTTGCCGCCGATGGACCCACACGCCGGCGTTGTTGCCGTAGGCGCGCAGAAACATGATCTGCCCGATGGCGCCGTCGTGGACGCGGCCGATCACTTCGCGTGCGTTGTTCTGGTGGCGGATGTTCAGACCGACCGCTACCGCCAGGCCTCTGGCCTTCGCCCGCTCGTTGGCGGCGGCCACCTTGCGAATGCCGGGCACGTCCACCGCTACGGGTTTTTCCATGAACACGTGTTTGCCGGCGGTGACCGCCGCGTCGAACTGCTGCGGTCGAAAGCCCGGCGGCGTCGCCAGGATCACTAGGTCCACATCCGTATCCATCACGCGCGCGTAAGCATCCATGCCGACGAAGCGGCGCTCGGCCGGCACGTCCACGCGGTCCGGATGCTCCTTCGAGACGCCTTGAAGGCTTCCGCCGAGCCGGTCTTCGAAGGCGTCGGCCATGGAGGTGAGCCTGGCGCGCGGGCAGGCGTTGAGCGCCTGGACTGCGGCGCCGGTGCCGCGCCCGCCGCATCCGATCAGGCCGATCCGCATGGCCCCCGTCCCGCCGGCGTACGCTCGGGCCTGCAATGCCCCGGCCAGCGCGGTCACCGATGCAGCGGTTATCGAGCTGCGGAGGAACTGCCGGCGCGAAATCTTGCCTGCTCGTGGTCTGTTTTGCGTCTCCATCGGCTCTCCTTTCCCTTGTCGGTTGGGTGGCAGCCTTGTAGGGGCGAATCATCATTCGCCCCTGTGTAAGGCTAGCAACTGCCAGTATACCGGATCGGAACCGAGGACCAAAGACGCAACTGAGCCGGTCCGATCAAAAACGGATGGCCAACTGGATTCCGGCTCCAGCCTCGACGGGAAAAGTCGTCAGGCTGGTCCGTTCGGGGTCGGGAAGGTTCAGAAAAGCATCGTGGATGAAGGCGGTCACGAAGTGTCCGAGTGCGGCTCCGAACAGGATGTCCGAAGGATAATGCTTGCGTCCTTCGACGCGGGCCCACGCGACGCCGCCGGCGAGGACGACGTTGCCGGTCTGTAGCACCGGTCGAACGCCTGTCGGCAGGTCGATGGAATCCAGATTCCGGTTCGAGAGCGTGGCGTAGGCAAAGGCCGAGGAGCTGTGGCCTGAGGGGAAGCTGTTGTCGTTCTCCTGATTCGGACGGTCCCGGCTGATTGCGCTCTTCATCGCCCCGGTCAGAGTCTGCGTCAGCCCGATCGCGCCGCCCTCGACGGCCAATCCCTTCAGCTTGGCGTATGCCCACGGTCCGGCCTCGTCGCCGCTGGGGGTGGCCAGAGCCGTTGCCAGCACCTCCACGGACAGGATGGTCTTGAGATCGTTGCTGGCTTCACGGGCGTCTTCTTCCGAGCCGAAGATGGGGGTGTGCTTAGTCGCCCAGTCAGAGGTTCTCTCATCGAAATCGTCGATGGCGAATACCGCCGCACCCGCCAGCGGGATGAGCGTGTGGGGATTGAGGAAGGCGTCTTTGGCCGCCTTCGCGATCCGGTTCGAGTCGAAGCAGGTGAAGGCGTCCTGGCCCCACCCGCTGCCGTCCGGCAACGTGCCACAGCCCGCGCTCCCCAGGACGAGGCCAAATAAGATGATCCGCACTTTGCTCATGGTTCCATCCTCCATCGTGCTCGCCGGGCGGATGGTGCTGTCGATTCGATGCGCAGGACTGTGGAGCGGCGCAGGGACGGGATGGTGACGTCGCCGTCCCGAATGATTGCCGTCGATGACGTGTCCGTCCAGGGATCGTAGAGTTGCACGCTCGCTCCGGCGGGAATCCTCACGCTCGACAGATCGATCCTGACGTCGGTCAGCGTCTCAGGTTTGCGGCCCTCGATCAGCTCGGTCCGCCAGTCGTTCTGCGCATCGCGGCACCAGGCGAGAAACGTGTTGCGGCCGGCGAGGGCGTAGATACGCAGTCGCTCGTGCGGGATCGTGACCGGCTCGAACGCCTCGGCGGGCGGGTCGATTCTTTCGATGGCTCTGGCGAACCGCGCGAAGTGATGCCACAGGTTCGGCTCCTCGATGGCCTGCCGCCACCACCACACGTGGCCGGGACCGGCGGCGCCGTTGAAGAACGGCGCAAACAGCATATCGTGGAGGAGCGTGCCCTCAGGGTCCTTGGCGTAGAGCTCCGAGCAGCCGGTGTGACGCGGCTTGACCGCGCCGGTCTCGGTCAGGATGATGGGCTTGCCCGCGTCGAACGCGATCAGCTCGCGCACCGCCTGGGCCGCCAGCGCATCGACCGGGCCATGGCAGATCTCCCAGCCGGCGCCTTCGTCGAGGTAGCGATGGACCTGGGCGACGTCGTTGTCTTCGAGCAGGCACAGCGTGCGATAGCTGTCGCGCCCTTGCTCCCGGTCGTAGCTGCCGAGGCTCTGGATCGCCAGGTTTCGCGGGAATCGCTTGTGCAGTTCGGGCAGCATTGCCTTGGTCCAATCGAGCCACTCGGAATCGCGCACGGCGTTCATCTCGTTCCACAGTTCCCACGCGAAGACCGCCGGCTCGTCGCCATAGCGATCCGCATACCAGTCGAGTTTGGCCTTGAAATGGTCGCGGCCCCGATCGGACGAGAGGTATTCGTGCATGCTCTCGTAGAGACCACCGTTGGCTCGGTGGTAGATCAGGTTGTCGGACCAGCGGTTCCGCTCAGCGCGGATGTCGCGGAAGTACTCCAGGCACATCTTGACGCGAATGCCGTGCTTTCTTGCCAGGGTAAGGAAGCGGTCGATGACCTCGGCGCGAGCCGGATCGAATTGCAGAGGCTTGGCGTGCTCGGCGTTCCAGCCATCGTGTCCCAGCCAGACGCGAACGTAGTTGATGCGGTTGGCCGCCATGATCGCAAAGAGCCGGTCGAACTCGTCCTCTCGCGGCGGCCCGACCAGATTGAACCCGATGGGGACATAGGGGCTGCCGTTGGACAGCTCGAAATACCGGTTGTCGCGCGGACTGACTACGACGAACGAGGTCAGGTCGTTCTGCGCGGTCGCTGCGTGTAAGGGCGAATCATGATTCGCCCCTACGAATAGGACACCAATGGCAATCAAGAGAATCGATTGTATTCTGTTCATCGCTCAGTACTCGATGGCCATTACGCTGGCGATAGCGTCGGGCGCCTGGCTCGGGGCCTGGATCGTCACACCGTCGGAGTTCGTCTGAGTCTTGAGGGCGGCCCGGCCCGTATCGGCCAGCAGGTACGCCCTCGTCACACGCTGCCCCTTAAGCGGGACGATCAGCTTGCCGTCGGCGGGCCAGTCGAAGACGTGGGCGTAGAGCTTGCCCGGCTTCTTCGTGTACCGGCCCCAGGCGGGCTGCTCGAAGGGGCTGCCGGTCGTCTCGTAGATCGCCTCGCCGTTGACGGCCATCCACTTGCCGATGGCGCGCATCGAGTCGATGCTCTGCTGGGGGATCGAGCCGTCGCCTCTGGGCCCAATGTTGAGCAGGTAGTTGCCGCCCTTGGAGACGATGTCGACGAGATTGCGGATCAGGGTCTCGTTGGACTTCCAGGCGTCGTCGTGGTCGGAGTAGCCCCACGTGGTGTTCATCGTCATGCACACTTCCCAGTCGACGCCGGGGATGCCGGTCGAGGGAATGGTCTGTTCCGGCGTGGTGAAGTCGCCGTGCTCCGGTTTCCACTTTCGCAGCCGGTCCGAAGAGTCGTCCTTCTCGATATCCGGGATGTGATAGAGGCGGTTGTTCGATATGATCGCCGGCTGCAACTGCCGGGCCATCGCCATCAGCTCGTCCGACCGCCAGAAGGGGCCCTCGTTGCCTTCCTTGGAGTAATCCCACCAGATGACGTCGAGCGTGCCGTAGTTGCTGAACAGCTCGCGGGCCTGATGATGGAGGTAGTCCAGATAGATGTCGTGGTTGCGCGGACCGTTGGGGGAGGGCCGGCCTCGAAGCGGGTGCGGCAACTGGCTGGCCTTGTCGTAGTCGTACTGCGGGTGGTGCCAGTCGATGACGGAGTGATAGTAGCCGACTTTGAGCCCCTCGGCGCGGATCGCGTCAGTGATCTCCTTGCACAGGTCCCGTCCGACCAGGTCGCGGGCATCGTAGGTGGTGTACTGCGAGTCGAACAGACAGAATCCATCGTGGTGTTTGCTGGTGACGACCACGTAGCGGCAGCCCGCCTCCTTGGCGAGCTTGGCCCATTCGGTGGCGAAACCCTCGGCCGGACGGAACTTGGGAACCGCCTGGTGGGCGTATTCCCACGTGTCGGCGCGAACCCGCTGCTGGAGCCACTCCATCCCGCCGCGCGTACCGACAGGCTTGTCGTTCCACGTTCCGGCCAGGCCGGAATACAGGCCCCAATGCACAAACATGCCGAATCGCGCCTGTCGCCACCACGCCATCCGGGCGTCCCGCTGTTCCTGGGTCTCGGCATACGCAGTCGGAACGAAAAACGAGCCGGCCAGTGCCATTGCCAGCGCGATCGTCACGGTTGTTCGCAGGGGGGATGTTCTTCGTCTCATGGTGCTCTCCTTTGTCTCTCTGCTTCAAACGGACAGGCGTATCCGCGACGAAAACCAGAGCGTCGCATCACGATGCCATTGTCCTGACGCCCACGGCAGAGGGCAAGGGAAATTCACTCCGACCCTGATGGTCAATCCTCTGATGAATGGGGGCTATCTTCTCCGGGCCCCATGGATCGCGGTGTCATGACTCGGCTTTGCGTTGCGCCCGGCAACGTGGTAGACTAACGTCATGATTGCGTTGCCGGAGTGGGAGTCGGACTTTGTCAGGCGATCTCGACGCTGCACGCGGAGGCGCAACGCGTATGCGGCTGTACGCTTCCTTGCGGTACTCGTGGTCCCGTGGACCCTTGCGCTAGCGTCGTCCTGGGGTCTTGGAGTTGTGGGCCGTTCGTTTCTGGCGATCGTGTCGTTCTTCGGTGTGGTTGTGATCCTGTTCGTCGCAGAGCAGGTTGCCTGGGCTGTCAAGCGTCGTCAGAAGAGACGTGCGATATCTGCTCTGCTTTGTACCGTGCCGGAGTTGGTGCTGCTGTGCGGGCTGTGCGTCTACTGGTGGCTGCTCTTTCCGGGCCATATCGCCCTGGCCATAGGTGCGTGGTGGGCATTTGGTCTCCTTCTGGGGCTGTGGCGATACGTTTGGCGCAGGTGGGCCTTGGCAGAGGGCATTGTCCAGACGAAAGACTACCGGCTCTTTGGTCGGAGAGCCGGACGCTCCGTGAAGCGGGTCAAGCACGATAGGGCTTCGCTGTATGTGCTTCCGCAGGATTCCGCCTTCCGTCCCGGTACTGTCATGGTGCTGACGGCCGACGAACCTGAGATCTACGTCAGTGACGACGCGAGGTTGCGTCTGGATGCGGACCAACTCCGAGTGATTATTGCCCATGAACTGGGACACTCGTGGTCTCTGCACCACGTAGGCTACACACTGGAGGAATGGACGCGGAAGATGTTCCTTGTCCCTTTCCTGGGATGGCTGGCTTCGGTGGCGCTTGCGGCCGCACCTGCCAGGATGGAACCGATTCTTGTGTTCGTGTTCCTGACCGCGATGACGCTGATCTGGACGGTCAATGGTTGGGCGGCGAATCTGCTCAATCGGCCGATAGAGTTGGGGGCCGATCTCTACGCGGTGGAGATGACTCGAACGCCCGAGGCGTTTGTGGAAGGCATGAGACGCCTGGCGGAGGCCGAACCATACAACGTGTTTCCGAATCTGTTCGACACGCTGGGCTTCTGCTCCCATCTCTGCGTAGTCAAACGACTCGAGCATCTGGCGGCCGCGCTGGAGAATGCGAGCGACGAGCCCGGCGCAAGAAGACTGTGACAGAGGGGCAGATAGCTGATCATTTCCGTGTCCAAGCGTGCGCCGTCACTCTGGCCATTCGACTAACCGGACCGGGCCGAGGAGGCCGGAGGGGAGCAGGGGGGTGTCCTTCCAGGGGACTTGCCAGGTCAGGGACTTGTCGATGTTGGTTCGGCAGAACTTCGGGCCGTCGGGGGATTGCGCATCACCGACGAGTCGGTTCGACCACGTGTTGGCGACCTCGACGACGACCTCGTTCGTGCCTGTCTTGACGGCACCTGTGATATCGATCTGGAAGGGGGGCTTCCACAGGATGCCCTGGCTTTGCCCGTTGACGTAGACCTCAGCTACGAATCGCACTTGGCCGAGATCGAGAACGATCCGCTTGTCCGGCCCGATCTGGTCGGCGCGAACGTCGAACGTGTTGTGATAGGATGCGATTCCCGAGAAATACTTCACGCCTTCGTCATCGACGTCCGTCCATGAAACGAGCTTGGGGAAGGTCTTCGAGGCCGGCGCGCCCCAGCCCGGCGCGAAGCGGACTCCCCAGGGGCCGGCGATTTCATGTCCGGTTTCCAATAGAGGCGGTTTCTCCACTGTTGGCAGAGTCTCGGCGGTTTCGCGGAACACGACGAATACGCTACCGTGAGGGGCCAGCTCGAAGCGGATGAACGTCTTGCCATCTTCCACCGTGTACTCGCATGTCCGGATCTCACCCGTGTCGGGCATCCACAACTGTGGCACCCGATTCGTCACGCGGAAGAGGCCATATGCCAGCGGCAGGGATAGTCCGGTTGTGTTGCTCACGAAGTAGATGTCGGCCTCCGGCAGGCGCCGGTGGACGTAGTCGAGCTGTCTCGGATGATGGTTATGCACGGATGCGCCGATGAAATCCGGGCCGATCCCGCGTTCTTCGAGGATGTCACGCAGGGGCTTGCCCCAAATGATCCTGCCTTGGCCGTAGGTGTGCTCCTTGATGGTCCCGCCATCGCAGGGGCCCCAGAGGCGGTCGGCGATCTGCCGGACTTCGGCGTCCCGGCGGATGTGGTCGGCCAGGCCGTTGGAGCGCGTCGGTTTGCGACCGACGACAGTGGCGCCGTCTTCGACCATCTGCTCGAGCTTCTTTAGGACATCCAGGTCGATGTCATCGCGTTCGGGCAGGACGAGCAATTCGTAACTCATTCCGTCGGGCAATGTGAGGCGGCCATCCTTGACGCTCATCCGGGTGAGGATGACCTCGGCGTTGGTGACGTCGTAGTCGTAGCCGAAACCCAGGGACGGATCGATTTGCTTGGGAGGCACGAAGTTGTAGCCCTGGTCGCCGTAATAGTAACACACGTCGGCGACGAACAAGCCCTGCTGGAGCAGATAGGAGCACCGCGAGAGGTAGTCGATCCAGGGCTTGGCCTTGGGCCACCACGCGATGCTCGGGCTGATGTGGGTTCCGGCGTGATAGACCCAGCCGGGCCGGTCGGTCGCCGAGGGATTGTGCGCCGCCGTGTGGAACGTGAAGTGGTTCGCGCCGTCGCAGAAGGCACGGTCGGCGATGGGCTTGAGTTCGAAGGGGCCATCCTGCCAGTGCCGCCAGCTCGTGAACGCCTCCATATCGACTTGGCTCTTGCCGTAGATGTGGGCGGCGCAGGCGGTCTCTTTGACGACCCAGACATTGTGCTCCTTCCAGAACTCGCCTCGCGGGATGTCGAGCGCCCCGAGCGCCTTCAGTGCATCGACGGGCACCTGGTGGAGGGGCGGGCCGGGACCGCCCGCTTCGGCGCACAGCAGCAGACCATGCTCGTTTGATAGTTCTGTAGCGGCCTTGTAGAACGCGTCGACCAGCAGATCGCCCAGCGTCTTGCGGTAGTCATATTCGAATCGCTTTGCGGCGTCGTGGTCCTTCAGCGCGCAGCCCGCCAGGACGGGCAGATACCGCGTCATGTCGTAACCGCGACGCTTGGCGAACTGAGACAGGAAATCGGGCGTCCACGTCGAGCCGCTCAGCTCGTAGCTGCATACGTACATCTGCTTGAGCGCCGTGTCTTTGAAGTTGCCCAATTCCTTGTGCAGCTTGTCGAGCAGGTATTGGAAATGGAACTTCGTCGCTTCGGCGCTGAAATGGTCGATGGCCAGGCCGCCGGAGTTGGGGCTCGGCAGTCTCAGCGACAGGCCCGTATTGGCGCAGACGAAACGCATGATGATCCACTCGCCGGCCGGCACGTCCCAATCGAGGCGGCCATTCGCGTCGATACGGTTCGTCACGTCAACGATGTCTTCCGGGTCTTCGATCACCAGCGGCGGCGGGCCGGCGGACGACCAGCTTCCGGCCGCGCCCGACTTGCCACCGTCGTGAATGTTGGCCGCGGTCCAGTTCTGCTCGGTTTCGCTGCCCAGGGCGGAACTGCTGTGCAGCAGACTGGCGGCGGTCTTGCTGCCGTCGGGGTGATAGGCATTGGCGACGTTGACGCCGTCGGCCGAGTAGACCTCGAACTCGCCCAACTGCACCCGGTCGAATTTGGCGTTGTGCCCCGACAGGACGACGAGCCTGACGTAGCGGGCCTCGATTGGCTCGAAGCGGAACGTCTGGGCTTCCGTGTTCGGTTCGAGAGATGCCCGCACGATCTGCCGAAAACGGTTCGGCTCCGCGCTCTCGGCCGATGCATAGACCGCAAAGTCGCTGGCGAACAGGTGCATCGGGCCGTAGCGCTTCTCATCGCCGCTGGGCGTGTTGTACAGAACCACGCGGTCGACGGTATGCGTTCCTGGCGGAGCGAGTTCGAAGACAAATTCGTGTCCCGCCGACCGCTTGGGTGACCGGATCGCCAGCGCCGCCACGTCCTTGACATACGCCGGCTTGCCGTCAGGGCCTCGTGGCGCAGCGGCCGGAAGCGCCGGCAGAGGCAGCGGACTATCGAGGCGCGTCGGGCCTGTCACGGTGATCTGGCAGTGGTAGAGGCCCATGCTGGCGTATTCGGGCGGGACCCACGGCCCGCCGCAGTTCCAACTGCTCGACGTGACCAGACCGACCTCCATGCCGAGCCGCGTCGCTTCGCGGACGGTGTGGCCGATGGCGTGAAGCGATTCCGGGCCCATGAAGGCGGGACCGGCCGGCACGATGCGCCTGGGGTCCTGTGCGCCGATGTCGAAGATGTACACACCGCCAATGCCCTTGGCCTTCATCTCCTCCAGCTCGACTGTCATGCGGTCCTGGTTCGTCAGGCCATTGACCCATGCCCAATAGACCGACGGTCGCGCCGGCAGCGGCGGCTCCCGAAATCCTGCCTGCAAAAGGTTTTCAGTGCCCGCGTGGAGACACCACGCATGCGACAGAATGAGGATCGCAGTCAGGACGTGTGAGAAGCGATACGAAGTCACGGAACCTACCACCACATACACGGGTTCGCGAACTGATTGTAGAACCAGCGATGCTCCATCTCCGCGAACTGACGCCAGGTGACGTGGCCGTCGAGGAAGAGGATGTTGCCGCCGGAGGGCTTGGTGCTGTTCTTGAGGTGGTTGCTCCTGTCGTATACCTGCCAACGCGTCCAGCAGCCTCCCGTAGCCCGGGTGAAGTCGGCAGTCTCCCGATTGGGCCCGTCGCTGGCGGTCACGTCGGTGATCAGCTCCATCGTGGCCGGCGGTATTGGTTTGTCTGAGCCCTTTATCTTTGTGGACGTTGTCGTCCGGACCCACCGCTTCGTCAGACCGTCCGGGTCCATCGGCTGGTTGACTCGCCCACCCTTCGTGTCGATGAGCCAGTAGTAGCCCATGATGCGGTGGTAGTCCTTTCGAGTCGCTTCGGCGGTGGGCTCCGGCGTCAGAGCGCTCTCGGGCGTTCCGAGCGGGAAGTTCTCGCCGTAGCGCCAGAAGAGGATGTTGTCCCGCTGCTTCCAGGATGGGCAGTAGAAGATGTGCCGGTCGAACGCGCCCGTCTTGAGGATGATGTCCGTAGTCCAGTAGGAGACGTCGAACAGCCAGCGGTCGACCTCATTCATGGGCAGCTTGCCGTCGTTGTCGTTGGCGTAGACGAACAGGCCCAGCCCCATGTTCTTTTCGTTCTGGGCGCAGACCATCCGGCGGCCTTGCTCGCGGACGACGCCCAGCGCGGGCATCAGGATGCTCAGCAGCAGCGCAATGATGGAAATGACCACCAGAAGCTCGATCAGCGTGAAGCCCCTCTTTACCCGCTGTGCCCCATAGTTACACGTCATGCGAGTATCCCTCCCTTTTCCCAGGATAACCACATCACAATCGTTGGAGTCGCTTGATCCGGACTCTATCATGCCCGGAGTGAGCGGCAAAGGCAAGGAAAAAACGCCGCAAGTGTGCGGGGGCCGGGGTGCCAGTACGGATCTTCGTGCAAGGCCCCTTTCAGGCGTGTGGAAGGCTGCCACTTGCGTCAGAAGGCGCCCAGCAAGACGGGGGTGGCAACGACGTTGTAGACAGCCGCCCAGGCGTACAGGATGATGACGGCGACGAAGATGTAGATCGCCCAGCGGCGCAGGAAGACCGTCAGCAGGATGACCGCCGCGAATTGGGCGAGCTTGCTGACAACCGGGCCGAGCATGGGACCCAGGGCGAGAGAGAGCAGCCGGATGACCGGGTGACTTTCGGCCTGGGGACCGTCGATCGCCATGAAGAAGACGGTCGAGAGCATGTCTGCCGCCGCCGCCACCGCCAGCAGGAGCAGGAAAGCCCAATACGTCGCCAGATAACCGGGCCAGTTGTCTTGCAGTCGCCTGGCCACATCGCCAATGGATCGCACCTGGATCATGGGCAGATCGAGTCCTCCCGCTGCCTTCAAAGAGTCGGCGTCCATCCACCCGCTTGCGCTTCTGCATCTACAGCGAGATACGAGATGCCAGATACGAGATACGCAGTTCGAGCAACCAGCGACGAAATGCGGCCCGCGCATCTACCCTTCATGCTCGCCCGCTTCTACGCGTCGGGACGCCCCATTCGCTGTCATGATAGGCCTGATAGACAGGGTCGGCGGTGCACCATCCGCAGCGGTTCACGAGCCACCGTTGCCTTGTTTCGCGTCGCCCCGCATCGAGGGCGGAACGAGCGGCCCCAGATCGATTCCCCCCACGCTGAGGGTCCCGAATTCGTACGTGATCGTCCGGCCGTCTTTCGTTACGACTGCGACCTTCGTGTCTTTCGAAGACAGGCGGATCGTGCGGTAGTCCTCACCCAGCACCGGGTCAACGGGGCGTGAAAGGAACTCGCCGTCTCGGAGAAGGTCTTCGTACGTCACCTCGGGGACGCGATGACTCCTGAGGTAGGCGCCGCCCGCCATGACCACTTGCCTGAGATTGGCCTGGATCGCCTTCTCGGGATGCTCGGCCCGGAATCGCTCCCATTCGCTCCGACCAGGCAACATCGACAGCAGGTACGAGAGGCTGAAGGCGATGATCGCGAACGAGACAATCACGATGATGCCGGTCCGGGTACGGATTGTTTTCATGATTGACCCCTCATTCTTCCCATCGCGGGTCCCGAACCACGCGTCTTTCTGGCCATTGGCTCATGCGTCGTCCTTTGCCTGTCATCGCGGCTTCTCGTCGCCGACTACAAGGGCAACAGCATTACCTGCTTGCCTGGATCCAGGGCGGCGAGCCCGCTTCAATACCGCCATTATGGGCGGGTATTCCGGCTAATGCAAGCGAATAAATCTGTATCTGAGGGTAACATCAGACGGGCCCAACCGTCATAACGTGCGCAGAAGGGGGTTTTCGGCCTGGACGGCGGGGCCGGGCCTTGGATTGTGAAGGTGGGATGCAGGCGTGAGCGGAGTGCAAGAGGCCCTGATACAAGTGGAGAACCTCCATCGAGTCTTCGTGACCGACGAAGTGGAGACCCATGCACTGGCCGGGATTCACCTGTCGATCGCGCGGGGCGAGTATGTGGCGATTTCCGGACCGTCCGGCTGCGGCAAGTCGACCCTGATGGCCATTCTGGGCCTGCTCGATACGCCCAGCGAAGGCGATTACTGGCTCGACGGCCGGCCCGTGGCGAGCCTGACGCCTTCTGAGCGGGCCCGCATCCGCAATCGCCGGGTCGGGTTCATCTTCCAGAGCTTCAATCTGATCGGGGATCTTACCGTCCACCAGAACGTCGAACTGCCGTTGCTGTACCGTCGCGTCCCGTCGGCCCAGCGCCGGCAGTGGGTGCAGGAGGCGCTGGATCGCGTGGGCATGTCGCATCGGGCCAAGCACTATCCGGCCCAACTGTCCGGCGGGCAGCAGCAGCGGGTGGCGGCCGCCCGCGCCGTCGTCGGCCGGCCTGCGATCCTCCTGGCCGACGAGCCGACCGGGAACCTCGATTCGAACAGCGGCCGGGCGGTGATGGACATGCTCGCCGAACTGCACCGCGAGGGTACGACGATCTGCATGGTCACGCATGACCCGCGATACGCCGGTTATGCCCAGCGCACCATCCATCTTTTCGATGGACGCATCGTGGACGACGACATGGCCGTCCAGAAACCGCAAGATTCATTGGGAGGGACGGTCGAGAGGCGCGCATGACAACGCTGTGGCAAGATGTCCGATACGGTTTTCGCATGTTGTGCAAGAACCCTGGGTTCACCGCAATCGCTCTGGTCACCCTGGCGATTGGTATTGGGGCCAATACGATCATGTTCAGTTTGGTCAATGCGATGTTGTTTCGTTCCGTGCACGTGCAGGATCCGGATCGCCTGGTGGTGTGCAAAGACGATAACCTCGACCTTGGCTATGAGATGTATACTTATATGCGTGACCATAATCCGGTGTTTAGCGATCTAGTGGCCCTTGATAGGGGCCCTCATGCTGCCACCTTGGTATGGGGCGATGTTAGCAAGCGCGCTCACGTGATGTATGTTTCGTCCAATTATTTCTCTGCTTTGGGTGTGGCCCCGGCTCGGGGAAGGTACTTTTTGCCTGAGGAGGAACGCCTGGACGCTGAGTTGGTTGCCGTGCTCAGTCATCGTCTCTGGCAATGCCAGGGCGCAGATCCCGAGATCGTCGGTCAGCGGGTGTCCCTCAATGGCATGCCGGCACAGGTTGTTGGGGTCGCCCCTGAGGGCTTTACCGGTGCAACACTCGTTGGTCCTGAGCTCTGGCTGCCCTTGGGAAGTGGAATGCGAGTGCAGTATCAACTCCAAGAGTACCCTCTACCGCAGCTCATGGGGCGGCTTCGGCCGGGTCTGAGTATGTCCGGGGCGCAAGCCCAGTTGCAGTCTCTGATTCCTCGTCTCAGGGAGAACTTCCCCAGGTCATGCAACAACCACAGCACCTTGAGTCTCAACTTGTTGCCGAGGACGGTCCACAGCACACAGACCGAGGGCGATAGGGCCTACTTATCCGGGGCCAGTCTGTTCCTGATGGGCGTCTCCGCCGTGATCCTGCTCATCGCCTGCACGAATCTGGCGAATATGATCGTCATTCATGGGATCACGCGTCACCGGGAGATCGCCATCCGCTTGGCCGTTGGAGGAAGTCGCTGGTATGTCGTACGTCAGTTGTTTGTCGAATCTCTGCTGGTGGCACTGCTCGGAGGAGGCTTGGGCATCGTATTGGCGATCTGGTGTATGCGAGTTTTGAATGCGTGGGTAGCAGCCCTTGACCCGGAATTCCCCCTGGAGTTGGCCAGGGTTCTTACGACCGGCCTCGACCTACGCGTTTTGGCAGCCACTTTGGGCATCTGTTTGACTGCGACGGTGCTATTCGGCCTGAAACCTGCCTTGCGTTTGTCGCGACGCGATGTCGTTGCCGATTTGAAGGAATCTGCCGGTGGTGGGGTCATGTCCACACGCAGCACGCGCGGGATCATGCCGCGTGGTCTTTCGGTGGTTTTTCAGACCGCCCTGTCGGTTGTGCTGGTGATGGCCGCCGTCCTATGTACGCGTAGTGCCCGCAAGGCCATTCAGACCAACCCCGGTTTCGACCTGCAAGGCAAGCTGCTCATCGAGATTGACGCGCGCGCGGCAGGCTATGATCCTGCCCGTAGTGTCCAAGTCTGCGAAGCCGTGGCCGAGCACCTGAATGCGCTGCCGGGCGTTCAGATGGCTGGCTTGTCCTGCGACGGTGGCTTTGGCGGTTCCGTTGTGGAATACGCACCAGGCGTGGAAAGTGATACGCCTGGGAATCTGTTGGCCAGAGATCCCTTTGTATGCCCGGTTGGTGGGGAATACTTCGAGTCAATGGGAATACCACTGTTGCAGGGTCGCACTTTTTGTCGTCTCGATAGTGTCACCGATGCAGAAAAGGTTCTCATCATTGATGAACCGCTTGCCCGCAGACTGCGACCGGATGCGAACGCCCTCGGTTGCCTGATTCAATATGGCTGGCGTTCCTTGTCAGAACCCCACAGGATTGTCGGGATTGTGCCAACCCTGCATAGCGCTTTGCACAACCCAGAGAAAAGGGCTCATATCTATCTGCCGATGGGGCCGAAGCACAGACCCGCATACATACACCTGCGCTTGGCAAGTGACGCCCTCAACACTGAGGCCACCCTACGGCAGATGATCCCTGCTGAGATTCGCAAAGTGGATCCATATCTGCCGGTCCTGTCAGTGAGAACTCTGATGGACTGTCAGCGCAACGATTTACCGGTTTGGCTCCGGCTCATGGGTGCCCGGCTCTCGCTCATCTTTGGGGCAATGGCCCTGTTCCTGGCGGCTTTGGGCATCTATGCGGTTAAGGGCTACATGGTTGCCTCGCGCACGCCTGAGATCGGTGTACGCATGGCCCTGGGTGCTACCCGGCGCGGTATTCTGGCCATGGTATTGCGTGAGGGCGCAATCCTGACGCTGGTTGGCCTGTGCTGGGGATTGCTGCTGGCTTGGGCCGTGGCGCGCGTGGCCGGTAGCTTGCTTTATGGCGTCAGTCCGCTCGATCCTGTCAGTATCGCTGTGACCATTGTCGTGCTCGGCCTTGCCTCGCTCTTGGCCAGCTATATCCCTGCGCGCCGAGCGGCCAGGGTCGATCCGATGGCAGCACTGCGGTACGAATAGCGATGCGTTGACAGTTCACAGTTGACAGTTTGCAGCAGGTTCCTGACCGCCGGTAACTGACAACTGAGAACCGACAACTGTGAACTACGAACTGGAGTCATGCAATGACGACGCTCTGGCAGGACGTCAGGTACGGGTTTCGGATGCTGGCGAAGAATCGAGGTTTCACGGCGATTGCTCTGGTGACGTTGGCCGTTGGCATCGGCGCCAACACGATCATGTTCACCATGTCCGATTTATTGCTCCGGCCCCCGACGAAGGTGAAGGAGCCCGAGCAGTTGATGTATTGCGCGATCCAGGACGCCTTGTTTCCCTGGTTTCGGTATTCGGCGTATCTGACGCTCCGCAACAGTGGCCTGGTCTTCAGCGATTGTCTGGCCCAGGGCGACGACGCCCGGCCGACCACCCTGGTTCATGGGAACTCGGTAGGCCAAGTGCGCGCGGCATACGTCTCAGCCAACTACTTCTCTTTCCTGGGAGTGGCGCCGGCTCAAGGACGGGGTTTCCTGCCGGCCGAAGAGCGGCAGGGCAGTGGCCCGGTTATGGTGCTGACCCATCGCACTTGGCGGCGGCTGGGCGCCGATCCGAATATGGTGGGGCAGTTCCTACGTGTCAACGGCGTCTCCTGCCAAGTGGTGGGCATCGCCCCCGAGGGCTTCACCGGCGCGACGTTCATTGGTCCGGACCTCTGGCTGCCGCTGGGCAGCCACCTGGCAGTGGCCGACCTTTCACGGGGGAGACCCCCCCGGGCAGACCTCGGGCCGGATCGAGACTACCCAAGCGTTCATCTCGTCGGCCGGCTTCAGCCGGGCTTGAGCCGGTCGGCGGCGCAGGCCCAACTGCAAGCGCTGGTCGCGCGCTTCAAACGGGAGTATCCCAGACAATGGAAGCCCAATTCCTCGCTTGCTCTGCGCCCGCCTGGCCGGTTCTTCATCGATGCGGATGTCGAGCAGGAACAACTGAGCGCGACTCTGTTCAGTCTGGTTCTGATGGGGGTCTCCGGCGTCATCCTGTTGATTGCCTGTTTGAATCTGGCCAACATGCTCATCATTCAGGGCGCCGCGCGCCGCCGCGAGATGGCCGTCCGCATGGCCCTCGGTGGCGGCCGCTGGCGCATCATCCAGCAGTTGCTCGTCGAGTCCGCCCTGCTGGCGTTGTTGGGAGGGATCCTCGGCCTTGTACTGGCCTTCTGGGGCACGAGCATTCTGAGGGCGTGGATTGGGTCGGTTCAGGACGCGGAGTTGCGGTGCTTCAGACCCAGCTTGAACGTTCGTGTTCTGGTGGCCACGCTGGGTTTCTGCCTGGTCGCCACACTACTGTTTGGGCTGCGACCGGCGCAGTGGTTGTCGCGGTGTGACATTGCCGGCGAGATGAAGGATTCCGCCGGCGGCGTCCTCGGCTCGGTTCGCAGAAGACGCCGCGGCCTCTCGATGGTGGGGCAGATCGCCTTGGCCGTGGCGCTGGTGCTCAGCGCATCACTGCTGACGAGAAGTGCCTTCCAGTTGATGCGCCCGGACCCGCGGTTTCCTCTCGAGGACAAGCTGGTGGTTCAGATCGATCCACTTTCGGCCGGGTATGACCGGGTGCGGAGCATCCAGACGTGCGAGGCGCTGGCTGACCGTTTGTCCTCCCTGCCGCAGGTCAAGGCGCTGGGGACATCACCCCGGCTGTTTTTCGGCGGCGGGGACGTGCTGTCGATTTCCGAGTGCACGCCGGCAGCGGAAGACGGAGGAGCAAGAAGACATCTTGCGCGCTGGGCCGCCGTAACCGACGTCGGTCGCGATTACTTCGCCGCGCTGGAGATTCCCCTCTTGCAGGGGCGGCGCTTCAACCTGCGGGACGGGGCGCCGAACGCGGAGAAGGTGACCATCATTGACGAGTCTCTGGCCCGCAAACTTCGCCCCGACGGTAATGCCCTCGGCTGTTTCGTCCAATATGGCGGTTTCGGCGAGTATTCCGATCCCTACCGGGTGGTCGGTACCGTCGCGCACGTGCCGGGCGTCGGCGATCCCGAGGTCCACCTCCAAATGTACAAACCCGCTCAGCCAGACCAGTTGTCCCCGTATCTCTACGTGCACGTTGCGAATCGCAAAGCGGCCGGCATGTTGCGCGAGCAGATCGCCGAGGAGATTCACAGGATTGACGCGCGCGTTCCGATTCTGTCGATCGAAACGCTCGCCCGGATCCGAAAGGCCGATACCTCGATATGGTTCGCACGATTCGGTGCCCGTTTGGCGCTCGCGGCCGGGGCGGCGGCACTATTCCTGGCAGCGCTGGGCATCTACGCGATCAAAGGGTTCATGGTCGTCTCGCGGACGCCAGAGATTGGCATTCGCAAGGCGCTCGGCGCCACGCACTGGGACATCATGAGCATGGTCTTTCGCGAGGGACTGGTCCTCACGGTAGTTGGGCTGTTCTTCGGCCTGCTGCTGGGTTTGGGAGTGGCGCGTGTTGCGGCCAGCCTGCTCTACGGCGTCAGTCCTATCGATCCCGTGAGCGTCGTCGCGACGGTCGTTCTGCTTGCTCTGACCGCAGTGTTGGCCGGTTTGATTCCGGCGCGCCGCGCGGCGCGGATCGATCCGATGGCAGCACTGCGGTACGAATAGGGATGCGTTGACAGTTCACAGTTGACAGTTCGCAGCGGGTTCCTGACCACCGAGACCCGACAACTGCGAACTGACAACCGACAACTGAGAACTGAGGACCGACAACTGTGAACTACGAACTGGAGTGATGCAATGACGACGCTCTGGCAAGACGTCAGGTACGGATTGCGGATGCTGGCGAAGAATCGCGGGTTCACGGCGATTGCGCTGGTGACACTGGCGATCGGCATCGGCGCTAATACGATCATGTTCAGTGTGGTCAACGCGATGCTGTTTCGCCCGATGCACGTGAAAGATCCCGACCGGCTGGTGCACTGCGGGATTCGCAATTTCGGCCTGATCACCTACACGATGTACGCCGACATGCGGGATGACAACCCGGTGTTCAGCGATCTGATCGCCCACAATTATGGCTACTGTCGGGGCACCTGGGTCCAGGGTGACGTGGTTCGACACATGGACTTGATGTACGTCTCGGCCGACTACTTCTCCGTGTTGGGGGTCGTTCCGGCGTATGGACGAACCTTCCAGCCTGAGGAAGAACGCTACGGGGCCGAGCCGGTCGTGGTCCTGAGCCATCAGACCTGGCAGCGGCTCGGCGCCGATCCGAAGATCGTGGGCCAGTACGTGGACATCAACGCGTCGCCCTGTCGGATCGTCGGCGTGGCGCCGAAGCGATTCACCGGCACGACCACCTCGGGTCCCGATGTCTGGCTGCCTCTGGGCGCTTTTGGCAAGGTAGACCACCCCGACGAGGAGAGGCCGACGGGCAGACGACAGGCGATATGGGACTACCCGGCGATCACGTTGATCGGGCGGCTCAGGAGCGGCCTGGACATGGTCGAGGCCGAGGCAAGGTTGCAGGCGATGGCGCCGCGCCTCAAGGAGTATGACCCCAGGAGGTGGAAGGACGACTCCAGACCGTACCTGGCTCACCTGGCGCGAATGGGCGCGGGGGAAGACGAGGATGAGACGAAGACCTTGAGCGTCATCAGTGCGATTCTGATGGGCATCTCGGGCGTCGTTCTGCTGATCGCCTGCCTGAACCTGGCGAGCATGATCACGGTCCAGGGAGTGTCGCGGCAGCGGGAGATCGCCATTCGCATGGCCATCGGGGGCGGACGCCTGCGGATCGTCCGGCAGTTGTTCCTCGAATCGTTCCTGCTGGCACTGTTCGGAGGGGTCCTGGCTTTGATTCCTGCCTTCTGGGGCGTTCGGATTCTCAACGCCTGGCTGGCTACGGCAACCCTGCCGATTCGATTGACGACCTGGTTCGACGCGCGCGTTCTGAGCGCCACCCTGGGGTTCTGTCTGATTGCGACCGTGCTCTTCGGTCTCAAGCCCGCTCTGCGTCTGTCCGCACGTGATGTTATCAGTGACTTGAAGGAGTCGGGGGGCGGGGTGGTCCGCTCGGTGCGTCGACGACGGCGCTTGATCCCGCGCGGTCTGCCGGTGGTCCTTCAGATCGCGCTAGCCGTCGTGCTGGTGATGGGCGCGACGCTGTTCACGCGGACGGCGTTGAGGATCGCGCGAACGCGTCCGGGCTTCGATCTGGCCGGCAAGCTGGTGGTCCGGATCGATCCGCTGGCAGGCGGCTACACCCACGCCCAGGCCGCAACCGCTTGCCAGATGCTGGCGGAACGCCTCAAGGGGACGCCCGGCATCCAGGCCGCGGGTCTGTCCACGTCGTTTCCGGTCGGCGATACACGACATGGTTTCTCGCAGCGGTTCATCGCCTACGAGCCTGGCGTTGCAGACGACCCCTCGAAAAACCTGCTGGAGAGAGGACCGCTGCTGTTCGAGGTTGATGGCAATTACTTCGAGGCGATGGGAATTCCTCTCCTTCGAGGCCGACCCTTCCGACCGCTCGACAGCGCTCCCGATGCCGAGCGGGTCGTGATCATCGACGAGCTGCTGGCCCGCAAGCTCCGCCCGGACGGCAACGTCGTGGATTGCCTGATCCAGCATGGCTGGGGCTCGGAGCTGGACGTGTGCCGAGTGGTTGGGGTCGTGCCGAGTCTGTTGGATCTTTCGGGCGAAGCATGGAACTGGGCCCACATCTATGAGCCGATCCGCGATGACCATCTACCTGTCTACATCCACCTGCGTCTTGCCAGCACCGCGCCGAGCGTCGAAACAGCTCTCGTCCGGAGCATTGGCGCACAGATCCGCAAGATCGATCCGCGCCTGCCGGTGGTGTCGGTGATAAGCCTGACGGACCAGCATCGCAACGACGGAACCATACGACAAGCGGCAGTGGCCGCCCGGCTGACGGCCATGTTCGGGGTCATGGCCCTGTTCCTGGCCGGGCTCGGGCTGTACGCGGTCAAGGGCCACATGGTCGCGTCGCGGACTCCCGAGATCGGGATTCGCATGGCCCTGGGCGCCACCCGGCGCGACATCCTGGGCCTCGTGTTTCGTCAGGGCGCCGTATCGACATTCGTGGGCCTTTCGCTCGGAATCCTGCTGGCCGGCGCGTTGGCGCGGCTGATTCGCGCCGGGCTTTACGGTGTCAGCCCCCTCGATCCGCTAAGCATCGCGGCCACAGTGGTGCTGCTGGCGGCCGTGTCCGTGCTGGCCGGCTACGTCCCCGCCCGCCGAGCGGCGCGAATCGACCCGATGGTAGCACTGCGGTACGAATAGGGATGAGTTGACAGTTCACAGTTGACAGTTCGCAGTGGGTTCCTGACCGCCGGTAACTGACAACTGACAACCGACAACTGTGAACTACGAACTGGAGTCATGCAATGACGACGCTCTGGCAGGACGTCAGATTCGGTTTGCGGATGCTGGCGAAGAACCGCGGGTTCACGGCGATTGCCCTGATTACGCTGGCGATCGGCATCGGGGCCAACACGATTATGTTCAGCGTGGTCAATACGCTGCTCTTTCGACCGCTGCCCGTCAAAGAGCCCGACCGATTGGTGCGCTGCGAATTTAACGTAACACGTCTCGTCTTTTATCCGGGCTATGTCGAGCTACGTGATAATAATCCGGTGTTCAGCAATCTCATCTCCCACAGTTACGGCAGAAGAACCTGTACTCTGGTAAGAGACGGTATGGTAAGACATGTGGATCCGCTATACGTCTCGGCCAACTACTTCAGCGCCCTGGGGGGATCCCCCCTTTATGGGCGGACGTTCCTGCCTGAGGAGGAAGTCGCTGGTGCTGAGCCAGTGGTGGTCCTGAGCTACCGAACTTGGCAGCGTCTGGGCGCTGAGCCCGAGATCGGGGGCCAATATGTGCGCCTCTCTGGTAAGCTCTTTAGAATCATCGGCGTGATGCCAAGGGCATTCGCAGGCGCATCCGTCATCTGCCCCGACGTCTGGTTGCCTTTGGGCACGTATGGTCTTGTGGGTAGAATCTATAAAAAGAAGCCGGAGAAGACCGATGAACGGTGGCACTATGCGCCGTCGGTCTTAGCGGGACGACTCAAACCTGGCGTGAGTCGATCGGAGGCCCAGGCATGGCTGCAATCCATGCTCCCACGCCTGAAGCAGATTGACCCTTGGATGTTCAACAGGCCCAGGTTCGGGTCGACAGAGATAGAGGAGGTCTGGTTTGAACTCCACCCGTTGCCCAGACTCAGCGCCGGTGGTATCGACAATGACAGGTCCGCCTTGGGTCGTATCAGTCTGGGGTTGATGGGAATATCGGGGGTCGTCTTGCTCATTGCCTGTCTGAATCTGGCGAATATGATTGTGGTTCAAGGGGTGGAGCGCCAACGGGAAATCGCCATCCGTGCGGCCATCGGCGGGGGGCGTTTGAGGATCGTGCGGCAGTTGCTGGCCGAATCCCTTCTCTTGGCTGTCTTCGGTGGCATTCTGGCTATCGGCGTGGCCTTCTGGGGTGTCCGGGTTCTCAAGCTGTGGGCGGCGATGGGCCAACTCCCGATGCAGTTGGGGGAGGCCATCGCTGAGGGAATCACGCTGGATATACGCGTCCTGGGGGCCACCTTGGGTTTCTGTTTGATTGCCACGGTGCTCTTCGGGTTGAGACCGGCCCTGCGCCTATCGGGACGCGATCTTGTTGGCGATCTGAAAGAATCCGGCCGAGGTATACTGCGCGCCACGCGCAATCGGCGATGGTTCGTCCCCCGCGACCTGTCGGTGCTCTGTCAAATGGCCCTCACTTTCGCGCTGGTCATGTGCGCGACCCTATTGGCTCGAACCGCGCTGAGTGCCGCCCGGGCCGAACGCGGTTTCGGCCTGGATGGGAAGTTGATCGTCGACTTGGATCCTTACGCGGGAGGCTACAGGGATGCTCAGGCAAAGCAAGCTTGCCAGGCCCTGGCTGAGCGGTTGAAGGAAAATCCCGAGATTCAGGCGGTTGGCCTATCTTTTAAGTCGCCTGTGGACCTGGAGTGGTGGCCCTGGGTTCGCGAAAGAGTCGTCGAGTATGTGCCGGGCCGCGAGGATGACGCGTCAGGCAGCCTATTGACGAAGCCACTTCACGAGTATGAGGTAGACGGCGACTACTTCGAAGCGATGGGAATTCGGCTCTTGCAGGGTCGGGTCTTTCGCCCTCTCGACAGTGCCCCTGATGCAGAAAAAGTCGTGATCATCGATGAGCTTCTGGCCCGTAAACTCCGGCCGGAGGGTAGTGCCCTTGGCTGTCTCATCCAGTATGGCTCGGGGCCCCACCAAGTGATCGGTATCGTACCGAACCTGCGGAGCGTTTGGGGCAATGGCCAAATCCAACCCCATGTCTATACACCACTCGGAGCCCAAAGCGTGCCCGAATCCATCCATCTGCGTGCCAGAAGTGCGGCGCCCGGAGCGGAGGCCGCGTTCGTGCGCACCATCGGTGCACGCATTCGAGAGCTCGATCCTCGTCTGCCGGTCGTCTCGGTAGCGTCTCTGGCGGATCGACATCGCAACGATCCCACGGTGTTGCTCGCGCGAGCCGTGGCCCGACTTGCCGTGATGTTTGGGGCCATGGCCCTGTTCCTGGCCGGTATGGGTCTCTATGCCGTCAAGAGCCATATGGTCGCCTCGCGAACCCCTGAGATTGGCATCCGTATGGCGTTGGGCGCCACCCGGCGGGACATTCTGACCCTGGTGCTGCGTCAGGGCGCCACATCGACGTTCGCAGGGCTGCTGGCCGGCATGCTGCTGGCGTTCGTCATGACGCGAGTGATTCGCAGCGCGGTCCAAGGCATCAGTAGCATTGATCTCGTGAGCATCGTTGTCACCGTGGTTGTGCTCACAGCGACTTCACTGCTGGCCACGTATATCCCGGCCCGGCGGGCGCTCAGAGTCGACCCGAAGGCGGCCTTGCAGTACGAATAGGAGAGACGCATGGGAACGCTGTGGCAGGATATCAGATTCGGTTTGCGGATGCTGGCGAAGAATCGCGGGTTCACGGCGATTGCCCTGATTACGCTGGCGATCGGCATCGGCGCCAACACGATCATGTTCAGCGTGGTCAACGTGCTGCTACTGCGGCCTGCGCCGGTGAAAGACCCGGGTCGATTGGTGGGTTGCCGCTCTCGCGGATTCGCGTTCATTCCGTACTCCGCCTACGTCGTTCTGCGGGACAACAATCCCATCTTCAGTGACTTGGCGGCCCACGCCTGGGACACGCAGGTTGTCACGCTGGAACAGGGGAACAGCACCCGGCGGGCCTACGCCATGTTCGTATCTGCCAACTACTTCACCACGTTGGGGGTTGCACCGACGCGAGGACGGAGTTTCCTGCCGGAAGAGGAACGGGTAGGTGCGCCACCGGTCGCTGTCCTCAGCTATCGGGCCTGGCAGCGGCAGGGGGCCGATCCGAATATCGTGGGCGCGCGAGTGTCCGTCAACGGGGCTCTCTTTCAGGTGATCGGTGTAGCTCCGAGGCGATTCACGGGAACATCGCTGTTCGGACCTGACCAGTGGCTTCCCCTGGGGGTCTATAGTCTCGCGATCAAGGACACTTGGGAACCGCGACGGCCCAACGCGTCGAGCGACTACTGGGACTACCCCACGCTGGCCCTGGTGGGTCGGCTCAAGGCCGACGTGAGTCTGTCACAGGCAGAGGCCCGGCTCCCGGCCATGGCGGCCCGTCTGAAGGAGAGCTTCCCGGACCGGCAGGAGCAGGGGCGCACGTTTTACCTCCACCGGCCGGGCAGACTCACCACATACGAGGACAACGATCAAGGGAAATTGTCTGCCTTGGGCCTGTTCCTGATGGGCATATCCGGGATTGTCCTGCTCATTGCGTGCCTGAACCTCGCAAATATGCAGGTAGTGCAGGGGGCTTCCCGGTGTCGCGAGATTGCCATCCGCATGGCCATCGGGGGCGGGCGGACGCGAATCATACGACAGTTGTTGATCGAGTCCCTGTTGCTGGCAGGCCTGGGCGGAATCGGCGGACTGGCCCTTGCTTTCTGGGGTACGAAGATCCTGAATACCGCACTGGGCGCTCTGAGGTTGCCCTTCGAGATGGGGACGGCACTGGAGGCGGGGCTCGACGCTCGTGTTCTGGCGGCGACGGTGGGATTCTGCGTGATTGCCGCCGTGTTGTCCGGTTTGAGGCCCGCGTTGCGCCTTTCCCGGCGCGACATTGTTGTCGATCTGAAGGAAGCCAAAGGCGGTGTTCTGCGACCCATCGTGAAGACTCGTCGGCTCTCACCGCGCGGCCTGTCGGCGGCCTGCCAGACCGCGCTGTCCGTTGTGCTCGTCATGGGAGCAACCCTGTTCACCCATAGTGCCCTGACCGCGACTCGCATGACTCCCGGTTACAGCCTCCACGACAAGCTGTTGATCGAAGTGGAACCCCGTCGGGCCGATCGCACCGGAAGCCAGAGCCTGCAAATCTGCGAGCGATTGGTGGACCACCTGAGCGCGTTGCCGTCCGTCCAAGCGGTCGGCCTTTCCACTTCCATGCCCTTTGGAGTCGGGATTCCCTGCAACGACATTCACGAGTGCAGAGCAGACGCAGACGGTGACAGGCCTGTGTCCATGGATACGCCGCTGAGCATCATTCACGGTATCGGCGGCGATTACTTGCAGGCCATGGGGCTCCCACTGTTGCAGGGCCGGTACTTCCGTCGCACGGAGTGGCTCACAGATGCCCCGGTCGTCGTCATCGATGAGTTGCAGGCGCGCCGGCTTCGGCCCGATGGAAATGCGCTGGGTTGCCTGATCTCGGGGGCCGGCCGCAAGCCTCGCGAGGTTGTGGGTATTGTGCCGGGCGTGCGTCACGGCGTCTTCGAGAAACAGATGCAGCCGCACGTCTACCTGCCTCTTACACGCGACTTGGACTCCTACGGCGATCCGATCTACATCCATGTTCGCATGATCGCTGACGTTCCCGAGGCCCGGACGGCGCTGCTGGCGAATCTGCCGCAGGAGATTCGCAAGGTGGACCCGCACGTGGCGATCCTGTCGCTGATGACCATGTCGGACTTCCACCGCAATGCCCCGAATATGTGGCTGGTACGCATCGTGGCAGGGCTGGCGGCGGCTTTTGGCGCCATGGCTTTGTTTCTGGCGGCCCTGGGCATCTACGCTGTCAAGGGACACATGGTGGCCTCCCGGACCGCAGAGATCGGGATTCGCATGGCGCTGGGGGCCACGTGCACGAATATTCTGGCAATGGTCTTGCGGGAAGGAGCGGCCCTGACGCTGGCGGGATTACTCGCGGGAATGTTCCTGGCTTTGGCTGTCGCCCATGTGATCGCCAGCGTTCTGTGCGGGGTCGATCCCATCGATGCCGCGAGCATCGCTGCGACCGTCGTGTTGCTCGGTGTCACCTCGTTGCTGGCCAGCTACCTTCCCGCCCGCCGGGCCGCACGGATCGACCCGATGGTCGCCCTGCGCTACGAGTAGGGCGAGCGTACGATGGGCTTGAAGCCCATGCGGATCGGAGTCGATATGCCCAACGGGTGCATGACTGTTCTTGCGATCCGGCTCGGTCAGGCCCACACTGGCGGGCACCGATTCATGGCCGGTGAGGACAAGCTCGAAATCCGAAGCACGAGACTCGAAACAAATTCCAAACACGAAGTCCAAATGCTCCAAATTCGGCCCGGTTTGCATGGGCAAGGCCGCGTTGCACGCGATGTCTTCCGTGTTTCGAGATTGGATTCTGGTTCATGCGGGCTTGTTTCGAAATTCGGACTTCGATCTTCGTGCTTCCGCAGTGTGCCCAAGCGCGCAGCGCAGAAACGGTTATGCACCCGGGCGTAACCCCACTCTACACATGGCACGAACCGGTTGGTACAATCAGACCGGTGGAAGCCCACGGCAGGAAGATTCCCCGCAGTGAGCAGGAACGTGCCGATCGCATAGACAGGCAACGGGAGCAACGTAGTGAAACGATATACAGCAACGTGGATGGTCGTCTGGATGGTGACATGGGCAGTATCGGCAGGGTCCACGCCGGCAGCGGATTGGGCTGGGTTTCGAGGGCCTGGCGCGGGGGGCGTCAGCGACCAGACGGGTCTGGCCCTGACGTGGAGCGAGACGGAGAACCTCGCCTGGAAGACCCCGCTGCCGGGACCGGGCTCGTCCAGCCCCATCGTTTTCGGCGATCGGGTCTACGTGACGTGCTATTCCGGCTATGGCCTGGACCCGAATGAGCCGGGCGATCCGAACGATCTGGTGCGCCATCTGGTGTGCATCCGCGCCGCAGATGGAAAGCTGCTCTGGGACACAGCCGTGCGGGCGACGCAGCCGGAAGACCTCTACCGGGGCATGCTGCGCGAGCATGGCTACGCCAGCCAGACCCCCGTGACGGATGGGCAGCGGGTCTTCACGTTCTTCGGCAAGACCGGCGTGCTTGCCTTCGACCCGAACGGCAGGCAGCTCTGGCAAACCAGCGTGGGCGCCGACACGGACCAGAAACGCTGGGGTGCCGCGACGAGCCTCGCTCTCTACAAGCACGGCGCATTAACATGCGAAGTGCAACACAGTAGGTTGTGACAGTCACGAGTTATCCGACTGCACGTCCTGGCCTACAACCTCGGCAACTTCCTCAGGCGATTGGCCCTGCCGCCAGCCGTGAAGCACTGGACTCTCACAACGCTGCGAGACAAGCTGGTCAAGATCGGCTGCAAGATCGTGTACCACGCTCGATATGTGACGTTCCAGTTGGCGGAAGTCGCGGTGCCGGGTCGCCTGTACCGAGCGATTCTGGATCGGATTCGACGGTTCGCCGCTATCTCGCCGAGGGCTGCACCAATATGGCCGGGCGCGGGAGGACACAACCTGACAAAGGGGCAAGGGGCGCCGCTGGGACTGTCACCAATCCGGGGACAAACCGCCTATCCGGGCACTCTGAATACCGGTTTTGTTTCCATTCTCCGTCCGTTGTCAGGGTGTGTGTGAAAATATCGTGGCATGTGGGTGGCAGCCTCAAAGCGTAGTGCAACGGAGCTTTGGGGATGGCGAATGGGAGTGGCGCATCCGTACGGAAAGGCCTCTGCGAGGCGATCCATCCCCA
>JAAYBV010000037.1 GCA_012744475.1 Phycisphaerae bacterium
GGGGATGGATCGCCTCGCAGAGGCCTTTCCGTACGGATGCGCCACTCCCATTCGCCATCCCCAAAGCTCCGTTGCACTACGCTTTGAGGCTGCCACCCACATGCCACGATATTTTCACACACACGTGGTGGCAGCGGGATGACACGGCCAGGTGAAAGAGATATGCTGTCGGCTCGAAGAGCGGTCGAGGAGGCCGCCGGCAGACAAGACAGCCTCTGCTTGGGAGTGGCGAGATGCTGGGCGCCATCGCGGGCGACATCGCGGGATCGGCCTACGAGAGCAGGCCGACCAAACGCAAGGACATACCGCTGTTCGGGCCGCTGGCGACCTTTACCGACGACACGGTTCTGACGGTGGCGGTCGCGGATGCGCTTCTGGGCGAGTGCAACTACGAGCATGCCCTGCGAACCTATACCCGCCGGCATCCCTTGCGCGGGTACGGCGGCCATTTCCTCCAATGGGCGGCGGCGTCGCGCATGCGGCCATACAATAGCTTCGGCAACGGCTCGGCGATGCGCGTCAGTCCGGTGGCATATGCCTTCGATTCAGAGGATGACGTGCTGCGCGAGGCGGCCAGGACGGCCGACTGCACGCACAACCATCCCGAGGGGATCAAAGGGGCCCAGGCGACGGCATTGGCGGTGTTTCTCGCTCGCAAAAGCGAGAACAAGGAGTCGATCCGCAGGCATGTCAGCGAGCGTTTCGGCTACGACCTTTCTCGAACCGTCGACGAGATTCGGCCCGGCTACGCGTTCGACGTGACCTGTCAGGGCTCGGTGCCGGAAGCGATCATCGCCTTCCTGGACTCTTGCTCCTACGAGGATGCCGTACGCAACGCGATCTCGCTGGGCGGCGACAGCGACACCCAGGCCTGTATCGCCGGGGCCATCGCTGAGGCGCACTATCGCGACATCCCCGCCGAGTTCCTCCGACAGATTCGCACGCAACTGACCGAAGACCTCTGGGACACGACCCTGCGATTCTACAGGCGCTGCGGCATCCCAGCGATCCTCGAACGCATTCAGACACTGGACTCGGCGTAGCTTCCTGAGTCAGGGCTTTTCGATTGATAATCCGCGCCGATCAAGGTATCACAGGGCCATGAGCTGGCACTTGGCCGCTCCAACCTCGATCCATTTCAGCGTAGAGGAGAGCCTTCATGGACAAGCATATGAATCGACGCGAATGCCTCAGGGCGCTCGGGCTGTCAGGACTGACGGCGGGACTCGGATTGACCGGCGCGCCGGCGTCTCACGCTCAAGGCGTTGGGGAATCGAGCGGGTTCCAGAGTTCGGTCATCGACGCTCACAAGGTCCAGGACATGCGCACGGCCGCGACGATCGTCGACGGCAAGGTGATCCAGCCACAGCGAGAGTTGCCGATCCTCCACCAAACCGACGTGCTTGTGGTAGGAGGCGGCTCTGCCGGCGTCGTGGCTGCCATCGCCGCCAGGCGAGCCGGCGCCAGCGTCACGCTGGTTGAGCGTTACGGCCACTTCGGAGGGCTCTGGACCGGCGGGCTTGTCGTGCTGATCATCGGGCACATCGTCAAAGGCGGAAAGCAGGTCTGCCAAGGCATCGGCGAAGAGATGATGCGGCGGCTGGACAAGCTCGACGGCGCGATCATCGACCGGCGTCCCGGCGTCAGTCCCACCGTCGACGCCGAGGCCGCCAAATACATGATGGTCGAGATGATCGAAGAGGCAGGCGTCGACGTATTCCTTCACTGCTGGGGCGTCGACGCCATCGTCACCGAGAACACCGTGCGCGGCGTCGTCTTCGAGAGCAAATCGGGCCGGCAGGCCATCCTGGCCAAGATCGTGGTCGACGCCACCGGTGACGGTGACCTGTTCGCCGCGGCCGGGGCCGAATTCGAGCATCGTTCGCACAACGTCGGTCTCGTCTCGCGGATCGGCAACCTCGACCGGGTCGATGCCGAGAAGGCCGGGCAGGCTCCGAAACCACGGCGCCTCGGGTCGGCCACTCCTGTGCCGGGCGTCAACTGGGTCAATCTGACCGGGCCGGAGGTGGATGGGCTCGATATCGCGACCCTGACGCAAATGGAGATGAATCACCGCAAGTTTATCTGGAACAACGTCCAGAGAACCCGCCAGACGCCCGGATACGAGAAGGTCTATCTGGTCGAGACCGCACCGCAGCTCGGTGTACGTATCACTCGCATCCTCAACGGCCTGAACCGCGTGAGGCTGTCGGACCTGAGAGAGGCGACGAAGTTCCCCGACGTGGTCGGCGTGGGCGGTTCCTCGGGAGCTACCCACGGCGAATGGCAGATTCCCTACGGGGCTCTGGTCCCCACGAAGGTGGACAACGTGTTGGCGGCCGGTCGCTGCATCAGCGTCGACATGGGCATGGCCGACCTGGTGCGTCTGGTGCCCAACTGCTTCGTCACCGGTCACGCCGCAGGCGTTGCGGCCGCGGTGGCCGTGAGGGACAATTGCCGGCCCCGCGACGTGGACATCGCGAAGGTCCAGAAGGTCCTCCGGCAGCAGGAGGCCTATCTCGGGTGAACAACCCCTTAGAGCCCAACAGCGAGTCGGGTAGAACAGAGGCCGCAAGACGCCGCCGCATCCGATGGCTCGTCCGCGTTTCGTCCCTGGTTGTCGCTATCGTCCTGCTCCTGGCGGCCAGGCAGACGCGATGGCCGGTGCTGGTCCCAGCGTTGAGTCCCTTTGTCGCTGCGGGCTCGATCCTGGCGACGCGGGCGTTTGCTGTCACGGCGTGTCTGGGATTGGCGGTGGGCTTGATCGCGATGCTGCGGCCGCGCTGCTTCTGCCGATGGGTTTGTCCCCTGGGCCTGTGCGCCGATGGCATGAGCTACGTGGGCCGGCGCTGCGGCCGAAAGCCTGCAAAGCTACCCTCGATCGGCCGATGGATCGTGTTGCTGACCCTGGCGAGCGCCTGTCTGGGCTATCCTCTGCTGCTGTGCTTGGACCCGCTGACGATGTTCTCCGGGGCATTTGGGATCGCAGAATCGCGGACAGGCTGGCTGACAGCCCTGCCCCTGTTGCTGGTTCTGACGACGAGTTTCGTATGGCCGCACATCTGGTGCAGCCGAATCTGCCCCTTAGGGGCATTTCAGGACATGCTCGCCTATCCGCTGCGACGCGCCCGCCAGGCCAGGAATCAAGCCGGCGGCAATCGCTCATCGTCGCGATGGAATCCACCGCTGGCCAGACGGACGGTCCTTGGCGTGGCCGCCGGCGCCGCTCTGGCCGGAATTGCCCGGTCCAGCCAAGGCTCCACGCCACGGCCACTTCGTCCGCCCGGCGCGATCGACGAGCCGGAGTTTCTCGGCGTCTGCGTTCGCTGCGGCAACTGCGCCCGGGCATGCCCTACCCACATCATTGAGCCGTCTCTCGGCCGTCACGGACCGGCAGGTCTTCTGACGCCCATCCTCCACTTCGAAGAGAGTTACTGCCTGGTCGATTGCACAAAATGCACGCAGGTGTGCCCCAGCGGCGCGCTGGTGCGGCTGTCTCCCGATGGCAAAGCCAGCAGACCGATCGGGCTGCCACAGGTGGACATGAGTGTGTGCCTGCTGGCAGAGAGCCGCGAGTGCACGGAATGCGGCAGGTGGTGTCCGCACGCCGCGATTCGCTATGTGTGGTCCGAAACCGAATACACTCTGACCCCGGAAATCGACGCTCAGAAATGCACAGGTTGCGGCGCATGCGAGGCGGCTTGTCCCACGAAGCCAAACAAAGCCATTGTCGTTGTGGCCTTCGAGAACGCGGCCAGCGGATAAGCTTCCGCCATTGACGTTACTTGTGCCTTTTCTTCTTCGCCTGGAGCTTTCGGGTGGGCTTGCGGGCATTGCGGCGAGACTTGCGGTCCGATCCGCCCCGTGACTTGCCTCGGCCCTCGCCCAGAGGGCTGACGGGCGCAAGGCTCAACTGGCGTCCGGGAACGTTGACCGAGACGATGCGGACGTGCATGGGCTGGCCCAGATGGACCTCATGGCCGCTGCGCTCGCCGACGACGCACTGAGCGGCCTTGTTCAGCAGCCACTTGTCAGGCCCGAGGTCTTCGAACTTGATGAGACCCTCGATTCCGAATTTCCGCGACTGAACGAACAGGCCAAACCCGGCCAGTCCCGTCACGACACAATCCAGCTCTTCCCCGATTCGCTTGCTGAGCATTTGCAAGGTCAGCACGGCAACCAGGTCGCGCTCGGCGTCTTCGGCCCGCTGCTCGGTAAAGGTGATGTGCTTGCCCACCGCCGCAAGGTCCTGACCGGCAGCCACCTGCTTGGCGATGTCAATCCGATCCTGGAGGTGGAACTGCAACTGGCGATGCACCAGCAGGTCCGCATAGCGGCGGATCGGGCTGGTGAAATGGCAGTAGTGCGTCGATGCCAACGCGTAGTGACCGATGTGCAGCGGCGCGTACTGGGCCTTCTCAAAACTCCTGAGCACGATCAAGTTGACCGCCAGCGCGCGTTCGGCGTCCTTGACGGAATCCAGCAGGTCCTGGATCGCCCTGCGGTCCGGATTGCGGGGCATCGGGAACCCCATCGTTCGCAGCAGTTTGGAGAGATTCCTGATGCTCAGCGCATCGGGCTCCGGGTGGATGCGGCGCATGAACGGCACATCCAGGCGGTCGAGCAGTGACGCGACGGCGTCGTTGGCCTCGACCATGAACATCTCGATGATCGTGTGCGGATAGCTGTTGTCGGCGGGATGGGCGTCCACGACCTGGCCCGACTCGTCAAAGTCCAGCTCGGGCTCGGGCAGGTCGAGATGAAGCATGCCATTGTCCGCCCGGCGTTTCTCGATCCACCGGGCGAGCGCCTCCATTGTGCCGAGCAACTTGATGACCTCGGGCTTGGCGCCTTTGGTGTGGCCCTTGAGAATCCGGTCGGCCAGTTCGTAGGTCAGCCGGGCCTTGGAACGGATGATACTGTTGGCGAAGCGGCGATGCAGAATCTTCCCTGCGTCATCGTACGTAATGTAGACGCTCTTGGCGAATCGCGGCTGGTCCGGCTGGAGGCTGCAAATACCGTTGCTGAGGACTTCCGGCAGCATGGGAATCGTCTTGCCCGGCAGGTAGACGCTGTTGCCTCGAAGGCGGGCCTCCTCATCCAGCGGCGAGCCGGCCGGGATAAAGTGGCTGACGTCGGCGATGTGCACGCCGAGCACCCAGTTGCCGTCGGCGTCGCTGTCCAGGCTGATCGCGTCGTCGAAGTCCTTGGCATCCGGCGGATCGATCGTGACGATCATCTTGTCGCTGATGTCCTCTCGCTCGGCGCCCGGTTCGGCGCCGAAGGCCGCGGCGGCGCTGCGCGCCTGTTCCAGGCACTCCTCATCGAATGCTCCCGGCAGATGGAACTGCCGCAGAACCGCTTGGATTTCCGTCTCGTACCGCCCGGCGCGGCCGAGCACCTCGACGATCACACCCCGCGCCAAGTATTGCTCATTCGGATACGACAGGATCTCGACGACAACCTTGTCTTTCTCCTTGGCGTTCTTGGCCGCGACGTCTTCGACGACAATAGGCTCGATAAACCTGCTCCCATCCGGCTGAACGATCCACGCCTCCGGATGCCTGGTCAGGGTCCCGACGAACTGATTGTCGGCGCGTTCGAGCACCTCGATGATCTCACCCGTATACCGGGTCTCGCGTCCCCGCACGCCTTTGCGCGTCGCCTTGGCAAGGACGGTGTCGCCGGTCATGGCGTCGCCTGTGCTGTCGGGGGGGATGAACAGATCGCCGTGCGCGTTCGCTTCGAGCGGCACGACGAAGCCGAAACCTTTGGCGTTCTTGCGGAAGGTGCCGACAATCTGGCCGGCCATGCTGGGCAGTGTCACAAGGTTGCCGCCTCCGATGACCACGTGCCCGGCGCGGCGCAGCTCTTCGAAGGCCGCCTTGAATTCCGAATAGGCGTCCGACTCCACGCCCAGCGCTTTGGCCAACTGCGCCACCTTCACAGGGGTGTAATCGGCATGCTGGAGCAGCTTGACAATCCGGTCTCGATACACGTTCGGCATAGGCCACTCCAATGAAAGCAGCACCCAACCGACTGTGTCATCGATTGGGTGCTGGCGTTTTCCTGCCGCGCCATTCTATTCGCAGGCCACCTGGCCAGCCGTCGGGCCGGCCGCAACGCTCCGGCTAACTGGTCTGCTGTTTAGCTTTCAGCGCGTTGAGCCTCTTGGCCAGCCGGGATTTCTTTCTCGCAGCGGTCTTCTTGTGCATCGTGCTGGTGGAGGCCACCTTGTCGAGCTTCTTGACCGTCGCCCGGAATTCCGCTGTCGCCTGTTCGACGTTGCCCTCGCTCAAAGCGGTTTCGAGACGCTTGACCTGCGTCTTGACCTGGCTCCTGCGAGCCCGGTTGATCGTTCGTTTCTTGGTGTTCTGCCTGACTCTCTTCTTCGCTGATAACGAATGTGCCACGTTGTTCTCCTGGTCGTTCCCAAAACGCTACTGCAAAACTCACTGAGAGGTTGGTTCCCTGAATCCGGCATCGCCGCCCGGGCCGTCGGGCCCGGTCGATTTCAGCTCGGCCCGAAGCCGATCCACCCGCTCGCTGACATCCTTGTACCCGAAATCGAGCTGGGCGATCCTCCGATACAACTCCAGCGCCCGGTCCCGGTCACCCTGCGACTCGTGCGCCAGGGCAAGATTATACCGCAATTCTTTGGCGATTGCATCATCTTTTATTTCGTAGGAATCGATGGCGCGGGAAAAAACATCGATGGCGTCGGCGTACCAGCCCTTCATGAAGAAGCAGTAGCCGATCTTGTCCATGGCGGAGATCCGGCGGCGCGGGTCCTTCTGGGCGTCCTGGAACAGCGGAATGGCCTCATTGTAGTTCTCGTTCCGCATCAGCCGCAGCCCGTATTCGTATTTGGCGGACAGGTCTGTGGGGTAGTGCTCCACGCAAAGCCGGTAATGCTCCAGCTCCGTGCGGGCGAGGACCTCGGTCAGTTCCCTGACGCCGGCCTGGGCCGCAGCATCGGACGGTTCGGCCTTTAGCCGCTTCTTGGCGGCCCGGAGCCTGCGCCGGCCCTGGCGGATGCGGAGGAGGCCCGCCCGCTCGGCAAACCGAAAGTCCTTATGGCTCTCGGCCGCGTCGCTGAGCAACTGGATCGCCTCGTCTTCGGCGTCATCCTGCTCCAAATCCGCCAAGGCATCGGCCAGATTGAAGGCATTCTGGGCCACGTCCGGGTCCTTGGCGTAGGCCCGCCGGGCCTCCTCGACGGCGCTGAGCCGGTAGTCCTCTGTCTTGATCATCCGGTCCTGGGCGTACAGTCTGGCCTGTGTCTCGCGGTCCCGGATCGACTGGCGGAAGTCGCCCTCGACGCCGTACTTGCCTTTGGACATCGTCAATTCGGCCGAGAGGTTCTTGAACTCGTCGGCCAGCTCCTTGTCGTCGGGCTTCATCCGCACGGCCCGCTGACAGGCCGCCACCGCCTTGTCGTACTGCCCCATCGCCTTGTAGCAGTCCTTCAAAAGGACATAGGTTTGCAGGGAGGGTTTCTCAATGGCGTTGTTGGTCTGGAAGATCAGATTGGCAATCCAGTGCGCCGTGCGGTGGTATCCGCCGTCGACCGCCGCCTTGAGCATGGCTTCGGCATAGGGGGTGTGGTCGGGGTCCTTCGCGAAGAGATACTCGGCGTTGAGCATCTGTTCGAGCGGAGTCCTGCCGCGCAGATGCTTGACCCGCTCGACCATGGAAGGCTTCTTGCCGCCCCGCCCTCGCCGCTGAAGCCCCAGCTCGCACAGGGGCAGGTGTCCCTCTTCGAGCGCGTCGGGAGCTCGCTGAAGGCCTTCGAGGTACATCTCGATCGCGTAGTCGTAGTTCTTGCTCTCCGCGGCACTGCGCGCCTTCTCAAAGAACGCCCTGGCGGCGGCCAGGTCACCCTGGTCCGACGGGGCGGCCGGGACAGACTCCTCCTGTTCTGCTCCCGCCGGATCCTGAGCCTGAGGCGGGCGCGCCGCATTGACGCGAGTCCGCTGGGGTCGCGCCTTGGCGGCGCCTGAGACGGCGACGGGCGTTCCGGTACCGGCGCGTCTGGCAGCCCCAAGCTTGCCGGCCAGGCGTTTGAGGTCTTCCGCCAGCATGAGATCGTCAGGCTTGAGCCGTGCGGCACGCTGGCAGGCGGCCACGGCGCGCTCGATCTGCCCGATCGCCTCGTAGGAATCCTTCAGCAGGATGTAGACAGCCGCCGAGGGTCTGCGGGCATTGTTGTTGGCCAGGAACATCAGGTCCGCCATCCACTTGACCGTTTCGGTGTATCGACCCGCAACGGCGGCGCGTAGCACCGCTTCTCCGTAGGCCAGATGCTGAGGGTCCTTGGCGAGAAGGTACTCGGCGTTGAGCATCTTCTCCAGCGGCGTGTCACCCTCGGAGAGCTTCTGCTCGACCTCCTCGGCCGATGGCCTGGCCCCGCCCCGCTCGTCGCGCCGCAGGGCCAGGACACGAAGATCTATGTGGCCGCCCTCGACCGTGTCGGGACTGTGTCGCAATCCCGCCAGATACGCATCGATGGCCCGGTCGAAATCGCCCGCCTCAAAAGCCTGGCGAGCTCGTTCGAAGTGGGCCTCGGCCTGCGCTTGTGCTTGAGCATCCGGTTCGGGCATAGCGGCAAGTGGATTATCACCTCACATGGTATACAACTAACCAACTGTAGTATTCGACCTGATTTTGTCAACGAATAAATGCTTGCGTCTGCCATACCCCCGCGTTATAAGAATTCGTTCGCCGGTTATCTGACCTTGCGGGGTTGCAGCCGCCACGATGGACACGTCATTTAGGAAGAAGCAGGTATGCAAACGGCTCTGGAGCAGTACGACCCTCAGATCTACGAGCTGATTCGGCAGGAAGAGGCCCGACAGAGCGGCTCGATTCGGCTGATCCCCTCGGAGAACTATGTCTCGCGCGCCGTAATGATGGCCAGCGCGAGCTGTCTGACGAACAAGTACGCCGAAGGCTATCCCGGCAAACGCTACTACGAAGGGCAGCAGGTCACGGATCTGATTGAGAAACTGGCCCAGGACCGGGCCAAGGCGCTGTTCAAAGCCGATCACGCCAACGTCCAGCCCTACTCGGGCTCGGTGGCGAACCTGGCCGCTTACGCGGCGCTGATCGAGCCGGGTGACACAATCATGGGCATGTCTCTGTCCCACGGTGGACACCTGACCCACGGCTGGAAGGTCTCTCTGACGAGCAAGTTCTACAATTCCGTCCCCTACTACGTGAACACCGAGACCGGTCTGCTCGACTACGACGCCATTCGCGACCTCGCCAAGAAGCACCGTCCGAAGATCATCATCTCCGGGGCCACCGCCTATCCGAGAATCATCGATTTCGACCTCTTCGGCCAGATCGCCAAAGAGGTCGGAGCGTTCCTTGTCAGCGACATCGCCCATATCGCGGGCCTGGTGGTCGCGGGCATCCACAAGAGCCCCGTGCCGTACGCGGACATCGTCTCGACGACAACTCACAAGACCCTGCGCGGTCCGCGCGGGGGCCTGCTGTTGTGCAAGGCCGAACACGCCGCCAAGGTGGACAAGGCGGTCTTCCCCGGCCTCCAGGGCGGTCCGCACATGCATACGCTGACCGCGATCGCCGTGGCTATGGCCGAGGCCAACACGCCGGAATTCGTCGCCTATGCCACGCAGGTCGCCAGGAACGCCAAGGCGATGGCGAATAAGCTGCTCGAATATGGCTTCAAGCTGGTCACCGGAGGGACCGATAACCACCTGATCCTCATCGATCTGCGGAACAAGGAGATCCCGGGCAAGAAGCTGGCCAAGGCCCTGGACCGGGCGCGGATCGTCAGCAACTACAATACCGTCCCGGGCGACCCGGCCCCGCCGTTCAACCCCAGCGGCCTGAGGATCGGAACCCCGGCAATCACCACGCGGGGGATGAAAGAGCCGGAGGCCGAACAGATCGCGACGTTCATTCACCGGGTGGCCGAGAGCATCGACAACGAATCCGTCATCGAGCAGATCAGCAAAGAGGTCCTGTTGTTGTGCTCCCGGTTTCCGGTGCCCGAGCACTTCATCATACCGCCGAAGAACGGACATCGGTGAGGCATCCGGCAAGAGTGCGGCGAGATGGAGATGCAAATCGGCGAATGATGTCGCCTGGTCTGAGACCCGGTTGGCATGCGCGCGGCTTTCGGTCCCCCGCGAACAGAGCCGTCGACCACACGTAGCGTAACCTATGGCAGAACAGATGTTGACAGCGGGCATCCTCGGCTTGGGCGGGACCGGACGCCTTCTTCTGGAGTCGGCTCGACAGACCGGGCAGTTCCTCATCAAAGCCGTCGCGGATCAAGACCAGCAGCAGGTGGAAAGGACCGCCGCCGAGCTTCCGTGCGAGCCCTACACCGACTACCGGCAGATGATCGTCCAGAATCAACTCGACTGTCTTCTGGTCGCCGCCGACATCCATCTCTGCGACGAGCACCTTAAGACGGCGATCCGAAAGAAGTTCCACGTGCTGAAGCTGGCCCCGCCCGCCAGGGATTACGAAGAGGCGCTTGAGTACGTCCAGATGGCGGAGTACGAGAAGGTCCGATTCGCCATCGGCAATCCGGCCAGGTTCCAGTCCAGCTACCTGGCCGCCCATGAGTTGATCGCCCAGGGACAGATCAAGAACGTGTTTCTCGTCACGGCCTACAGTGAAGCCGCGGACGTCGATCGGCCCGCCTGGCAGAGCGATCCCCGGTTGGCCGGAGGGGGTGTGCTGCTGCACGATTGTCACCAGATCGTCGATCAGATCCTCTGGAACTTCTCTCTGCCGCAACAAGTCTATGCCCTGACCACCAATCAGGCCCCCGACAAACAACAGCGGTTGTACCTGACGGAAGACACGGCGGTGATTTCCATGAAGTTCACCGACGCCCTGACCGCCAGCATCGTCGCCACGCGACGGAGCGATCAGGGCCCGACCCGAAGGGGCTTGCAGATCTACGGCAAGGAGGCTCGTCTGACAATCACGGACAATCGGGTGATCCTCAGCACCGACTCCGGTCTGGACGATCAAGTCTGGCAATTCGAGGAAACCGAGCAGGACGCCATGCAGAGGCTGTTGTCCAGTTTCGCCCGGAGCGTTCGCGACCCGTCGGAGCACCCGCTGGCCAGCAGCGGCGCCGAGAACCTCAAGAACATGGCCGTGTTCGAATCCGCCTACCTGTCGGCGCGAACGGGTTTCCCCGAGGAGCCCATGCGAATCCTTCAGATCACGCGAAACGCCTCCGGCGCCGCCAGTCTCTCCGGCGCCGACATCGTCGCATACATCCGCGATGCCGCATCGTGAGAACCCTGCCGCTGTCCATCAGGGCAAAGCAGGATGCGCAACCCGTGGATGCTGAAAGGCCGGTCACATCCAGCACCCCTGTGCCTCTGCCGCCCCAACAAGTATTTGACAGACATCCTGCACCGGGGTATGTTTCGTCTCGGCAGTGTCGATGAGACGGCCTCAATCGGCAAGACCGTGTGGACAGGATCGACCAGAGGCGCCTAATTCCAGTCGGGAGGTTTGAGTCATGAAGAACCTGATTTACGGCGGTATCATCGCGTTGTGTCTGATCGTAGCGGCAGTCGTCGTCTTCGCGACTCGATCGAGCGGTCCTGGCGGCATCGACAGTCTTTCTGACGATACCCAGGTGTGGGTCCTGTGCACGGCCTGCAACGCCTCGTACCAGATGGGAGAGAAGGAATTCTACACGCAACTGACAGACAGAACGGCGCAACTGGCCAATCCGATGGCCCGGGCTCTGCTGACCTGCCAAAAATGCGGCAAGGACAGGGTCGTCAAGGCCGTCAAATGCGACAAGTGCGGCGAAGTCTTCCCCGAGGGGATCGTGCCCAACGACTTCGACGATCGATGCCCCAAGTGCAAGTTCAGCGCCACCGAGGAAAAGCGAAAAGCCAGCAAGGCAAAGGCAGACCAAGGTTGAACACTGCGTGCATCGCCTGACGGCACATGTGGCCATTCTGCCTGAGACAGAAGGGATATGACCGCAGCTCGCAGCGGTGGCCCACACGCCTGCGGCCAGATCGAGATATAGAGCCGGCCCTTGCCAAGGGCCGGCTCTTGGCATTTCTATGGAGTGTTCGGTTCCGCGACTTCACCGTGGTTCCGTCGCGAGGTCAGAACGTCGAGCACGTTCTGCTTGTATTCCTCTGTGCCCTTCTTCAGTTCGCTGAACATCGCGTAGCGCCCGCCGATTCGCTCCTCCAGATACGAAATGCGACTTTCCGGGTTGGGGTGGGTGGAAAAGAACTCGATCGGTCGAACCGTCTGCAACTCCTGCAAGATCCGCATCGTCTCGACCATTCCGCTGGGATCGTAGCCTGCCTGAACCATGTAGGACAGTCCCACCAGATCGGCGTCCTTCTCATCGTCTCGGCTGTATTGCAGGGACAGGACGCCGCTGATGAAACCCGCCGCCCGGGTCACGTCGCCCGGGGCGTCGCCGATGGCCGCCGCCGCCACTAACGCCGTCATGCCGATCTGCCGGCTCATGGCCACCAGGGTGTCTCTGGCGACGACGTGGCCCACTTCGTGGCCCAGTATTGCGGCCAATTGGGCCTCCGATTCGAGTTTCTCCAGGAGTCCGCTGGTGATATAGACGTAGCCACCGGGAACGGCAAAGGCGTTGATCCCTTTGTAGCGGACCGCCGTGAAGTGATAGGCAATGTCCGGCCGATGACAAACCCGCGCGATGCGCTGGCCGACGCGGTTGACGTAGCTCTGGAGATTCTCATCCGTCAATCGCCCCCCCAAGGCTTTCTCGATCTGCGGCGCGTACTTGCGGCCCAGTTCCACGTCCTTCTCCGGGCCGAAGAACATCAACTCCTCGTCCCCCGTGACTGGATTGACCGCGCAGCCGGCCAACATGACCGTCAATGCCGCACCCAACAGCGTCAATCCCGTTCTCATGCCCAAGACCTCTGGATTTCGCGAAGTTCCCGTTGAAAAGCCTGCAAAGCGCATTATAATCGCGGTTTTATCGTTTGGTAGTAGAAACCATGGAACACGCGGAGCCCTGTAAGGGCTGTAGTCAGGCACACGACTGCGCCAGAGTCTACGAGCGACTCGGCCATGCCGGGGGGCCTTCGGTGGCGTGGAAGGCGGTCGTCGCTTTCGTGCTGCCCGTTGTCGCGTTTGTCGCGGCCCTGGCAACGTTCGACGACCTGCTCGAACAGGCTGTAACAGAGCGGTACCGAACGCCCTGCGCATTCGTCATGGCTCTGGCATTCGCCGTCGGCCTGACTGTGGCCACCAGTTTCCTGCTCCGACGATACGGTAAGAAGCGTTAGTACTCGGATTGCGTCCATATGGCTACCGATTCGCATGGCAGAACCACATTCTCTCGCGGAGTGCATCCTCCCGAGAGCAAGCACCTGACCGAAGACAGGCCGATCGAGCCGGGCCCAGGTGTTGCGGAGCTTTCAATCTTGCTCAGCCAGCACATCGGCGCGCCCTGCCAGGCAGCCGTCAAGAAGGGCGACCTCGTGCAGGCCGGACAGAAGATCGGCGAGTGCCAGGCGTTCGTCTGTGCACCCGTGCATGCCCCGGTGGCGGGCAAGGTCAAGGAGCTGGCGCTGCGGCCGCATCCGGTGCTCGGACGCTGTCAGGCCATTGCCATCGAGCCTCAGGAGCCCGCGTCGCCAACCCTGCCTTCGTTCAGCCTTCCCGCCGATTTCGACCCGACTCGGCACACCCCTCAGGAGATCTGCGAGGCCGTCAGGGATGCCGGCCTGGTGGGCATGGGCGGAGCAGGGTTTCCCACCAGCGTGAAGATCCAGCCGGATGCGAAGCCCCCGAAGCACACCCTGCTCGTCAACGGCTGTGAGTGCGAGCCCTATATCACTTGTGATTACCGCCTGATGCTCGAATGGACCGATCAGGTCCTGGCCGGGATTCGGCTCGCTCAGCGGGCCTGCGGTGCATCCAAGGTCTTCATCGGCGTCGAGGACAACAAACCCAAAGCCATCGACGCAGTGGGCGCGGCGATCAAGAGGGCCGGATCGGGCTCCGACATCCGCGTGGTTTCACTGCAGACCAAATACCCGCAGGGAGGTGAGCGGCAGCTCATCAACGCCGTGCTCGGCCAGACGGTCCCGACCGGAGGCATTCCTCCCATGATCGGGGTCGTCGTGATCAACGTAGCCACCGCGGCCGCCATTGCCGATGCCGTCCTCTATCATCGGCCGCTGACTCATCGCGTCGTCACCGTCACCGGCGAAGCCATCGCCAAGGCGGGCAATTACTACGTCCCGATCGGCACGCCCGTCGAAGCATTGATCGAGTTCTGCGGAGGCGTGACCGAGAAGTCCGCCAAGGTCGTCATGGGCGGCCCGATGATGGGATTGGCCATCGCCGACCTGAACACGCCGATCACGAAGACCAGCGGGGCTGTGACCGTCCTGACCCGGCGCCAGATCGGCCAGGCCAAGTTCGAGCGGCGACAGACCGCCTGCATTCGCTGCGGCCGGTGCCTGGAGGTCTGCCCGGAGAATCTCAGTCCAACTCGCATCGCCCACGCGGTCAGGAGCAACCTCCTGGACGTTGCGCAGAGCTACTTCATCAGCGCCTGCATCGAGTGCGGCTGCTGTAGTTACGTCTGCCCCGCCAACATCGAACTGACCGGCTACATCAAGACAGGCAAAATCTTCCTGGCCCGGCAGAGAAAGAAGATGCCGGCCTGATGGGCATGGTGCGCCACGGCAAGGGATGACAAGGACTCGATAGATGCTCAGAGATATCACGGTTTCGTTCGCACCGCACATCAGCAAGCGGCTTTCGACGCAGCGGGTCATGCTGGACGTGCTCATCGGGCTGGTCCCGTTGGTGGCGGCGGCGGGCTTCTACTTTCGGATTCGCGCCCTGCTGCTCATCGGCGTCTGCGTCCTCTGGTGTGTGGGCATCGAGTGGGTCTGCAACCTGATTCGCAGGAGGCCCAACTCGCTGTGGGACCTCAGCGCGGTCGTCACCGGCGTCATCCTGGGCCTGTCGCTTCCGCCGGCCCTGCCCTTCTGGACGGCCGCCGTCGGCTCGGTGATCGCCATCGGCGTCGGCAAGATGGCCTTCGGGGGCCTGGGCGCCAACGTCTTCAACCCGGCCATGGTCGGCCGCGCCTTTCTGACTGCCTCGTTCGGCATTCTGATGACGACGTGGACCGTGCCGGCGTCGATCGACAGCGCCATGCCGAAGCTCTCTCCGGCCGACGCCGTGGACACGCGAACCCAGGCCACCCCGCTGGCCTGGAGCAAGACGGCCATCAAGAACCAAACCGAAGCGAAGACGTACAGCCGCCGACTGCTTCTGTCGACGATCACCGGGGAGGTGGCCGGCAGTTTGGGCGAAACCAGCGCAATTGCCGCCCTCCTGGGCGGCGCCTATCTGCTCTGGCGTCGGACTATCGGTTTCCACATCCCGGCCGCCGTGCTGCTGGCGGCGTTCGTATTCGGTGGGATCGCCTACCTGATCGACCCGGACGCCTACGTTTCGCCGTTTTACCACCTCACGAGCGGCGCCCTGCTGTTCGGAGCGTTCTTCATCGCGACAGACCCAGTGACCGCTCCGCTGACGCGCCGCGGGATGTGGCTCTTCGGCCTGGGCATCGGGACCATCACGCTGCTGATTCGCATCGTCGGCACGTATCCGGAGGGCTTCATGTTCGCGGTCCTGGTGATGAACGGCCTGACCCCTCTGATCGACAGACTGTGCCGGCGGGTGCCGGTGGGAGGATTGCCTCGTGTTGGATAGCCTGAAGCACTTCGCAAGGGAAAGCTGGCTGCTGGTGGTCGCCTCTGTGCTGTGCGGGCTGCTGCTGGCCGCGACGAACGCCGCGCTGGGCCCGCGGATCGAAGTGAACAAGGCTCTGAAGCTGACCAGTCTGGCGGGCGGTCTGCTGCCCTCCGCCCAGGCTTTCGTACCTCTATCCAGCCCTGTGGAGGTCAAAGGCCTCGACGGCAAGACGGAGTCGGCAGTGGTATTCAAGGCCACAGCCGACGACACCGTCGTAGGCTGGGTCTTCAAAGTCGTGGGGTCGGGGTTTGCCGACAAGATCGAGTTGGTCGTCGCGGCCGATGCCTCATTCAGCAAGCTTGTCGGCTACGACGTGGTCAGCAGCAGCGAAACCCCGGGGTTCGGCGACCAGATCAAGGACGCGTACTACCGCAACCAGTTCACCGGAGCGCCCGTCGGGCAACTCTCACTCGTCGGGCTTGGCGCCGCCAAAGAGCAGGACATCGACTCAACCATCGTGGCCATCAGCGGCGCGACGATCAGCAGCACCGCCGTCGTCCAGGCCATGAACCACTACCTGCCGCAACTGAAGGACCAACTCCAGCAGAAAGGGCTGATCGGCCATGGCAACAACCCCTGACGGACAGAACGTCTACGCAGAGGCCGTCGCCACGGGTCTGTGGCGCGAGATTCCGGTCTTTCGCATGCTCCTGGGCACATGCCCGACCCTGGCGGTGACCGCTGCGATCAAGCCGGCCCTGACCATGGGGCTGTGCGTGATCTTCGTGCTCGTGTGCAGCAACATCATGGTCAGTCTGATGCGAAAGGGGTTGCGTCCGCACGTTCGCATCCTGTTGTTCACGCTGACGATCGCCACCTTCGTGACCATTGCGGACCTTTTCCTGCGGGCCTACCAGCCGGTGATGAGCGAGGCCCTGGGCCCGTACGTTCCGCTGATCATCGTCAACTGCGTGATCATCTGGCGGGCCGAGGCCCGTGCCAGCAACAGCGGCGTCCTGCTGAGCATCGTGGACGGCCTGGCCATGGGCGTGGGGTTCACCATCGCCTTGTGCGTTCTGGCCACGATCCGTGAAGTTCTCGGCACCGGCTGCCTCTTCGAGATCCCGGTCCTGCCCAAGGCCTTTCCCGCATGGGCGGCGATGGGTATGCCGGTGGGCGCGTTCCTGACGTTCGGGCTCGTGCTCGGGTTCATCAACTACGTCAGCCGGAAACGGAGCTAAGGGAGTCGCACGATGGATTTGCTGTACGTTCTGCTCACGGGCTTCATCTCCGTTGTCTTGATCAACAACCTCGTGTTCACGAAGTTCCTGGGGATCTGCCCGTACATCGGAGTCTCGGGGCGAATCGACATGGCCTTCGGCATGGGCCTGGCGGTTACGTTCGTCATGACGCTCAGCGGCACCCTCACCTGGATGATCGACCACTGGCTGCTGATGCCTCTGAACCTGGAGGTGGCCCGGTATGTGGCCTTCATCATGGTGATCGCGGCCGCCGTGCAACTAGTCGAAATGTACCTGAAGAAGTTCTTCCCCCCCTTGTACGAGAGCTTCGGCATCTTCCTGCCTCTGATCACGACCAATTGCGCGATTCTGGGCTTGTGCCTGTTTCTCGTCGTCTGGGGCACCAGCACTCTGATTGAGGCGGTGGTTCTGAGTTTCGGCGGAGGCATAGGTTTCACCATCGCGATTTGCATCATGGCGGGGATTCGCGAGAACATGCAGATGGTCGACGTGCCCGAGTCCCTGCGTGGCGCTCCGATCACACTGATCACGGCGGGACTTCTGGCCCTGGCCTTCATGGGATTTGCGGGAATCATATGATCATGTTGACGGGTGTTCTGGGAGCGATAAGTGGCGTGTGGCTGGCCGGCCTGATCATGCTCGGCCTGGGCCTGGTCTTTGCGATTGTCCTGCTCGTCGCCAGCGAGAAGCTCAAGGTTCCCGTGGACCCGAGGATCACACAGGTTTACGAGGTCCTGCCTCACCTCGATTGCGGGGCCTGCGGCTATCCCGGGTGCAGCGGGTACGCCAAGGCGGTGATCGCCAATCCCGAACTGCTCGGCCAGTGCGCGCCGGGCGGGGCCGACGCCGCTAGCAGAATCGCCGCCATCCTAAACCTGCGAATCAGCGCGTCCGGACCAGCCAAGCGACCAATCGTCCACTGCCGCGCCCATACGGCGGACCGAACCTACTTCGCCCAGTATCAGGGCATTCCAAGCTGCACCGCCGCCAATGCGCTGGCCAACGCCCAGGCGTGCAAGTTTGGGTGCCTCGGGTTCGGAGACTGCGTCCGCGCGTGCAAGTTCGATGCGCTGCACGTGATCGACGGCCTGTCTACGGTCGACTACACCAAGTGCACCGGCTGCGGCGCCTGCTCGAAGGCCTGCCCGCGAAACCTGATCGAGATGGTCCCCTTCAGCTACGAGAACATGATGACCGTCGCGTGCCGCAGCCGGGAGAACGGCAAGAGCACGCGGGCGTTCTGCCAGGTCGGCTGCATCGGCTGCGGCCTGTGCGCCAAGCAGAGCGAGGCCTTCACCGTCGCCGACAATCTCGCCCGCATGGACTACGCGAAATACGCGCCCTGCGGCGAGAATGAGGCCGCCATGAACAAGTGCCCCACCGGCGTCATCGTCTGCCGCGGCAAAACCGCCCCACCCCCACGCGAACCCAAAGCCAAATCCGCCGAAGCAGCCAAAGGCTGACGGTGACGTTTGGCAGTGCGATGTTCGACGCCTTACCTGACATAGGCTTTCGCGCCGCTGCTGAAGATCGGCTGAGCGTCCCGGCCGACGGGAATCAGGATCGCCTCAACATCGGGGATACTCTCAACCAGGGCGAGGCCCGCTTCCGGCCCAAGGACATTCACGGCGGTTGACAGCGCATCGGCGGTGACCGCATTCGACGCGATGATCGTGTCGCTGACCAGCTTGTGTGCACCTTTGCCGGTTCCGGTATCGATGATGTGGCTCTCCTTGCTGCCCTGGACCTTGACGAACCTGCGGTAGTCTCCGCTGGTGGCCACGCTCTCGTCCGTTAGCGTCAGAACCAGCAGGAGCTTCGAGCCGCCTAGTTCGTCCGGCGCGACGTTCGGGTCCTGCAGACCGACTCGCCAGCACTCCTGTCCTTCAGGGGGCCGTCCGAAGCAGCGGATGTTGCCGCCCAAGTCCACCATTCCCCCGGCAGCGCCTCGCTTCTTCATCGCCGCAACCGACTTGTCGACCGCATAGCCTTTCGCTATCCCACCGAGGTCGATTCTCATCCCTTCGGCCGCAAAGCGGACCGTCCGCGTATTCGTATCGAGCAGCAGCTTGTCGTAGCCCACTCTGCTCTTGGCCTCGGCAATCTCGGCCTCTGTGGGCACGGTGTCGGCGGCGGCAGCGCGGCGCCACAGCTCGCCCAGAGCGCCGATCGTGACATCGAACGCACCACCGGACAGCTCGCTGAACTGTCTGGCCTTCTCCAGGACCTCGAAGGTCGCTTCGTCGACCTCAACCGCCCTTTGGTGAGCCTCGCGATTGACCGTGTTCAGTTCGGAGTCGCAATTGTGGTAGCTCATCAGCTCCTCGACGCGCCTCTGCTCTTCAAATGCGGCGGCGATACAGGCGCGCGCCACCTTCTCGCTCGGCGCGATGGCCACAGCGCGGGAGAATGTCCCCATAACGACCTTGTAGCCGCTGTCGACCTGGACCATCTTGCGGGCTGTCAGGCCTACATAGAGGGCGCCTCCAAGCAGCAGACAGACGACTACGACGGCAATTCCGCGACCGGTTCTGTTCATGACAACCTCATGCATCTTCCGGCGGGACACACCCCGCCGCATCTATCGAGACCATGCGAGACCCGGTATAATAGCCGCATGACACACAGAAAGATAGAGATACTGGCCGACCGGGTCGAGCGTGAATTCCTTCCCTTCGTGCGCCGGCCGGCTCGCTATATTGGCGGCGAAATCAACCAGGTTCGCAAGACTCTCGACCGGTGCGAACTGACCGTAGCATTGTGCTTTCCCGACGTATACGAAGTCGCCATGTCCAACACGGGCCTGGCCCTGATCTATCACGTCCTCAACAGCATGGGCGGCGTCGCAGCCGAACGCGTCTTCGCACCCTGGGTGGACGCCGAGGCGATCCTGCGCGAGAAACGCATACCCCTGTTCAGCCTGGAATCGAAGGCGTCGCTGGCCGGCTTCGACGTGATCGGTTTCAGTCTCAGCAACGAGCTTTGCTACACGAACGTGCTGAACATGCTCGACCTGGCCGGGCTACCCGTTCGCAGCGAGCAGCGGGCGCAGGACGATCCGCTGGTCATCGCGGGCGGCGGGATGGCCAACTGCTGCGAACCGGTCGCCGACTTCATCGACCTGTTCGTCCTGGGCGAGGCGGAAGAAGCCGTGGTCGAACTGGCAAACCTCTTGATCGCCGGCAAGAGAGACGGCAAAGCCAAAGACGAGATCCTGTTCGAGATTGCTCGGCGATTTGACTGGGCCTATGTCCCCCGCTTCTACGAGTTCGCCTACGACCATTCGCGCATCACGGCCTTCAAGGCCCGCAACGAGATGCTGCCGATCCGATTTCACAACGCCGTCGTCGGGGATTTTGAGAACGCGCCGGTTTCAACACGTCCCATCGTCCCGTTTGCCGAAGCAGTCCACGAGCGCGTCAGCATCGAGATCATGCGAGGCTGTCCCGGCCGGTGCCGGTTCTGCCAGGCGAGCTTCTGCCGACGGCCGATCCGCTACCGAAGCGCCGAGAAGGTCTTCGAACTGGCCAAGGCCTCGCAGGAGACGACAGGATTCGACACCGTGAGCCTGCTGAGTCTGTCGAGCGCCGATTACCCTCCTCTCGAAGAGCTGGTCGCCCGGCTGAAAGGGTACTTCGAGGACAGAAAGGTAGGCCTGTCCGTGCCGAGCCTGCGCGTGGACCAGCAGCTTCACATGCTGCCGAAGTATTTCACCTCGGTGCGAAAGAGCGGCCTGACCATCGCGGTGGAGGCGGCCAGCGAGAACCTGCGTCAGATCGTCAACAAGCCGCTGAAAGACGAGGACTTGTTCGCCGCAGTCGAGGCAGCGTATCAATCCGGCTGGCAGAAGCTGAAGCTTTACTTCATGATCGGCCTGCCCGGCGAGACGCTCGATGACATCAAGGCGATCGTCGATCTGTCCGACAGGCTGGCGAGACTCCGCAAGAGCGTCGACAATCGGATCGCGCAACTGAGTATCACTGTCAGTTGGTTCGTGCCGAAGCCTCACACTCCCCTCGGCTGGTTTGGCCAGAGGCCGCGAGAGTACTTCCAACAGGCGCGAGGCCTCGTCCTCGACGAGAAACAGCGGCGCCGTGCGAACCATCTGCGTTTCAAGTTCCACGACATCCAGCGGAGCCTTCTCGAATCGGCCATCGGCCGGGGCGACCGGCGTTGCGGCCAAGTCATCGAGGCGGCATGGCGCGACGGCGCGCGCTTCGATCTCTGGGACGAATGTTTCGACTATGAGCGATGGCGGACCGCCTTCGCCGCCACCGGCATGGACTTGGAGGCCGCCGCACAGAGAGCGTTCGAAACGGACCAGAAGCTGCCCTGGGACCACCTTGGAGGTCCCGACAGGCAATACCTCCTGAGGCACTACCACGACGCCATGAGATCGCTGTGAGCGCCCGGCCGTTGCGTCCGAGAACGTCACAGGTCCGCATCCATCGGATTGGATCGGTCTATCGAGCCGACATCAGCACCGCCACGAATGCGTGCCGGCACCCTCCGGGGCAACCTACGAACTAAACCACCTAACATGCTTTGTGAACTGCACTTACGAAAACGCGCCCGTCTGGAGCCCCGCGAGACGCAGCGGTGATCATCCCTGCTCGATCGTCCCTGGACCTGTCCGGGCCGATGCGTGACGCGAACACACTGGAAACCGCCGCCCAATGTGCCGATGAGTCCCTATATCAGCAACAGGAGACGGGATGCTCAGGACCTCCCATGCTGATGGCGAATCAACATGGCTTCGCAGGCCATGTCCTGCAAAGCCGAGCGTGCCCGAAACCGCGTGAACCGGGCAAGGAAGAGCGATGACAATCGTGCAACAACGCTGGTCACGACCGAGAGTCTCACAGTCTGCTCTATGGGCCAAGACGTGAGAGGGAGCCGATAATGCGCAACTGTCAGCCGATTCTGCTGGTGGAAGACGACACCATTGACGCCATGACCGTCAAGAGAGCGTTCAAGGAGCTGAAGGTCATCAACCCCTTGGCGCACGCCTTGAACGGAGAGGACGCGCTTGCCTATCTGCGAGAGGGAGAAGGCGAGAATCCCTGCGTCATCCTGCTCGATCTGAACATGCCGAAGATGAACGGCGTCGAATTCCTCAAGATCGCCAAGGACGATCCATCCCTGAAGAAGATCCCCGTGGTGGTTCTGACGACATCGAATGAAGAGCGGGACATTATCGAGAGCTTCAAGCTGGGCGTGGCCGGCTACATCGTCAAGCCGGTGGACTACCGCAAATTCGTCGAGGCCATCCGGACGATCGACCTCTATTGGACTCTGAGCGAACTGCCCGACGCCGACATCGTACCGCAACCGTCATGCGGCCAGAAGCCGCTTGCCGCAGAGTGCTGAGGTGTCCCGGCAGCCCCTGCCGGTCTGTGCCCGCGTCCGATCACCCGATCATGATTCTGCCAACGCGCGGTTGACGACCCCGCCGTCCCCCTTATGATGCGCCGGTAGCCGGCCGAGCCGCATTCCACACGGCCTGTTGGCAGCCCTCGACTCCTGCTTCGGCCGCATCGGCCAGGGGCTAGCCAGCCTGCCTGCGACCGGAATGCCTCAGGTCTTCAAGTACAAGTTCCGAATTTTCGTTTGACACCCCTTCTTCGTGACATTATAAATCAGGTTTTACATTACGCTCGAAACCACGACTCAAACAGATGCGATGTCGGCCGGATTTGACATCATTGCCGAGGAGCGGAATGGAAGGCCTTCAAGACGAACCGTTGAACACATAAAAGGAGAACGCAATGACACAAGAGCAAGCCATCAACTCCCTGATGACCGAGAATCGGACGTTTCCGCCGCCCGAGGCAGTCCGGAAGAACGCCTATGTCTCGAGCACCGAGCAGTATACCCGGATGTGGGAAAGGTCGGTCAAGGATCCGGACGGCTTCTGGCTGGAGCAGGCCCAGTCGCTGTTGTGGTTCAAGAAGCCGACCAAGAGCCTCGAATACACCTGGGATACCAAGAGCCGGAAGATCGAGCACACCTGGTTCGCAGACGGGCAACTGAACGTCTCGTACAACTGCCTCGACCGCCATCTCAACACGCCGACCGCCAAGAAGACGGCCCTGATCTGGCAGGGTGAGGTCGATTCGAACGTCAGGAAATACACATACGAGCAATTGCACAAGGAAGTCTGCAAGTTCGCGAACGTCCTGAAATCCAAAGGGATCAAGAGGGGCGACCGCGTGGCAATTTACATGCCCATGGTTCCGGAGCTTCCGATTGCGATGCTCGCGTGTACGCGGATCGGGGCGATTCACTCGATCATCTTCGGTGGTTTCAGCGCCGACGCCCTCGAAGGACGCATCAACGACTCGGAGTGCCGGATGTTGGTCACCTCCAACGTGTCGTTGCGCGCCGGCAAGCACATCCCGCTGAAGAACATCGCCGACGAGGCCCTCAAGAAGACGCCGTCGATCGAGTGCGTCATCGTGACCAAGGAAACGGACGATCCCTGCCACATGCAGCCGGGACGCGATTTGTGGTACCACGAGGAGATGGCCAGGGCCGGCGAACAGTGCGAGGCCGAGAAGATGAACGCCGAGGATCCGCTGTTCATCCTCTACACCTCCGGCTCCACCGGCAAGCCCAAGGGCGTGGTCCACACGACCGCCGGCTATCTGCTGCACGTGGCTCTGAGTCACAAAATCATTTTCGATGTCCATGACAAGGACGTTTACTGGTGCACAGCCGATATCGGCTGGGTGACCGGGCACAGCTACATCGTCTATGGTCCTCTGGCCAATGGGGCCACTTCGCTGATGTTCGAGGGTGTCCCGACCTATCCGGACGCGGGTCGGTTCTGGCAGGTGTGCGACAAGTTCGGGGTCACCGTCTTCTACACGGCCCCGACGGCGATTCGCGCGCTGATGCGGCTGGGCGAGGAATGGCCCGCCAAGTACAAGCTCGACACCCTGCGGATCCTCGGCACGGTCGGCGAGCCGATCAACCCGGAGGCCTGGATGTGGTATTACGAACACATCGGTCACAAAAGGTGTCCCATTGTGGACACCTGGTGGCAGACCGAAACGGGCGGCATCCTGATCACGCCGCTGCCGGGTGCCTTCACGCTCAAGCCGGGCAGTGCGACCAAGCCGTTCTTCGGCGTGGACCCGGTCATCCTGCGGGATGACGCCACCGAGTGCGGGCCCAACGAGGGAGGCAAGCTCTGCATCCGTAAGCCCTGGCCCGGCATGATGCGAACGATGTGGGGCGACCACGACCGCTTCATCGACACCTACTTCACCATGTTCGCCGACCAGTACTTCACCGGCGACGGTTGCCGCGTCGATCCGGACGGGGACTACTGGCTGATGGGCCGAATCGACGACGTCGTCAACGTCTCCGGGCACCGCATCGGCACCGCGGAGGTCGAGAGCGCCCTGGTCAGCCATGCGAAAGTCGCCGAAGCGGCCGTAACGCCAATGCCGCATGAGATCAAGGGACAGGCCCTGTACGCCTTCGTGACCCTCAAAGAGGGTATCCATGAGAGCGACGATCTGAAAAAGGAACTGGTCATGCACGTGCGCAAGGAGATCGGCCCGATCGCCGCACCGGACGTGATCCAGTTCGCCCCGGCGCTGCCGAAGACGCGTTCCGGCAAGATCATGCGGCGCATCCTCCGCAAGATCGCTGAGAACAACACCGACAATCTCGGTGACATCACGACCCTGGCCGATCCGCACGTGGTGGAAGTCCTGGTCAAAGGCCGGGGAAAGTAAGGATTGTCTCTCTGCCTGCCGATCGAGAAACCGGACGTGCGCCTTCTTCGGCGCACGTCCGGTTCAGCTACCATGAAGGGGACTGTGCATGAGCGATGAACAAACCGCTACGTTACCCGAGATCAAGAACCACGGCTGGCGCGTGACATTTGCCGCGGTAGGTGTCAATCTCGCCCTGGGTATCCTGTACACCTGGAGCGTTATCAGCAAGGGTGTCCCGCCGGAATGGCAATGGAGCGAGACGGACAAGTCTCTGCCCTACATGTTTGCCTGCCTGATTTTCTCTCTGGTCATGGTGCCGGCCGGTCGCATGCAGGACCGAATCGGTCCGCGCGTGGTGGCCACCATCGGCGGCGTCCTGGTGGGCGCTGGCTTCCTGCTGGCCAGCGTGACGACCTCGCCCTTGGGCTATATCCTCGGATTCGGAGTTCTGGCGGGAACCGGCATCGGCTTCGGCTATGCTGCCGCGACGCCGCCGGCGGTGAAATGGTTCCCTCCCGCCAAGACGGGCCTGATTGCCGGCATCGTCGTCTCGGGGTTTGGCCTGGCCTCGGTGTACGCCGCACCGCTGACCAAGACGCTCATCGACACATGGAACATCCAAACCGCTGTGATGGTCCTTGGCATCACGTTTCTGGCAATCGTCACCGTCCTGGCGCAGTTCCTGAAGGCGCCGCCGGCGGGCTACCTCCCGGCAGGAGCGCCGGCGCCCAAGGCCGCAGCCATCGGCGACAGGAAAACAGACTTCGCGCCCAGAGAGATGCTCGGCACTGCGCAATTCTACCTGCTATGGTTCATGTACGCCTGCGGCGCTGGTGCTGGACTGATGGTCATCGGAAAACTCGCGATCATTGCCAAGGTCCAGGCCGGCATCGATCTCGGCTTCCTTCTCGTAGCCGTGCTGGCCATTGGGAATGGCGCCGGGCGAATCGTCGCCGGCACCCTGAGTGACAAGATCGGACGCAAGGCAACCCTGTTCATGTGCTTTGTGGTACAAGCGGTTCTCGTGCTCGTGCTCTCACAGACCGTAGAGGGCGGCACGTTGGCCCAAGCGCCGATTCTGGCGCTCGTCTCGGCCCTCATCGGCGCCAACTACGGAGCCAATCTCTCGCTGTTCCCATCCGTCACGAAGGACTACTACGGCCTGAAGAACTTCGGCGTGAACTACGGGCTGGTCTTCACCGCCTGGGGTGTGGGCGGGTTCATGCTCGCCTTTCTGGCCGGCAAACTGTATGACGTCTATCAAACGTTCAACTTCGCCTACTACGGGGCATCTGTCCTGCTGATTCTCGCCGCGATCGTGACTGTCTTCGTCAAAGCGCCGCATCGCACGCAGACCGCCACGCAGGCGTAACCAGCCGACGCCACGCGGACCAGCCAAGGCCCAAGCTCTGACCATCTCGGGCCTTCGTGGTGCTTACCCGCCTCTCACAGTCCGTGAATGGGGAAGACCTTGGCCTTGATCAGATCGATCGAGGCCATCAACGCGGGCAGGACCGCCTGTTTCTGTTCTTCACTGACGGCCAGTTCGCGGTCGCGCAGGCCGCCCCGCCAATCGGTGCTCTCCATCATGACGCCGCCCATCAGAGGGCCGAGGTCCGGGCCATCGTCCTCCCCCGTGAAGACGGTCCAGGCCAGGGCCCAGGCACGGACGGAATTCTCCACGTTGTAGCCTCCGCCACCAGTGGCAAGGATCGGCGTGCCGAAGTTCAACAGGTGCTTGATGATCTCCACGTAGGCGTTGTTGGTCAGATGCAGATGGGCCAGCGGATCGCCCGCTAGCGCATCGACACCCAGCTCGAACACGATCACATCCGGTCCGAAGGCGCCGATCAGAGGCAGTACGACAGACTCGAAGGCGTACAGATAGGCGCGATCGTAGGTCCCCACCGGCAACGGGAGATTGACGCAGTAGCCCTCGCCCTTGCCCTCGCCGATCTCGTCCTCGAAGCCCGTTCCCGGAAAGAGCATCTTGGGATTCTCGTGAACGGAGATGGTCATGACGTCCGAACGGCTGTAAAAGGCGTGGGCGACGCCGTCGCCGTTGTGTACGTCCACGTCCAGATAGAGAACCTTCTTGCCCGCCTCCGCCAGAACCAAACAGGCAATCGCGTTGTCATTGATGTAGCAGAAACCCGCCGCCTTCTCGGGAAGGGCGTGGTGATAGCCCCCGGATGGATTGAACGCGACATCGACCCGTCCCGAGAGAACCAGGTCCGCCCCCACGAGCGTCGCGCCCGTCGCGAGCACCGCGTAGTCGTACATGCCGCGGAAGATGGGAACGTCGTCGGTGCCGATGCCCATGTGCAGCGCCTGGATGTCCCATTGTCCCTGGTCCGCTTTCTTCAGGGCATTCAGGTAGCGGGCGGAATGGAAGAGCTTCAGCACCGGTCGATCCGCCGGGATGGGAGCCACTTCGCTGATCCCCCGCCCGGAGAGCAGTCCCATCGAGCAGAGGGTCTTGCGGAGCCTCCCGGCCCGTTCAGGTCGGAAGGGGCAGCCCTCCGGGTAGCGGTACTGCTCGATCTGGTCCGAGTGAATGAAAGCAGCTCTTCGTCCGGACAAGGGCTTTCCTACGAGTGTTCTTTGGTCAGGTCGTATGAGACGTTGTAGACGTCTCCGTCAAACTCCACGTTGACTTTGTATCCGGAATTCTGGAAAACCGCCAGCATCGGTCGGTTGTCCGGCAGCACCTTCGCATAGAAGCGTTTGACGCCACGCTGCTTGGCTACCTGCGTGATGTAGTCCAGCAGGAACGTGCCCATGCCCTTCTGCTGCCACTCGTCCTGCACGAGGAACGCCACCTCGGCCGCCAGCGTCTTCGGGTCGAGGTAGTACTGGGCGATCGCGACGATGTCGTCTCCGCCGATCCCGGGGACCATACCGACAATGGCGATGTCACTCTTGTAGTCGATGTTCGTCAACTGCTGGACATCCTTGTGCGGGAAGGCCACCGTCCGTGTCATGTAGCGAGTCCGAACCGACTGCTCGCTGAGCGAATAGAGCATTTCAGACAAGGCCGGTTCGTCAACCGGCTTGATCGGTCGGAAGAAGATCTCCGTTCCGTCCCGCAGGGTGGCGTAATGCTCCAGTTCCTCCGGGTAGTTCACCTGGTCCCAGGACAGCTCGATCTGATCCTGGTAGATATAGTTCTTGGCCTTGGCCGCCTGGATCAGGCCCTTGCGGAATTTCGGATGGGCAATGTTGATCAGGTCGAGGACGCGCTGCCGGATGCTCTTGCCGTGCAGATAGGCAATGCCGTACTCGGTCACGACGTAGTGGACATCGGCTCGCGTGGTCACCACGCCGGCGCCTTCCGTCAGGTGAGGTACGATGCGGGAGATCTGACCGTTCTTGGCCGTCGAAGGCATGGCGATCACCGCCTTGCCCCCACGGCTGCGGGCCGATCCGCGAATGAAGTCCACCTGGCCCCCGATGCCGCTGTAGAACTTGTGGCCCAGCGAATCGGCACAGACCTGTCCGGTCAGATCAATTTCCAGGCCGGTGTTGATCCCGACCATCTTGTCATGCTGGCTGATGATGTTGACGTCATTGACGTACTCGGTGGGATAGAATTCAAAGAACGGATTGTTGTCGATGTAGTCGTAGAGCTTCTTGGAGCCCATGCAGAAGCTGGCGACGATCTTGCCGCGATTGAGCGATTTCTTGGCACAGGTAATCGCGCCGCAGTCGATCAGGTCCATGATCCAGTCGCTGAACATCTCGGTGTGGACACCGAGGTCCTTCTTGTAGACGAGGTATTCGGCCAGGGCCTGCGGGATGCGTCCGATGCCACACTCGATGGTACTGCCATCGTCGACGAGCTGGGCGACGTTCTGTCCGATCCGGCGGAGCGTCTCATCGGGCTCGTCGATCGGGATCTCGATGATCGGTTCATCGTAGGGAACCAGCACATCGATCGTGTTGACGTGTAGGAAGCTGTTGCCATGCGTTCGGGGCATGTGGGAGTTGACCTGTGCGACGACGTAGCGAGCGTTGGCGGCCGCCGGCTGCACGATGTCCACGGAAACTCCGAGACTGCACAAGCCATTGGCGTCGGGCGGAGCCACAGAGATCAGCGCCACATCGATGGGAATACGTCCGCTTTCGAACTCGGCGGGAATCTCCGACAGAAAGATCGGCGTGTAGTCGCCGACCCCCCGATCCAGGGCATGTCGGACGTTGTCCGCGATGAAGAAGCTGTTCATCTTGAACTTCTCGCGGAATTTGTCGTCCACGTAAGGAGCCTCTCCCATCGTCAGCAGATGCACGATGTGCGCATCGTAGATATGATCGGAGTACTCCACCAGCGATCGAACCAGATGCTGCGGCTGCGCGCAGCCGGTCCCGATGAAGATGCTGTTGCCCGACTTGATCAGCTTCATCGCCGCCGAAGCGGGCTTCACTTTGTCTTTGTATCTCGCTTGCCAATCAATTGCTTGCATGTCAGTTCTCTACACTAATTCTGGCGTCTACAGCAATGGGCGTGGTGCCCGGAAGGCCCACGACATACGGATTGATGTCCATCTCCTGAATCTGAGGGAACTCCGTCACCAACTGGCTGAGCCGCTGAAGTCCCTCGGCAATCACTTCAATATCCACTCCCTCCTGGCCCCGCACTCCTTTGAGAAGCTGATATGTCTTGGTGTTCACCAGCATCTGCCTGGCCTCATCCTCCGTCAGAGGAGCCAGGTAGAATGCCACGTCCTTGAGGACCTCGACCATGATCCCGCCCATGCCGAACATCATCAGCGGGCCGAAATGCGGATCGCGATGCATGCCGAGGATAACCTCCCGCCCGCTGGAACACATCTCCTGGACCAGCACACCAAGGATATGGGCCTTCGGCATCTTCTTCGGGATGCGGTACATCATCAGATCGAATGCGTCCTTGACCTCCTGGGCGCTCTTGAGTCCGACCTTGACCCCGCCGACGTCGGACTTGTGCACGATGTCGGGCGACCAGATCTTCAGCACGACCGGATAGCCAAGCTGCTCGGCAATGTTGGCCGCCTGCTCGGGCGTCGTGGCAATCGAGCCGTTGGGCGTCGCAAAGCCATAGGCCTCCAGAATCTCCTTGGATTCCGCCTCGCCGACCTCCCGGGCGCCGTGCCGCAGATGTCTCTCGATGATGCTCTCAACCTTGCGACGATTGACAGGGAACAGCCGCACCACCCGTTTCGGTCGGGCGCGCCATCGAACGTAGTCCGCCATCGCCTTGATCGTGGCCACGGCCGCTTCCGGGGAATCATACTGCGGAACCTTGGCCTCTCGAAATACCTTGACGCCCTCCTCGACTTTGCTGGCGCCCATGAAGCACGCGAGAATCGGTTTGTCGGGCTTGCGCCGGGACATCCTGACGACGGCCTCGGCCGTCTCTTTGGCCTCGGTCATGGCCTGTGGCGTCAGAAGGATCAACACCGTCTCCACATTCGGATCGTCGAGGAGCACGTCCAGCGCGAACTCATAGCGGTCCGCCAATGCGTCGCCGAGTACATCCACGGGATTATGGAAGTTCGCGGCGGGCGGCAGTTTGGTCTTCAGCTTCTCGATCGTCTCGGGACCGAGCTTGGCGAAGGTCAGCCCCTCTCGTTCGATCGCATCGGCCGCCATGATGCCGGCGCCGCCGGCGTTCGTCAAAATCACCACGCTGGGGCCTTTGGGCAGCGGCTGATTGGCGAACGCCTGGGCAAAGTCAAATTGCTGCGTGATGGAATCGCAGCGAATGACCCCGGCCCGCGTGAACATGGCCTCATAGGCCACCTCGCTGCCGGCCAGCGACCCGGTGTGCGACGACGCCGCCTTGGCGCCCGCTGCGGTGCCCCCGGACTTCATCAGGAGGATCGGCTTCTCATGGGAGATCTGCTCGGCGGCATGGACGAACGCGTTTCCGTCCTTGATGTTCTCGAGATATCCGGCGATGACTGTGGTGTTGGGGTCCTCCGCCAGCGCTTCGACCAGATCCAACTCATCAACGTCCGCTTTGTTGCCGATGCTGAACAGGCTGCTGAAGCCAATGCCATTGGCCTTGGCGGTGTCGAGAATGGCCGCCAGCAGTGCGCCGGACTGGGACAGGTAACCGATCCCCCCAACCTCTGGCAGGTCCCCTCCGAAACTAGCGTTCAGCTTCGAAGCTGTCACGGTCACCCCCAGGCAGTTCGGTCCGATGATCCGAATGCCCGCCCGACGCGCCACGCGCACCACCTCGTCTTCGAGTTTCTTGCCTTCTTCTCCGATCTCTTTGAAGCCGGCCGTGATAATGATCACCGCCTTGGTCCCGATCTTGGCGCACTCTTCTATGACACCGAGCACGAACTTGGCCGGGATAATGACGATCACCAGTTCCGGCGTCTCGCCGATCGAGGTCAGGTCCGGATAGCACTTGAGGCCTTCGACCGAGTCCGTGCTCCGGTTGACGGGCCAGATCTTCCCCGCGAAACCGGACGAGATCATGTTGACCAGAATCTCGTATCCGACTTTGCCCTTCTGCCGTGAGGCCCCCACGATAGCGACGGATTTCGGAGAAAAGAAGCTTTTGAGACTCATCTGGTGGAATGTCCTTTCTTGAGCTACGTGGTTCCCTGCAAAAAAAATTGATTGTATGGCGTGCGCCCCCTGTCTGCAACAGTTTTCCGGCGAACGAGCACGGAAAACTGCCAACCAGGTTCGATTCTCCGCCGTCCGCGAGTCTACTTCCGAAAGGCAGGCAAATCGGGCTCGATGTGGACCGTGAGATTGACCGGGCAGGCCATCTCCCGATCCAGGGTTTCTTCCAGTCGCTCGGAGATCTCGTGAGCCGCGGCCACGTTCAAGTCCGGGTCGACCAGGATATGGACATCGAGAAACAGCTCCCGCCCCACCGTGCGACTGCGCAGCCGGTGCCACTGGCGGACCCCGTGGTGGCCGTCGATCACCTTCATGACCTGCTCGACCGTCTGCGGATCGACGACCCCTTCGGTCAGCTCCCGCAGCGAGTCGCCGATGATCTTAACACCCACGAGGATAATCATCATCCCAACGGCAATGGCCGCCACCTGATCGCCATGATCGAATCCGACATACAACGCCGCGTAGCCGATCAGCACGGCAACCGAGCTGAGCGCATCGCTGCGATGGTGCCAGGCATTGGCATAAAGTGCTGTGCTGTGGGATCTTACAGCAACGCGTCTCGTGGCCTGATAGAGGGCCTCTTTCGCCAGGATCGACAGCACGGCCGCGAACAAGACGGGCCAGTGCGGCACCACTGCTTCATTCCTGGTAATCGCCAGCGTGGCATAGTAGATCATGGCCCCGCCGACGAGGATCAACACGATCGCCACGAGAACAGCCGAGAACGTCTCCAGCCGGCCGTGTCCATATGGGTGTGACTTGTCGGGCTTCCTGGCCCCCAGATACAGCCCGAGCAGAACCGCCAGGTCGGTCACCAGATCGCTGAGCGAATGAATCCCGTCGGCAATCATCGCCAGAGAGGAAAAAACCAGCCCGACCGCGACCTTGACGACCGAGAGGGCAACGTTCACCGCCATGCCCAGATAGGTAATCCACCGAATCTGCCGGACAGCCGCATCGTTCTTGTCGTTGACTGCCACCGGTCTACCCCAGTGCGGACTCGCGAATCTCCGAGACCGCATCAATGTACCGCCGTGCCGCAGCCTCGTCCCTGGCCTCGACGATAATGCGCATGACAGGCTCGGTGTTGCTGGTGCGCAGATGCACCCAGCCGTCGTCGAAGTCGAAACGGCATCCATCGGACGTGTCCATCGCCGCACCGGCAAACCGCTGCTTCGTTCGAGCGATGATGCGCTCCGCCTGGCCCGCATCAGCAGCGAATTTGTCCTTGTGCATATAGTAGCTGCCGATCTGGCGCACCAGTTGGCTCACCGTCTGGCCCGTCTGGGCCATCAGTTGCAGAACCAGCGCCATCGCCACAAGACTGTCGCGAATCGGCCCCACGCGAAGGTCAATGACCCCTCCGTTTCCCTCGCCGCCGATGATGCAATCATTTGCCAGCATGGCGCCGGCGACGTTGGCCTCTCCCACCGGCGTACGTATGACGCGCCCGCCGGCGGCCTTGGCGACGTCGTCGATCATGCGGGAGGTGGATAGATTTGCGGCCGCCGTGCCCGTGCGGGAGGAATACGCATGCTTTGCGGCCAGCGCCAGCGTGTACTCCTCACCGATGTAGAGGCCGTTCTCGTCGACGATCGCCAGTCGGTCGGCGTCCGGGTCCTGCGCAAAGCCCACATCGGCTCCGGCCTGCCTGACCCGCTCGCATAGGCCACCCAGGTTGGCGGCGGTTGGCTCGGGCTCGTGCGCGAACAGCCCCGTCGGCTCGTCGTTCAACGCGACTACCTCACAGCCCAACTCCGCCAGCAGCCGCTTCGCCACGGGCGCGCCGGCGCCGTTGACACTGTCCAGCACGATCTTGTACCTGCGACGCGCAATCTGTTGTGACTGCACAACCGCTAGTACTTTCTTCACATGAATCTGATCGGTCTCGGAATTGACGGCCACCCGTCCGCACTGTGGCGAGCCGACAAACGAAAACTGCTTGTCGAAGAAACGCCGGCGAATCTGCGCTGCCGTCTCCGGCGGCGGCGCCATGCCGTTGTCCAGAAGTAGCTTGATCCCATTGTAGGGAAGCGGGTTGTGCGATGCCGTGATGATGACACCACCGCGACAACCGAAATGGCGCAGCATGATGCCGACCCCAGGCGTCGTCACCAGACCCAGGTCGATCGCCTCAACGCCGACCGAACATAGACCGGCCATGACTGCCGAAGCGAGCATCTGGCCGCTGACGCGGGAATCCCGCCCGACGCAGACGGAAGGCCCCCGCTCACCGGCGTCGGTGTCCCCTTTCAGGAAACTGCCAAACGCACAACCATACTCGGCAGCGATGGCCGGGGTGAGATTCTCACCGACGATGCCGCGCATCCCACTGACGCTGATGATGAGTTCCTCGGCCATGATATCCGTTCTCCTGGCCACACCACCCGCGCGCCGCTAACAGGCGTCGAAGGAGCATTGCGGCATCTGTGTCTGCCGGTCGCCAATTGCGGGCGTTTACAGCGTACAGACGTAGATCTCGTTTACGAAGTCCAGCTTCGTAAGTTCTTCGACGGCGTCGGCACTCGGCTCTTTGTCGAGGCTGACCGCCAGGATGGCCTTGTGCTCTTCCAGTTTCTGGCCTACGCCCATGGTGCCGATGTTGATGCCGTGCTTGCCGCAGACGGTGCCCACCGACCCGATGACACCCGGCTTGTCGTCGTTGAAGATCACCAGCACCGCTCCCTGCGGCGTCATTTCGATGTTGAATCCGTCGATCTCGATGATGCGCAGCAGCCGCTCGCCGAACACGGAGCCCGTCACAGTTCGAGTGACTTTCGTTGTGACGACCTTCGCACTGAAGCTCGAGGCAACGTCCTTAGCCTCGCTGTTCTTGGTCTCGTCGATGTTGATGCCGCGTTCCTTGGCGAGCATGGGCGTGTTGACCATATTCAGAGGCATCTCAAAATGCTTCTGAAGCAGCCCCATCAGGAAGCCGAGGGTCATCGGCTGGACGTCCATTTCCGCAACCGTTCCACGATACTGGACTTCGATGCCTTTGATATTGCCCGGAGCGATCGTGCTGAGCAGCGCCCCAACGCGGCGGGCCAGCTCGGCATAGCGGCGGACCATCGGCGGCACAGCGCCGGCTGTCGAGGGCGCGTTGATCGCGTTCTTGATCGGACCGCCCTTGATGGCATCGAGCAGGATCTCCGCCGCCTCAACCGCCACCTCCACCTGAGCTTCCTCCGTGCTGGCGCCCAAGTGCGGGGTCACCAGGCAGTTGCCCAGCTCGGCGAAGCGGATGTTCACAGGGGGTTCGCTCGAGAACACGTCGAGGGCCGCCCCGGCAATTCGCTTGGCCGCCAGGGCCTCGTACAGGGCTTCTTCATTGATGATGCCGCCACGGGCGCAGTTGACCAGACGCACGGTCGGCTTCATCATCTCGATCTGCCTAGCACCGATCATGTTGAGGGTTTGCTCGTTCTTCGGGACGTGAAGGCTGATGAAATCGGATTCTTTGAGGATCCGCTCGATATCATCCGTCACCTCGACCCCCTTCTGCTGCGCGTCTTTCGGCGCCGCCAGCGGATCGAATCCGAGCACCTTCATGTTGAATCCGCGGGCCATCTGGGCCACGGCCATACCGATCCGCCCGAGGCCGATCAGGCCCAGGACCTTGCGGTTGAGCTGATTTCCCGTGTATTTCTTGCGGTCCCAGGCCCCGGATTTGAGACTGTTGCAGGCGGGGACCACGTTCCGGCTCATGGCCAACATCAAAGCCATCGTGTGCTCGGCGGCGCTGAGCGTATTGCCCCCGGGCGTGTTCATCACGAGGATTCCCTTGCGGGTCGCTTCCTTGACGTCGATATTGTCCACCCCCACGCCGGCCCGGGCGACGCCCTTGAGCTTGCCCGGATTGGCCAGAACCTTCGCCGTGACTTTGGTGTCGCTGCGGATGATCAGCCCGTCATACTCGCCGATGATCGAGGCCAGCTCGTCCTCGCTGATCCCCGTCTTGACGACGGCCTCGACGCCGTCGGCCGCGTTGATGATATCGATTCCTTCCCGGGCCAGTTTGTCAGTGATCAGAACTTTCATCATACACAGCACTCCCGCAACTGTCCATTGTCCGTACGGCTAACCAGTACTCTGCGCCGCGAAGGCTCGGGCCAGTGTCACCGCCCAGCCGGCAGCCAGAACCACGAGCAAACCCACGATCCAGTACGTTACCTTCGTCTCGTACAAGAGACGATCGAAGACCCTGAAATATACCCCAAGGACTGCCGTCAGAAAAGCCAAAAATGCCGTCAGCACGAGGACACTGCACAGAAACGCGGCGGCCGGCTGAATGTAAAACGCATCCAACAATTGCCCTCGCGCAAAGGCGAGCACGGAGGTCGTCATGCCGCAGGCCGGACAGGGCCATCCCGTCCGCTGCCTGAAACCGCACGGGTTGAAAAGCAGCCCGAAGTCGAAACCACGTCGCTGAAGGACCCACAGGCCCGCGAAGAGCGAGAGAATCGACAACGATATCCCCAAGGCCACACGGCGCTCCGAAGCCGTTGCGCCACGGGTGAGTTTGGCGGCATTTGCCGATTGGCGTGTCAGCATAGCGACAGTAGAATAGAAGGAGTCAACACCCCTGTCAACGATAACGAAGAGGTAGCCCGGTATGTGCTTGGAACAGCAGGCGTTAAGCCAGATTCTCGAGACAGCCATTGTCGCCGCCCGGCTCGCGGGTCAGCACGCGATGGAGGAAATGAACTACGTCAAGGCCACCTTGAAGAATCCGACCGAGCTGGTCACCGACGCCGACCGGCATTGCCAGCAGCTCATCGTCGACCGCATCAAGGAGAGCTTCCCCGACCACGGTTTCATCGCCGAAGAAGGTGAACCGGGAAGGATCTTCAAGCGCGCCCCTCGCGGCGAGCCGGCCATCTGGTGGGTGATCGACCCGATCGACGGGACGAACAACTTCGCTCACGCCATTCCGATCTTCACGGTCAGCATCGGCGTCCTCTACGAGGGCCGGCCGATCGCCGGCGTCGTCTTCGACCCCGCCACCGAATCGATGTACACGGCGGTCAAAGGAGGAGAAGCCCAGCTCAACGGCCGACGCATCGAGACCGGCCAGGACGACATCGCCGCCGTGAACAGCATCGGGCTGGACAGCCACTTCGGCGACCCGCTGCCGAGCTGGGTCGCTCGCATCATTCGCCAGTCGCGATTCCGCAACTTCGGAACGACCGCGCTGCAACTGGCGTACGTGGCCGCAGGAGGATTGATCGGCACCGTGGTCTGCACGCCGAAGCTGTGGGACATCGCCGCCGGAGTCATGATCGCCGAGGCCGCCGGAGCGATCGCGACCGACTGGAGGGGCAGACCCCTGTTCCCCGTGGACCTGGACAACTACGAGGGACACGCCTTCGATGTGCTCGTCGCCAACAGGAAAGTGCATCCCAGGCTCGTCGAGTGGATCGGCGCGTAGATCCTATCGCGGATCGGGAACCGGATACAGCGAGACCAGTCTCGCTCTTGGATTTGCCTCGCTCGTCTGACTCCGGTCGAGGATGGCCATCATTCGTTTCTGCGGCCCGTTGACGCCGATCCGCACCAGGATATACGCCGTGAAGACGTCGCTGCGCACCGTCACCAAGTCGCTGACTCGCGTGAAGAGCACGTCGCGTTCCTCCAGATCGTCGCGCACCCGGTCATAGGTGACATCGGGGCCGCGCGGGTCGTCCTCGTGCAGATTGTCGAGCCCGTCGCTGCCCAGTTGCCGCATTTCCGGAACCTGCAACAAGCCGGCGGGACTGCGGAAGGGACCGTGCTGCTCGCGGTATTCCACGATTGCCTGGGCCCGCGCGAAGGTGGGCTGTCCATTGGGCTGATACTGCATCCACGGCAACTGCGCGATCACAAACCACGGCGCCGTGTTGATGTTGATCCGTCCCATGATGCGCGTCTCGTCGGCGGATCGGCCATGCTCGGTCGGATCGAGGACGGTCAGGTAGTTCAGCAATTCCGCGTAGTCCGGCCGGGCAAGGTCCAGCAACACGCCGGCCGCCGTATCGTCGCGGGTGACGCCGGAGGCGCTGGTGGCAAAGAGCATTCCCAGTTCGCCGATGTTCTTCAGCGGCCGGTTCGCCGGGTGGGCCTGGATGACACCTTCATCGGGATCCACGTAATTGCCTGTGGCATGACCAAGCCCCGGAGAATCCGTCGCGATTTCACTCCAGAGTTTGCGGATGCACTTGCCGGGCGAGATGTCTCGCTGGAGACTGCGGGCCCCCTGGTCGGGCGCCATCCAGCCGGTCCCCACCCTCGTGTGATCGACCGTCGTCCACGTATCCGTCTGCTCGACGTACCGTTCGAGCGATATCCTGGCTCCCTGCGCGAAGCCGTTGGGATCGATCTGGGCCGTGGGATTGGCGTACGCGCTCGGGCGATACCCATACCGCTGGAGGGCATCTTCCGGATCCGGATCGGAGAACCCACTGTCGTTGAATAGCTCCGCTATCGGGTCCTCATTGAGAATGACATGAAAACGTCGGGTCCCCGACCACACAATCGGCACGTGTCTGGACCCGCCGTCGTCCACGATCGTCAGACGCCATTGGCCGGGCTGCGGATCCCTGTCTTCGAAGTATGGTTTGGAGAGTTCGATGGCCGTCGAAGTGTGAACCACACCGGTCGCGTCCGTCACCCCGCGGTAGGCGATTTCGGAGATATAGATGCAGGGCTGCTCGAAACCGTAGTAGTGCGCACCGGAACTGCCGGGAGCGGCGATGGCCGTGACGACGTCATCGTCGTCAATGTAGTCCCGCAGGTTGGCGACAAGCTGGGCGGAATCGGCACTGACGACATTCGCATCGCGGCCGGCCCCGCTCAGTGCGGTGACAATGGCGTCGCGAATGGCGTTCTCGTCGGCGCTGTTGACATTCACCTTCTTGCGCAGCGTCACCGAGCCGACCTCGATCGGTCTGGGCGTGATAATCCGGTCCATGTTGTACGTCGTGGCCAGATGCCGGTACGCGTAATTGGGATCGAGCGTCCCGTCGTCGCGGACCCGGGCAAACCAGCTGTCGAGCGCCTCGCCCGCCGAATCCACAGGCGTGGAGATCGTACGGGGCTTGAAGCGTCCCCACGTTTCGATGCGCGCGTCGATGTCCGCGTGATTGAGCAGGAACCGATAGCGCAACTCCAGCTCATCCGACAGATCGAACGTGCGATACGGGCTGTTCGGATCCGATCGGCCGTATTGCCAGATCACCCACTGCTCATATCCCCTCAAGCCCTGGGTCGGATCGATTCGGCGCTCCGCCAGCAGCGCCGCCGCGTGATTTTGCCGGTCCGCCGGCGTGCTGTTACGGTCCCCCGCCAAGGCGATCACATTGATCTGCTGGACGCTGTTTCCATCGACGCTGGCGGAGTCGGGCCGGTTCGGATCGAACCAATAGCCTGTGTTGACGTTCAGCATGGCGGAGTTGTCGATGATCCGAACGGCGGCGTAGACCGGCCTGCCTCGGCTCGACGTGATGTCAGGCACCTTGAACCACCGTGCATCTCCCACGCCGTCTCCGCTGGCGTCGGCGTTGGTCCCGGTCATATTGACGTCGATGACGTCTCGATCCCCGATGACACGGATTCGCACGTTTCTTGCGTCGGCCGCATTGATGTCGGCGATACGACTGATCTGCCGCCAGTAGTAGTCAGAACCCGACCGATAAGGCTCCAGGTCCGCCAGCCACGGATCGTTCGCGTCCGGGAAATCCCAGTACTCCGGATCGCCTGAAACACCGGGTGTGTCGGCAATCAGCATCTCGCCGATCTGGGCCACGAGTGTCTCGACCGCCAGGCTGAGCTGCTGATTCTCCGCCGCCGCCGACGCGGCCATCCGGTCGATCCGCGCCGTCATGATGAACAGAACGCCCACGATCGCCAGCAGGCTCGTGAGAACCACCGTGAGGATCAACGCCGAACCCGGACGAGAGTCCGCCGAGGATTGTCTTGCCCATGCCGCCATCCGTTCCCCCGTCAGTCGTCCAAATAGACTATGTGTGTGAACGTCCTGCCGCCCGTGAGAAGCCCTTTCGAGTCGTACAGGGTGAAGGTGAATTTCAGGGCGCGTCCCAGGCCGGGGATTTCGTGCAGATGCGCCTCGTCGATACGCGAGGCCTCATACGTGACGTCCCGCAGCGTCACCGCGCCGCGCGGATACCAGATTCCGGGGTTGTCGTTCGGATCCAGATCGTCACCCTCCAGGAGGAAATCGGAGTCATCGTCCAGCTCTTCGTCGCCGTCCGGATTGACCTCCGGCATCCATCGCTGCTCCGTGTCGTTCCAGCCCTGGACGGCAAACTGCCCCACGCCGTCGCATAGCAGCGCGTGCACGGGGTCCGGCTGAGACAGGTCGATCACGACGCCGCGGGCGGCTTCGCTCGTCGTACTGGTAGCGGCGCCGGCAATCGTAACGTCACCCACCACGGACAGAATGTCGATCTTCTCGGCCCTGGGAATCTGCATCCACTCCTGCAACGAGATGTTGTCGTATTCGAGGCTGCTGTTCCATTCCCGCCATTGCTCGTCGGTAAACGAACCGGTGTCGAGTTTGTCGTCGGGGTCCGCCGTGGGCACGAGGATGTGCACCGTTCGCGCCAGCATCCGCTCGGCCGGCTCCTGCTCCTGTGGCCGCAACCGTCCGACCGCATTGTCGGCCGGTCTGCTCACGAGGGTATAGCAGACACGTGCCACGTTGCCGCGGACGGCAGGATCGGCTTTGTACGTCTGGAAATCCCCCGTGGTGAAGAACATGATCCGGTCGAATCGCTCGAAGGCCAACGGATCGTTCGCATTCGGACCGCTGTAGTCGCTCTTGCGCTCGGCGTCCCAGATGATGAACAGGTCTCCGTCCTTGCGCCATCCCTGGAAGTCGGCGTCGAGCTGTTCGGTGATCACGCGGAGCTTCTGCATGATCTCGGCGTTGGCCAGGGCGACCCGGTGCGAGTCAATGCTCACCCGGAAGATCACGCTGGCGAACGACATGACCACCGCCAGAATGCCCAGCGCCACCACCAGTTCGATCAATGTAAAGGCTCTTCGCATTCTATCGCTCTAAAACCGCAGGACCTTCTGATAAACTGCCACCAGAGGACTTCGTCCGCCCGCCACCGGTGGTGGAACCACCCAGACCCACCCCCCCGCCGATGCCGCGATGTCGCCGCCGGTCCACGGACGATCCAGTTTGATCCGTTCGGGAGGTTCGCGGTATCGCTGAAGCACCCGATAGATCTGCCCTGTCTGGTCGTCGAGAAGCGTGGCGCCGTCGTTGGCGAACGTGTTCTCGTCGATCTGGTCCGAGGTCACTGAGTCGATGATCGACACTTCATCTTCTGCCAAGCCCGCCTCCTGGGTCACCCGGATGCGCAGCGGTCGAGGCAGGTCGCCCTGCTCCAGATTCGGGAAACCATCGCCGGAGGCGCGCACCCAATACCGAGCATCGGCCCCGGCGTGGCGACAGACGAACACCGTGACCTGAACCAGGTGACTGTCGGCTCCCAGACGCTTGCACAGAGCCCTCCAGGAGTACTGCCTGGCCGTATCGCCGGCGAGCGACGGATACAGGAACTCGTCGGTCGGGATCGTCGTGAGCTTCTCGTAGGACACAAACTCGTCGGTCTCCAGATTCGGATCGGACGGATCGAGACCGTACAGGCGAATCTTCACCAACGCCTCGTCGCTCGCCACCGCGGCAATCGTCCGTTCCGTCGACAGCGACGTGAAGTAGATGCCCGCCATGAACGTGCCGGCGACAAACACCATGCCAACCGCCAGAGTGCTGACGGCCAGCAGCGTCTCCAGAAGGGAAAAACCGTCTTGTCGCGGTTGCTTCTTCATATCGCCCAATCATTCGGATGAGATCAACGTCCCCGTATGGGGGCTCACGTACACCACGCCGTCGCCCGATAGTCCCGACAGATACTCCGACCACACGACCTTCCTTTGGAACAGATCCGCCAGACGCTGGTGATCGCAGATGACGAAACTCGTGCGGCTCATCTCCCGGCCGAGACCGTAATCGGCCCCGTTTCCCGGCGAGGGATTGCGCGCGGAGTAGTCGTCCTGAATGAACATGCCCCGACCGTATTCGGTGATATTCACAGCGGAGTTGAACACCTGGTCCAGGGACACTTTGCTCGACCCGCTTTCGTTGCTGGGCAGGCTGTACCCGTCCCGATTGCGGACACGCACTTCGCGCACCACCAGCTTGCCCGAGGGTGAGAACAAAATCGAAAACGCCGAGGCGTCGTTCAACTCGTGCTCTTCGTCGATATCGCTGTCGGCCGCGAGCTGGCTGAGGTCCAGGACCCCCACGGTATCGGGCAGCTTCACCGGTTCCAGACCCTCCACCGCTCGGAAACCGATGGCCAATCCCCCTATGTTCTTCGGCTCTTCATGCACGATAAAGATCATGTATTGCGGCGCATCCACTACGCCGATCAGCGGGTTCTGCGAATCCCTCGATCGGCACAGCTTCTGAAATCGTACGCCGGTGTATTTCTGATTCCTCACGGCCATGGCCCGCGCGGAGCTGAGGGCGGCACTGATCATGCTGCGCGTGCCGCTCTGCGATTCGAACGAATGAACCAGCGACCGCAACGCCGGAAGCCCGAAGCCCACCAACAGCGCGATGGTCGCGATCACCAGCGTCATCTCGATCAGCGTCAGACCACCCTTGTTGTGCGCTTGGCAATTCATAAGCTTCCGTTTCACATCGAGCCGAAGTCGGCCCATTCAAGGCGAACGCCTGCGGGGCATGCCTGCCCCCATACCCTCTCTGGTCATGTGCTTCTTCGTCAGCCGGGTCTGCTGCTGATGTCGTCTTCGGTTCCGAACTCTTTGTCCGGTCCTGCCGAGAGCAGTTCCGGAAGATCGTCATCCGGTCCGTAGCGATAATCCAACACTGTTCCCCACGGGTCGCGGACCTCGGCGACATGCGGGTCGGGCTGGTCGCCCTGCCTCGGGAAACTCGGCAGATGCGCCAGAACCTGGCGTGAGGCCGGCTCGGCCATCAGCCGCCCGTACAATTCCCGCATGTGCACCGCCGCGTTGGCATAATCCAGTTCCGGCTGGGGCGGAAACTCGCCCGTTTCTTCCCGGTACTCCTGCAAGGCGCTCCTGAACAGTGCAAACGCGCTGGCCAGGTCGCGCTCCTTGGCCTGATTGCTCATCCGCAGCGTCAGCATCACCACCATGCCGGCCACCACCGCGACGATGGCCACCACGACCAGCATCTCCACGAGGCTCAGTCCAACATGTCGTCTTGCATTCGTCATGGCTTCAGACCGCCGCCGCAACCGACCCGACCTACCGCTGGAAATTGCAGACGTCGTCGTCGGTGCCGTAGAAACCGTCGTAGCCCGCCGAGATCAGGATGTAGGAATCGCCCTTGTGCGGGACCGGAAAATTCTGCGTCGAGGCCCGCCAGTCGGTGATGAAGTCGTAGAACGTGGCCACCGAGCCCGCCAACGGGTTCCAGAACCGCCCGGGGGCTCTCAACGGAGCCGTTCCCCGCTGTGCCAGGTCGATCTGCTCCTTGGCGACGATGAGATAGTCGTTGTCCCGGCTGTCGTAGATGTTCTCCCGGACTTTCTCCGAGGGGTTCGCGCGATAGTAGAGCACGGGCAGGCCGGACTTGCGACGCGATCCATCCAGAAGCGTTACGTCCTTTCCTTTGCCGAAGACGTCTCCGAGAACGAAGGTATTCGCCGCCAGCGGTACCCCGACCGCTCCCAGATCGAACAACCCATCCTGGTTGCCGGCCACGCCCAGTCGCACGGCGTTGGCCGTATCCAGATCCAGGTAGCGGGACTTCCTCTTGTTCATGTCGTACTCGACCGTCCGGTCGTAGAGGAAATAGGTCCCTTCCCCGTGGGTCGTCGTCCCGACACGATAGGGCCAGCGGTTCATCCCGTCGGCGCGCCAGCCCGAATCCGGGTGGAAGCCCAGCAGGTCCCAGCCGAGCAGGGCCTCCGCCAGTTTCTGGGCGCCCGAGGAGTTCTCCGTCTGCTGCGTGTCACGCAGCCACGTGTAACGGTCAGAGGGCGGCAGACTCCCGTAGTCGTTCTTGAACGTCGCCAGGGCCAGATCGATGGCCGTAAACTGCACCTTCTGCTTGGCCTCCCGGGCCGTCTTCCTGACCATGCCGATGGCCGGCAGGAGCATCCCCGTGAGGATGGCGATGATTCCCACCACCACCAGGATCTCCACCAGTGTCAAACCTGACCTTTTCGGTTTCACGATCGTCCTCTTTCAATACCGACGGTTTCCGTCCAATGCTCGTCGCGCTGCCTCGGCTGGATCAGGCAATCCGTCCCGACAACAGGTCCAAGGATGTCGGTCGATGGAACGCTATTCCCGGTACTTCCACTCAAAGTTGCAGATGTCGTCGGCGGTGCCATACTCGCCGTCCCAGCCGGCCGAGATCAGGATGTACGAATCGGGCCTGTACGGCCGGTCCGTCGTGCTGATCTTGTCGCTACGCGTGTTGCGGAAGAACCGAAGCGGGTCGGTCAGATTGTGGGGCGTCGCGGTGGAACCCGAGGCCTCCCAGGGCTTGCCCAACGTGAGCAGCGCCTGATTGTCATGGTAGTTATAGATGTTCCCCCGGCTGTCCGTGATGGTCATAGACGACGCCACGTTCGGATCGTGGAGATTGTTGGCGGTGTTGGCCTTGTAGTACAGGATCGGCATACCCGTCTTCTCGCCCGAGGCCATCTGGCGTTCGTACACGTCACACAGCACGAACGTGTCGGGCAGGAACGAGCCGGCCCCACCGTCGCCATAGATCTGTCTCAGCCGGTAGGCATTGGCATTCTCCGCTTGCAGGTAGGGCCCCTTCCGCGCCGACAAGTTTGCGGCCGTCGGATTGGGTGGATACAACTGCACGCCGCCGGGGCCCAGACCGTCGCGACGGAACAGGGTGTTCGCGTGACAGCCGAGCAGGTCTTTGCCCATGATGGCTTCCGCCAGTCTCATCGAGCCACAGTATGGAGCGCCAGTCGGATCGAGCGAGCCGGAATCCGGGTAGCCGCCGAATTCGTTGCTGAACAGCTCGATGGCGGCGTCGATGCTGCGCAATTGCGCCATCTGCTTGACGTTGGTGGCGAACTTCTTGGCCTTGTTCAAGGCCGGTACGAGCAGGCCGATCAGGATGACGATGATGCTCATCACGGTCAGCAGCTCGACGATCGTGAACGCCCTCGGCGTTCTGGCTGGGTTGGCGACTGGTCTCATTTCTGTTCTCCTTTTAAGATACATGATTGCCTGAATCTCGGTCGAGAGCCGATTAGCTGCCGGTAGCACTCAAGCTGGTGATGACCTGAATCATCGGCAGGAACACCGCCACGACGATCACACCCACCATGCCGCCGAGCCCGATGATCATGATCGGCTCCAGCATGGACATCAAACCGCCGACCAGCACATCCACCTGCTCGTCGTAATTGTCCGCCACTTTCAGCAACATCTTGTCGAGGTCTCCGGTCTCTTCGCCGACCGCCACCATGTTGCTGACCAGCAAGTCGATGGTCTTGGACTGGCGGAGCGGCGCGGCGAAGGTGTCCCCCTGCCGGATCGAGTTGTGGATGTTGCCCAGCAGCTTCGCATAGACCTCGTTGCCTGCCGTCTCACGCGTCACGTTGATGGCGTCGAGAATCGGCACGCCGGCGCTGATCAGCGTCCCGAGGGTTCGCGTCCATCGCGTGATGGAGACCTTACTGGACAACTGCCCGACCACCGGCATCCGCAGATTGATGCTATCCAACACCATGCGTCCCGCCTGGAACCTCCGGATGATCCGCAGGGTGATGATGATGGCAATCGGGGTCGCGATCATCCACGCCCAGCCGTACCGGTAGGCGATCCACGCGCTGATGCCCAGCACGGCCGTCGTGATGGGGTTCAAGGAGCCTCCGACCATCTCCTTGAGCACGCTTTCAAACTGCGGGATCACAAACATCATCAGGCCCAGCAGGATCAGAAACGCGGCCGTGAGCACCACGATCGGGTAGATCATGGCGCTCTTGACACGACCCTTCAGGCGGATGGCCTTCTCCTTGAAGTCGGCGATACGCGCCAGAATCAGGTCGAGCACGCCGCCCGCCTCGCCGGCCGCCACCATGTTCACGAACAGACGGTCGAAACACCGCGGGAACTTCGCCATGGCCTCCGAGAGCGTCGTACCGCCCTCGATCTCGTCCGCCACGTACCCGATGATCCGCTTGAAGGCGCCCGATTTCTGCTGCTCTTCGAGGATGCGCAGAGACCGAAGGATCGGCAAACCCGCATCCTGGAGCGTCGAAAGCTGCCGCGCGAACTCCGTGACGTATTTGACCTTGACCTTCGCCCTGGCCCCCCGGCGGGCCCGCGTCTTTGCCGCGGTCTTGCCCACCTGCTTCGTCGCCGTCTTCGAGCGGACCTTCGTGGGGAAGTACCCCATGTTGCGGATCTTGCTGATGGCTTCCTTCTCGCTGAGGGCCTCGATCTCGTCCTTGATCTCGACCCCCTGGGAATCCAACGCTACATATTGAAAGACAGGCATGTTCCTACCTCACTTGAACGCAACCATCCTGAGCTCCACACGGCCAGCGCCTTAGCTTTCCGTGATCGTTTCCTTGGCGATCTCGTCGATTGTGGTGATGCCGTCGAACACCGCGATCAAACCGTTGTAACGCAGCGGTCTCATGCCCGCCTTCTGGGCCGCCACACGCAGGACATTCGTCGAGGCGCGATTCATGATCAGGTCGCGGATTTCGTCGTTGAAGATCATGATTTCATAGACGCCGGTTCGACCCTTATAGCCGGTCCCGTTGCACTTGCTGCACCCTTTTCCATAATAGAACTTCCGGCCGGCGATTTCCTCTTCCGTCAGACTCAGTTCTTTCAACTGGGCCTCGTCCGGTTCGTAGGGGGTCTTGCACTTGGTGCAGATCCGACGGACCAGACGCTGGGCGACGACGCCTTCGATCGTCGCGGTGATAAGGAACGGCTCGACGCCCAGGTCGAGCAGACGGGCGACGGAACTCGGCGCGTCGTTGGTGTGCAGCGTGGTGAACACCAGGTGGCCGGTCAGCGACGCCTGGGCCGCGATTTCAGCGGTTTCATGGTCACGAATCTCACCGACGAGCACGATGTCAGGGTCCTGTCGCAGAATCGAACGCAGGCACCGGGCAAAGGTCAGCCCGATGTCCGGCTTCATCTGGACCTGGATGAGACCGTCGAGATCGTACTCCACCGGGTCTTCGGTCGTGATGATCTTACTGTCAATCGTGTTCAACTCACTCAAGGCCGAATAGAGGGTGGTGGTCTTTCCGGAACCGGTCGGACCCGTCACGATGATGATCCCGTTCGGCCTGTTGATGAGCTGCCGCACCAGCTTCAGGTCTTCCGGCTGGAACCCCAGCTTCTCCAGGTCGAAGCTCACCTGACTGCGGTCCAGCACACGAAGCACGACGCTCTCCCCGAACATCGTCGGAAGCACGCTGACACGCAGATCGATCGGATTGCCCTGGACCGAGAGCGAAATGCGACCGTCCTGCGGCAGTCTTCGCTCGGCGATGTCCAGGTTCGCCATGACCTTGATTCGGGAGCTCAGGGCCGCGGCAATGTACTTCGGAGGCGGGATCATCTCGTACAGAACGCCGTCGATACGATACCGCATCTTGTATTCGGTCTCGAACGGCTCGAAGTGAATGTCCGACGCCTTGTCTCGAATCGCCTGCAGGAGCACCAGGTTCAGCAGCTTCTTGACAGGGTTGGACTCCGACAGCTCCTTCAGCTCATCCAGGTCGATGCTCTGATTTCGTCCGTCGAATTCCGCCAGAAACGCATCCGACTGGATCTCGTCGATCAGCTCCGTGATGTTGTCATCTTCCGACTCGTAGTACTTCTTCAGCGCCGCCTCAAGGGCATCCCGGTCGGTCATTTTCGCCGTGACGGAAAACCCCATCAACGTCCTCAGGTCGTCCGTCGCCCGGAAGTTGTCGACATTGTCAAGCACGACGACCAACTCATTCTTTGCCTTGTTGTACTCAATTGGAACAATATGATAGCTCGTCGCGGTCTGCGCAGGGACCTTGTCGATGACCTCCTGCGGAACATCCAGTCCGTCGATGTTGACGTACTCCATCCCTCGCTTGGCCGCCAGGGCCACCTGCAACTGCGTCTCATCGATCAGCCCGAGTTCGAGGAAGATCTCGCCGATCCGGACGCCTCCGCCTCGCTGCTTCTGGATGGTGAGGCACTCGTGGACCTTCTCCCGACTGAGGATCCCCATCTTCATCAGGATTCGCCCCAGGGGCCGGCCACGCAACTGCTCAACCGGAGGGAGCTTGATAGCTGTTTTGCTTTTGCCCATAGCTCAAAGCCCTTAAAGCCTCTCTATCTCTTCTACGTCCCGATTATAGCAAAGTAAACAGTTATTTCTCCAAAAATTAGAAATGGGACACCTGGTTAATGAGGCGCAATACGGCTCAGTCTTGCAGCCCCGACAACCAGACAGCGTGTAAGCCTATGTCCTATAGACGTGTTTGTGGCCACCCCGTTACGCGTGGAATAACCGCTCGTGTGTCGCAGACTTTTCGGACCTTTACGTCTTGAGGATCGGTCCCATGTCTTCCAGTTCCTGGGCCGCCTCGGCAGCCTTCTTCTTCATCTTTCCTCTGGCCGAGGCGATCTTGGCCAGCGCCTTCTCTTGGAGCGCTCCCGGACCCCGGCCCTTGTCGAGCATCTCCTCAAGCGTGATCTTGCCGGAGTCGTAGAGGTTCCAGAGATGCTCATCCAGCAATTGCATGCCGAGCTTCTTGCCCGTCTGGATGCTGGAATCAATGCGGTAGGTCTTGTTCTCCCGGATCAGGTTGGCAATGGCCGGCGTCACCACAAGGAATTCGTAGGCGGCGATTCGGCCGCGACCCGAAGCCAGCGGACAGAGTGCCTGGCTGAGCACCGCAAGCAGATTGCCCGCCAACTGGATTCGGATCTGTTCCTGCTGGTCCACCGGGAACACGTCAATAATACGGTTTATGGTACCTGCGGCACTGGTCGTGTGGACCGTGCTGAACACCAAGTGGCCCGTTTCCGCTGCACGGACCGCCGCCTCGATCGTTTCGAGGTCGCGCAATTCGCCGACGAGAATCACGTCGGGGTCCTGACGGAGCACGCGTCGGAGGGCCTCGGCGAAGCTGGGCACGTCCACGCCTACTTCACGCTGGTTGATGATCGATTTCTTATGTGGCTGGTAGTACTCGATCGGGTCTTCCACCGTCACGATGTGTCGATCGAAATTCTCGTTGATGTAGTTGATCATCGTCGCCAGCGTTGTGGTCTTGCCGCTTCCCGTCGGACCGGTAACAAGAAAAAGCCCGCGAGGACGGCGGCAGAGTGCCGCACAGATCTTGGGCAAGCCGAGCTGTTCAAAAGTCAGGAGCTTGTTGGGGATCTGCCGCAGGACGATGGAAATATTGCCCTTCTGCTTGAACACGGACACACGGAATCTCGCCGCATCGCCGAAGGCGAAGCCAAAATCCGTGCCCCCTTCCTCCTGAATCTCCTGCTCGCATCGTTCCGGCGTAATGCTCTTCATCAGGGCTACTGTATCATCGGGCTCCAGAACCTTCGTCTCCAGCGAACGAAGATGCCCATCGATGCGAAGCACCGGTGGCCGTCCCACCGAGATGTGAATATCCGAGGCCCCCTGCGAAACACACGCTTGCAGAAGCCTGTCCATGTTCACTGTCGCCATCTGGTGATCCTTTGCCAAAAAAACGGTTATTCTTCTACCATACCCTCGGTCTGAGCGATTCGGGAAACCTCTTCGGCCGTGGTGGTTCCTTTGAAAATCTTCAGCTTACCATCCTCTGCCAGTCCTCGCATCCCGGCGTTCTTGGCCGCCTTCCGCAACTCCGTCGTCGTGGCGCGTTTGAACGCCAGTTCGCGCATTTCCGCGTTCATCTCGAGCATTTCGAAGATGCCGAGCCGACCCTTGTAGCCCGTGTTGTGGCACGCCGGACAGCCGGCTCCCTTGTAGACCGGGCGTTTCTTAGTTTCCTCCGGATCGATACCCACCAGCCGCAGATGGTGCGGATTGGGATGCTCGTCCACCACTTTGCACTTCTTGCAGATGACGCGGATCAGTCGCTGGGCCATGATGGCCTGAATCGAACTGGCCACCAGGAACGGCTTGACCCCCATGTCGATCAAACGGGTGATCGCGCCGCAGGCGTCGTTGGTGTGCAGCGTGCTGAACACCAGGTGGCCTGTCAGAGCGGCCTGGATGGCGATATCGGCCACTTCGCTATCGCGGATTTCGCCGACGAGGATGATGTTCGGCGCCTGACGCAGCATGGATCGAAGGATCCGGTCAAATGTCAGACCGATCTCTTCCTTCACCTGGCACTGATTCATCCCGGCAAACATATACTCGACAGGGTCCTCGGCGGTGATGATCTTCTTATCCGGTTTGTTCAACTCCTGCAAGGCGGCATACAGCGTCGTGGTCTTGCCGCTACCGGTCGGGCCGGTCACCAGGAAGATGCCGTTGGGACGCTTGATGATGCGCTGGAACGTCTCGTAGTTGTCCTGCTCAAATCCGAGCGATTCGATACCGATATTGACCGCGTCCGGCCTGAGAATACGAAGAACCACGCTGGGCCCGTGGTTTCCCGGCAGGGAAGAGACGCGGAAATCGATGTCCTGGCCGCCGATGTTCCGCTTGATACGACCGTCCTGTGGCAGCCGTTTCTCGGCAATATCCATGCCGGAGAGAATCTTCAGACGCGTGACCAGCGGCGCCTGCATGTTCTTCGGGATGTTGTCTTTTTCGAGGCAGACGCCGTCGACGCGATACCGGATGCGGACACGGTCGGCCATCGGCTCGACGTGAATATCGCTGGCTCGCATGTGGTAAGCGGTATCGATGATGAGATTCACAAGCCGGATGATCGGCCCCTCGTCGTCGGCATCGGCCGCCTGAGCGCGCTGCGCCTCGGCCGCCAGCTCACGCCCCACTTCCGCCAGTTCGGCGGCCGTGGCGTCAATGCTGTGCGTCAGCCGGTCATCCTCCGGCTTGTCCACCTCCTGCTCGAGCGAACCGTCGATATAGGCGCGGATCTTCTTCGGACTGGCCAGATAGCACTCCAACTCGGTATTCAGACGCAACCGGACGGAATCCATCATGTCCAGGTCCATCGGATCGCCGATGATCAGCTTCAAACGGCCGTTGGCCACGCTCAGAGGCAGAATGCCGTGGCGACGGATCAGGTCCTCCGGGACGATCTTCACCGCGTCCGAAGGGACCGTAACCTGGTCCAAGTCGACATACTTGAGCCCAAACTGCTTGGCCAGGGCTTTGGCAAGGGTGTCCTCATCGATGAGCTTCATGTCAAGCAAGACCTGGCCAAGCCGCTTGTTATTGGACTTGCCGGTCTTGATTGCATCGATAAGGGCCTCCTTCTTGACAAGCCCTGCCTTGTAGAGGATTTCCCCTAAGCGCCTGCGTTCCTTGGTCATACAAACCTCATGTGCAGCATCAACCCATCCCTGTTCATTTTATCAGTTCTTCCCAGGCAAGTCAACGGTCCAGTCCGCGTCGCAGGATATCCAGCGCGGTCTGTGCGGCGCGCAGCCGCACGTAACTGCGTTCCCACGGGAACACCTGGCGCACCGTGTGCACCTGCCCTTCAAAGTCGGAACAGACATACACAAGGCCGACCGGCTTCTCGTCGGTCCCACCGTCTGGGCCGGCGATGCCGGTTATGCCAATCGCATAGTCAGTGCCGGCCCGAGCCCGGGCGCCTCGCGCCATGGCTTGTGCCACCTCCTCACTGACCGCGCCGTGTCTGGCGATCAACTCCGGCGGCACCCCCAATTCGTCTATCTTGGCTTCATTGCTGTACGTCACCCACCCGCGCGTGAAGTACCGGCTGGCCCCCGGAACATCGGTGATCAGCTTGGCGAGAAGCCCTCCCGTGCAGGACTCCGCCACCGCCAGCGTCTTGCCCTGCCGCTGCAACTGCCGACCGACGACCTCGGCCAGGGTCTCCTCGCCCACGCCATAGACCAGCGGCCCCAGGAGGCCGCGCAGCCTGGTCTCCTGGCACTGGGCCAGATTCTCGGCCTCGGCTACGGTCTGCGTGGTGGCAACAATCTCCAGCGTGATTACCCCCGTATGAGCCGTGCAATTGACCAGCGGATTGTGGTCCCGGAGCATCGCGTCGCCAATCATTTCGGCGATCGTCGATTCGCCGGCGCCGAAGCACCTGAGCCTTCTGACCACCACCGCCTGAGACGGCGCCACCGCCCGCAGTCTCGGAAGGACCGAAGCCGCCAGCATTTGCTCCATCTCTCGCGGGACGCCGGGAAGAGCGAAGAAGACCTTGCCATCCTTCTCGGCGACGATCCCCGGAGCTGTCCCCCACTCGTTGGGCACAACGTCAGCCCCCTTCGGGATCCGGGCCTGGCCCGCATTCTTGCGCACCATCGGCACACCACGCCTCTGGAACATCTCACTTATTCTGACAAGCAGGTCCTCCCGGAGTTCCAGCTCGACCCCCAGGAACTCGGCAAAGCCTTCCCGCGTCAGATCGTCGTCGGTCGGGCCCAACCCTCCGGTGGCAATGACAATGTCCGCCTCCTCGGCGGCCAGCCTCAGGGCGCGGACAATCGCCGGCTGGAGATCGGCTACCGTATATGAACTGGCCGTCGGGACGCCGATCAACCGCAACTGCCGTTCGATATACGCCGCATTCGTGTCGACGGTATGGCCGCTGAGAACCTCGTTGCCGATACTGATGATAGACGCCTGCTTGACCCGACCGACCATCCCATCTCCCGACGCACACTGGACCTGAAACCCCCGAGTGTGACCCCATGCACCACCCGGCGTAGAAACGCCACTATACCCTCCGGCCTGCCCTCGCCACCTGCCGCTGCCACGGAGCGATCCAGGCAATCACATCTCGATCATCGCCTTAACGACGCCGTCTCTGTATCCGGCCACCAGCTCAAAGGCCTCCTGAACCCGCTCAAGCCTGAACCGGTGCGTCACCATGAAATCGACGCCTGCTGCACCCGACGCGACCAGATCCATCGCTTCGTGCGTACACTTGTTTTGACGGCGCACGTTGATGATCGTTACTTCCTTGCGGCGGATTTTGTCGATCGACAGCGAAATGCGGTCTTCGCGAGGAATACCGATGAGCAGGAGCTTGCCGCCCGGCTTGAGCAGATCGACCGCCTGGTCGATCGTTTCCTGCTGGCCCGCGCATTCGTACACGACATCCATTCCGGAAGGTTTATGCCGAAGGATCGCCGCGACCACATCCTCCTTGAGCGGATTGCCGACCCAGGCGGCTCCTGCCTTCCTGGCGATCTCCACTCGCTCGTCGATCTTCTCGGTCATGTAGCACGCCCCGACGCCGGCGGCCCTGGCACTGACCAGACAGCACAGCCCAATGGGCCCGGCGCCCAGCACCGCGACGTCCGCCCCCTTGGCCGGACGCGATTGTTTGACCGCGTAGACGGCGATTGCCAGAGGCTCGCAGAGCACCCCCTGCTCGATGGAAATCCTGTCGTGCGTCGGCAGACAGCATTCCTCGGGCATTACGATGTACTGCGACAGGCACCCGTTGCCCTGACCGGGCGTGCCGAGAAAACGCAGATTGAAGCAGGTGTTCTCGCGACCAGCCTTGCACTGCGCACAGGCGTGACAGGACACCGCCGGCTCGATCACCACCTCCTGCCCTACCTTGAGGCTCTTGACGTCGGGGCCGACCTTCGCGACCGTCGCTGCACACTCATGGCCGACGATGAACGGGAACTGCACGACCTGCGAACCGATTCGCCCGGTCTCGAAGTAGTGAACGTCCGAGCCGCAGACCCCCACCTTCTCGACCCTCAGCAGAACATCGGTCCCCTTCTGTATCTTCGGATCGGGAACCTCACGTACTTCCATCCGGCGAACGCCGGTCAACACCGCTGCTTTCATTCCGTGCTCGACTCCCGTCTGACCCGAGTATGCCTATACATTGAATCGGAAATTGATGATGTCGCCGTCTTTGACGACGTATTCTTTGCCTTCCAGCCGCATCTTCCCCGCCGCTTTAACCGCCTTCTCGTCGCCCAGCGCTTTCAGGTCGGTGTAGGCCATCGTCTCGGCTCGGATGAAGCCCCGTTTGATGTCGCTGTGGATCTTGCCGGCCGCATCCACCGCCACCGTGCCGTCCTTGATCGGCCAGGCCCGCACCTCGTCGGACCCCGCCGTCAGAAAACTCACCAATCCGAGCGTCGAATAGCACATCTGGACGAACTTCTCGGCCGCCGACTCGGTGATCCCCAGATCGGCCATGAAGGTCTTGCGGCTCTCGGCATCCAACTGCGCCAGCTCGTATTCGAGCTTGGCGCACATCGTCACCGCCGAGATCGGCCCGTCCACGGCAATCGTCTCGCCCGCCTGATCCTCCCCCACGTTGATGACAGCCGCCATGGGCTTGAGCGTCAGGAAGCCAAGGGATTTGACGATGGCCCGTTCCTCTTCGGTGTGAATCACGGAACTGATCGGCTTCTCCGCTTCGATGGCCTCCTGCAACCTCAGTTGGATAGCCAGTTCGACCTTGTCCTGCGCCTGCGTCTTGGTGGGCTTGTGGACCTGCTTTTCCAGCTTCTCGACCCTCGTGGTGACCAGCTCCAGATCGCTCAGGAGCAGTTCGGTTTGCAGCTCGGCCAGGTCGCGTTTCCAGTCGACGCTGTTGCGGTATGCCGCGACGCTCGGGTCGTCGAACGCCCGCACGACCAGAATCAACATGTCGGTCGTGCGGATCTGGCCGATCAGCCGTCTGGCCGCGGCGCGACCGTGCTCGTCGGTGAAACTGAAACCCGGCAAATCCAGCACATCGATGGTCGCCAGGGTCTTCTTCTTGGGCTTGTAGAGGGCGTTGAGCCAATCCAGACGCTTGTCCGGAACCGGCACGATCGCCTCCTCGATCGCGGTGGCTCCGATCGGCGGAACGGCCTTGCCGCTGATGGCTGAGAAAATCGTACTCTTGCCGGACTGCATCAGTCCAAGCAATGCTGCTTTCATCTCATAGTGCTCCGGACTTATCGCGAACCCTATCGTACACACAGCCCCCGGCGGCATCATATGCCACCACCGCAGGGAAATCAACGACCTCCAGCCGGCGGATCGCTTCCGTGCCCAGATCCTCGTACGCGACGACATCGGCGCGGACGATGTGCTTGCTCAGCAGCGCGCCGGCTCCCCCGAGCGTCGAGAGGTGAACGGCTCCATGCTGCTGCAACGCCCGGCGGACCTCGTCGCTGCGATAGCCTTTGCCCATCGTCGCCCGCAGGCCGTGGGCAATCAGCCTGGGACTGAACGGGTCCATTCGCGACGAGGTGGTCGGACCGGCGGCGCCGATGACCGCTCCCGGCCGGGCCGGCGTCGGACCGACGAAGTAGAGAATCGCCCCATCCAGATCGATCGGCAGTTCCTCCCCGGCGTCGAGTGCGGCACAGAGGCGCTTGTGGGCCATGTCGCGGGCGGTATACACCACGCCGCGAAGGATTACCTCATCACCCGCTCTCAGCCGGCGGATATCCTTTTCCGCCAGGGGCGCACACAACTGTATCACTGAATCGGACCTCCCGGGCCCGCTCTGCATCGAGCGCGCCGGACTATGCTATTGGATAAGCGATGCCGCAGGCGGCGAGTGTAACACATCGCTCCATCCTTGCGAATGGAAAAACGTGCTGAAAGGGATTTGTTGGGAAAGCCCCGGAAAATTCGTGTCGAAGCGGATCGGCGACTGTATAATCCACAGCGCTATGCCGAAATATCCGATATTTCTGGATCTGACAGATCGACGGGTCGTGCTCATCGGCGGTGGCGCCGTCGCCGTGCGGAAGGCCCACGTGCTTCTCGACGCCGGTGCGCGCCTGGTGATCGTGACCGACCAGGCGAGCGACATGCTGACCGGCCTGTGCGTCGAGCGCGCCGCCGAACTGGTCCGAGCCAAGTACGCCAAGGAATATATCGCCGAGGCGGTGCTGGTCATCGCCGCGACCAACGACGAGAAGGTCAATCGGCAGGTATACAGCGACTGCCAGGAACTGGGAATTCTCTGCAACGTGGTCGACGACCCGCCCCTGTGCGATTTCTTCGTTCCGGCCGTGGTGCGACGAGGCGACCTGCAAATAGCCATCGGGACCGACGGCTATTGCCCCGCCTATGCCGGCCACCTTCGCAACAAACTCGAAGCGATCTTCACCGAGCAGCACGGTCTGTTCCTGGCCGAGCTCGAATGGGCCCGGAAGCAGATCATCGAGGAGATTGCGAATTCCGCCGACCGTAAGGCGTTGCTGGGCGAATTGGTCGAAGATGCGTCGTTCGAGTGTTTCACCGCCCATGGCTCGGCCGCCTGGCGAGAGAGGGCCCGCCGGCGCATCGAGTCGTACAAGACCGGAAGCTGACCTGCGGTCGGCTCGTCAGATAGAATCGCCGTGTCCGATCTCCGCACCCAAGCCGCCCTCCCGCTGATGTGCCCGGTGAGGGGCCGAAGCCAACGACCATGACCGCCAGGATCGAACTGTTAGCTCCCGCTCGAGATGTGCCGGTCGCGATGGCCGCGATTCGCTGCGGGGCCGATGCCGTCTACGTCGGCGCGCCGCAGTTCGGCGCCCGCGAGGCGGCGGGCAACACGATCTCGGCAATCCGGCAGATCGTGGATTTCGCCCACCCGTATTACGCCCGGGTGTACGTCGCGCTGAACACGCTGCTGCGTGACGATGAGCTGGCGCGGGCTGAGAGGATGATCGGCGAACTGCATCGCGTCGGCGTCGACGGCCTGATCGTTCAGGACGTCGGCCTGCTCGAACTGGACCTGCCGCCAGTGCCGCTGATTGCCAGCACGCAGATGCACAACGCGACGGTCGAGAAGGTGCGGTTCCTTGAAGCGGTGGGCTTCTCGCGGGTGATCCTGGCCCGCGAACTGAGCCTGGATCAAATCCGCGTAATCCGCCGGGCGACCACCATCGAATTGGAGTGCTTCGTTCACGGCGCCCTGTGTGTCGGCGCCAGCGGCCAGTGCTATATGAGCTACGCCATCGGCGGACGCAGCGGCAATCGGGGCCAATGCGCCCAGCCCTGCCGTCGGCGATACACTCTCAAGGACCGGCGCGGCAAGATTCTGGCCCGCGACCGCCACCTGCTGTCCCTGAAGGATCTGAATCTGGCCGACCATCTGGCGGAGTTGATCGACGCCGGGGTCAGTTCATTCAAGATCGAGGGGCGGCTGAAGGATGTTGCCTACGTCGCCAACACCGTGGGCTTCTACCGCCGCAAGCTCGATGCTCTCCTGGCGGAAAAGGGACTCGCACGAACCTCTTCGGGGTCGTCTGAACTGGCTTTCGAACCCAATCCCGACAAGACGTTCAGTCGCGGATTCACAGATTACGGCCTGGCCGGAGACCGGTCAGGCTTCGGCGCCATCGACAGTCCCAAATCGAGGGGAGAGTTCATCGGGACGGTGGCCAGCGTGGAGAAGTCATGCTTTATCCTCGGTGACGACCACGATCTGCACAATGGTGATGGGCTCTGCTTCTTCTATGGAAAACGCGAGCTGGCCGGCACACTCGTCAACCGCGTCGAGGGTCGCAGGGTCTATCCACAGAAGATGCACGGCATCCGCGCCGGCCAGGAGATCCATCGCAACTACGACCGCGTCTTCTCAGGCAAACTGACGGACAAGGCCGCGCAACGGAGAATCCAGATCGTCATGACGCTTGCGGAGAAGCCCCAGGGACTGACTCTGACCGGTTGCGACGAAGATGGAAACGAGGCAACCGTCGAGATCGCAGGCCACAAGCAACTCGCCCGGAACGAGGACGCCGCGCGCAAGACGATCCTTGCCCAACTGACCAGGCTCGGCAATACCCTCTTCGCCTGTCGCGACTTGCGGATGCAAACCAACGCCACGTACTTTCTGTCGGTGTCGCAGTTGAACACGGCCAGACGGGAACTTGTGCAGCGGTTGATGCAGGTACGAGAAGCCCATCGACCCCGCTTGGGCGGCGCACTCCGTAAGAATGCGGCCCCCTATCCTGAGAAGCGCCTGTCCTACCTGGGCAACGTGCTGAACCGCAAGGCCGAGGAATTCTATCGCCGGCACGGAGTCGAGGTCATCGAACCAGCCGCCGAATCCGGCCTGGACTTGTCGGGTCGCCTCGTCATGACCACCAAATACTGCCTGCGTCAGGAGCTGGGCCTGTGCGAGGGGCCCCGGCCCGGCGCGGCAGCCGAGCCGCTGATCCTCGAGGATGAGGATGGACGCACGTTCGAGGTCCGCTTTCGCTGCGGGTCGTGCGGCATGGAGATCGTGGCGCGGTAGGACGTTCGCGTCGTCGTCGGGCCAAATAGAACGGCTCGACCGAATGATGCGGCCGAGCCGATAGACTGCTTGAAGACGGTGTTTGCCTGCGTCAGGCCTGGATCTTGTCGATCTTGACCTGGAGGTACTTCTGGCGATGCCCGATCCGGCACTTGCTGTTCTTACGCCGGCGGAAGTACGTGACGTAAAGCTTGTCGCCCTTGACCAAGGCGTCTTCGGCCGTGCCGTCGAATGAGGCAATGACCTTCGCCCCTTCCACGTAAGGGGTTCCGAGCCGGCTGGCGCCCCCGTCACCCACAAAAAGCACCTTGTCCAATTCGATCTGCTTGGCTTGCGGGTCCACGTCCACCAGTTCGATATTCAGGCGATCGCCCTCGGCCACCTTGTGCTGTTTTCCGCCCTGCTCGATTACTGCGTACATCTCAAAAACTCCAGGTCAAGGACTGCAATCTTGGCAAAACCGGTATATTACGCCTCAGGGCCATTTTTGTAAAGACATTTCTGCGGGTTTTTCGTATTCTGTCGCCCACAGGCGTTGCTCGAACCTGAACGGATGCATTCTCGGGAGTGCCTTGATGAAATTGGCCATGCTCAACGACAGGATCGTCCCTGTCGACTCTCTCGATCCGATCTACTTCGATCGGGGAATCTACTTCGGCGACGGGGTCTATGAGGTCCTTCGCAGCTATCACGGCAAGCTCTTCGCCCTGGACGACCACCTGGCGCGGTTCGCCCGGAGCCTGGCGGAGGTCCGTATTACCAGTGTGGATGTCGCCCAGATTCGCAGCCGGGTCGAGCGGGCCTTTGCCGCCAGCGGCCTGCCCGACGCCAAGATCTATTTCCACGTGACCCGAGGCTCAGCCCCCCGAAATCACGTCTGGAACGCCGATCTGGAGCCCAATTTCTTCCTTACGGTCAGTGAAGTGCCCGACGACAGCCGCGACAAGGCAGAGGGGATCACCGTCGCGACCCACCCCGACTGGCGGTGGAAACGGTGCGACATCAAGTCGCTGAACCTGCTGGCCAACGTCCTGGCCCGTCAGAATGCGGCGGAAAAGGGCTGCGGCGAGGCGATCCTCGTGGATGACGCCGGGCTGATCACCGAGGGCGCCGGCTCGGGTTTCTTCGCCATCCTGGGCAGCAGCCTCTGGACCGCCCCCCTCTCAGCCAACATCCTGCCGTCCATCACGCGGAGCTTCGTGATCAAGGCGGCCCGGAAGCTGGGGATGGAAGTCGTGGAGCAATGCCTGACGCCGCAACAGGCCGCCTCGGCCACCGAGCTGTTCATCGTGGTCACCACCAAGGACATCGTCCCGGTGGTCAAGTTCGACAATACCGTCATCGGCAATGGCACGCCCGGCGCCCAGACCGCCGCCCTGATCGCTGAATTCCACAAGTTCACCGTCTGAACTTGTCCGCGAAAAACACAAGGGGGCTGCACCACAGGCAGCCCCCTTCTCCTTCGAAGCCCAACCAGTACCGTCAAATCAAAGGCACCGTCCCTTTGTAGAAGAGCACCAGGGCAATCACACAGACCAGCATGATGACCGCCGGGACCATCCACACCTTCTGCCACTGGAACTGATCGCCCACTTTGAACTTGTCCATCACTATGCCCGCCAGTTGCGTGCCGCCGAACAAGGCCACGCCGCTCTGGGCCGTGAAGATCAGGGCCTGCATAGAGCTGCCCGCCCCTTCCGGCGCCACCGCCCCGGCATACATCTGTCCAGCGATGATGAAGAACACATAGGCCAATCCGTGAAAGGCCTGGGCCCCCACGATCATGGCGGGTGGACGCGGCACAATGTAGGTCACGAACAGGACCAACCAGGAAACGGCTCCGGCCACCAGCGTCCACTTGTAGCCCCCTTTGCCTACCATCCAACTGAGGACGAAGAGCGTCGCCGCTGCCTGCACCGCCTGCGCGATGGCCATCGAGGCCGGCACGTTCTTCGCCTGGATGCGATTGTCCTGCATGAACTGTGCGGTCCCGAGGAAGTAGAACTGCATCATTCCCGGCGCGACCATCGAAATCA
>JAAYBV010000038.1 GCA_012744475.1 Phycisphaerae bacterium
CGCCGTGCCCACCGTTCACCTTCGGCCTGAAATGCGAAACACTAAAACGGGAAACTCGAAGCACGAAACGCGAAATCCGAAACAAATTCGAATGAAGGAAATCCGAATGTCCCCGGTACGGGCGAATCATCATTCGCCCCTACCACCCCGGCCGTCCCGGCGCGCCGGGATTCGGATTTGAGGCTTTGGGCTTTCGGGCTTGTTTCGCATTTCGGCATTCGAATTTCGGATTTGGCTACAAGACTTCCAGTCGGCCTTTCTTGCCCCCCGTCGCGATTTCGGCCGGGCCTCGTGGCTTCCGACTTCGATGGGGCAGGTGGCGTTCTGCCTCAGGAGCGAGCCGACATACGATTCGAACGCGGACTGGACGGCCGCTCCGGCCGGTCGTTGGGCCGGTCCGTCGCGAAGGACTCGAAACGTCCGAAGATCATCTTGCCCGCCGAGGTCTGCAAGGAGCTGGTCACGCTGATCTGCACCTCCCGCCCGATCTTGTTGCGCCCTCCTTCGACCACGATCATCGTGCCGTCGTCGAGATAACCGATGCCCTGGTCGGCTTCCTCGCCCGGCTTGACGATCTTGACCTGCATCGCCTCGCCCGGCAGGGCCACCACTTTGAGGGAATTGGCCAGATCGTTGATATTCACCACGTCAACGCCGCGAACCTGGGCAACCTTCGTCAGATTGTAGTCGGTGGTGACCAGGCGTCCGTTGTGCACCTTGGCAAAGACCATCAGCTTCTGATCGACGCCCTTGGCCTCCTCCGTCTCGGCGACAGCGGTCTCGTCGATTTCCACCTCGATCACCTGGCTGGACTGCATCTTCTTGAGCACGTCCAGACCGCGACGGCCACGGTTGCGCTTGAGCTTGTCGGCCGAATCGGCGATGAGCTGCAGCTCGTTGAGCACGAATCGCGGCACGATGATCGGCGCGTCGAACAGACGGCTCTCGGACAGGTCGTAGATGCGACCGTCGACGATGGCGGACGTGTCGAGGATCAGCGGGCGCGCCCCCTTGGTCTGCTTGGCGAACTCGACATACGGCACGACGAAGCGAAAGTCGTCCTTCGTGCGCATCACGATGCTGATCGTGAAGTAACAGATGCAGATGCCCAGCATCCACTTGATGGCGACCTTGGCCGGCTCGACCATCTGAATCCGATACGATTCGCCAATCATGTCGACGGCACTGGCCAGGGCGCCGCTGATCATCATGCCCACAAGAAGGCCGAAAAACACCCCCGCCAACGCGCTGAGTTTGCGCTTGGGCGTCAGGACGTCCAGGAAGAAGAAGAAGATGGTCAGGCCCACGCCGCTGATGACCACCGACCACCAGCTCGCGGAGTTCTCGGTTGTGCTCAGCTCGACCGATGAGGCGTTGACCACCAGCACGGAGACCACAATAACGATGAACACCCCACGAAACAGCCACAATAGCATCGCCACGACCTTTCAATGATCGTCAGTCCGTTCGGCAATTCTTTCATTATAGCCATCGGCTGCGCTGTCGGCAACCACGACCTCCTCCGCCCGCCCTCGTGGAATTGCCGCCCGCGTACACGGGTTAGACAAAGGGCTCTCCTGCCTGGGGGAGAGCCCTGAAAATCGCTTCAGGCGGCAAGCGATGCTGCCCGCCTCGTTTCTACCGGTCGGCCGGTTCTCAGCCTTCTGCACCTTCCTTCTTTTCGGGGGCCGGCTTGGCGGACCGCAGGGTGATTCCCAGCGTGTCGCCGCCGGAGGGGTAGGAGCTCTCTTCCCTGGCCACCGGCTGCACCTTCGACGACGGCGCCGGTGCGGCGTGCTCTTCCTGGGCCCACTGCACCCTTCGCAGACTCAGGCCGATTTTGCGAGCTTCGGGATCGACTTTGAGGATCTTCACCTCGACCTCGTCGTCGGGCTTGACCACATCCTGCGGCTTGTCGATCTTGTGATCGGCCAGCTCGGAGATGTGCAGCAGACCTTCCAGGTCCGGCTCCAGCTCCACGAACGCGCCGAAGTTGGTGAGCTTGGCGATCTTGCCTTTGATGATGTGACCGGGAATGTACTTTTCGGGAATCGCACGAATCCACGGGTCCTCGGTCATCTGCTTGATGCCCAGCGAGATCCGTTGCTTGGCCTCGTTGACCTCCAGAACCACACACTTGACTTCCTGACCTTTCTCCAGCGCCTCGCTGGGGTGCCCGAACTTGCGGGTCCAGCTCAGGTCGGAGATGTGGACCATGCCATCGATGCCCGGCTCGATCTCGACGAAGGCGCCGAAGTTCGTCATACTGCGGACGTTGGCGGTCACCACGGTTCCCGGCGGATACTTGCGGGCGGCCAGCTCCCACGGATTCTGTTCGGTCTGCTTGATGCCGAGCGAGATCTCCTGTTTTTCCTTGTTGACGTTGAGCACGACGACGTCGATCTCGTCGCCGAGGTTGACCATCTCGCCGGGATGCGACAGACGCCGGGTCCAGCTCATCTCGCTGATGTGCACGAGGCCTTCGATCCCGTCTTCCAGACGGACGAAGACACCGTAGTTCATCACGTTGACGACCTTGCCTTTGACCTTTGCGCCGACCGGGTACTTCGTCTCGACGCTCTCCCACGGACTGGGGCTCTTCTGCTTGAGGCCCAGCGAGATCTTCTCGCTCTCTTTGTCGACGCCGATGACCACGCACTCGATTTCCTGATCCAGATCGACCACCTCGGAGGGGTGCGAGATGCGGCCCCAGCTCAGATCGGAGATGTGCAGCAGGCCGTCCAGCCCGCCCAAGTCGACGAACACACCGAAGTCCGCGATGTTCTTGACGATACCCTTGCGGAGCTGACCGACCTCGATCTCGTTGAGGATCTTCTCTTTGCTGGCGCGGCGCTCTTCCTCGATGAGCTTGCGGCGGGAAACCACGATGTTGCGGTTCTCCACGTCGATCTTGAGGATTTTGCACTCGACGTCCTTGCCGATGAACCGGCTGATGTCGCCCGGTTTGCGAATGTCAACCTGCGAGGCCGGCAGGAAGACCGGAACGCCGATGTCCACGAGCAGGCCACCCTTGATCCGCCGGATGACCTTGCCGCTTACAACGTCCCCTTCCTGCTTGGTGTTGATGATGTGCTCCCAGCCGCGAATCGTGTCGGCCTTGCGCTTGCTCAGAAGGATCAGCCCGCCGTCCGAGTCGGTGTCCTCCAGCAGAACCTCGATCTCCCGGCCGGGCGCGATCTCGTCCGGACTGCCGAACTCCCCGGCGTCGACCACGCCCTCGCTCTTCAGACCGACCTCGACGATCACGTCGTTGCCGATCTGAGAGACGATGGTGCCCTTGAGAATCGTTCCCGGCAGACGCGAGTCCACTTTCTTTTGCAGCATCTGTTCGAGGTACTGGTTCTCCATGTCCCCGAACATCTCGCCGATCTGCTCTTCCAGTTTCGCGTCGGACAGCCCCAGCTTGTTGACTAAGTTTCGATCTACCATAGATTCAGATTCCCCTGTGGAGTCTTTCCGTGCGACCGACCGACGCTCCACATACACATCAGCCGGCCTCAATGCCGCAGTGCATCAATCCAAGTTGATATTGGCATCCCCCTGCTCACGCAGCAGAAGGCACTACACGCTCGAACGCGACGAGGCGACGGACTCACTGTTCTTCGCCAAATCGCTCCAAATGCTTGACAAATTCTTCAATCACCCAATCCGGAGTGGAGGCCCCGGCCGTCACACCGGCCACCTTCCTGCCGAAAAGGGTCTTTTTATCAAGTTCGTCCCAATTCTGCAAGTGAAAGGTCGCTTCGTTGTGTTTTTTGCACAGGTCGGCTAGGCGGCGGGTGTTGGCGCTGTGGAGCCCTCCCAGGACAAACATGATGTCCACCTGCTGGCACAGCTCGATGGCGGACTCCTGTCGTTTGATCGCCTCCTTGCACAGGGTATTGACCACCTTCAGCTCGCTGAAGCGGCGGCGGGCGATGGCGTCCAGCATCCGTCCGAGATGCTCGGGGCTCTGCGTCGTCTGGCAGACGATGCCCAGCCGCCCGTTGTGGGGCAGCTTGTCCAGATCCGCCTCGTCGGCCACGACGACCACATCGTTGACGCACCCGACCACCCCCTGGACCTCCGGGTGGTTCTCCTCGCCGATAATCACGACCTCGTAGCCCTCGGCTTCGAGCTGCTGGACAATCTGCTGGAGGCGCTTGACCAGGACACAGGTGGCGTCCACGATGTGGAAACCCTCGTCCTTGAGCCGGCTCAGCTCGCTCGGGGCCACCCCATGAGAGCGGATCAGGACCGTCCCTGAATCCATTTTGTCAATGGAATCGACTGTATGCAGGCCAGCGGCCCGCAGCCGTTCCACCTCGTCCTTGTTGTGTATTATCGGACCGAGACAGTAGACCGACTGGCCCTCCGGAGCCCGCTTCAACGTCTTCTCCGCCATGCTGATCGCGTTGCGAACCCCCGGGCAGAACCCGCATTTTGCCGCTACCAGTACCTTCATATTCGATCCATGCCACCTTCGGCCAATCACGACGCACAAACAGAGCGGGAGCGGGCCGATCCACCCACTCCCGTTGACTCCTCTTATCTTACACGTTCACAGGTTCGCGGTGCGGTCCCATCAAACGCGGAATCCCTATTCCACCGGCTGAATCCAGAGGTTGCGGTACTCGATCGCAGCGCCCTCGCTCTGGAGGCAGATCTTGCCGCCGCGTTCGGAGCACTGCGTAGCCACGTTCTGGAGCGTGCCGTTAACCAGTACAACGACCCAGTCGTCCTTGCAGATGATGTCGTAGGCATTCCACTGGCCGGGCTCCTTCTCGCTGCTGTCATGGAGCTTGATCGTGCGGCGGCCCTGGACTCGACTGCCGCCTCTGGCGTGCTGGGCGGTCTCGACGCCGTCAATAACCCAGAAATCGCCTGCGCTGCCGGCCTGGAGCTGGCATTCGAGGCTCCTGGGCCAGACCTTGTCGGCCCCGCTGGTGTGCACCAGTACGCCGTTATTGCCCGGCTTGGCGGGCCACCGCCATTCGACGTGCAGATGGTAGTCGGCATACGGCGTTTCGGTCCGCATGTAGCCGGCCGGCTTGCCCTCACAACGCAGCACACCCTGGCTGATCGACCATGTCTTGGCGACGTCGGCGTTCGCGTCGGGCAGGAACAGCTTCCAGCCGGTGAAGTCCGTCCCGTTGAAGAGAACGATCTTCTCCTTTGGCACGGTCGCAGAGACCGCCTCAACTGCGGCGACCGGTCCGGCCGTCAGAACAATCAGCAGCACCACGGCGACCCCAATCAGGGTCGCGCGCCTTCTATCCTGGCTTGGCATTTTCGACACTCCTTTCATCGAACGCGACATCAGCCGACGATCAGACCAACCTCGTCTTGCCCGGAACCGCCACCTCCGGCATGGCCAGCGTGCCGAACTCGTACGCCGGCGGCGCCAGGTCCAGCTTCGAGGCGTTCATCACCCAGTCCCACTTCAAGGCCCGTCCCGTGTAGGCGCTCATCCGGCCCATGATCGCGGTCATCGTACTCTCGGCAATCCGCTTGCCCTCGTTCAGACGTTTGCCCTGCCGGATAGCGGCGATCTGATCGGCGTGCTGAGTCAGGCAGGGATCGAACCGGTCCCAGGCGATCTCGGCCGCGTTGGGGCCTGTGATCACAACCCGGCCGAAGTCCAGCCGCGCCGAGCCCTTGGTCCCGACGATGTGCTGATAGTGCGGATTCGAGATGCCGTCCTGCTGGGTGCCCTTGTAGGAAACGCTCACGCCGTTCGCGTACTCGTATTCCACCGCGAAGTGGTCGTAGGAGTCGCCATACTCCGGCTCTGTCCGCTGTTGCCGGCCGCCCAGGGCAAAGCACTGAACCGGAGGTCCGCCCAGAGCCCAGTTGACGACGTCGAGGTCGTGCACGTGCATCTCGACGATGAAGTCGCCGCTCAACCAGGTCATGAACAGCCAGCGACGCAGTTGCCATTCCATGTCCGACCACTGCGGTCTTCGTTGCGAAGGCCCCCAGCCACGCATGGCGTCTCCCAGGCGGAAGCATTGCCCGCTCTGGATCGTGCCCAGCGCGCCGTCGCGAATGCGTTTCATCGCCTCGACCAGGTGCGAAATCCGGCGCATCTGCGTACCGGCCACAAACGTCAGGCCCTTCTGATCCGCCAGCTCCGCCGAGGCGATCACCGAGCGCACCCCCACCGGATCCACCGCCACCGGCTTTTCGGCAAACACGTGCTTGCCCGCTTCAAAGGCCGCCCTGATGTGCATCGGGCGGAAATGCGGCGCGGTCGTCAGGATCACCACATCCACGTTCGTCGCCAGCACCTTCTTGTAGGCGTCCCAGCCGACGAAGCAGGTCTCATCGGTGACTTTGACCTTGTCCCGGATCGGGTTCGGATCTTCGCCTTCCTTGGGTTGTCGGGTCAGCGCCGCGCGACATCTGTCCAGCGAATCCTTGAACAGGTCGCCCATCGCGATCAGTTCGACGTTCTCGGCCGCCACCAGAAACCGGGAGGTATCGTGCATGCCCCTCCCGCCGCAGCCAATCAAACCGACGCGGATCTTGTCGCTGCCGGCGGCGAATGCACGCGGGCTCAGGCCCGAGGCCACCGCGGCGGACACTACGCCGGCCGCCGCCCCTTTCATGAAGTCACGTCTCGATACTGCATGCTTGATTCCATCGTTCATCGCTGCACCCCAATCTTGCCGTACATGCGGACCGCTATTCCAACGGTTCTATGTGGATATTGCGAAACTCGATGACGCCCGACTCGACCTGCAGGCCGATGTACCCGCTGCGACGGGTCAGGCCCGGATGTCGCTCGTACAGATAAGGATAGAACGTCACGTCGGTGTCGACGACCTGCTTTCCGTTCAGAGCCACAGCGATGCGCGAACCGCGGCACTTGATCGCCATCTGCTGCCACTGGCCGGCCCCGCGGCCCGCTCGCTCGGACGGCGCCTGAATGTCAAAAAGGCTGCCGGTAAACTGGTCCGGCTGCAGATCACCCCACTCGCGCGTCGCATCGTCGAGAATCTGGACTTCGATTCCCGCATGGGAAGGATCGCCTCGCAGTGGAGACCGGAGGAAGACGCCGCCGTCGGCGCCCGGCGAGATTCGGAACTCCAGCGACAGCACAAAGTCGCCGTACTGGTCCACTGTCGCCAGCCAGCCGGCCCCGGATGCCGCAGAAGCGTCCGCACCTGCCGAGGCCGCATCCGACGACGCTCGACCCGTGAGCACGCCGTCCGTCAGCCGCCAGCGGCCCTGCTCGCTCCCGATCACCTGCCAGCCGACCAGACCGGTCGCGAGCAGATCGGTCCGTTGCGACTCGCGGCAGAACCGCGCCGGCGTACAGGAACCGAGTATCATGACGGCACAAAGCAAGAAAATGAATGGCCCGGCCTGGCCTGCATGACGCATATCACACCTCCTGCTGGTGTAGCGGATTGGCCCCCCCCGCGTTCGATTGACATCGCTCATAGTGTCGTCGCATTTCGACACGCACGCCTTAGTAGAAACCATCGGCCCAAAGCTCACAGGGCCAAGGCTACCGGGTCGCCCGGCGGCCGTCAAGTGCATTTCGCCGCTTCCACAGGTCCGTGCGTTTGCTTGACGCGGCTGCCGCCTTGCGATACGATTGATCGGTGTCGTGAGATGATGTCGGCGCGAGAGAATGGGCCTATGTCGGATCGAAACTGGATGCAGCAGCCGTCGGGTTCGCCTGGCCAGGCCGAAGCAGGAAGGGATGTGCGGTGGGCTCTCGATCTGCGCAGAGGCCTGCGGATGGCGGCGATGCTCGTGCTCTGGGCCGGCGTCACCCTGCCGGCCGGGCGCGCGGTGATCGCCACACAGCAGAGCGCCGAGGCGAATTCCCCGCCCCCTGAAACCGCGCCGCCGCCCGAGGAAGCCCCGGTCGTCTACTACGGCTACAACATCGTCCGGACCTATCCGCACGATGAACGCAACTTCACCCAGGGTCTGGTCTACGAGGACGGCTATCTCTACGAAGGGACCGGGCTCTACAAGCAGTCGGTGCTGACCAGGCGCCACCTCGAAAGCGGCCGGTATGTCAAGCGGCTCCGTCTGCCCGATCAGTACTTCGGCGAGGGGATCGCGCTCTTCGGCGACAAGGTCATCCAACTGACGTGGAAATCCGAGGTGGCGTTCGTCTACGACAAGACGACGTTCCGCGAACTGGAGCAGTTCCATTTCAGCGGCCAGGGCTGGGGCCTGACCAGCGACGGAACCCGGCTGATCCTCAGCGACGGGACCAGCGTGCTGCGTTTTCTCGACCCAAACACCTACGTCGAAACCGGCCGCCTCCGCGTCCACAACGACCGCCGCCCGGTGCGCCAGATCAATGAGCTGGAGTTCATCGACGGGCAGATCTACGCCAACATCCTGCCGACCGATTACATCGCCATCATCTCGCCGCAGACCGGCCGCATCACCGGCTGGATCGACCTGACGGGCCTCTACATCCCTCCCGAGTACAGCCCCTCCAACATCGTCCTCAACGGCATCGCCTATATCCCCGAAACCAGGCATCTGCTCGTCACCGGCAAGTGCTGGCCCAAGATCTACGAGATCGAGCTGGTCCCGCAGACCGCCGAGCCGTAGCGGCGAACAATCATTCGCCCGTACTTCAATCGAGCGGCCGGAACGTGATGCCCAAGACCCGCAGCCGTTCGAGGTGGTGACGCAATCGGCTGACGAACTGCTCGTAGTCCTTCGCCTCCCTCGCCGACCAACCGATCTCCGCCAGCGCCGCCGCACGCGGATAGGCCATATAGTACCGATGCGCAGGCGTGGCAATGAACTCGCCCCAGAGCTGGCCCTGCACGCCCAGCACATGCCTGACCCTGTCGGGCGCGATGGCCTCCGGCACGGGATCGTAGGAGTACACCTGGGCCAGCGGCAGGTTCCCTCCGATCGCCAAAGGCTCCGACGCGGCCGGGCCTTGATAGTAGTCGAAGTACGTGTGCGACGTCGGCGCCATCACGACGTCGTGCCCGGCGTTGGCGGCCGCGATGCCCCCCTGCTCGCCCCGCCACGACATGACCGTGACCCCGGGCGCCAGGCCGCCCTGCAGAATCTCGTCCCAACCCACCAGCCGCCGGCCGTGACTCGACAGGAACGCGTCCATCTGCGCGATGAACCAACTGTGCAGCCCGTGGGCGTCCTTGAGCTGCAGTCGTTTCATCTGCGCCTGCATCTCGGGGTCGTTGGTCCAAAGCTCGATGTTCGCTTCGTCGCCACCGATGTGGATATGCCTGCTCGGAAACAGCTCCATCACTTCGGTCAGCACATCCTGGAAAAAGATGACCGTTTGCGGACGGGGCGCGACCAGACCCGAGGTCTCGCGCCATCGCTTCTGGGGTTCCAGCGAGGCGAGGCGATCCGGTGCAATGCCCAGTTCCGGGTAAGCGACGATCTCGGCTCCGGCGTGGAACGGCATCTCAATCTCCGGCACGATCGTGATGTGACGGTCGGCCGCGTACTGGACGATCTGGCGAATGTCGTCCTGCGTATAGAAGCCGAAGCAGCGCGGCCCCGTGCCGTCGCGATGGCGGAGGTTCCAGTCCATCTGCGAACCGAGTTCTGTGAGCTGGGGGTACTTCTTGATCTCGATCCGCCAGCCCTCGTTGTCCGTCAGATGGATCTGCAGACGGTTGAACTTGTGCAGCGCCATCACGTCGAGGAAGCGCAGCACGTCGTCTTTGGCGATAAAGTGACGGGCCGGATCGATCAGCAGACCGCGCCAGCCAAAGCGAGGATGGTCCGTGATCCTCACGCAGGGCACGTCCCACGCAACATCGTCCACTCTCGTCGGACGCAAGACCGCCGCAGGCAGAAGCTGCCGCAGCGTCTGGATGCCATAGAACAGCCCTGCCGGCTGCGCCGCAACGATCGCGACCTGTTCCGGCGTCACGCGCAGCTCGTAGCCCTCGGCGCCGAGCGTCGAGAGGCTATCGTCCAGCCGCATCTCGATGGCCCGCTCGCCCGGCTTGGATGACGTCGTCGGTTCCAGCACAAATCCCATCGCCGGCGCCAGCGCTGCGGCCAGCTTCTTCGCCTCGACCGCCGCCGCACCCTGCGCGACGATCCGCGTCGAAGGCGTGACACGAAAGGCCCCGTCCGCCCGCTCGACCGCGACCGGCTGCGGAATCACGTTGATGTCGCCACCGCTCGCCCTCGACGACAACCCCAAAACCAGAACCACTCCAAACGCCATCACAGATCGCAGCATGGCCAGGTCCCTTTCAAAATCACCGCATCAGAACCGACCATACCGCCCCCCGCCCCGCCCCGCAATCCCAAACTCCACCGGAACCGGTCGCGACACACACTTGACGCAGCCGGGAGATCCCTGTAGACTATCTCCCGGATGTGCGAAGGGAAGCTATGCGACGAGAGGTTCCCACAATCTGGCTCCCAATGCCGCCCAGCAAGTACATGCGGAGCGATAATGATTATCGAAAGGCCTGACCCCGAACCCTCTCATGCCATGAAATATGAAAACTCCATTCGAAAGGCCCTTTGGATGTACGATCCGACGCAGGCAACTCTATATCCTAGGCCAGGTTATTTAGCAGACGTCGACGACTTGGGGTCAACTGTAAGGGAGGTCTGGAAGAATTACGATTGGAGGAAGTTGACATATGGAAGGCGGCGTCAATAGGATCTCTATCGTTGAGGATTTGCGTTGCCTGACCAAGATCACGGATCAGAAATTGAACCTCATAATATCAGAGAGGAGAATGGCTATCTGTCGGTCTGGCACTCCTGTCATGATCGTGAACGCATGCGTCGAAGTTCTGCCAAAACTCGCTGGATAGTGAAAGGGATCTCGAATGACAGCCGGAGACAAGCGTGATCCAGCATCTGTGACACAGGAAGCGAGGGCCAGTGACGCGAAAGCAATAACTGTTGTCCTATCCCTTTGTGTCGTAAGCAGTCTTGTGATACAGCCTAAAGCACGTGGCCACACTGAAGGCGAGAGTCAGTCGATGGAGCCAACATTTGTGCTGACGCAATTGGATGCTACCGATAGCGCTCTTGAGATTAGCTATCGGATTAACAATAATTCTGATCAGGAGATATGGCTGTGCAAGAATCTCGGCTCTGTCTTCCAGTACTTCAGTTCTGAAGTGTCTATGACTGACGATGGTGAGACCCTCTTAGTCCGCAGACGCCTTGACGTCCCGATAACCGGATTTGCGGAGCAAGTCTTTGGCAGCTTCATCCGCATACCGAGAGCAAGTAGCCTGGGGGAGACCGCGCTGTTTCCTTTGCCCGTTCGGCCTCATCGTGTCACTTTGCCAGCACGAGGCAGAGATGAGGCCATCAAATACGTGAAACGGCTCCGAATTGAGGTCGGCTACTACTCCGGCGACCTGCTCCAGATGATTTCGCGCATGCTTGAGGACGCGCCGAGCGATCCTCAGGCAGAACATGTCGACGATGTGGGCTATCCGACCGATGCTATTGGCTGGTTTGGCAATTCAATATGGTTCAATAAACTCAACGAGATCGTGCCAGATAGAAACAAGCAGGTCGTGATCCCTTGGACAAACCAAAGCCTCAAAGGTGAGCAAGTCCTCCATGCTGTGATTGGAAACCTCCACGTACCCTATGTGGAAAAGGCGGATTTCATGAAGTCTTCATTGGAGAGTTTGCAGGATTGTACCAGGGCAGAGGTCCACTATCAACCCTCTCTATTCGAGTACCTCTTTCCTCATCCCATCCAACAGGGAGTTCTGGATTATGATGAGAGAAGATATCTGCAAGCTCAGAAGAGACTCCTTGTTGAGGATCCGATTTTGATCAGTGGCTTGATCAATGGAATCAGCAAGGAGAAAGACCGGAATAGCTGCAGCAGTTGTATCTTGCCTGACCGAAGCACCATGGCTCATGTTGTGTGCTACCGAGGGCATGAGCGATTGGCATCTTTCGTCGTTTACGATGGCACGACTATCGTGACTGACGATAGGCGATGCTATCGGTACCTCGAGGAGCCTGCTAGCATAAGAACCATCACATCGGCCATAGAGTGGGTTGAGCCTTTTCGGCTTCGTGTTGCGTGCGCCGCCAATCTCAGTACGCTTTGGTATCGCCTGCGTCTCTATCATCAAGCTGAGAGATTACATCTTGAGAATTCGCCTAGTGGAGGGCAGGTAGTATATCCCGCTTCAGAGAGATGGTGTGATGCTATGTTGCAGATCCTCCAGATTGCAGAACATGCTGTGAAGGCATATGAGTGTCCTGACGCCGGCGAAGGTCCATGTACCTATGCAATGAACTCGAATTGCGAGCCAGATTCGCCGGGGGATACAGTACTGCTTTTCGAGACAAAACCGGGGTGGAACCAGCACGGCGGGCCGGAATTGTTCACGTTCGACAACCACGAGCCCAAAGGCGGCTGCGTCCTGCTCAACGACGGCACCGTGAAGTTCATCCGCACCGAAGAAGAACTCCACGCCCTCCGGTGGAAGTAGGGCCAAGATAGATGACGAGTATCGTGCACAGGCGGGCGATGCAAGAGGAGCCGGGGACGGTCACGTTCTGGTGGAAGGTCTCGTCCGAGGCAAATTGCGACTGGCTGTCGTTCTACGCGGACGGGGTGCTCCAAGACCGGATCAGCCGGGAGATCCCTGTAGACTATCTCCCGGATGTGCGAAGGGAAGCTATGCGACGAGAGGTTCCCACAATCCGGCTTCCAATGCCGCCCAGCAAGTGCATGCGGAGCGATAATGATTATCGAAAGGCCTGACCCCGAACCCTCAATTGTCCTTCAGTCAAGGAGTGTTCAAATGCAGACGAGTATGCGGCTATGCGCGGTCCTGGCGGGGATGGTCCTGTTGAATGGATGTGATAGACAGGAGCCGAATAGGACAGCGACGCGTTTGCGCGAGGCCGTAGCGGCCAATAGGCTCGATCTGGCGAAGTCACTTCTTGAAGAGGGTGCTGAAATCAACTGCCAAGACCGACACGGGCAAACCCCTCTTCATTTGGCTTCAAAGAATGGCCATGCAGAAATGGTCGAGTTTCTGCTGGCCGAGGGGGCAGACGTCAACGCGATAGACGACGTCTTCGGGTACACCGCCTTGCACTACGCCGCTTGCATCGGGAATGAGACCATTGCGGCGACTTTGTTGAGCAAGGGGGCCGGGGTCAATGCGAGGAGCCAATCCGACGAGACTCCTTTGCACTGCGCTGCCGAATACAACCATGGAGGCACGGCCGAGTTGCTTCTTCGGCATGGTGCCGAGATCAATGCCGTTACGACGCTTGACCAGAGTCCACTTCACTTGGCGTGCAGCAGGGCCAACGAGGCCGTTACCAAGATTCTCGTAGCACACGACGCCAATGTCGATGCGAAGGATCGCAGGGGCCGTCACCCGATTGATTATGCCATCCTGGAGGGATCTCGGACACTGGTCGAACTCCTTGCCGATGCCGGAGCCGACCTGGACAGTGCCGGGCAGGATGAGGAGGGCGCTGCCGTCTTTGCCATGCGATGCGGGCAGCAGGCAATAGCTGGCGATCTGGCCAAGAACAAGGGATGTGTGCTCACGATCCACCTTGCGGCTTATCTGGGAGACCTAGAAGCACTGAAGAACTTTCTCGACGGAGGCACTGACGTGAACGTGCGAGACAAGGACGGTTGCACACCATTACATGCGGCCGCGAGGGGCGCGGAGCGTTCGGCAACGGCCTTTCTGCTGGAAAGCGGAGCCAATCCCATTGCTGAAGATAAGAGGCGGGATACTCCGCTCCACGAGGCGGCCTACCGTGGCAGTTCTGAAGTCATAGAGTGTTTGCTGGCCCACGGGGCAGATGTCAAAGCCGCTGGCGACGGCAATTGGACAGCACTTCACTCTGCGGCGGCAGGAGGACACATAGAGGCGGCCAGAACGCTCATTGCCCACGGAGCCGACGTCAACGCGGCAAATGAGGTCGGTATGACGCCGTTGCACACGGCTTCGCGTGCGGGTCGCAAGGAGGTAGTGCAATTGCTTTTGGCATCAGGTGCCGACGCCGCGATAGGGGATAATTCGAGGTCGACAGCACTCGATATGGCAGCGCAGAGTGGCCACAAGGATATCGTCGAGTTGCTGCGTAACTACACAGCGAATAACTGACTGCGCGTGTGGACTAACGCGGACGGGCCCCATTATGAGATTGCGGAGGAGGGGGCCAGCCCTCAAAATACAAATTAGGCTTTCTGAAGTAGGCGGGCAAGGATTTGGGGTCAGGCCTTTCGATAATCATTAACAGGCCGACGGGCGGGCCATGATCTTGGAACGAGGCATGATGCGTTTGTCGGCCACGTGGGTGACGCAACGTGGCGGTTCGCTGCGCGATGGCGTGCTTCAGGACCGGATCAGCGGGGAGGTGGGCTGGCTGCAGAAGTCGTACCCGCTGGGCGGGACGGGACGCACGCCCTGGTCTGGGTGTACAGCAAGGACAGCAGCAGCGACAGGTAGGGGCGAATAATCATTCGCCCCTACGTCTCCAGTGGGCGCCCAGTGGTGGTGGAGGCGGTGGCTCGTCGACAACCGACTGGGAGCAGATCACCTACACCTACGACCCCTCCGGCCGGCGGATCGCCAAGGACGTCGATGGCGAGGTGATGGCGGCGGCCGGTGGGCCGAGGCCCACTCTACGCCTGGGATATGCGTTCGACGCGGGCCAAGCACTTTCGTAGGCTGGATTTCGAGAAATGCGGAGGGAACACATGCGTAGAGCGGCTTGGACAATCCGGCGATGTACACCCACGGCTGCGGCCGCATGCGACGTCCCGCCGTCCATCCGCCCGCACGACTCCGCAGGTGCATATCGCTGGACCACACGTTCTTGGGAGGCCTTCACATGAAACGCAAGCTACAGACTCCGATCATGGTCATTCTACTTGTCCTGCTTCCGCTCATCGCTTTTTCAGGAGCCGAACAGACGCCGTCCGAATCCTACTATGAACGATTGAAGTCACTGGTGAGGGTGAGAGAGGGATACGATGTCTCGATTCATCCGACCGCGAAAGACCGAGACGTCAACCTGATAGAGATCGAAAAGGGGGCTGCGGGCGTCGTCTTTGGCGCGTCGATGGATGATGTGATCGCGGTCTGGAGAAAGCCAGAGTCCATCTGGATCGACGGGATCAGGGAGGCTTGGTTTCTGGGGATTGGCGGATGCGAATTCGGCTTTGTCGACAATCGCCTTACCACCATCGCTGTTCCGTCGTTCTCAATCAGGAAAGCCCATCTGGCAAACGGCATCGGCTTTGAATCCTCCTATGATGAAGTGAAGTCTGCTTTGGGTGAGCCTGTAAAGGCGACAGACTCCAGGCTTCGCTTCGTGACCAAGAGTGGTTATACGGTCAACTTTGACTTCGTTTCGGATGAATGGAGTTCGGGTAAACGTAGGCTCCAATGCATCAAGATATCATGCCCCGATTCAGGGGAATTTGTGCGAAGCCGCTTCGACAGAGGAGGGCCAACGCGGTAGGCGGCAGACGTCTTGATAATGGAATACCACCCGTACGGAAAACCATCGGCAAGCTCGCGCTTGCCGCTGCCACACGTGGCTCTCCGCGCCTGCCATGGGGTTGCCTGGAATATCTGTGCAGCTACCGCATGGGCCACAGCCCATCGTACGGGCGTCCGACGGGCTTTAGGGCATGATTACCCGCTTCGAGGTGAGGCGAGGAAGAGGCCCGCGACCCTTATGTCACTCCGAGCGGAATGAAGTGCAGGCGAGGGGTCTGGCCAACAGAGAATGCGCGCTTCCGGTCTGTGGCCGGATTACTCCGCTGCGCCTGCCTTCGGCAGGCTCCGGTCGAAATGACAAGGCCGGCATCGGCGTCGTCCGTAGGGGCGAATGATGATTCGCCCCTGCCACAAGCAGTCGGCGGCCTCGCGCAATTCGTCTGTCTCGACCCCGGCGTCCTGACCGACCCACAGCCAACCGAGGCCAAAACGGGCCATCGCGTGCAGGTATGGGGATTGCGGGCGAGGGGTGATTATGGTATGATGGAGGGCGCTCGGGGTCGCTTCGGCCGGGGTGTCTGTGCGGCCGGAGGCGATCTGGAGGAGCAACGGGGAGACACTGGGTAGGTACCATGGGTACGGTCTTGGTGGCAGTTCTTCGAGGAGGACTCGTATGTTCAAGAAACGAACCCCGGAACGGACGTCCCGGCGCTCCGGGACGCTCCTGCGCAGTTTCGTGCTCGGGCTGACACTAATCCTGACCTCTATCGGCGTCGCAGCCGATCCCTCGCTGGTCGGATGGTGGACGTTCGACGAGGGCTCGGGAACGGTCGCCCACGACGCCAGCGGGCGGGGCCACGACGGCACGCTCCGGGGCGGTCCGGAGTGGGTGATCGGACGCGTCGACGGCGCGCTGCTGTTCGACGGCAAAGACGACTACGTGAACATCGGGAGCGTGGGAATCAGCGTGGCCGTCGACAGAACGGTTATGGCGTGGGTCAAGGCCAGCACGGCGACCATACCCGACAAGACGAGCGTCTTCGGCTTCGTCCCGGACGGAAGCATCGAGGGCACCTATTATGACATGGAAGTGGACGACAAGGGCAACTACATCGCCCACATCTGCGGCTACCAGTGGGTCCTCGCGCCGGTCGACACGGAATGGCACCATATGGCCGGCACCTACGAAACCGGCACGGGCAGTTGGTTCCTGGACGGCCGGTTCATCGACAGCGCGGATGGAGACATCGGGACGATCGACCAGGTGCGGATCGGCACGCGGCCCAGCAGCGGCAACTACTTCCCCGGACTGGTGGACGATGTGCGCATCTACAACCGCGCGATGACGGAGGCTGAGATTCAGTCCGTGATCGCGGGCACCGACCTGGGGCAGGCGACCGACCCCAGCCCGGCGCACGGGGCACTGGATGTCCCGCGTGACGCGGTGCTGTCGTGGACGCCCGACGCCTCCGCCGTCCGGCACAACATCTATCTGGGCACGAACTGGGACGACGTGCGTAGCGCCAGCACCGCCGATCCGCGAGGTGCGCTGGTCGGTCAGGGGCAGGCCGGAGCCACGTTCGATCCCGAGGGTCTGCTCGCGTTGAACCAGACGTATTACTGGCGCATCGACGGCATCGGCGCCGCTCCCGACAACACCGTATTCAAAGGCAGGGTCTGGAGCTTCGCGTCGGAGTCTTTTGCCTATCCCATCGAGAACATCGTGGCCACCGCGTCGCACGCGGACGCCGACGCCGGACCGGAGAACACGGTTAACGCCTCCGGCGTGAACGCACAGGACCAGCACTCCATGAACTCGCGTGACATGTGGCTGGCCAGCCCCGGCCCCGACGAGCCTGTGTGGATTCAGTACGACTTCGATCGCGTCTACAAGCTCCACCAGATGCTGGTCTGGAACTACAACACAGAGTTCGAACTGCTGCTCGGCTTCGGCCTTAAGAACGTCACGGTCGAATACTCGGCCGACGGCGCTGAGTGGGTTGCACTGGGAGACGTCGAGTTCGCCCAAGCGACGGCCAACCCCTCGTACGTGTACAACACGACGGTGGATTTCGAGGGCGTTGCGGCCAGGAGCGTCCGCCTGACCGTCCGCAGCGGCTACGGGCTCATCGCGCGGTACGGCCTCAGCGAGGTGCGGTTCCTGTACATCCCCGCGCACGCGCGCCGACCGCAGCCCGCCGACGGCGCCACCGACGTGGAGATCGGCACGACCCTGAGCTGGAGCAGCGGACGCGAAGCCGCGTCACACGAGGTCCATCTGGGCGCCGATCCGGCAGTTCTCGCGCTGATCGGCACGCCCGAGACCGCCAGCCTGCCGCCGGGCGATCTGGCCTTCGGAACGAGCTACTACTGGAGGGTGGACGAGGTCAACGAGGCCGAGGCCATCGGCCTGTGGGAAGGCGATCTCTGGAGCTTCACCGTCGAGGAGTACGCGAGCATCGACGATTTCGAGAGCTACAACGACGACGTCGACGCCGGCACGACGATCTTCGACGCCTGGCTTGACGGCTGGGTCAACGACACCGGATCGACGGTCGGCTACCTCAATGCGCCGTTCGCCGAGCGGACCATCGTCCACGGCGGCGAGCAGTCGATGCCGCTGGCATACGATAACTCGGCTTCGCCGTTCTACTCGGAGGCCGAGCGGACCTTCGAGCAGGCTCAAGATTGGACGATCGGCGGAGCCGACCACCTGCGGCTGTGGTTCCGGGGCGATGCCGAGAACACGCCGCAGACGCTCTACGTCACGCTGGAAGACAGCGCCGGACACACCGCCACCGTCCGCGGCGCGGACCCGGACGCGGTTGTCACGACCACCTGGCAAGATTGGCAGATCGCGCTGAGCGAGTTCGGCGGGATCGGCCTGGCCAAGGTGGAAAAGATAACCATCGGCGTCGGCAACCGGACCAGCCCGGCCGCCGGCGGAACCGGCATCGTCTACATCGATGATGTCGGGTTCGGCCGCCCCGCTGCCACGCCATAGCGATCAGATCGATGGCATTGGCTCTCGCATACCACGGCGGGCCCTGTCAACACGGCAAGGGCCCGCCTTTTTCTGCGCGTCGTTTTCACATGCGTCTAATAGCGGACAGGCGCCCATCCAAGGGTTGACGCCGGGGCGGACGGCGGGTAGCCTGACGCCATGCCAAGGTCTGCACAGACAATTGCGGTCGGTTGTGGCCATCCCGGCATGCCGTGGGGCAACCATCGTCCGGACGTATTTCTCGTCGACAACGATCCCTGATTGAGGAGAACCATCCCGTGAACATGCTGCGTGTGTGGCCGATCGTGTGCCAGTTCGGCGTCGGCGCCGTGTTGTGCCTGGTCGGCATCTGGGCGGGGTTTCGAGGCGGATACCTCAACCTGCGCATTGCGGAGGACCGGCGGCTCCTCGTGACACTCATCGCAGGGTATCTGCTCCTGCTGGCTGGGGCATGTGTCTTCACATTCCTGTCGACCCACTGGGCAGAGGGAGGGGCACGATGATTGCTGAGGTCCTCGGCGGGCCCCTCGATTATGTCGTTCTGCTGGCCTATTTCGTCGGCATCATGGTGTTCGGCCTGTGGTTCGGACGCTATACCGCGAGCACGAAGGACTTCTTCTTCGGCGGCCAGCGGTTCTCCTGGTGGCTCATCTCGTTCTCGTGCGTCGCGACGCTCGTCGGCAGCTACAGCTTCATCAAGTACAGTCAGGCCGGATTCGACTACGGCATCTCCAGCACACAGACCTACTTCAACGATTGGTTCTGGATGCCGATCCTGGTGCTGGTCTGGATTCCCATCATTTACTACAAGCGGATTGTGTCGATTCCCGAGTACCTGGAGGCCCGCTTCGACAAGAAGACGCGCGTGGCGGCCACCTGCGTCATCCTGCTCTACATGGTAGGGTACATCGGCATCAATCTCCTGACTCTGGGCACAGCCCTTCACACGCTGCTCGGCTGGCACGTCATGACCGGGGCCACCGTGACGGCGGTAGCGGTCGCCCTCTATGTGTACGCAGGCGGGCAGACGGCGGTCATCATGACCGACCTTGTGCAGGGCATCATCCTGCTGGGTGCGGGCCTCGGGCTGCTCATCGGCGGCATCTATCATTTCGGCGGCTTCGGCGACTTCTGGTCCCTGCTGCCACAGACGCACAAGTACGCGTTCTCCGATTTCAACGCGCCGCCCAAGTTCAGCTTCATCGGCATTTACGTCCAGGACGGCCTGGCCAACACCGGCGCTCTGATGCTGATGAACCAGGCCTTTATCCTCCGCTTCCTCTCCCTCAAGAGCGTCAAAGACTCCCGACGGATGGTTATCTGCTGGATTCTCGTGCTCACCCCCCTGGCGGCCATCGCCACAAGTTGCGGCGGCTGGCTTGCCAAGGCGCTCGCGAACCACGGCGAACTGACCACCAGTTCGGAAGACTCTTTTGTGAAGGCCGCCGATTTCCTCTGTTCCCCCGGGGTCTTCGGCTTCATCCTCGCGGCCTTGACCGCTGCCCTGATGAGTACGGCCGATTCCCTCGTGAACGCCGTCAGTGCGGTCTTCGTCAACGACATCTGGCGACCCTATATCCGTCCCGCGGCCAGCGACAAGCATCACCTGCTGGTGGCGAGAATTACGAGCTTGGCGGCGGCGGGTCTGGGCCTCGCCCTGGTCCCCATATTCATGGCGGAGGACTCGATCTACGTTGCCCACGGCATGTTCACCGCCGCGGTCACACCTCCGGTTGTGATGGCGATTCTTCTGGCGATTCTCTGGAAACGGTACACCCCGGCAGCGGCTTTCGCGACCATTGCGGGCGGGGGCGCCCTGATCGGCCTGTCCTTTGTCTGGCCCGATGCGCTCGTTGGGCCCCTCGACTTCGGAATGGGCCCTGACAGCTACACGTTCATGCGCGCCCTGTTCGGGCTGCTGGCGGCCGGCGCGGTAGGTGTGGTCGTCACCTGGTTCACGAAGGCCAAGCCACAGGACGAGATCAGGGGGCTCGTCGCAGGCACTCAGATGGACGCCATGCGCCAGTTCAAAGGAGGCGAGCCCAACCGCCGGCCCGGCGGGAAAGTCCGTCTGACTGCACAGTTCGACGGGAGCCTCTCAGGGACGAACACGGTGATTGTGCCGCGGTCCGCGCTCGACAAGATGGCCGCCGAGCCGGGCGACCTGCTCTACGTGGACGACGTCCGCTGGTGGTATGGGGGCCTGCGCTCCGTTCATGTCAGGGCCGGAGTCCCCTCGAATCCGGACGGCGGCGACGCGATGCTCATCAGTCCCGAGGACGCCGCCACCGCCCACTTCACCGAAGGGCAGTCCGTGGTCGTCGAAAAGATCCTGTGAGCAATCGGACCGCCGGTGACAGAGCACAAGGCACGAGAGCTGTGCGAAAGTCAGTTCGATATCTCGTGTGGGGCGTCGCGGCGACGGCGGTTGTGGTCGGCGCCGGATCGGGAGTCCTGTTCCTGCGCGGGACGGGGGTCGATTCCGAGGCGCTCCTGGCGTCGCTGGCCCGCGCGACGTCGCCGGCACGGATCGCAATCGAGTACCCGCTGGACGGGACCCTGTTTCCGCCGGAGATCAGCGCTCCGACGCTGCGATGGAAGGACGAGAACGCCAGCGCGAATCTCTGGCTGGTCACGATCGTGTTTGCCGAAGGTCGCAGCCACATCGACCATTTCGCCACGCAGCAGCAATGGCAGCCGGCAGCGCGGCTCTGGGCACAGATCAAACGGCGGTCCCTGGAGAAGCCGGCGCTCGTGAGGGTGGTCGGGCTCGATCGCCGCACGCCGGAGCAGGCGTTGTCGGCCGGACAAGTCACGATCCGGACCTCATCGGACGAGGTCGCAGCGCCGTTGTTCTATCGCGAGGTGAACCTGCCCTTCATCGACGCCGTCAAGGACCCTTCCACCATTCGCTGGCGCTTCGGTCCGGTCTCGGCGTCGTCGCCGCCGCCGGTTGTGCTGGAAAACCTGCCGGTGTGCGGGAACTGCCATTCGTTTTCCACGGACGGCGCAACGCTGGGGATGGACATCGACTACGCCAACGACAAAGGCTCGTATGCCATCGCGGCGGTCGCCAGGTCCATCACCCTTGAGAAGAACGCGATCATCACCTGGAGCGATTACAGGAGGGACGAACGCGAGCCGACGTTCGGGCTGCTGTCGCAGGTCTCGCCCGATGGGCGATTCGTCGTAAGCACCGTCAAGGACGAGTCGGTCTTCGTGCCCAAGCCCGGCCTGGACTTCTCTCAGTTGTTCTTCCCGGTCAAGGGAATCCTGTGCGTCTACGACCGGCAGACGGGCACATTCCAGTCGCTGCCGGGGGCCGACGACCCGAACCGGGTGCAGAGCAATCCGACGTGGAGCCCTGACGGCAAGCACATCGTCTTTGCTGCCACGCAGGCGTACCGCGTGCGGCGCGCCGGCGATGAGCACAAGGTGCTGCTGAGCGCGTCGGATTGCCGCGAATTCCTGGTGGAGGGCAAGCCGTTCCAGTTCGATCTCTACCGCGTCCCGTTCAACGAGGGTCGCGGCGGGCAGGCCGAGCCGATCGCCGGGGCCTCGTTCAACGGCAAGAGCAACTACTTCCCCCGCTATTCGCCGGACGGCAAGTGGATCGTGTTCTGCCGGGCGCAGAACTACATGCTGCTCCAGCCGGACAGCGAACTGTACATCATCCCCGCCGAGGGCGGCCAGGCCCGCCGCTTGCGCGCCAACACCAGGTGCATGAACTCCTGGCACAGCTTCTCGCCCAACGGCAAATGGCTCGTCTTCTCGGGCAAGCCCGACTCTCCCTACACGCGGCTGTACCTGACCCATATCGACGAACAGGGCGAGAGCACGCCGGCGGTGGTGCTCGACCGCCTGACCGCGCCGGATCGCGCCGCCAACATCCCGGAGTTCGTCAAGGCGGACGCCGCCGCGATTCGACAGATTCGGGAGAAGTTCATCGACGATGTCTCCTACGCGCGGGCCGCATGGGAGTGCTTCAAATCGGACGACCTGGACGGCGCCGAACGCCACGCGAGAAAGGCGCTGGAGCTGAATCCGAACAGCGGCGAGGCGCTTCACACCCTGGGACTGGCCTTCTTCGCCGGCCGGCAGTACGGCGAGGCGATCCGGCATCTGTCGCAGGCGGCCCAAGCCAAGCCCGACGACGGCCGGATTCTGGCCGACCTGGGAGGCGCCCTCGTTGCCGAAAATCGGCTCGACGAAGGCATCCGTTGTCTGCATCGGGCGCTGGAGCTGGCGCCGGACGTTCACGAGGCGCACTTTAACCTGGGCGTCGCCCAGTCCCGCCGGGGCAACAAAACCGAGGCGATGCAGTGCTGGCTGCGAACGGTCCAGCTCGATCCCCACAACTACACGGCTCACCACAACCTCGCGGTGCTGCTGGACGAGCAAGGCGAACCGGACCGGGCCCTCGAGCACTACCGCCAGGCGGCACGGCTCAAGCCGGGCGATTGCATGGCGCAGGCCCACTTGGGGATGGCGCTGTGCGCCCGAGGGGCAACCGAGGAGGGCTTGACGCAGTTGTCCTACGCCGCGAGCCTCGACCCGGCCAACACCGCTATCCGCTACCAATTGGCCGTCACGCTGGCTGGGCTCCGGCAGCACGAGCAGGCGATCACGCACTTCCTCCAGGTCCTGCGGCTGGCCCCACGCCACACCGATGCGCTGTTGGGGCTGGCGACCAGCTACGCCCAAATCGGTCAGGTAGACAAGGCCGTCGCCCGCCTGGAGGAAGCCAGACGCATCGCCCAGTCCGCCGGCAACCAGGAACTCGTCCAGCGAGTCACCAGGCAGATCGAGTCCTACCGCCGGCGCGACCAATAGAACCGGCAAACCACGCGTCAACGCTTCACTTGGATGGTCCCGTCCTCGGCGATGTCCACCTGGGCGGACAAGGTCTTGGCCGACTGGAATGCGAATTCCTGCTTGCCGCGGACGATGACCTTGTCGCGATCGGCGATCAGACCAAGAGGCCGATCGGGGTCGCGGCGCCGCAGTACGTTGGCCAGCAGGAAGGCCTTTTCGAGGCCGTCCCCCCTGCCGTAGTTGGCGACCTCGTCGGGCTGGGCCAGGCGGTTGCCGTCGTAGATCGAGACCGATTCGAGCTGCCCCAGCCAGGCGTGGACCTCGTCAAGCGGTTTGGAGCCGGCCCGTTCGAGCGAGACCGGGTTGCGTTCGATGGCGGCCTTGACGAACGGGCGCCAGTCACACGTGTCCATGTCCCGATAGGCGTAGAAGGCCAGGTCGATCGTGGGGTTGCTCTGCCTTCTCGACTGAAGCTGGGCGATGATCTCCTCGCGACTCTGATCGACCGACAGCTTGACAGGCTCGACCGCCTTGAAGCTCTTCTGCCTGCCGGGCAGCCTGGGCCGGATGTGCACGAAGTCGGTCAGCAGCTCGACGAACCGTCCGGCCTCGGGCACGTGCGGTTCGAGGAAGCGACGCAGGGCCTCGCGTCCGGCCGGCTCTCTCAAGTCCGGCTCGTCTTTCTCGAGGAAATCGCTCAGCCGGTCGCAGCGGACGCGTCCCGGGATCTCGTGCCGCACGAAATCCTCGTCGGACACCTCGGCCAGGAGTTTGTCGTGGGTGGCATCGCCGATCTTGTACGGGCTGCCATGCTCGTAGTGAAAGAGCGTCTCGGCCTTGAGGAACTGCGGTTGGCCGTGACAATCGCGACAGATCTGGAAATGCTCCTGGTACTGCCGGTGGCAGCGCAGGAAGCTGGCGAAGCTCGTGATGCTCAGTTCGGTCCGGAGATACTCGCCGATCCGTCCGATGAAGCGGTCGTAGGCTTTCGGGTCGATCGTCGCATCGTCGTAGAAGCAGTGGATGTACCCGGTCGGGTGGGCAACGATGGTCACCTGCTCGTTGCGCAGGGCGCGCTGGGCCTTGTACGAGATCTCGGTGCCGTTGAACCACATGGTCTTGGTGACGAGCCGTCGGTTGTTGGTAAGGATGCCGTCCTGCATGTCGATGAAGTTCTGCGAATGGAGCGGCGTGAGGATCAGATAGATGTCCTCCAGAGGGATGCCGCAGACGATAAACGACGCGGCGGCGTACAGCGTCGCCAGCGAGACGCACTCGCCGGCCGCCCGGTCGTAGCCCGGCCGGAAGCGAAAGGCCTCCATCGCCTCGACCGTCTCGGTCTTCCAGTAGGGAATCACGTCGCCGTTGTACTTGTCGAGCCCGAAATGCTTGCGGATGTCGACGTCGAAATAGTACTGGTCGCCCGTGTAGCCGAACAGCGCGTTGCTGCCGGCGATCTGCTCGGGACTGATCACGTGCCGGAAGCGGTTGACCTCCGTCTCCTGTTTGGTCAGGCCCCAAGTCTCCAGGTCGAGGTTGAAGTCGAACTCGTCCATGATGTACTGCCGCATCCGCATCAGCCTGCGGTAGCTGGTCTTGCCTTCGAGCTTGGCGAAGCAATCGACCTGACGCCACCTCCACAGCAGCGGGCTCATGATGTTGGCCAGCACGAGGCTGTACATCAGCTCCGGGAAGACGAACACTTCCATGTCCGAGAGCGTGATCGCCGACGAATACTTCTCCAGGTCCTTCGCGTCCATCCGTTCGATTCCTCAAGCCAATGCCACTGTTGCCGCCCCACCCCGCCAGCAATACGTCCCGCCCGCCGCCGGAGTTTACCAGAAATCGTGGCAATCACAACCGTCAGAGCATTCCATACGACATCTGAGAGGGAAGACGAATCAACTGCCATTCGCGCCCGGCCAGTCGGGACGCTGGAGACACACGTCGAAGAGTTCACAGGATTCGCAACCCGAGCGGTGGCGGCCGGTGCAGTCGTCGAGGATGCCGATGCGAGACAGCGAGAAATCGTATTTGACCGGATCGGCCGGCGCGATGGTGGCGAAACCCTCCGTGACCTGCACGGCGGTCGATTGCGAGATCGTGTTGCTGTCGTGCAGACCCAGGATGCGGCAGAGGCGGGCCATGTGCACATCGAGCGGCACGATCAGTTTCGCGCGGGCGAGGCTCTTCCACAGTCCCGGATCGACGTCGTCGGACCGGACCATCCATCGCAGGAACAGGTGCAGCCTCTTGCTGGCGCTGCCCCGGCTGGGACTGGCCAGCAGGTACATCAACCCCCGGCTGACCTGGCCGCCGTGCTTGCGGGCATAGGCATCGGTCAGACGGTCGCAGAACCTCGCCAGCGCAGGCAGAACGTTCCGTTCCTTCGGATCGAAACCCTCGACGAAGAACGATTCGATGCTCCCGTGCTGGCGAAGCACCGGACGCAGCAGTTCCAGCAGGTCGCCCAAATCCTCGGCGGTCGTGAAGCGGTGCTTGAACCCGGCCAAACGCGCTCGACGCGACGGCGAGAAGTTCATCACGAAATCGTATGGCCCGCAATCCATGCGTGCGAACAGATCGTTCAGACTGCGTTGAATCTGCTGCACGCGACCGTAAGCCAGGGCCGCCGCGAGGAAGGAGGCGACCTCCGCATCCTGCCGCCGGCCGAACCGATGAGCGAATTGAAGAGGGTCGGCGCCGATGAGCCGGCGATGGTTGTACCGCGTGTGGACCCGTTCGAGGATATTTGCCAGGACCTCGGCTCGTGGAGGCGACGCGAGCGAGGCGGTCATTCGGCCCTCTGCGGCATCTTCTTACGCGGGATGTCGCCCGCGAACCGGCATTCGATTTCGCCGGTCTGGGTGTTGAACCGGACGCGCCGGCCGCGTGTGCCGCCGACCTCCTGGCGGACGACGCGGATGCCGGCGGCCTTCAGGACCTCCAGGGCCGCCGCGACATTGCCCTGCCCGATGCTCCCGTCGGCATTCGGGGTCTTCAGGACCGCCGCGCCGCCGAAGATGCTGGCCTGATAGTGGCGCGGCTCGGCGTCGATCTGCAGCATGGCGTTGACGATCTGTCGGGTCGCACTGGTCCCATAGGTACCGATCTCCGGGTCGGAAGCATCCTTGGGCCGGTCCCGAAGGAAGTGATTCATCGCTCCGAACCCCTCCTTGGCATTGTACAGACAGACGGTGACGCAGGAGCCAACGAGGGTCTCGGTCATCACGGGCCGGCGGGACGCGTAGAACTGGCCCGGCCGCAGGAATTTTCGCAGCAACGCAGTCACAGGTCTTGCAGGCCCCCAGAAAAGATCATCCCAAGTCGGCGGAGCGGACGCTGGCGAGGAACCGCTCGCCGCTCCTGATCACCTCGACACGACAGTCGAACAAGGCCGTCAGGTGGGCCGAAGTCAGCAGATCGTCGGGCGTGCCCTGGCCGACCACCCGGCCGCCCTTCATCAACACGATCTGGTCAACCGCAGCCGGCAGCTCGTCCAGATGATGCGACACGATCACCACCGTCGGCGGCCGGCTCCGCGCCAGCAGCCGGTCGAGGACAGCGACGCAGGCCGCACGCGAACCGATGTCCAATCCTACCGTCGGCTCGTCGAGAAGCAAGATCTTAGCGTTCGAGACCATCGCCCGGGCCAGAAGCGTCTTCATCTGCTCGCCGGAAGACAGGTCGCCGTAGGCCCGCTCGCCGATCTCACTGAGGCCGACCGACACCATCTCTTCGTCCACGCGGCGCCACTGGCTCTGATCGACGTCGCGATGCGGAGGCAACACGATCGTCCCGAACAGCCCCGTGGCCACAACGTCGCGCACACACATCCGGTCGTCGAACTTTGGCGCCCGCGAAGGCTCAATCAGTCCGATCCGGCTGCGGACATCGGCGAGGTTGACTCGCCCATAGGTGCGGCCGTCCACGCTGACGACGCCCGTCGAAGGCCAGAGGTAGCCGGCCAGCACCGCCATCAGCGCCGATTTGCCCGATCCGTTGGGCCCGAGGATCGCGCAACAACTGCCCGCCTCGACACTCAGGCTGATCTCGGCGAGAATGACGTTGTCCCTTCGGGTGACCCCGACGTTCTTCAGTTCTATCGCGTTGCGACTCAAAGCCAGACCCAGGCCACCGTCAGCCAGCCCTCCGGAACGTCTCGATCAGCGCCGCGAGTTTCCCGGCGTCCACGTCCCGTTCGCAAAGCGGACGCGGATCATCGCGATACATCTGCGTGTTCTCTTCGAAGCTGCTCTTGGGATTGACGTAGAAGACGCCGAGAGGCAGCCGGTCGGTCTCCGTCGCCTTGGCAAAGGCCGCTATGCGGTCCGACGGATCGTGCGAATCGTCCAGGTAGTACACGTGGTCCTTGAACCACTGGTACGTGTTGAGCTTGTTGAACGTCACGCACGGCTGGAAGATGTCCACCAGCGCGTAGCCCTTGTGCCGGATGGCCCGCTTGAGGATCTCTCTGGTCTGCTCGCGGTCGCCCGCGTTGGCCCGCGCAACGAAGCTCGCGTCCAGCGCAATGGCCACCGCCAGCGGATTGAACGGTTTGAGAATCACGCCGGCCACCTGGACGGGCGTCTTGAATCCGCGCCGGCTCGTGGGCGACGCCTGGCCCTTCGTCAGGCCGTAAACCATATTGTCGTGTACGATGTTGGTAATGTCGGGATTGCGGCGGATGCAATGGATGAAATGGTTGCCGCCCTCGCCATACATGTCCCCGTCGCCGCTCTCGGCGATCACCGTCAGCTTCGGATTGACCGCCTTGATCGCGGTGGCCGGAGGCAGCGCCCGGCCGTGCAGACCGTTGAAGAAATGGCACTTGAGATAGTGCGGAATCTTGGCCGCCTGCCCGATCCCCGAGACCATCACGAGTTGTTTCGGATCGATCGCCAACTCCGTGAGCGCCTCCTTCAGCGTCTTGAGGATGGGATAGTTGCCACATCCCGGACACCAGGCAATGTCGATGTCACCCATCTCGAAAACATCTGTCGCCATGAGGACCCCACAAGATTGATTATTGATTATTACCGATTGCCAATTTCGGTGAGTCCTTCGACCACATCTTCGACCGTAAAACCGAGGCCGTCGTACTTGACCAGGGCCTCGTCCACGTCCACGCCCGCGTGCAGGCGGATCAGCTTGCGGAACTGTCCCGTCGCGTTGCCCTCGACCACGACCGTCCTGCGGGCCTTGCGGATGAGGTCGGCCGTGCTCGGGTGCAGCGGATACACCTGGCTGTAATGCAGCATCGCGGTGTCGGTCCGGCCCATCTCGGCCAGAGCCTCTCGAACGATGTGGTACGTCGAGCCCCAGCAGATCACGAGTCTCTTGTAGTTCTTCGGCCCGATCAGCTCCGGTCGAACGACGTCCTTCCTGAGCGCTTCGCCTTTGGCCAGACGCTTGTCGACCATGGCCACGCGCACGTTGAGGTCTTCGGTGATGTGGCCTTCCTCATCGTGCTCGTCGCTGTCGACGGCGACAAGGCCATCCCCATAACCCGGGATGCCGCGAGGAGAAATCCCGTTCTTCGTCAGCTCGTAGCGGCGGTAGTCCCGCGTGGTCTTGACGATGTGCCTTTCGGCCTTCGTCTTCGACAGATCAAACCCTTTGAAGTTGTAGTAGGAATCGATCAGATACTCGTCGGTCAGGATAAACGCGGGGACCTGGTGCTTGTCGGCAAGGTTGAACGCCCTCTGCGTCAGATAGAAGGCCTGTTCGAGCGTTCCGGGCGCGAAGAGGATTCGCGGGAACTCACCATGCCCGGCGTAGAGGGCCAATTCGAGGTCCGCCTGCTCCGTCCGCGTGGGCAGGCCCGTGGCTGGTCCCGGCCGCTGGGCCAGGTGGATCACCACGGGGCATTCGAGCATACCCGCCAGGCTCACGCCTTCGGTCATCAGGGCAAAGCCGCCGCCGGAGGTGGTCACCAGGGCGCGGGCGCCGGCGTACGCCGCGCCGATCGCCATATTGACCGCCGCGATCTCGTCCTCCGCCTGCTCGGCCAGGACACCCTGCTCGAGGCCATGTTGGGCGAGAAAGGTCAGCACGTTGGTCGACGGCGACATCGGATAAGACGAAACGAAGTTGCAGCCGCCCGCGATCGCGCCGAGCCCGACCGCTTCGGCGCCGCTGAGCAGCATCTCGTCCGCAACCTTGGGGCTCGGTTTGAAGGTCAGCTTCAGCCCATCCGGGACATCGAGCCTGCCGACCGCATCGTAGCCGGCCTGCACCGCCTTTACGTTATTGGCGACGATGTCGTCGGTCTTCTTCGCGAAGAACCGCCGGACGTAGGCGACGACCGCGTCCAGATCGAGCCCGAGCAGGCCCGCGATCGCGCCGACCGCCACCACGTTCGAGTAGATCTTGCCGCCGATATCGGAAGCAATCTGGGTGAACGGAACAGCCAGGAATCGATGCGATTCGACGTCATCGTCGCCGACCACCTCGCGCTCGCCGACGAGCACCGTCTCGGGCGAGAGCCTTTCGGCGACATGGGCGACGGCGCCCTCGTTCAGGGGCACGAGAATATCCATGCGGCTGACCGGCGCCGCGACGCGCCTGCCGCAGACGCGGATCGTCGTCGAATTGGCGCCACCCCGCACGCGGGACATGTACTCCTTCGTGGCAAAAACGTGGTAGCCGGCGGCTTTCAGGATGCGCGTCACCAGATGCTCGACCGTCTGCACGCCCTGTCCGGCCTGCCCGCACAGGACGATGGACACGTCCTGCTTCTTCGCTGCCTGCTGCGTACCCCTCATTCGGTCATCCTCGATTCATCCGACTCGATCGCCCGGCGAGATCACAAGCCGCCCATCTTACCCATCCACCTGAGACCTCGCACATGCCGGCGTTGCCAGCGGTATTATGATGCACGACCGAACGGTGTCAATGGTTCAGTGTTTCGGAGGAATCGCCAGGAGGATTTCCCGCAACTCCTGCGGTTTTGTCACCGGCTGCTGGCAGGCGTGGTCCCGGCAGACATACGCGGCGGCGTGTCCGTCGATGGGCCCCAGGCCGTCCACGAAGGGAGCCACCTCCTCGACGGCCCGGCCCTCAGGGCCGAACGGGTGGACCAGGAGCACGGCGTTGGGCAGAAAGTGACGGCGGACTTCGTCCAGCAGAGCATCGGTCTGGGCCTGCTGCTGCGACGCGGCGATGACAATCTCCTGGCTCGGTCCGAGCACAAAACACAGCGCGGTCAACATGGTGGTCAGTGCGGTCGGCGACTCGACCATGGGGATGGAGAAGGCATCCAGCACCCGCCGGGCCTGCGTCGCATGGCGTTCGTCGCCAGTGAGCTTCGCCAAGCGGAGCAACGCCATGGCCGCGGCGGAATTGCCGCTGGGAACGGCACCGTCGTGGAACGGCTTTTCGCGCACGATCAGGGGTTGGCCATCACCTGCGGCCAGGAAGAACCCGCCAGACTGATTGTCCCCGAAGAGATCCATCATCCCGTCGGCCAAGCTTGCCGCCTCCCGCAGCCATCGTGCATCGAACGTCGCCTGATACAGATCGACCAGACCGCCGATCAGGTATGCATAGTCGTCGAGGAACCCCTTTTCGACGGCCCGCCCGCCTCGGAAGTACCGCATCACCCGGCCCTCCACACGGAGCGCTTCGAGCACGAATCGGGCCGCCCTCTCGGCCGCCGTGACGTATCGCAACTCGTCCAGCACGGCGCCACCACAGGCCATCGCAGAAATCATCAATCCGTTCCAGCCCGTGATGATCTTGTCGTCCCGGTGCGGACGCGGCCTGGCGCCGCGGTGTTGCAGAAGCATCTCGCGGGCGTCGGCCATTTCGTCTTCGATCTCTTCCGGCGCGCCCGTCCAACCGTTATCGGCGTTCCGTTGCAAACGCGTAAGGTGCAGGATGTTCCTTCCGTTCTCGAAGTTGCCTTTATTCGTAATTCCATAGCGTTCACAGAAGAGCGTGGCCTGGCGTTGCGAGAGGATCGATTCGATCTCGGCCTGTGTCCAGACATAGAAGGCGCCTTCCCTGCCCTCGCTGTCGGCGTCCTCGGCGGCGTAGAACGCGCCGCCACTGTCGGTCAGGTCACGCAGCACGTAGTCGAAGACCCCGCGCGCCAACGATGTGTATCGCTCGCGGCCCGTCGCCTGGAACGCCTGAACGTAGACATGGCCCAGCAATGCCTGATCGTACAGCATCTTCTCGAAGTGCGGCACCCGCCATTGCCGATCGGTCGCGTAGCGGTGGAAGCCGCCGCCAAGGTGGTCGTGGATGCCTCCGGCGGCCATGGCGTCCAGCGTCGCGGTGACCATGCGCATGGCCTCCTCGTCACCCGTGCGGTGCGCGTAGCTCAACAGAAACGCGAGCGTGCCGGGCTGCGGAAACTTGGGCGCATCGCCGAACCCGCCGTGTGACTCGTCGAAGGAGCGGGACAACGCCGCAAAGGCTCTCTCCGCCGCGTCGGCCGTGCGTGTAGCGGTTGGGACCTTCAGCGAACCTGTCATCTCGAGTTTTATCAGCGAGTCGGTGACCTTCTGCGCCGATTCGAGCAACTTCCGTCGCTTGTCGCGCCAGGCCTGGGCGATGGCCAGAAGGACTTGCTGAAAACTGGGTCGGCCGTACATGCTGGTCGGCGGAAAGTACGTCCCGCCGTAGAAAGGCCTGCCATCTGGGGTCAGGAACGCTGAGAGGGGCCACCCTCCTGAGCCGGTCATCATCTGGACCGCTTTCATATAGGCTTCGTCGACGTCGGGCCTCTCCTCGCGATCCACCTTGATGCAGACGAAGTGGTTGTTGAGTATGGCCGCCGTCGCCTCGTCCTCGAAGCTCTCTCGCTCCATGACGTGACACCAATGACACGTGGAGTAGCCGATCGAAAGAAACACCGGCTTGTCGCGCCGGACGGCGCTGGCGAAGGCCTCCTCCCCCCACGGGTACCAGTCTACGGGGTTCCGCGCGTGCTGGAGCAGATAGGGGCTGGTCTGGTGCGCCAGCCGATTGGCACCCCTGGCAGCACGTGGTCCTGCGGTCATGGACGCCCCCCTGTACGAGCCAATGTCGATTCGCCCCTGCCGTTACGTGATTTGTTCCAACGACTGGACGAGGATGCGAACGTGCTTCATCTCCTCCTGGATGACCTCTTCTATCGTCCGGCGGTCGATCTCCTGCGGGACAAAATCCTTCAATCCGGTGTAGTAGACGATCGAGTCCTTCTCCTTCTCGATGGCCAGCCTCAGGACGTCGGCCTTGCTCTCGTTGCCGGTAAGCTCCTGGGTCGGGTCGGGCTGGATCCCGAAGACCGCCAGTCCCGCCATCGCCCGCGCGTCGGGCATGTCGATCCGGTTGGGTTCGATCTGTCCGAGCTTCCAGTGCTCGGCGGCCAAGCGCTCGCGCATCTGCCGGAACACCTCGATGTGCTTGCTTTCCCATTGGGCCAGTTGAACCAGGAGCGTGCTGATGCTCGGATCGTCGCACAGACCCGCCGCCCGGCGGTAGAATTTCACCCCGTTTCGCTCGATCTTCTCGGCGATTTCGAGCACCTCGTAGCCGCTCATTTCCACGTCCATCGCTCTGACTCCCACATCCGAACCGGCCCCGGTGCCCGACAAGACTCCCGCGCACCGCCCATTCTATCAGCTCTTTATAGGCCGCCAAGGCCCGCCCGGTTCAGAAATGCGCCGGTTGCCTCTGGTCAAATCGCCCCCAGTCTGGTAGACTATCGATATCACTATGGACGAGATTCGGAGAAGGTTGGCCCTTATCGAGGCGCAGCTCAGCGGGCAGAGTCTGCACGCGCGACTGATCGACACTGCCGGTTTGTTCTTTCCAGCGGTCGGTCTCATGGCGGGAATTGTCGCGGGCGACAGGATGACGCCATGGCTCGCCCGGGCCGATCCGGCGGCCTGGCTTGGCGTAGAAGTCCTATTGGCAGCGGCCTTCTGCGTCGGGATGGCCTGCACGCATCGGCGTCTGCGGCCCTCCGTCGCGGCGTGGGGCGCGCTGCTCTGCTTTCTGGCGCTTGGCGCCGTCCGCCTGGGCGCCTATCAGACGGCCAGCGGCAACGACATTCGTCACTTCGTGGGCACCGAGCGGGTCCTGGCGACCGTACGTGGACGTATTCTCACAAAGCCACTGCGCATCCGGGAGGACTGGTGCTTTGCCGAGCTGACGTTTACCGATCCACCTACAGCCTTCTACATGAAAGTAGACCAGATCAAGACCGGCAGCGGCTGGGTGGACGTGTGCGGCGTCGTGCGCACGCAAATCGAGGAACCAACACTGCGTCTGAGAGCCGGCGACGCCATCCAGGCCTACTGCTGGCTGTATCGATTCGCCAAGCCGAGGAACCCGGGGCAGTTCGATCTGGCCGCACACCTGGCCCGCCGCAACATCTATGTCGGCGCCTCGGTCCCTTCGGCAGATGCCATCGAGCGACGTGACACCCGTCGTGCGAACTTGCCGGCCCGCCTGCATGCGCAATTCAGCCAGGGCGCTTCGGCGGCACTGCTGTGCGGCTCGGCGTCCGCGGACGACCCTCATGGCCTGGCGGAGGCTCTGCTGCTGGGCAACCGGGACCGTATCGACCGGCGCACCTACGAGGCATTTCGCCAAACGGGCCTGCTCCATATCGTCAGCCTCTCCGGGATGCACCTGGCCATCTTCGCCGGGGCGATCTGGTGGTTGGGCAAGATGGCCGGCCTGATGAAGCCGGGACGCGCGGCCCTGTGCGCCGTCGCCACCGCCGCGTTCCTGCTGACCGTCCCGGCGCGGGCGCCCACCGTTCGCGCGGCGATCATCGTCTGGGCCTTCTGCGCCGCCGCCCTGGCATGCCGTCGCACCAGCGCTCTGAACGCCTTGTGTCTGGCCGCGATCGTCCTGCTGCTGATCCGACCGACCCAGTTGTTCGAGGCGGACTGGCAGTTGTCGTTTGCGGCTGTGGCGGGGATTCTCGCACTGACCGGCCCTATCGAGCTTTTCATCCACGACCTCACACGCAACTGGTTTCACTGGCAGGACATGTCCCTGGGCTGGCCCTCGCGCGCGATCAAGCGGATCGGCAGTAGTTCAATCGGGCTTCTCGCAGCCGGCACAGGTGCCTGGCTCGGCGGTGCGGGGATTCTGCTATACCACTTCGGGACGGTCACGCCGCTGGCCAGCCTTTGGACGGTGCTGGTTTCTCCCCTGGTGTCCGTAATCCTGCTGGCGGGATTCCTCAAGATCGCTCTGTTCTTCCTCCTGCCGACCTTGGCCGCTATTCTCGGGGTCGTCTTGACCGTCATCACGGACCTGTTCGTTCGTATCGTGGTACTTCTGAGCTGCCTGAATGCCAACACGATTCTGGTCGGGCGCGTCACGGCGGGGCTTGTCGTGGCTTACTACGGGCTGGTGCTCATCGCCCGCTTCGGGTGCGTTCGCCGGGCTTACCTGAAGCAGGTCCTGTGCGCCGTGCTGGCCATTCTCCTGCTCGCGTGGATCGGCACGATCAAGTGGAGCCGCACCCACCGAGACCATCTGCAAATGACCTGCCTGGACGTGGGGCACGGCCAGGCGATCGTCATCCAACTGCCCGGCACGAAGACCATCCTCTTCGACGCCGGTTCCATGCACCACCGGGACATCGGATCACGCATCGTAATGCCCTTCCTCAACTCCGTGGGCATCGCGGAACTCGAAGCCATCATCGTCAGTCACGGCGACATCGACCACGTCAACGGAATCCCAGAGATTGTAGATGGCTGCACGATCCGTCACGTGTATGCTCACGAAGCATTCTGTGCCCAGGCCCTGAGCGGCGCGACGGTGCGGCTGCTAATCGAATCCCTGGGTGCCGGAGGCCATCAGATAGAGCGGCTACCGGCGGCCCTCGATGCCGGAGCGGCCACGATTCGCCCGCTCTGGCCTCCCGGCGACCGGTCGGGCACGCAGGAATTGAGCGACAACGACCGTTCCCTGGTTCTGCTGATCGAATTCGCGGGCGCGAAGATTCTCCTGTGTTCGGACATCGAGGAGTTCGCCCAGCAGCAGCTTCAGGTCCGATATCCCGATCTGAGAGCGGACATTGTGGTCGTTCCGCATCATGGTTCGGCGACCACGCTCGATGAGGGGTTCCTGAAGGGCCTTGGGCCCGCAGTGCAGATTTGCAGTTGCGACCGAAAGCAGTACGCGCGCAGGGGCCATTCGGCCGAAGAAGAAAATACCGGCGGATTCGCAACCGCTCGGAACGGCGCGATTAGCGTTTGCGTAGAGAGAAGCGGTATGGTATCAACGGCACGGCAGATTGAACATCCAGAAGGAGATTAGGCCAATGACGAATCGTCGCAGCGTGTGGACAGCAATCACCTTGATGATCACCCTCGTAGTCCTGGCTTGGACGACTCTGACGTCGGCGGAGGTCTTCAACTATCCGACCCCTCAGACGGACCCGAACGACATCAGCTTCTACCAGGCGCCGGCCAAAATGCAGTCGTATCCGGCCGGAGCCGCCCGGGTCCGAAACGTCATCCTCTGCATCGGCGACGGCATGGGCCTGGGCCAGGTGACCCTGGCGCGCATGAAGGCGATCGGCGCCGAAGGCAAGATCCACATGCAGCGTCTGCCGGTCCATGGGCTGATCTCCACCCACTCGGCCAACAAGCTGGTGACGGACTCGGCGGCGGGAGGAACCGCCCTGGCTTGCGGGGTCAAGACCAACAACGGGATGATCGGCATGGCGCCCGATGAGACGCCCTATTACAGCATCCTGGAGGCGGCACAAGCCAAGGGGATGGCGACCGGCCTGGTCGTCACCTGCACGATGTCACACGCGACTCCCGCATCGTTCGGCTCGCATGTCAAGAGCCGCAAGATGGAGCCCGAGATCGCCGCGCAGTTGATCGGCAATCGGATCAACGTCCTGTTCGGCGGAGGACGCAAGTACTTCCTGCCCAAGTCGCATTCCGACAGCGGGCGAAAAGACGACAGAGATCTGCTGGCCGAGGCCGAAGACGCCGGATACACCGTCATCGGAACCGCCAATCAGTTGCGATGGGTTCGCGGGCCTCTCGTGCTGGGTCTGTTCCAGCTCGATGGGTTGACCACGCTGTCGCCGGAACCGATGCTGGCGGAGATGACCAGGAAGGCCATCGACATCCTCGACGAGACCGCGACGGACTCGCGGAAATACGGCCGGGGCTTCTTCCTCATGGTCGAGGGCAGCCAGATCGACTGGGCCTGCCACGCCAACAAGGCCGAAGCCTGTGCGCGGCAGGTCTTGCTGTTCGATGAGGCGGTTCGCGCGGCGGTCGATTTCGCCGTCGCCGACGGTCGCACCCTGGTGGTCGTCACCGCCGACCATGAGACCGGCGGCCTGACCATCCCCGAGGGGAGCCTCAAAGGCGACGAAATCAAGGCGCACTGGTCGACCAGGGGACACAGCGCCTCGCCCGTGCCGGTCTACGCCATCGGGCCGAAGTCCGAGCGGTTCGGGGGCGTGTACGACAACACGGAGGTCCCGCAGAGAATCGCCCAGACGCTGGGAATCAAACCGTTTCCGCAGGCCAGAAAATGAGACGCCGACGAAGCTTACGAATGGACGCCACGCACGCGCCTGCCGTTCAAGTGGGCGACAAGGTCCGCAAGGGACAGAATCTGTGTGCGAGTGAAGCCGAGACTACCTGCATCTGTCCGATCACAGGGACTGTGGCGGAGGTTCGGTTCGACCCGGCGCAGCACGAGTTCGTGGTCACGATAGCGCCGACCAAGCCGGGCTGAGATTCAGTGTCGCGCAGGGGCGGGCATTCGAGCACGTCGCTCTATCGCATATGGACGACGATCTCGACGCGTCGGTTCTTCGCCTTGCCGGCAGAGGTGGTGTTCGGCGCGACCGGACGGGCCGGGCCACATCCAGAGGCGCGAACCTGGCCGTCGGGGATGCCTTGGGCCATCAAATAGCGTGCCACCGAGAGCGCCCGCTCGGCGGACAGCTCCCAGTTGTCTTTCCAGAGGTCCTTGGTCTTGGCGATAGGGTCGGTGTCCGTGTGCCCGACGACGTCGATCTCCTTGCCGGAGTATTTCGACTTCAGGACGGACAGGATATGGTCGAGTTCGGCGCTGGTGGCGCTCTTCAGCTCGGCCTTGCCCGATTCAAAGAGGATCGTATTGGGCAGCGTCACGGTGATCGTCCCGGCCGCCGGATCGAAAGCCACGTCATACCCCTCGCCGAAACCCGTCGCTTGGGCCGGAGTCTGATTCAATTCCTCGATCTGACGACGCAGCTCGTCGATCGTCTGCTGGTCCTGGCTGATCTTCTGGGCCAGTTGCTGCTTCTCGTTCTGGAGGTTCTCGAAACGCCCTTTGAGGTTCTGGTGCTCGACGTTGAGGTAGTCGTACTTCTTCTTGTAATCGGTGCAGCCGGAAACCAGAGACAGCCCTACAACCAACATCAGCGGGACGATCGCTTTGACCTTGACGACGTGCATTCGAAACCTCCTTGCAATCCTATGAACGCAACTGTGCCCTCTCAGTGCAAGAAAAGAAAGGCAAATTCCCTTACAATCCGATCGTGCAGAATCATAACGGTCAAGACAGCTAAAGACAAGAACGGACCGTAGGGAATCTGGCGAATTTTTTTGAAAAACGTCTGGAAGAGCGCCCAACCGAGTCCGAAGAACGGCGCGACGAAGAACGCGACGACCACCATCAGCGGGCCGATCACCGCTCCGGCGGCGCCCATCAGGTGGACGTCGCCCAGTCCCATGGCCTCTTTGCCGAAGGCGAGCGTCCCGAGGACCCGGGTCGCCCAGACAACGGCACAGCCGACGAAGTAACCGAACAGGCTGCCGAGGAACCCGGCGACCGCCGGGTAGATCAGGAGGCCGGCCCACCACGTCGCGACCGCCGCCGGCCGGGTCAACGCGACGTTGGCCGCGATCGCCCCGAGCACAATGGGTGTCAGGAAGATGACCTCTCGCATCGCTTCGAGGCGATGGTTGAACTCGGGATCGTCGGCAAACGGGAAGGCCCCCTTCTCGACCTCGGGCTTGACCTCGACGGGTTTGGCCCCGGCTTGGGCTTCGGGCTCCTGGTAGCTGCGATGGATCAGGCCCGCTTTCAGAAGCAGCAGGCTGATCGCCAGGCCGATTCCCGCGCCGAGGGCCAAGGCGCCGGTCTCCGGCGAGGCGACTGGCAGCAGCGAAAAGGCCTTGATGACTTCCGGATCGATCAGATACCCCCCGACCGCTGCGCCGACGAACCCGACGGCGGTGGCGAACCAGCAGATCGACAGCGGAATGATCCACAGTTCCAGGTCGATCCCCGAGCCGGCGATGAACGCCGCCAGCAGGACCACGTGAACGACATAGACGAACCGCCCGTTCGGCGCCTGCATGCCCTGCCGCAGCGGCGAGTAGAAATAGACCAGGTACAGTCCGAGAAAAACCAGCCCGGTGAGCAGCTCCACGACGAAATACCGTGGCGAGATGCGCATGCCACAATGGCGGCACTTCGCTCGCAGGACGAGCCACGAGACCAGCGGAATGTTGTCGTAGAACCGGATGGGTCTGCCGCAGCCGGGACAGGCTGAGCCGGGGCTCACCAGCGACTTCTCACGGGGCAGCCGGTAGATCACGACGTTCAGAAAACTGCCGATGCAGCAGCCGAACGCAAACGTGAACGCACTGATGATCCATTCCTGTGCCGCCACATCGCCTCCCGTGCCACCGTGGACGCCCTGCCGTTCGTACGGGCGAATGATGATTCGCCCCTGCGTTACCTGCCGCCCTTCTGCTCCCTGCGTCCGACCGCTCCGGCTACCCTCATCGGCAGCCCGAACAGCCGAATGAAGCCCTTCGCGTCGGTCGGATCGTACTCGGCGCCCATCTTGAAGCTCGCCAGGTCCGCCTGGTAGAGACTGTGCGGGCTCTTCATGCCGGCCGGAGTGCAGCGGCCCTTGAACAGCTTGACTCGGACGTCCCCCACGACGCTGCGCTGCGTGACGTTGATGAAGGCGTCCAGCGCCTCGCGCAGCGGGCTGAACCACTGGCCGTAGTAGACCAGCTCGGCGTATTTCAGCGCGACCTGCTGCTTGTAGTGCATCGTTTCGCGCTCCATCGTCAGGCTTTCGAGAGCGGCGTGGGCGGTCATCAGGATCGTCCCGCCGGGTGTCTCGTAAACCCCGCGCGATTTCATGCCCACGAGGCGATTCTCCACGACGTCCACCTGGCCGATGGCGTGGCGGCCGCCGATTTCGTTGAGCGTCTCGATCATCTTGACGCCGCTGGTGAGCCTGCCGTCGAGCCGAACCGGGACGCCCTCGTGGAACCCAATCGTCACGTAGTCGGGCTTGTCGGGCGTGCGGCTGACCGGCTGCGACATCACGAACAGCTCGTCCTTGGGCTCGTTGGCGGGGTCTTCGAGGTCGGCGCCCTCATGGCTGATGTGCCAGAGGTTGCGATCTCGCGAGTAGATCTTCCTCTTGCTCTGCTCGATCGGGATATTGTGCTTGCGGGCGTAATCGACCGCGGCTTCGCGGCTGGTCAGCTTGAAGTTCGGGTCCTTCCACGGCGCGACGATCTCGAGAGTCGGGTCCAGGGCCATGAAGGTCAGCTCGAACCGGACCTGATCGTTGCCCTTGCCCGTGGCGCCGTGGGCGACCGCGGTGGCCTTCTCGGCGTGCGCGACGTCCACCTGGTGCTTGGCGATCAGAGGCCGGGCGATGCTGGTGCCCAGCAGGTAGCCGTTCTCGTAGATGGCGCCGCTCTTGAGCATCGGCCAGAGGTAGTCTTCGACAAACTCCCGCCGCAGGTCCTTGACGATGCACTTGGTGGCGCCGCTGGCCAGGGCCTTCTTCTTGATGCCCGCCAGCTCGTCGCCCTGCCCCAGTTCCGCGGCAAACGCGATGACGTCGTACCCGTAGGTTTCCTTCAGCCAGGGCAGGATCACGCTCGTATCGAGCCCGCCGCTGTACGCCAACACGACCTTCTGCTGCTTCTTCGCCATAGTGCCATCCTCAAAACGCCAAGAATTTGGAAACGCGGATTATACGCATACCCCCGGCGTGATTCAACCGAATATCGCAGGCGGACACCCTCCAAAGGCGGATGGCTGGAATTCGGTCCCGATCGCCTCCTCAGGGGGCGCCTTCGCTCTGCGGCGTCTGTGCCCAGCCGCCGGGGGCGCCCCCGCGCCGGTCGCGGCTGTAGTAGAAGTACAGCGACAGGTCCACCGCCACCAGAACCATGTTCAGGGCATACAGGGCGATGATCCAGTCGAAGGACTGCGTGGCCTTGTAGATCACGCCGTTGAGGTAGCCGAAACAGACGATCGCCATGAACAGCGGGCTCTTGCCCTCGACCTTCCGCGTGCGCAGCGACTTGGCAATCGAGATCGGCCAACTCACTCCGAAACAGACCAGCATCACCGCTTCGAATACGGACATACCACAAGACTCCTCACCCACAACGGCACAACAGCGGAAGACACTCCCGGCGTGCAGGATGCTCCTGTGTGCTCCGGCACCCCCGCGGGAGATGCAAGGCGCAGAGTCTCTATGCGGCACAGCGGCACGCCCACTCGTACGTATTCCTGCGGCAGACGCGAATGAGGATTCGCCCCTACTCCATCTGCTCGATCAGGTAGTTCTGGAAGCCGATCTGCTTGATCTGGTCGAGCTGCACCTCGATCCAGTCGATGTGTTCCTCCTCGTCGCGGAGGATGGACACCAGCAGCTCGCGCGTGCCGTGGTCCCCGGCATCGCCTGCCAACCGGATGTTGGCGTTGTAATCCTTGATGGCGGTTTCTTCCGCCTTCCAGTCGTTCTTGAGCTGCTTCTCGACGTTGTCGCCGATGCTGATCTTGTTCAGCTTGCTGACGGTGGGCTTGCCTTCGAGGAACAGGATTCGCTCGATCAGCTTCTCGGCATGCTTCATTTCGGCGATGGCCCGCTTCTGAATGGCTTCGTGAAGACGTCCATAACCCCAATTTTCGCACATCTCGGAGTGAACCATGTACTGATTGATCGCGGTCAACTCGTCGGCCAGCCGGGCATCCAGCGCCGCAATGACTTTTTCGTTTCCCTTCATCGGTATTTCTCTCCTTACCTGTGATATTCCATCTGCCCCCGCGGGCAGTTCTCGGCCATGAGGACTACGCAGGCGATACTAACGCCCCGGCCAAGATGACGCAAAGAGGGGAATTCCCTGATTTTCGACAAAAAAGACGAGAGCCCGGCGTCAGTCGATTTCCCTGATTCTTATGTTGCGGAAGTAGACCGGCGCGCCGGCGTGCTTGCCCTGCAACCCGATGTTGCCGTGCGTGGGCAGCTCGGCGAAGGGCGTGCTCAGCCAGGACGGGATCTCGCTGCCGTCCGGGTTCGTCTTGGCGCTGGTCCACAGGGCCATGTTCATGACCGAGACCATCTCGCTATTGATCATGACGTAGATCATCTGATCGCGGCACGTGACGGTCATGCGGTTCCACTCGCCGGGCCTCTTGACCATGCTTTTGGTCGGCGCCAGGTGGCCGAAGATCGCACCACAGTGCCACGTGGCGGGCTGCTTGGCCCACTCCTCGGAGAAATCGTCGGCGATCTGGATCTCGACGGAGTTGGGAATCCAGTTCTGCATGTCGGTGCAATAGACGATCACGCCGCTGTTGGTGCCTTCGGCGGTCTTGAACTCCAGATCGAGGATGAAATTGCCGTAGTCCTTCTTCGTCCAGATCGCCTCGTCCTTGCTGGCGGTCAGGACCCCGTCCTCGAACGTCCAGACGCCCTCGGGATACGTCGCATCGGACAGGTCGGGGGCAAACAGGTTGCTCCACGAACTGACCTTCGGGTGCGTCTTGGGCGGCACGGCGAGATTCTGACTGCACGACGACAACAGGAGACTGCCACCGACCACCGCCAACACCACTGCCTTGTTCATTTCCTTGCTCCTTGAGAAGAACCGATACCTCACTCGATTCGGCGCCCTGTGGCGCGGACCGGCGGGACATTCTACCGCCCCGCCCTCGCCACCGCCAGCGCTAACCGTCGCATTGCCTCACCCGTGTCTGTGCGAGTTTCACGGCAAGGCTCATTTCCAGCGCAGAGAGCCATGTGTGGCAGCGGCAAACGAAGCAAGGCGGAGTTTGCCGATGGCTTCGACGCCATGCGTATCACCATCGGCAAGTCTTCGCTTGCCGCTGCCACACACATGCCCGCATGTTTTCACACACACCCTCGCGCCGGCGGGGAGATGAACGGCCTACATCCGGACGCTTCGCACCGTCTCAAAGGCGATGGCCGCCAGGATGATCGAACCGCCCACGACGGTGCGAAGCGACAGAGTCTCGTCGTGGATCAGGTAGCCGAAGAACGCCGCGTAGAACGGCAGCAGCGTCGCGATGATCCCGACCGTCTTGGCGCTGAGGTGCTTGAAGCTGGCGGAGAACAGGGTGTGAGGAACCGCCGTGAAGACCACGCCCAGCAGGAGCAGCAGGCCCCCCGTGGCGGGTGTCCAGGCCGCTCGGTCGATGAACAGCCACGGCAGCAGCACCAGTCCCGTCACCAGCATCTGCCAGAACATCAGCACGCTGCTGGTGTACTGATGGACGTACTTGCGCGTCAGCAGATTGCGGACCATGAAGAACAGGCCGGAGATCACGCCCAGCACGATCCCCCGGGTCGTCGCGTCCGACAGGCTCATCGCCGGCGTCATGATCACAATCCCGATGAAGACCACGACCGCCAGGAGGACGTCCGACTTTCGCAGACGCTCCGAGAAGAGGAACGGCTCGATGATCGCCGTGATGACCGGATAGGTGTGCAGCGACAGGATTGCCACCGCAGCAGTGGAGACCTTCAGCGCCTTGAAGTACGTCAGCCAGTGGGCACAGAGCAGCAATCCCAGCGTGACCATCAACACGTAGTGCCGGCCCCCGCCCGCCTTCAGCGGCCTTCGCAGAGCCGCGAGCATGGCCACCAGGGCCGCCGCCCCGATCAGCGATCGCAGGCAGATGATGTGCGGCACCGGCAGTGCGATGCCCTTGGCGAACATCGCGGTGCCGCCCCACATCAGGACGGCGACATTGAGCTGAATGAGGCTGATCTTTCTGGGTTGCATATCGCGTCACGAGACCGCCGAACGGTCCCGGCCCTTTATGCTGGAAACGCCTGACAAACACAAGGACGAAATCGTGTTGCCGCCACATCGTCGTCGATTCTGTCCTCACAGAGCCTTGCCTTGGGGAGCGAAAACCCGCATAATCCTCCCATAGGACTTGCCCGGGTGACGCAGGATGCAAGCCGCCTGAAGACAGGTCCGTCGAATACGGTCGTGACCGCAAAGTGAAAGGACGCCGCCATGCGACAGTGGGCACTGATTCTCCTGCCGTTGGTTCTGGCCGGCCTGTGCCAGGGGACACAAAAACCGGACCTGCTCATCTGCGATTTCGAGGGCAGCGATTACGCCGGCTGGCAGGCCACGGGCGACGCGTTCGGCAACACTCCGGCCCGAGGCACGCTGCCCGGGCAGTTGGCGGTGACCGGCTTCGTGGGCCGCGGTCTGGTCAACAGCTTCCGCGAACGCGACGCCTCGACGGGCACGCTGACCTCGCCGCCCTTCCAGATCGAGCGCAATTACATTCACTTCCTGATCGGCGGAGGCGGCTATCCCCGCCTGACCTGCATAGACCTGATCGTCGACGGCAGGACGGTCCGCACGGCCACCGGACGCAACAACCGCCCCGGCGGCTCCGAGCGCCTGACCGCGCGGTTCTGGGATGTTTCCGATCTCATGGGCAAGACCGCACGACTGCGGATCGTGGACAACCATACGCGTCTCTGGGGCCACATCACCGTCGATCACATCTTCCAGGCGAACTCAAAGGACGATTTCGACCAGAGCAAAGAGCTTCGGCTCAGCGCGCGATATCTCAACTTCCCGGTCAAGAGCGGCGCCGCCAAGCGGCGTGCCCGGGTCATCATCGACGATCGCGTCGTCCGCGAATTCGAGATCGAGCTGGCCGACGTCAGTCCCGATTTCTATGCCTTCCTGGACGTCAGCGCGTTCCAGGGCGTGACGGCCACCATCGAGGTGGACGGCCTGCCGCGTTCCTCGCGCGGCCTGCACCTCATCAGCCAGTCCGATGAGATTCGAGGCGCCGAGAACCTGTACCGCGAGAAGCTCCGGCCGCAGTTTCATTTCACCTCGCGACGGGGCTGGAACAACGACTCCAACGGCTTGGTCTTCCACAAAGGTTTGTACCACCTCTACTACCAGCACAATCCGTATGGCGTGCAGTGGGGCAACATGCACTGGGGCCACGCCGTCAGCGTCGACCTGGTTCACTGGACCGAGCTTTCCATCGCCCTGTATCCGGAGCAGTTCGGCGACTGGTGCTTCTCGGGAAGCGCCGTGGTCGACGTGAACAACACCGCCAGCTTCCAGAAAGGCGATGAGCCGCCCATCGTGGCCGCCTACACCAGCACCGGACGAGGCGAGTGTATCGTCTACAGCAACGACGGCGGACTGACCTTCACCGAATACGAGGGCAATCCCGTCGTCAAGCACCAGGGACGCGACCCAAAGGTCATCTGGTATGGGCCCGGAAGGCACTGGGTCATGGCGCTGTACCACGAGGTCGACGACAAGCGCACGATTGCGTTCTACACCTCCGACGACCTGAAGAACTGGCAATACGCCAGCCTGATCGAAGGCTTCTACGAATGTCCCGAGATCTTCGAGCTGCCGGTCGACGGCAAAGCCGATGACAGGCGATGCGTGCTGTACGCCGCCGACGGCGACTACCGGATCGGTGCGTTCGACGGCAGGACCTTCACGCCCGAATCGGACAAGATCAAGTTCAGCCACGGCAACTGCTTCTACGCCTCGCAGACATACAGCAACATCCCGCCCGAGGACGGGCGGCGCATCCAGGTCGCCTGGGGGCGGGTCGAGACGCCGGGAATGCCGTTCAATCAGATGATGCTGTTCCCGGTCGAACTGACGTTGCGAACGACGGAGGAAGGGCCGCGCCTGTTCGCGGCGCCGGTCCGGGAGATCGAACGGCTTCAGGAGCCGCACCGTGGCTGGGAGAGCCAGAAACTGACGCCGCGAAAAGACCTGCTCTCCGGCGTCAAGGGCGAGCTGTTTCGCGTACGCGCCCGGTTCGAGCCGGGGCAGGCCCAGCGCGTGACACTGGACATTCGAGGCGTCCGCATCGTGCTCGATCCGCAGAAGAATCAGCTCTCCTGCCTGGACAAGACCGCCCCGCTGTCGCCTGTGGACGGCAAGATCGCGCTGGACGTCCTGGTCGATCGCACCTCGATCGAGATCTTCGCCAACGATGGCCGCGTCTACATGCCGATGGGTGTGAAGTTCACCGACGAGAACCGGTCGCTGGGCTTCTTCTGCGAGGGCGCCCCGATCACGGTGAACTCGCTCGACGTCTTCGAGATCGCCTCGATCTGGCCATAGCCCCGCGTTGCCATCCCAACCGGCATACGACAGATACGCCGGAAGAATCGCAGGTGATTCTTCGCCCGCGAAGGCCGCGCCCTTTTTTCGCACAAGCCCTTCAAACCGATGAACTGGAAATGCCTCCGTCAAGTAGGATTAAACAAGTCTGATATGAAGACCGTTGACATCGTTGCGTTTTTTGCGGGCAGACATGGTGTGAAGGGAGGCATGAATCATGGCACGATTGCATATCGAGAGCATGGGGGTTGTAGCAGCAACATTATTCTTCCTGGCCGGCGCAGCGGCGCAGGCACAGGCGCCCGACGTGGCCTGGACGTTCGGTGCGATCGGGTCGTCTTCGTACCGGCTGGACGCTTTCACGCCGGCCGGAATCGAGTTCGGCACGATCGGCAGCGCGGACCCGACGCTGGCCCTGGCGTTGGGCAAACGGTACCAGGTCAAGGTGGTCGACTACATGATGCACCCGTTTGAGGTGATCGCCAAATCGCCGTCACCGACACAGGACAAAGTGCTGCTGTCAATGTCGATCGCCGGACCGTCGGAAGCCGATCCGAAGGTCAACTGGCAGGACGACGGCCGAGGAACGGTCGCATTCACACTGACCGCCGAGTTGTACCAGGCGATGACCGAATCGGGCCGGACGCCCGGCTATCGGTGCCGGCCGCACTTCATGGAGATGCGGGGCGATTTCACCGTTACCGGCCTGCCCCTGGCTGAAACCATCCAACCATCACCCATCCGAATCGACCTGGCGACCGTCGCCTCGGGCCTGATTGCCCCCGTGGACCTTCAGCCTGACCCGGACGTCGCCGCACGGCTCTACGTCGTCGATCAGGCGGGTCTGGTGCGTACCATCGAACAGGGACAGCTCCTCGAAACGCCCTTCCTCGACGTGCGAGACCGCCTCGTCCAGCCTCTGGGCATTCTCGGCAGCTTCGATGAGGACGACTACGACGAACGAGGTTTGCTGGGAATGGCGTTCCATCCGGGATTCGCCGACCCGAGCAGTCCCGGCTACCGCACGCTGTACACCTACACGAGCGAGCCGGTCGGCGGACCCGCCGATTTCACGCTCGACCTGGCTTCCGAGGAGGTGAACCACCAGAGCATCGTGACGGAGTGGCAGTTGGCCCGGGTGCAGAACGTGGTCGATCCGAGCACCGCCCGCGTGGTGCTGCGAATCGATCAGCCGCAGTTCAACCACAACGGCGGCTATCTCGCCTTCGGCCCGGACGGCTACCTCTACATCGCCCTCGGCGATGGGGGCGCCGCCAATGACGCTGGAGCGGGCCACGGACCCGACGGCAACGGTCAGAACATCCGGACCGTTCACGGCAGCATTCTGCGGATCGATCCCTTGCCACCGGCCTCGACGCCCGACAGCCGCAACGCACCAAGCGCCAACGGGCAGTACCGCATCCCCTGGGACAATGAGTTCGTCGGCATCGAGGGCGTCGATGAGATCTTCGCGTACGGCTTCCGCAACCCGTACCGTTTCAGCTTCGAGCCGCTCACCGGCGCGCTGATCGTCGCAGACGTCGGACAGGGCCACGTCGAAGAGATCAACATCGTGCGCAAGGGCGGCAACTACGGCTGGAAGATCAAAGAGGGTGACTTCCTCTTCGATCCCGAAGATATCGCGGTCGGCGTGCCGTTCGAGGACCCGGCTCTCATCGATCCGGTGGCCCAGTACGACCACGACGACGGTCTGGCGGTGGTCGGCGGGTTCCTGTACTTCGGAACGCAGGTGCCTCAGTTGCGCGCGATGTACGTGTTCGGCGACTTCTCCCGCGCGTTCAGCGCGCCACAGGGCCGGCTCTTCGTCGCCGACCTCTGGTCTGGACAGATCGCGGAGTTGCTCATCGGCAACGAGCAGCAGCCTCTCGGCCTGTTCGTCAAGGGGATGGGACAGGACCGCGACGGTGAGGTCTACGTCCTGGCCAGCACCGCGCTGGGACCCTATGGCAATACGGGGGTCGTATTCAAGATCGTCGCGGTCCCCAATCCGTAGCACAGACAGCGGGACACACCACGGCAGGGACACTCGTCATGAAGGAACGAACGCGAGCGTCCTTGCCGATCGAGGGCTTGGAGGCGGCAATCAGCCGAAGATCTTGTGTCGGAAGACGAAGAAGACGGCGCCGAAGATGCACAGGCCCGCCCAGAGGTAGTCCAGACGCACCTGCTCCTTCATGTAGAGGATCGAGAACGGCACGAAAATCGTCAGCGTGATGGCCTCCTGGAGGATCTTGAGCTGCCCGATGTTGAGTACCGTGTGCCCGATCCGGTTGGCCGGCACCTGGATCAAATACTCGAAGAACGCGATCCCCCAGCTCACCAACGCCGCGATGATCCACGGCCGATGCGACAGGTTCCGCAGGTGCCCGTACCAAGCGAACGTCATGAAGATGTTGCTGCAGCACAGTAGCAGCGTCGTCGTCAGAATCACACGCATACACCCAAGCCCTTTGCCAGCCCAAGACCTTTGGCCCCGTCGCGACCACCGCAACCGAGCCAGCGAATATCAAACCCGAAAAGCGGCGAATACACAAGGCCCGCCGTGCGGCCACGCGCCATTTGTGTGTGTGCAGGTGTCAGGGCACCAGCATCTCTGAGCCATTGAAGCGGCTGGGTGGCAGCCTCAAGTCCGCAGGACTTGGGGATGGCTGAGAGTGTCGGCGTCTCCGGACATAGAAGGCCAAATCGTACCCGCTATCCCCAAGGCTTCGCTCCATTCGACTTCGCTCAGGACGGGCTTTGAGGCTGCCACACGCATGCCAGGATATCTTCACACACACCGCTATTTCTTGCGGCGGGTGTTGGAGTTGTGGAGGCGGGTGATCTTGGCAAGCAGGTCGGGACGCTGGCGGTCGCGCAGGAATTCGGCGAGGAGCGTGCGGTTCTCGCTCTGGTAGTACTGCATCAGCGCGGCCTGGAGGCGCTTTTCCTTGCGGGAGGTGGGGACGTGGATCTGGCGTCCGGCGGTATCGACGCCGGAGACGTACATCGCCGTCGAGAGCGTCAGCGGGATCGGGACGAAATCCTGGACCTGGCGAGGCCGCCACGAACGGGACACGAGATATTCGGTCAGCTTCAGCGCGTCCTCCGGTGTGCAAGCCGGGTGCGCGCTGATGAAGTACGGCACGAGGTACGCCTCCTTGCCGACCCGCCGGCACGACTCGGCGAACCGCTGCTCGAATTCTTCGAACACCTCAAAATGAGGCTTGCCCATCCGATCCAGAACCTCCGGGCAGTAGTGCTCCGGCGCGACCTTCAGATGACCGCCGACGAAGTGCCTCACGAGCATGTCGAGATAATCGCGGCTTTGCAGGGCCAGATCGTGCCGGATGCCTGACGCGACGAACACGTTGGTTCGCTTCGATCCGTTGCGGCTCCAGCGGACAAAGGCCTCCATCATCTCAAGCATCGGGCCGTGCTCGAAGCTCGCGTGGCGGCAAGGCTTTGGAAACAGGCAACTGACCCGCTCGCACGTCGCGCTCCGGCCGCACTCCATACCGTACATGTTGGCCGACGGCCCGCCGAGGTCCTCGATCGTGCCGCGAAACTGCGGATGCCGACGAAGCCGATCCGCTTCGGCCAGAAGCGAAGGCAGCGATCGCGAGCGGATCTGACTGCCCTGGTGACATCCGATGGAACAGAACGAGCAGCCGCCGAAGCAGCCGCGATGCGTCGTGATGGAGAACTGCACCGGCGTCAGTGCCGGCACGCCACCTTGGGCGTCATATCGCGGGTGCCAGGCGCGGGTGAAAGGCAGATCGTAGAGTGCGTCCAACTCCTGGCCGCCAAGCGGCTCGGCAGAGGGCATCAGCACCAGCGTGCCGGGGTCCTGCTCCTGAACGACCGGTCGCCCTTGCAGCCCGGCCTGCAACTGGTACTGCTGATGGGTCGCGATGAACAGCGATGTGTCGTCGTTCTGCTGCGACAGCGAAGGCAGGCGCACCGCGTTGTCGGGAACGGCGATGCCCCTGTGGGCGATGTACGCGGTGCCGGGGATGTCGGTCAGCTCGTGGATCGGCCGGCCCGCGTTCAGCCGGTCAGCGACCTCGGCCACGGCCCGCTCGCCCATGCCATGGATCAGCAGGTCGGCCTTGGCGTCGACCAGGACGGACCGCTTGAGCTGGTCCTCGATGTAGTCGTAATGGACGAGCCGGCGCAGGCTGGCTTCCAGCCCGCCCAGCACGATGGGCACGTCGCGATAGGCCTCGCGGGCGCGGGCGGAGTAGACCAACAGCGGCCGGCTCGGTCGCAGGCCCGTAACGCCGCCCGGGCTGTAGACGTCCTGCCGGCGCCGGTGGCCCAGTGACGCGTAGTCGTTCAGACGCGAATCGATACAGCCGCTCGTAATCCCCCAGAACAGACGGGGTCTTCCCAGTGCCCGGAACGGCTCGACGCTTCGCCAGTCGGGCTGGGCCAGGACCGCGACGCGATAGCCCAGCTTTTCCAGCCACCGCCCGATCAACGCGGCGCCGAACGACGGGTGGTCCACGTACGCATCGGCCGTAATCAGGATGACGTCCGCCCGGTCCCAACCCCTGCGGCGCAGTTCCTCGGCCGTCATCGGCAGGAATCGATCGATATACTCGGCGCTCTTGCTCATGGGACGATTATACCACGGGGCCGCTGGCGGTGTTCGGAACACCGAATGCCAATCGCCAACCCTCAGCCGTACGAATCATATTTCCGGAAAAATCCTCGCCCGCAGACGGCGATTCTGCTATTCTGTTGTCGGCTTCCTGATCCTGGCGCCGTGTCGGACTTCTGATCCGGCTTACTTCAGGAGCGTCGAGAATGACACATGACGAAGCGCTCATGCTGATCATCTCCTGTGCGGTGGTCGTCGAGATCGTCGCGACGTACCGCCACCTTCGGAAGATTCCACACGCACTTCTTCTGCTCGGCAGTTTCGCCGGTCTGGTCCTGGGCAGCCTGAGCACCGTGGTCGAAGGCTTCCTCTGGGCCGAGCTGTTCAACTGGCTGGAGCACCTATCGCTGATGGCAGGAGCGATCCTGCTGGCGATGTGGTGTGCCCTGGTGTTCGGACCCTGGAACAGGAGGGTCCCTGATGCGCCCGATGGCATATCTTGATCTGATATCTTTTACTGCCAGTGCAATCGCGGCGGCGTTTCTCGTTCGCGGCTGCAAGCGGACGAGCTTTGCGCCCGCGGTCCCGATCCTCCTGGCCGTTCTGCTGGCCCTGATGGCGTGCTACCACGCCGCCCTTTTCCTCGAGTGGTCGGGGCTGACCGCCGGACTGGACTGGGTGGAGGACATCGCCGGGCTCTTCATCCCCTTCACCTGGGCCTTCGTCCTGTATGCGTTCGTCAAGAACACCGTCGAGGACGAGCTGCGAACCTACCAGCAGAGGCTTCGATCGCTGGCGTCGGAGTTGTCCCTGACCGAGGAACGCGAGCGGCGACGGATTGCCGCGGGACTCCATGACTACGCCTGTCAGAACCTCGTTCTGTCCAAGATGAAGCTCCAGGGCTTGCCTGTGACCGAGACGGACGAGGTCGAAGGCATCTGCGATACCATCGATAAGACAATCGAAAGCGTGCGCGGGCTGATCTTCGATCTCAGTTCGCCGACGCTGTACAAGTTCGGCCTCGAAGCGGCTCTGGAGGAACTGCTGGAGGATAAGGTGAAGGCCCAGTACGGCATCGACTGCACCTTTCGCGACGACGGCGCCGCCAAACCGCTGGCGGAAGACGTCCGCATCGTGCTGTTCCAGTCGGTTCGCGAGCTGCTGATCAACACCATCAAGCACGCGCAGGCCCGCGCCGTGACCGTGGACATCGGGCGTCTCAATGGCTCAATCCAGATCAAGGTGACGGACGACGGGATCGGCTTTGACGTGGAGGAGGCCCTGACCGGCACTTCGCATCGTCGGGGGTTCGGCCTGTTCCACATCCGCGAACGGCTGGATTTTCTCGGCGGCCGTCTCGACATGGAGTCCCAACCCGGCCGGGGAAGCCGCTTCACACTCCTGGCCCCTCTGGAGACAGGGACCACCGCGGCTCGCGAGACGCCTGACGGCTCCGAGGACTCCGCCGGCTGACACTCCGCAGTATTCCCGCACGACCAGAACTCATACAGCGCCACGAGAACTAAGGAGAAAGTCGAATCCAGACACATCAGGTCCCCTCGTGGGCGGTGGGCAACCTACGAACCATTGCACTCGCCCCAGGTCACGACCTTGCCTTCGAGATCGACCACGATCCTCGCCTCGCAGCACCCTCCGTCCATGCCTGTGGTAAATCCGTCGCGCGGCGTGGTGTATTCGTCGGCGCACTGCGCGTTGCAGAGGAGGTACTTGCGTCCGCCCCTGAGGAAGCCGCCGTACTCACGAGCATAGTGCGGAAGGTACTCGAGAACCGCGACGACGTAAAAACCATCGCGCGTGGCGATGGGATCGCCGGCCTTGATCGCCGCTTCGAGGTCCAGAGATGCGATGTCATTGCTGTCGGGAGTCCACACCCGATCGAATTCGATGCCGTGGCTGATGAGGAAGCCACGCACCGTGACCGGACGGGTGATGATAACCTCGTAAGGTCTGTGTCCATCCGCGTGCAGAACGATCATGTTGGGTTCGTCCGCAGGTCGCATGCACTCTGCCGGCGTCAACCCGAGGTCGTTTCTGGCTTCCAGATCGGCCTTTCGTTCGCGCAGTAGGGCAAAGCAATCCTCGTAGCCGTTGCACGCCGCGACGTGCAGAGGAGTGTCGCCGACATTGTCCGCGATGTTGACATCCGCACCATGGTCGAGAAGGAAGCTCGCCATTTCCACGCGGCTCCACCAGACGGCTTCGTGCACAGGCGTTGATCCCCTTGCATTCCGGGCGTTGACGTCCGCGCCGTGCGAGATGAACAAATCCGACAACTCTATGAGGCCCTCAATCGCCGCCCGGTGTAACACGGTGTCGCCAACATCCGTAGGCTGCCTGGGATCGGCTCCCGCTGATAGAAGCCTTCGGACCATTTCGTCGCGCCATGTGGACGAGGCATATAACAAGACGCAATGCAAAGGGGTCATGCCGGGATGGAACGCATTGGGGCTTGCGTCGCGCAGGTTGACATCCGCCCCGCCAGCAATCAGCTTGCGAACTGCCGCCAAATGGCCATACAGAATGGCGCTGTGCAGAGCGGGGCCTTCCGGACCACCCTGGGCGTCCGGATCGGCACCGTGCTTCAGAAGCAATTCCAGCATCGTCGCGTGCCCCTGTCTGGCGGCCACGTGAGGGGGCGTCCATCCATGTCGATTCCGCGCATTCGGATTTGCGCCATGGGCAAGCAGCGAACGGACCTGCGAGAGACTGCCGCTGCTCACCGCCTTGTGAATCGCAGGGGTATCACCAGGAGGCTGTCGCTTGCAGCCGCAGAACAGAACAGGCAATGCCAGCCAAACCAATCCCGCACGTCTCATCTCCGGCTCCTTCAAACAAGAACGCACCCTGTCCGCTACATATAAGGCACAAGCCGGAGGCAAAGCAACAGGGGAATTTCGCGGAGGCGGCAGTCAGGCACTGGTCCGCGCCGGTGATGCAGAGTGGGAAATGGAATGGGGACATCGCGCCCGTCCGTCGCGGTCCGTTGGGAGGCGACAGAGGGGCGGATGTCCCCGGAATCGACGCAGTCGATTTCAGAAGTGATGTACCCAGCGGACCTGGAAACGGTCGCCTTCGGGACGATTCTTGACGCTGGTCTCGAAGTAGGCGTTGAAGAACAGGTGGTCGTTCTGCGAGAAGCTGTACATCGCACCGGGTCCGATGCCCAGAACCTGTTCGCGGCCGGAGACCTCCTCGCCGTCCACTTCCGAGTCGGTCACCTGCTTGAGGTAGTAGCCGTTGACACCGGCCCGCAGCTTCTTGGGGATCAGCTCATACGAGGCGGCGAAGTTGCAGTGGACCGCCTGGCCCGGCTGGACCTCCGTGTCATCGTTCTCATCGTTCCAGAGGTAGTGCACACGCCACGAGGCCGTGAGCTTGGGCGTGAAGAAGTAGGTGCCCGCCCAGTACGGATTGAACGAGAAGTGGTTGTTGCCGGGGTTCAGTCCCTTGTCGTCGTCGTATTTGCCCGTGGGCCAGATGGTCTGGAGCTCGACGCGGTGCATGAACTTGGGACCGTTGGCGCCCATGATCGGGTCCCACTGGAGATACGGGCCAACGAGAATGTCGCCCACGCCGGTCCCGTTGTCGTCCAGGAGACTGACGGCGTCGAAGCTGACGACCGGAACGATCACGTCGAGGCCCCACTTGCCACCGAACAGGATCGGGCGATCGGACTGGTAAATGAACTGGCTCAGACTGATCCACACATCCAGCTCCGGATCGAACGGGGGACCGTCGACCAGCTCATCGGCCGTGTAGTACTGGATGTACTCCGCGAAGTAAAAGCCGGGTCCGGCCGGCGGACCGCCATCCATGAAACTGGTGAAACCGAGGTTGACCGCCGGCTGATCGAACGCCGCAACCGGCAGCGCCAACAGGGACACGAGCAACAGGCCCGCGCCGAACATAGATGGACGACAGCATTTCATAGCTTACCTCCTAAAACGGACACATATTGGCCTTCTCACACGAGAATCCGTCGAAGTCCAGTCGCATGTTAATATCGGAAGTCCGTTCCCTGCGCGACCACATTTTACCGACCTTTTTCCCCCGCCGCGAGTCCGAAATCGACACATTCTGCGCCGGCTGCGCGGAGGCTCGATTCCTCCGAGGCCCCTTCCGCAGCACTCCGGCGGCGCGCCGCCGGCGGAAAACGTCCGATATCGCTTTAAGTCCTATGGCAGAAAGGACTTGGCAGCCGCCAATTTCCCACGGCGGGAGTGCTCAATCACACCGCCGACGGCTCTATGTGCTGGACCACGTGGGACGCAACGCGTCCGGCTCTGTCCGGTAGCCTCAAGAATGAGCGGGCGTACATGTTGTTAGTCTTGACATGGTCGGTGTAGAGGGGTCTACTGATATCTCAGGACCAGTGGATTGTGGTATGTCTCCTTGGTGAAAGCGAGTGGCGGGCTTCCGGGATGAGCTTCGGGTATTTCGGCGGAAGTGGAGAAGCAGCCGTTGCGAGATTCCTGAGATGAAGCGAACCAGCAGAGAACACATGCGAGTCATTGGTTACTCCCGGTGCGGGTTCACACTCGTCGAACTGCTGGTGGTGGTGTCGATCATCGCGCTGATGGTATCGATCGCCCTGCCGACGCTGACCCGGGCGCAGAGGAACGGAGAGGGAGTTCACTGCCTGGCGAACGAACACCAGTTGATGCTGGCTTGGCTGCAATACGCCCAGGACAGTGAGGATCGGCTCTGCCAACCCGAGTCATTCACGGCGGCCTTGAGACCCTATGTGAAAATGGACGAGATCTACGTATGCAAGGCCGTTCGGGATGAGCACGCGACCAACTCCTATGGTGTTTCGAATACGATGGGAGGGGAACCTCGCGATGGCATCAAGCCTTTTGACAAGTTGCACCGTGTCTCTCATCCCAGCCAGAGGTCGGTCCTTGTAGATGTGGATGCCGAGTCTCAGAGGTGTTTCTGGCCCTTGCTGTGGAATGAGGACACCTGGATGTGGCGTCCCTGGTCATGGCCCCCTTCAACCAGCCTCCAGGGCATGACCGCGAGACACAATGACGGCTGCAACATCTCGTTCGCTGACGGTCATGGCGAATACCGCCGGTGGAAGGACCGGCGAACTCTGAAGCTGATCAAAGGCCTGATTGCCGACCCGAATGCCGCTTCAGCCGACAGCGTCGACTTGGAGTTCATGATTGAGGTGTTGACCCCGTAGGCAGACAGGCTCAGCGGAGGCTTTGCTCGATAATGTTCCGAGTTCCCGATTGGTTGCGATACGAAGTTCGCCACAAGATCGAGCGGCTCCGCGACGGGTACCAGCATCTTCACGTGAAGGACTCGGTCAATGACCACCCGCGGACAATCGTGGGCCTGAGTGTCTTTTCCGTACTGCTGCTGGGAATCGTTCTGACGCTCGTCCTCAGGGAGACGCCCGTGCGCCGGCATCAGGGAGGGAAGGGAGCTTGGTTCTATGATTTGAATACCGGCACGCTGTTTACTGCGGACAGCAGCAGGCCCAACCCGATCGAGGCCCCTTCGGGCGCGTTGCCCGACGGCGGGCCGGCCGGCTTCAGGGCTCACGTGTACAGCTATGTGCTGGAGCCGAACGCAACCGAGCGTTTTGTGGGTTTTCTGGAGAGGCCGGACCCGCACGCGAATGTGCGACAACTCGCCTCCGACGGGGCCGACTTCACGGACTGGGCGCGCGGCCGGCTGATCCGACGTGTTGACGACGACAAATGGGTTTCACCGGCCAGTCCAGCGGGACGCGAGATCATAGAGAACCTGACACGTCCCAACCGAATGGGCCAGACTCCCATCTACCACGTTCCAAGGTAATCTGTGCGGAGAGGCGATATGAAGAAGGCCTTCACGTTGGTGGAATTGTTGGTTGTCATCGGGATCATTGCCCTCCTGATGGCAGTCAGCTTGCCCGTGATGCATCGCGCGAGAGAGCAAGGCGTCGAGACGGCCTGCCAATCGAACCTGCGCCAGATGGCGATGATTCTGAAGACGTACACCGCCGACCACGATCAGTTGTTTCCCGATCCAAGGTATATCTATCATTCACCCGAGTCTTTCGATCGAAGCAAGTGGGGTGCCTATCCGGTGTGTTGCCGTTGGCATGACGCCCGAATCGGGCCGGATAGTATATTATTGCAGGAGCATCTTGAGTTGCGCGGCTCACTCCGGCCGTATCTGGGAAACATGGACATCCTGATCTGCAAGACCGCGAAACGGGCCAACGAGAACAGAGGATGCTGCAACTCCTGCCCGCTCTGCTCGCACGATCCCGGGATCCGCACGACAACCCAATACACCTACACCATGAATGCACATCTGGGAACCGAACTCACCACAGGCGGATCAGGAGCCGCATCTGGCAATCTCAGATTCGACAGTCGCACAATCAGAAGCACGGCGACGCGAAGGGAATCCCAAGTGACACGCAGTCCATCCAGCGTCTTTCTCTTCGGCGAACAGAACTCATGGGCGGTGAATACAATCGGCAGGCAACCCCTCTATGCCGACTCCCATTGGCCGGCAGAGTTTGAGTTGAGCGGCAAGATTGGTCCAAGCGGCGGGCATTTTGGAACGCTCTACTTGTCGGATCTTCAGATCCTCCCCACCTATATGATCGGTGGATCTCACCTGGCTAAGGACGACTGGCGAATCGGCCATGCTTTCGCCACCTGTCATCGCCCGCGGAGCGGGGACTTGAACACCGGTCACTCCTACACGGTTATGCTCGATGGGCACGTCGAGAGGGTGACCGTGGCAGATCAACTCCGGCGGTCTCGACGCGTCCCGCGTCTGGGCGAGAGCCGTCTCGGTCCGGGGGGCAATCTGGCGCTGGCCTGGCCCATCGACATTCCTCCGCCGGGCGGTTGGGAAAACCAGTGACTCGGCAAGGACCCGTGACTACATACCGGTGGCTCATCCCTGCATCACGGCAGAAAGGACTTGGCGGCCGCCAGTTTCTCGGGCAGGTAGTGCTCGATCACGTAGTTGAGGTCGTGGACCGCGAAGGCCTGCTGCTCGGCCCTGACACCCATATCGAGCAACTGCTGGATGGCGTCCTGCCAGGGCTTGAAGTGCTGGACGAACGGGTCGTTCTTCAGCGCATCCTTGGCCCGCTTGACGTCGACCTCCTTGAGGGGATGAGTGGGGAGCTTGTAGTCGATGATGTCTTGGGGTGTGACTCCGAGAAACCTGGCGTTGGGCACACAGAAATAGCGGTTGATGTGTGCGGCGTTGCCCGAGCCGACCTTGAGGGTCCGGTAGATGTTGAACATCCCGTACGGGTCGCAGTCCACGAAGGCGTAGACGGGCAGCTTCAGCTCGTCGGCCAGCCGACGGATGAAACGTCGGCACGCCCGCGTCGGCACGCCGCCCATCGAAACGAGGATGCAATTGGCCTTGCGCCAGTAGCTGTGCTTGACCAGGCGCTGGAACATGCCGGCCGTCTCGATGGCCAGGACGAACTTGGCCTTCGTCTCGAACTTCAGGTGCTCGACCGAGATGGGGATCGAATAGGCGCCGGAGCCAAACTGCGTGCAGTCGATCCGCAGAGGCTTGCCCGTGTCCGGCTGGCGGTCGACGACGATGAGCTGGCCGGCGATCTCGCCGCCCTTCTCCTCCGGGATGAAGCCGAGCTGCTCGCGGTTGACCTCGAACAGCGCTTCGATGTCGTCGAGCACGGTGTCCGATTCCGGCTGCTCGTCGAACCGCGCATCGTCCCAGTTCTTCGAGACGTAATATGCCTCTCGCTTGGTCATGATCTCGTCGTCTTCGACGAGCGTCTTGGCGGTGGACATCATGCGAAGGGTCTGGGCGAACGTCTTGACGGTTGCGACGGTCAGCGTGCGGGTCTTCCGCTTGCCCCGCAGTTCGAGGAAGCCGGTCTTCGGCAGGTACTTCACGTTGCTCAACGCGCGCAGCGGGAACGACAGCGTGGGCTTGCCCTTGTGCTGAATCTTGTCCCGAACGGAGGCGGCGGTGTCCTTAATTCGATTGGCCAGCTTGCTCACGATCGGCTCCTTTCGAGGACGTCGGTCAACTGCATCACCAGGGTCTGTTCCTGACGCTCGGTGAGGTCCAGCATCTCCCGAAGAGCGATGGCGACGTGGGGAATGTATTTCTGGATATAGGCTTTCTTCTTTTCCGATTCGGCGGCTTTGCGTCGCCGGCGGATGAACACCGCCAGCTGCCGGCCGCACTCCTGGAGCGCCAGCCGGACCTCCTTGATGATCTCGGGATAGTGCGCTACCGCCTCCTTGCTCTCGGAGGTGAACGGCACCCAGACCGACGCCATGTGCACCAGTATGACCAGCGGGCCTGAGGGCAACGCGCCGTTGGCCTGCTGGAGGGCGTAGTTGCGCCAGTCCGTGGAGATCACCGACTTGGTCATCGCGCAGGCCGACTGCTGATAGAGCAGAGGCACGCGATTGGCGTAGCGCAGCACGCGCGCCAGCCCGTCGGCCTCCAGCGAGCCGCCGTAGGCGAGCCCTGCCTCGATCTGGAAGGGATTGCCCCGGTAGACGGACGGTGGACGCGTCACGGCGGTGTAGAAATCGGCCTCGATCTGCGTCTTGAGACCCGCCAGAATCAGCTCCTCGCCGATCGGGCTGAGACAATCGGTCGGCGGGTTCATGATCTTCGTGTGGTTGATCGCTTTGAAGAGATTGTCCGCCTCCTGCCGGGCGATCCGCGCGGGTCGGGCTCGCTCATAGAGCTTGGCGGCCTCGCAGATCTGCTTGGCGACGCGCATGCTGACGCGGGAAAAATCCGTGTGCAGGAAGGACTGGAGCGTCTGCGCCTTGGTGTCGTGGAGCATTTTGATGAGCACGCCCAGCTCGACCCCATACGGGTGCGGCTTGATCTCTCGCGTCTCGACGGGCAACTGGTCCGTGGCCCGCTTGTAGTCCTTCACCTCGCCTTCGGGCGTGACGAACTGGAGCGAGACGTGCGGATTGGCGATGGCAGTCTGTTCGAGGTACTCCTCCACCGACTGGCGGCCCTTCTGGTACTTGGCTTCCAGTTCGATCTCGACCTTGGTGCCGCGATCGACAGGCCATTCGATCGTCTCATCGACGATGATTCGCGGCTCGTTCTTCTTGGTGTCGATCTCCAGCTCATAATGATGGGCCGGCTTGTTGCGGCTGGTCTTCGACGTGATGGAGACGGGCTTGCCCGTGGTGAGCTGGCCGTACATGCCGGCCGCCGAGATGCCGATCCCCTGCTGGCCGCGTGACATCTTGAGCCGGTGGAACTTCGAGCCGTACAGCAGCTTCGCGAAGATCTTGGGAATCTGCGTCTTGACGATGCCCGGGCCGTTGTCCTCGATCGTCACGCGGAAGCGATCTTCCCCCGAGCCGGGCGCGACGATCACCTTCACCTCAGGCAGGATGCCCCCTTCCTCGCACGCGTCGAGCGAGTTGTCCACCCCCTCCTTGATCGTCGTCAGCAGCGCCTTTCGCGGATTGTCGAAACCGAGCAGGTGGCGGTTCTTGGTGAAGAACTCCGCTACGGAGATTTCACGCTGGCCGCGAGCCATGTCCTCGGCGGTTGCGCGGCCAACCGGCTGTTTCGTCGCTCGTCGCTCGTCGCTCGGGCCTTGCGGCTCGGGCAATGGCTCCGGCGTCGGGATCGGCTCGGGCGCCGTCGTCCTGGTCTTGCGGACCGCCTTCTTCGCAACCTTCCTGGCAGTCTTCTTCGTCGCCTTCTTCACCGTCTTCTTGACGGGCTTCCGTGCGGCCTTCTTGTGCTTCGTATGAACCGCCCCGGCTTTCGTCGCGGCGGCCTTCTTCCTGGCTTTTCCCATCGGTTCGATTCTTTCCTCCCAAGTTCAGCCCATCCAAAGGCATCACCTGATAGCGAAAACCGGCATCTGCGTCAAGCCCGCGTTTGAGCTTGCTGGTGGGTGGCAGCCTCAAGGCGAAGTGAAACGGAGCCTTGGGGATGGCCCATCGCACACGCAACCAGGATCGTAGCAGCGGACCAAATCACCATCCCCAAACGCTGCGCGTTTGAGGCTGCCACGCGCCACCTACGTCCTGGTGAACTGGGGGATCGGGAGCGTCTCGCCGTCCTTGAGCGCCGACTGGTGCGCGACGACCCCTGGGACGGTCATCGCGAGGGCCTCGTAGACGTTGACGAGCGGCTCACGGTCTTCGAGGATCGCGGTGATGAACTCGTTGGCCAGCGGCCCGTGCGAGCCCCCGTGCCCACCGGCGGGCATGCCGGGCGGCAGCGCCGGCACCGTGATATCCGGCAGGTCTTTCAGCAGGCCGTGATACTCCGTGTCCTGCATCCAACCACGCTGGCCGTAGACGCGACCGGTCTCGACGACCACGTCCTGCACGCCCATGCACATGAGCATGCGCGAGGCGCCGCCTTCGCTCGTCTGGAACAGGGCGATCTCGTCGCTGTACGGATTTTCGTACTTGTTGGCGCCCGGCTTGTTGGACGGCAGACCCGCGTCGAAACCAATGCACGAGACGGAGGTGAACCGCCCGCCGGAGACGCCGACGTAGTAGGCGGTCGAATGAGTCGGATACCACAGCGGAGGCGAGCCGATGCGCCAGCCGTTGAACGACGGAATCGGGGTGGGACAGAAATGGAAGTACTCGCCCTCGGAGTAGACGAGCTTGCCGAAGCCGCCGGCCCGGTAGATCTGCCGCATCGCGCAGCAGTCCGCGCGGTAATAGCTCGTCTCGGCCATCATGTACTTCAGGCCGGTCTTCCGAACCGTCTCGACGAGATGCTCGGCCTGCTCGATCGAGCCCCACACCGCCGGCACCGCCGTCATCACGTGCTTGCCGTGGTTGAGCACCTCCATGCAGTGCTTGGCGTGGTTCGGGGCATCGGTGGCGACGAAGACCGCCTCGATCTTCGGGTCTTTGACGAGCACCTCCAGCGACTCGTACGACTTCTCGCAGCGGCACGCCTGCATCAGCCCCGCGCGCCGCTCGGCGATCAGATCGCTGACCGCGACGATCTCGACGTTCGGATGGTCCTGGAAGCCGAAGGCGGCGCCGAACTGGCAGACGCCGTAGCCGACGATGCCCACGCGCACCTTCCGTTCGGAGACCGGCTGCCAGACCTTCTCCGTGGATCGCTGGCTGCCCCTGGCGGCGCCGGTGGAAAGGCTCGCCGCCGCCGTCGCTCCGAGCGAAAGCCGGCCCAGCGTTTCGAGAAAATCGCGGCGGTCCATCGGTCCCAATCCAGCAGTCGACATCGGTCAGCCTCCTTCATTGCAGGCAGTATATGAACCGGCCGCAGCACACGTGCGGCTCGCGGTCCGGCCGGCCCATTCTACGCCGATTCGACGCACCGCGCCAAGAAGTCATGCCCAAGAGGGTGCATGACCGCTTCTGCGAGGCTCGCTTGGGTACCCTGCAGAAGCACGAATGACGTAGGGGCGAATGATTATTCGCCCCTACCGGGTTCTTCGCATTGGGCACCTTTCGGTGTCTGCGAGCATCCAAGGCCACCATCCCTCCCGATGTACATCGGGACTGCGCGTTTGAGGCTGCCACACACATGCCAGGATGTTCTGACACACACCGAAGACCAAGCGATCCGGCATCTCTACCGGGCCTGGCGCCGGTAGGTCTCTTTCATGACCAGCGTGCAGGCCAGAGCCAGAACCGATGCGACGAGGAGCACCAGGAGCACGACGCGATAGCCGGCGAGGGGGTATCCGGCATCGGGAGCGTGGGGATAGGCGTCCAATATCCGTCCGAGCAGCCACATGAACACCGCGCCTCCGAAGAACGGGAACAGGTTCACCGTTCCGACGGAGGTCCCCGCCATCGCGACGGGAAACAGCTCCTTAGTCGTGGTGAAGCCCATGATGACGATGGCGGACGAGAACACCGAGAACAGGAAGAACCACACGTAGAGCGCCCATTGCGGCAGGCTCGCGGGCCGCATGACCACCAGCAGCATCAGCAACGTGAGGATCGCGGAGGCGAGGATGAACACCCGCTTGCGACTGTGCAGCAGGCGCTCGGACAGCAGGCCCAGCAGCGGACTACCGACGATCATGCCCCAAGCGAGCATGCTCAGGACCGCTCCGGCCTGGCCTTTGCTCATGCCGTAGACATGCATGAGATACGGACCGCTCCAGAGGCCGCCGAAGCCGAAGAAGATGCCGCAGTCGAAGAAGAACCAGATGGCCACCGGCCAGAAATGCTTCGTCCCAACGACCCGCTTGGCGCCCGCGAACAGACCAATGTTCGCAGTGGCGCCATCAGGCGTTTCCTGCGGCGCCTTTGTAGACACACTCCCGTCGCCCGTCGGCGCGATCGAAGGCCAGCCCTTGTCGGAAGGCCGGTCGCGGACGATGAGCCAGACCAGGGCCATCAGCAGCAGGCTTGCCCCTCCGATCACCTGAAACGAGATGCGCCACCCGAACCATGTGGCCAGCAGACCGAGAAGCCACGTCCCCGCCAGCACGCCCACGCCTCCGACGGCGTTGAGGATTCCGGCCATCACGGCAAACTCGCCGGCCCGGAACCACTGCGAGAGGATCTTCATGGTGGGGATGAAGACCATCGAGACGCCCAGGCCGACCGCCACCCGCGCGGCAAAGGCGGTGCGGATGCCCGGCGCCAGGCCGAAGAACACGCTGCCGGCCGCCGCCAGCAGCAGAGAGACGGTGACGGTCTTGCGAGGTCCGACGGAATCGGCCAGCAGGCCCGCCGGAAACTGCATCGCCGCATAGCAGTAGAAGTACACCGAGCCGAGCAGACCCAGGACGCCCGCCGCGACGTCGAAATCGGCCGCCAGATCGTCCGCCACGACGGACAGCGAAAGCCGATGGAAGTAGACGAAGAAATACGCCAGCCCGAGCACCGCGAAGATGGCCCACCGATAGACCATCATCCTCCGCTCGTGCGGCGTCGGTGTCACCGGACCCATCGTCTGTAGCGTCACAGGCTCACTTCCTTCCCGCATCGAAAAGACTGGAGGCCGTAGGCTGTAGGAGTCCTTCCAGCCTCCCGGCTCGTTCGCCCCATTCTACAGGGGCCTGTGACCGGGCGCCAACCTTTCAACTCGCCGCAGCAGCGTCACCACTGGCAGTCGAAGCGTTCGAGGAACGGCAGCGAGCCGGGCGCCGAGCCGACGTGGAGGCCCCACTCGATCATCTCGCCATCGCGCTTGTCACGGAATGCCCGTGGTCGATAGGCCCCAGGGGCAAGAAGGACTGCATCGAGGTCCTGCAGCTTCGAGAAGGTCAGGCCATCCGGAGCATATTGCAGCGTCTTTCCGATTCCTTCCGGGCCGGTGCCGCCCATCGCCACGACGCCGTACCCAACCGGCCAGACCAGTACTTCGTGTACGCCCTGGATGACGGGATTGCCGTCGTACCTGACGTAGGGCCCCTCGGGTTTCTCTGCGATCGCCACCTCCATGTTTGTATGGGCGGGCGCACCGTCTCCAGGGCTCCCCTTGTAGTAGAGCCAGTACTTCCCTTCCCGCACGAGCAGGCACGCATCGTCAACGCCCACGCTATCAAAAGACGAGTTCGGCAGGAACCATCGCTTCTTGGCTGGTCGCAAGATCGGGTTGGTTGTGAGCTTCTGCCACGGCCCGTCCGGTGAATCCGCCACCGCAATGCCGATGGCCGTCTCGGTTACCTCGTTAGCTTTGTTCTGGAATGACCTGGGTGCACCTGTGTAGAACAGATAGTACTTGTCCTTGGTTCTCAGGATGGTTGGCGAAAAGACGCTCTGCTGATCCCAACTACCTTTCGGCCCGCGTGACAGCGCCTCGCCCTTCTCGGTCCAGGTGTGGCCGTCGTGCGACGTCGCGTACCAGATCGTCGCATCGTGACCGTGCGGCACGTTGCTCCTGGTGTACCAGACGTAATACGTATCGGTCGTCTTGAGATCGTCGCCGACGTAGGCGAATGCGCGTGTCCGGATGATGTCGCTCGGATCGCGCCGCATCACACCCGGCTCCGGGCCCAGGCCGATAGCGGGCGAATAGCGAATATCGGCTTTTCGCGTCTTGGGCAGAGGATATGTGGAAAGGTCGATGCAATAGCATGACGCATCCGAGACATGCCAGGGATAATCGATATAAATGTACGATCTTCCTATCAGGGAATGGTCAAGAATCACGTCCGTGTGCGGCGCCCCTGTGGGCTGGCTCGAGGGCGGCCACAACGGAGCCAACAGGAGCACATCGTCGCGCCTGCGATTCTCATTGCGGACATACGACTGGAAATTCTGTTTCTCGGGCGGGAGCGGATCGGAACTGACGATCAGATAGCCTGCCATGGACCCGATGCGTCGGCGGATGTCCGGGAGAATGACTTTGTACTTGTCCTCATGACCCTCGGAAGGCAGGATCATAACCTCCAGGCCGTATTGCTTCTGGGTTTCGTACGTGACGTGAGCAAACACGCCGATCTGCCCAAGGCCCTCACGCCCTGCCAGCAACACCAGCAGGCATGGGAGGATCAAAGGCATCTGTCCTCGTCCCACACTAAGTCTCTTTCGCATTCGAGCCTCCGCACATGCCACTGCACTCGTCCAGCTCACCGCCGCTGCGGCTGGCCCGGCCCGTTCGTCCCATTCTACAGAGGTCCGTGACCCGGCGCCAACCTTTCAACTCGCCTCAGCAGCGTCACCACTGGCAGTCGAAGCGTTCGAGGAACGGCAGCGAGCCGGGCGCCGAGCCGACGTGGAGGCCCCACTCGATCATCTGTCCCTCGCCGCTTTCGGTGAACGCTTCGGGACGGTACGCGCCGGGCGCGTTGGGGACTTCGTCCAGATTCATCATTCTCGAAAAGCTCAAGCCGTCCGGAGCATATTGCAGCGTCTTTGCAATCCCCTCGGGCCCAATGTTCACCATCGCCACAACCCCGTGCCCAACGGGCCAGACCAACACTTCGTGCCCTCCCCCGACAACCGGATTGGCGACGTATCGAACATAGGGTCCTTCGGGCTCCTCAGCGACGGCCAGTCCCATCTTCGTGTTGGCAGGTGTGTCGTCCCAGCGCCGTCCCTTGTAGTAGAGCCAGTATTTCCCATCCCGCACCAGCAGGCAGGCGTCGTCGACGCGCATACTGTCAAAGTCTCTCCATCGTGAGTCGACCGGCTCCAGAACCGGATTGGTTTCCGACTTCTCCCAGGGCCCCTCAGGCGAATCAGCTATCGCAACGCCAATGGCCGTCTCGGTCACCTGGTTGCCTTCATTCTGGAACGGCGTGGGCACACCCGTGTAGAACAGGTAATACTTGCCCTTGGCAACCAGAATGTTGGGCGTGAAGACGCTCTGCTCGTCCCAACTGCCCTTAGGCCCGCGCGGCAACGCTTCGCCCTTCTCGATCCAGGCGTGCCCGTCTGCCGACGTCGCGTACCAGACCGTCGCGTCGTAGCCATCTGACACGTTGCTCTTGGTGTACCAGACGTAGTACAGATCGCCCACGTTAATGATATCGCTCGGATCGCGCCGCATCACACCCGGCTCCGGGCCCAAGCCCTCTGCAGGTGAGTAAGACACCTGCATCGTACGCTCTTCCGGCAGCGGATAGGTGGACAAATCGACACAGTAATAGTACCCGCCGTCCAGAACGAGTGTCGGGTAATCGATGTAGAGATAGGATCTCTCCAGTGACAACCTGTCCAGAATGATGTGATTGGGCATTGGCCGAACGACACGTTGAAGATCCGGGTAGGCATACTGGCCATATGGCAACAGCGGGGCCGCTATCAGGACGTCGGTTCGACTCTCGCCTTGCGACCAGATGTGGCCTCGGAAATTCTGTTTTTCCGGCGGCACCGGTGCTCGGCAGACAATCAAGTAGATGCTCCTGTGTGGAGAGACGCTTGGCGGTATGATCTTGCATCTGTCATCCTGTCCCTCGACGGGCAGGATTTGGACATACAGATGGAACCATGCCTCCGTCTCCGGCGTGATCCGGACAAAATCACTGAACGCCGCATAGGAGGTTTGTCCTATCAGGAGAGCCAATACACCAATCGCGGTCAGAGTCCTACATCTTCGTTGCACGTCGCACCTCTCTCTCGTCTTAGCCTCGCCACAGGCAAGAGCACGCGTCCGCGTCACCGGGCCAACGAGCGTCCCGGGTCGAACGGCTTGTTGACGTGAATATACTCGATCAGCGGGTGAGATGCCTTCAAATTCGTCACGGCGAGGTTCTCCAGATGCGACAGGCCTGCGCGACCGCAGTAATCCGGACGGCGGTCCTCCAGAGCGCTGCCCAGCCCCTTGAGATTGTCAAGCGTGGTGACGGCCTTGTCAGTGCCACCAGCCACAAGACCGGCACTTGCTTGGACTACCGTCTTCTTCGAAGCGACTGAAGCGGCGAAGGATCGCGGCTTTGCTCTTGGACAAGCATCAGAACTCGACCGATATTGACGCCGGTGGCCACGATCTGCTGATGCTCATCCGTGAGGATGGCCCAGGGAAGAGACCTCACGCCCCACTGTTGTCTCAGGGTGGACATGATGCCAGAGGACTGTTGCAGCAGCGGAATCCCCGCTTGGACTCCGTGTCCTGGCAGGACATCAATGGGAAGAGAGATCTTGTTCTGTCTCTTCCACTGCCGCAGTTCATCCTCGTCTACTGGGGCAACTTGAATGCAGACAACGGCCACGTTCTGATCTCCGAGTTGCCGACTGAATCTCTGCAACTGACTGATGGCGATCTGCGAGGCACGTTGGGCGTAGTCGACAAAGACCACCAGCACCTTCTTGTTCCTTATGCGTCTGGCATCAAAGCCTATTTCCAATGCCCTGAGATCCGGCAAGGGACCGCCCACCAATGAGTCTTGGGGGACGAAGTTGGTGAAGTGTTGCCCCAGTCGGATTGTCACATGGTCTCCGCTGTGGGCGTATACATAGGCGGCATCATTGCCCTGGCCAAAATCGACCTGCACGGTGACCGGGCCGGCCGGCAGGCGATCGACTCTGAACTGCCCCCGCTCATCGGTGGACGTGGCCCGGCTGTCAGGGAATCCCCCTGCGTCACTACCCACAAACACGGGTTTGCACGGCACCGGATGATTGTTCAGGTCCAGCACCACGCCGGACAGATGCGCATCCAGGGACATGAGCTGAACATCCGGGAGCACCGCCGCCTGGCCCGGTATCATGCGGTCGTCCAGCACATGGCCGGACGAACCAAACTCCGCGGACTCATAGGTCAGACGGTAGTGATCGGCGACACCCTCCAGGGCGACGAGCGTCTTGAGTTCGTAGTACCCCTGGGCATCCGTGCGCGTGCCGGGCAAATGCACGACTCCGTGTATATCGCGCCTGCCGCCCCGACGTATACGTCCCAATTGCAGACTCACCTTGGCTCCGGCGATGCCCCGCCCCATATCGTCTGTCACGCGACCGCGAATGGAGCTGCTCGGCTGCAACACCACGCGCAGTTCGCGCAGAGCATTGTAGAAGAATGTGGCTCCTGCCAAGTCCCTCTCGGCCTCCTGCACCATGACCAGATTCGAGGGATACAAGGGATTCTGTCTGGCCGCGAATCGCCCCTGTTGGTCGGTCAATACCGTCTGCCCCAGTCCCACCATGACACGTACATTTTCTGCGGGTTGGCCCTGAGCGTCCACTACGTTGCCGCGCACCAGGGGCAATTGGGGCGCAACCGTAATCTCCACTGGCGTGGTTTGCGGCCCGGTTACCGTCAATGGAATGCCCTGCTCCCTGAAGCCATCGTGATAGTTGCCGCCCCAGGCATGCATCTTGTACTGTCCTCGAGGCACATGGAGCTTCGCAATGCCTCTGGCGTCGGTTTCGGCACGTTGCATCAGAATGTCGCGCTGTTCGTCATGCTTGCGATCGTCCACGTGGACCGTGATCTCAGGCAGAGCGCGACCCGTGGTCCGATCTCGAACCAGGACCTCAAGGGGGATACCCTTTTCCGCCTGCATGGTGACGTCTACGATCTTCTCCTGCTTCCTGATCTCAATGGGGACATGCTTGGCCACCCAGTCCGTTCTTCCAGATACGAGTTGGAGAGTATGCAGCCCAGGTGGCAGGCCCTGCACTTCAAACGCCCCTTCCTCGTCAGAAAAGAGCTCCAGGGGCCTGAAACGCCACTCACTACTTCGCGACTGGTCCGTAGAGAGCATCAGACGCAGCCTCCCGATCCCCTGACCGGTCGTCTTGTCAAGAACACGCCCCCGAAGCACGGCGGCAGGAGGCAGTTCCAGTTCCACATCCTCCCAATCCACGCGATATCCTTCACAGGCATTGCCCTGGAATTGCTCGGGTGGGAAGATGCAAGCGATGTCTCGACCCGAAGCCTTTACGAAGAATGTCACCGTCGCGTCAACGGGCAATTGGTCGAAGACAAAACGCCCCTGCGCATCGGTTCTCTTCGAAAGCCAATCGTGGGGCGCGTATACCGCCTTTCCCCCATTTCGGATCTGCGGGACAACCTGGATGTCGGCATCCCTCACCCCATGCCCTTCTGAATCTACCAGCCGCCCGGCAATACCTCCGGGCGGACGCAGTACGATGTTGGCGGTGAAGCGGGTATACGGCTGGGCCATGAAGGGATGTTCTCTGTAGATATACTCCCAACCCAGCGCCAGGCCCACCTTCCTGGCGACGACCAGGATATCACGTTTGGGCTCAACCCAGACATCGACGGCAAAACGCCCCTCCTGATCCGTGGTCTGGATCGCGTCCAGCAGCTTTGCAGACTTCGGAGCGGCATAGCCATCCCCAGTCAGCTCCATCACCGCCACCTCAGCACCGCCAACCGAGTCAAGCTGGGCATCCTGGACCTGGCCTGTGATGTGAAGCCTATCTCCCAATTGCCCCACGGCCAAGCCGGTCAACAGCACAGCAAGTTCAAGCGTCATGGGCAAGCTCCTTCAAGTGACTTGGGATTTGCCATTTCACGCCGTAATTGCCACTCCTGCACGCAACACAGGCAATAATGCCAGAATCAGGGCCTCGATTCCAAGGCGTCTGGTCACCAATCTGACCGATACGACTCGATAGAAAGCCCTCACAGGCGCTAGTTCGCGGAGAATCCAGCATCTTCGCATTTCTTCGACGCACCTCGACCAGTTCGATGGGCGGGCCGAGACGACTGTCGCCTTGCACCGCTTCGACACCATGAACACTCTCCAGGGTCCTTCTATAAGTCGCAGCGGCGACGCCGGCGATACAAGAAAAACGCGCCGAAGACAGATTTCCTCGACCAGAGTGCAGGATGGACATTGCATACGCAGCAGGTAGGGGCGAGGCACGCCTCGCCGTTCGTAGTGTGCCCGTAAGGGCATACCTTCGATGGAACAGGTAACGGCGTCACTACAAACCTATGCTCTCACGGGCACACTACAAACGGGCGAATCGTTCCGCGATGTGGAGGGCGGCTTTGATGCCGTCGGCGGCGCTGGAGATGATGCCGCCGGCGTAGCCGCTGCCCTCGCCGACGAGGTAGAGGTTCTCGAAGCCGGCGCAGAGGCCCGTCTTGTCGCGGACCGCCTGGATGGGCGAGGAGGTCTTGCTTTCGAGGCCCAGGATGGCGCCGGTCTCGAAGCCTTTGATCTTGCGGGCAAAATCCTGAAGCCCCTCAGCGATAGCGTCGCTGATCTGCGACGGCAGCATCTCCCACAACGGCGCGGGCTTCAAGCCGAGCGGATAGCTCGATTCGAGGACGTCGGACGGCCCTTTTCGCATCACGAAGTCGGTGATGCGGCACGCCGGAGCGGCAAAGCCGCTGGAGTACTCATAGAAACTGTGTTCCAGCGAGCCGAGCCAGTCGAGCGCCTCGGCCGGCGAGATTGCTCTACCCAGCAGAGATTCGAGATTGACGGCGGCGACGCACGCGGCGTTGGCGAACCGTCCAGCCCGGCGGTAGTGGCTCATGCCGTTGACGATGTTCGTGTCCGCGTAGGCTGTCGCCGGGATCACCGCCCCACCCGGACACATGCAGAACGTATAGACAGGCAGATGCCCTTGGGCGTTGAAGGTCAGGCGATACTCGGCGGCCTTGACGCCGGGCAGACTCGCCCGGCCCCATTGGGCAAGGTTGATCAGCTCCTGCGAATGCTCGACCCGGCTGCCGATGGCGAAGTTCTTCGTGCGAAACGGCACTCCCCTGCCGATCAACATGCGGTACGTCTCGTACGCCGAGTGTCCGGGGGCGATGAGAAAGCAATCCGCTTCGATCCCGCCCGAGGAGGTGACGGCCTCGACGACGCGGCCCCGCTCGATCGTCAGGTCTTCGAGCATCGTATCGAACAGCATCCGGCCGCCCAGAGCCAGGAACTCCTCGCGCAAGCGTTTGACGATCCGCCGGAGGTTGTCGCTGCCGAGATGCGGATGAGCCATGTACGCGATCTCCTCGGGCGCGCCGGCGCGGATGTAGCTGGCAAGAATGAACTGCCGCTCCGACCCGATGTGCTTGCTACGCGAGGTGAGCTTGCCGTCAGAGAAGGTCCCTGCCCCGCCTTCGCCAAAGGCATAATTGCAGAAAGGGTTGAACGCGCCGGTCTTCTCGAACGTGCGGATGCCCTCGGCCCGCGTCTCGACGTCGGAACCCCGCTCGATGAGCGTGACGTGGAGGCCCGCTTTCTGGAGAACCAGCGATGCGAAGAAGCCGGCGGGACCGGAGCCGACAACCACGGCCTTGCGCCCCGGCGCAACCTGCGGAATAGAGAGAGACGCAGGCGTCTCGGGAGCGCCGCCCTCGATCTGGTCCGAGGCAACCCCGACGCGAACGAGCCAGTGGATGTCGCTCTTGCGGCAGGCGTCGAGGCTCTGGTGCTCGATCGTATACGAGAACTCCGACAGCGACAGCGCCCTGCCGATCCGCTCGCGGAGCATCTCGTCGCTGTAGTCGGTGGGAAGCTTCAGTGAAATCGCCCGGTATCCCATGCGAAAGCCGCCTTGCGATTGAACGCGGATTCTCACTCCAGGCTCGCGCGGAGGGCCCACTGGGCCTTGTCCGCGCGCGCGGCCTTGTAACTCGCCAGCCGGGCCAGCAGCGCATCCGGCGTCCGGTCCACCAGCAGCAGGTCGCGATGGGCCGGATCGATGAACCCTTGGGCGGTCGCGTGGTCGACGAAACGAATCAGGTCGTCGAAGTATCCTGCAACGTTCAAGAGGCCCGCCGGCTTGGCGTGGAACCCAAGCTGCGCCCACGTCAGGATCTCGAGGATCTCCTCCATCGTCCCGAACCCGCCCGGCATTGCGATGAACGCATCGGCCAGCTTCGCCATCAGGGCTTTGCGCTCGTGCATGTCGGCGACGATCCGCATGTCCGCCACATCGGTCAGCGCCAGACCCATCTCGTGCAGCGCCTTGGGGATCACGCCGGTGACTTGGCCGCCATGCTCCAGCACGGTCCGCGCGATAACGCCCATCATGCCGATCCGGCCCCCGCCAAACACCAGGTGCAGCCCGCGATCGGCGAGGACCTTGCCCAGCGAGCGGGCCGCATCGGCATACTCGGCCCGCCCGCCGACCCCACTGCCGCAATAGACACAAACTCGTTTCATTCACAAAGTTCCAACTGTCTGGAAAAGGCGCAGAGGCTCGACCGCCCACGCAGCGGCGCAGAAGGTAGTCCCACCATGCCCGCCTGTCAAATGGAATCGAGCATCGAGCGAGGGGAGGTGTGTGTGCAGATTCTTTGAAGCACCGGCATTCCTGAGCCATTGAAGCGTCTGGGTGGCAGCCTCAAGTCCGCAGGACTTGGGGGTGGCGGAAAGCACCACCGCCTCTCGATACTCAAGCGGAAGTCGCATCCGCCATCCCCAAGGCTTCGCCTTGAGGCTGCCACACGCCTGCCAGGGTGCTGTCACAGAAGGAAAGAAAGAAGGAGAGAGAGAGGAGAGCCTGAACACGATTGACACGGTGCGACGCTCAGGCGACAATCACGACCGAGACAGCACAGACCGGCACCGCGGAACAGAGACGCGATGAAACCGAGGAGCGATCCGATGCGCTCCTGCATCGCAGAAAGGAGAACATCCCATGGAGCCGATTCTGGCCAAGTGCGGCTATCGTTGTGACCTCTGCCCGGCCTTCGAGACCAATCTCAAGGGCGAGCAGGACAAGAAAAGGCTGAGCAAAGCGATGGCCAAGTACTTCAATTGCCGGGTGCGTCCGGAGGAAATCCACCCGTGCAAAGGATGCCAGGCGGCTCCGGAAACCCCCGACAAGGATTGCCAGGTCTATCCCTGCGTCGTCAAGAGAGGGTTGCCCAATTGCGGGGCGTGCCCTCAGTTCGGCTGCGACAAGCTCAAGACGCGGATGGACGTGGTGGAAGAATGCCTCGCCAAGCATTCGGACGTGAGCAACGAGGACTACCGGCTCTACTTCCGCCCGTATCTGAGCCGAGCGGCCCTGACGCAGATCCACGTGTCGCGCGGTGGTTAGGACGGCGGCAACGTCGTGCCGGAGCTATGGCCGGCCGCCGAGAAACCGGCGGGCGAAATCCGCAAAAGGCACCTCGCGGAAATACCGGCCGTGGATCGCGTGCGTCAGCTCCATGTCGTCCATGTCGTTGTAGTGCGGATACTTCTTTCGGACCTGCACAATGGTCATCTTCTGAAGCATTCGCCGGATCTCCGCGTCTTCCGGCCGGGCAGGAGTTGGCGTCTCCGTCGCCGCCTCCGGGACGGGGACGGCCTCGGGTGCGGTCGCTTCCGCCTCCGCTGTCTCAGTCTGCATGGTCAAGGGCGGCGGATACACTTTCACTCCGGACTTGCGGAACTCCGCGGCCCGGCGGTCCATCTGTCCGGCGGTCATGATGTTGGGATCGAAAGCGTACCCCCGCTGTCTCCAATACGCCGCGTTGCGAATGGCCTGCGCCCGTTCAAACATCTCCGCGCACGTCATCGTGTCGGCATCGAACGTGAACCCCTTGACCTTCCAGCTCCTGGCGCAAATCGCCGCCCGCGCACGAGGGTCGCGCATCCCGTCCGAACAACCCAGCACCAGCCAAGGCAAAGCCAACACAACAACCACGCGATATACCACGGCAGACTCCATCGATTACACAGCACAATCAGGAATTGTCATGATAAGCTCGGCGCAAGTTCCTGTCCAGCCCCTTTCCGGAACCAGATGTCACTCGTGTCTGTCAAGATTTCAGGGCAGGACTCCTTTGAGGGCGCAAACCGCCAGGGGTGGCCGTCTCAATCCCGAAGAGCTGTTCGTAGTGACGCCGTCAGGCGTTAACCTCATCGCAATCCCGGTATGCCCTCACGGGCACACTACGAACCACCATCCCCAAAGCTACGTTGCACTACGCTTTGAGGCTGCCACCCAAATGCCAGGATCTTTTCAAACACACTGTCACTCAGTCGGTCAGTGTGAAGGCCGGGAGGCGGACGATCTTGCCGCCCTTCTGGGCCGACTGGTGGGCGCAGAGACCGACGCAGGTCCAGTTGGCGCTGGTGACGGCGTTGGGCCGCGGGTCGCGGTCTTCGAGCAGCGCCGAGACGAACTCGTTGACCAGGTGCGGGTGCGATCCGCCGTGACCGCCGCCCTGGATGAACGAGAGATGACCGGCGTCCTGGATCGTGCGCGTGAACTTGCGAATCTCTTCCGGCAGCCGATGGGCGTAGTCCGGCACCCGCACGCGCGAGGGAATCTCGGGCTCGGGCTTCTTGGCGGTGTGAAGGACGTGCTCTTCGCCCTCGACCAGCGTCCACTCGAAGCTCTTCTTCGAGCCGTAGACGTCGAAGCTCTCGCGGTACTGCCGGGCCGTGTCGAACAGGAACCGCCAGATGTGAGCGGCGACGTCCGAGTCCTTGATCTGGATGTGACAGGACTCGATGGCGAACTGGTTGCCGCTCTTGCGGGCCAGTCTCGCGTTGATGGTGCCGGAGCCGAAACAGGAGACGTACTCGGCCCGGCCGTCGACCAGGCCCAGCACGGGCGAGACCACGTGCGTGGCGTAGTGCATCGGGATCATCCGCTCCCAGTACTCGGGCCAGCCCTGCATGTCCTGCGGATGCGACGCCTGCATGTACTGGATCTTGCCCAGCTCACCCTTCTCGTACATCTCCTTGAGGAACAGGAACTCGCGGCTGTAGACCACCGTCTCGGCCATCATGTACTTCAGCCCCGTCTTCCTGACGAGCGAGACGATCTGCCTGCACTCGTCGATGGTCGTCGCCATCGGGACGGTGCACATCACGTGCTTGCCCGCCTTCAGCGCCGCAATCGACATCGGGGCATGGTCGGGAATCGGCGAGTTGATGTGGACGAAATCGATCGCGGGATCGGCCAGCAGCTTGGCGTAGCTCGTGTAGCGCTTCTCGATCCCGCAGGCGTCGCCGATCTCGTTGAGTTTGGCCTTGTTGCGCCGGCAGATCGCCTCCACATGAGCCTTCGGATGCGCCTGGTAGATGGGAATGAACTCCGCTCCGAACCCGAGCCCCACGATCGCCACGTTGACCTGTCCGCCTTTGCCCATGATCCGCTCTCCTTCGTTCCAGAATGTGATGAAGGTCCGTCCCATGCCGGGCGCCCCGGTACCCGGATCAAACTACTGCCCGTACGGGCCTGCGTCAAACGCAAAAAGCGTGGGATCGCCGGCCGGTGTCTGCGTGTTTGCAGGTAGGTTCCTGCTGAGGCCAAGAAGGGTGAAGCCCGCACGGAGGAATCTGGCCGAGGACAAGCCAATGGCCCCTTCATAGCCAGATTCCTCCACGGCGCTGCGCTCCGGTCGGAATGACAAAGTCGATTGCAGCCCCCGCGAAGATCTATCTACAAACATCAAGTACATCCTTGCCGGCCAGTGTCTGTACAGATTTCACGGCAAGACCCATTTCCCAGCACAGAGCGCCATGTGTGGCAGCGGCAAACGGAGCAAGGCGGAGTTTGCCGATGGCTTCCACGGCATGCGTATCACCATCGGCAAGCCTTCGCTTGCCGCTGCCACACGCATGCCAGGGTGTTTTCACACACGATGGTCATCTCCATGCGTCGAACGCGCCGGCTGCCCTTTTCTTGTGGACAGGCCAGGCCCAGAACGATTAAACGAGGACATATGGAGCGGCAGGTTCTGCGAACTGTCGTCAGACAAGACCTGGGTGGCATGGGGAGTGACAATGGCGCGGACGGCGTTGATCACAGGGGCGAGTTCGGGCATCGGCGCGACCTGTGCGGTGGCCCTGGCGGCGGAGGGATTCCGCGTGTTCCTGACGGCCAGGCGGCGGCAGGCACTGGAACAAGTCGCCGAGAGGATCAACGCCGCCCATGGCGAGGGCGATCGCGCGGCGTGGTTCGCCGGTGACGTGACGGACGCCTCGGCGCGTGGGGCTGCGGTACAGGCCATGATGGATCGCTGGGGCCGCATCGATGTGCTCGTCAACAACGCGGGATATGCACTGCCCGGCGTGTGCGAAGAAGTCTCGTTGGACGACGTGCGCGACCAGTTCGAGGTGAACACGTTCGCGGCGCTGGCGATGATGCAACTGGTCGGGCCTCAGATGCACAAGCAAGGCCACGGGCGCATCATCAACATGAGCTCGATCTCCGGCCGGTTGTCGTTTCCGAGCCTGGGGATGTATGCCGCCAGCAAACACGCGCTGGAGGCAATCAGCGACGCCGCAAGACAGGAGTTCCGGCCGTGGAACATCCGGGTGGCGCTGATCGAGCCCAACGAGATCGCCACGGACATCTGGCGCAGGAGCAGGGACCTCCTCCGGGCAGAGCCGGAACGGATGCGACAGAGCCCATTCGCCCCGTTCTACTCCCGGCAGGCGCGGTGGATCGACCGCGTCCTGACGGACGGCGCGGCTTCGGCTGATGCGGTCGCCCTCGCTGTCTGCCGCGCTGCAACCGCCCGGCGTCCGCGCGCACGCTATTGCCTGCCCGCGAAGGCTCGCGTGCGCATGCTCATGACCTATCTGCCGGCCTCGTGGCAGGACTGGCTGATCCGCCAGGCATTGCGCCGCGTCGAAGATCGCTGATTCGCATACACGTCCTTGACACGGACTGCGCGGACACGCATACTTCCGCCAGTCTTCACGATTGAGTTCACCACCGATTCGGGATCGGGACCTGCACGATGAAGGAAACGCCGTTCCTCCACGAACGACAAGTAGCCGTCGCGGCGGCGCGACGCGCCGGCGCGTATCTCCGGGCAAACCAGCATCAGGCGGCGATCGCGCAGATCAAGAGCGGCCCCCACGACTACGCCACCGCCCAGGACCTCGGCGCCGAGAAGCTGATCCTCGATGCGATCCGGGAGCGCTTCCCCGACGATGCGATCCTATCGGAGGAGTCGTATGCCCAACAATCCGGCGGCGAACGGCTCTGGGTCGTCGACCCGCTGGACGGAACGCGCAACTACGCCAACGGTCTGCCGCATTTTGCGGTCTCGATCGCGTTCTGCTACCGTGCGCAGGCGGTGGTGGGGGTTGTGTACGTCCCCTGTGAAGGAGACGAGCTGTTCTGCGCCGAGCGCGATGGCGGCGCGTTCCTGAACGAGCGGCCACTCCAGATGGCGTCCCCGTCGAAGTCCCTGTCGGCCAGTCTGGTCGCCACCGGCTTCGCGTACTACCAGGGCGCCGCGCTTGGCCCCCACGTTGCGACGCTGGAGACGGTGATGAACGTCGCAACGGACGTGCTGCGGCTGGGTTCGGCGGCCACCGACATCAGCTACGTCGCCGCCGGACGGCTCGGGGCATACTATGAATCCGGCCTCAAACCGTGGGACGTCGCCGCCGCGGCGCTGATCGTACAGGAAGCCGGCGGCATCGTCTGCGAAACCTCGGGGCAGGCCCTCGACCTGTTCGCCAGGAACGGAGCCACGTTCTCTCTGAACGTGCTGGCGGCCAAGAACGCCGACATCCAGCGCCAACTGATCAATCTGCTGGCCACGCGGTACACGATCTGATCGCAAGCGTGACATTCGGCACAGCTTCTTCCCATCCCGCCCAATCTCGCCACTCGACAATACGTAGTTGCCACAATTGACAAACGATGCGGCGATGCCCTATAGTGCGGGCGTGTCGGCGCGTCTGGAGGACGCCGCTTTCAAAGGCACACCCGTACAAACGTGAGGCGGGGAACACCCGAAACGAGTTTCTGCAAGGAGGCAGGACCATGGGAAAGTCTCAAGTCATCGTATGCGCGCTGCTCGCGCTGGCAAGCACCGCCGCCGCCCAGAGCATTACGTTTCCGTCTCTGGTTCGCAAAGGCGCCATCGAAACCCTCTCCGTAGAGCCGGCCGAACCGACCACGGCCTCGTCCGTCGTACTGTGCGCGACGGTCGCCGACGCCCTGAACCTGGAGCGGGTGGAAACCCGGCGGATCGGAAGCACCTTCATGGTCAAGATCTGCTGGAGCGAGGCGACAGGCGGTTTTCCAGGCTGGAATCAGAGACAATGCCGAGAGTCGCTCGGGGTATTGGCCAAGGGGAACTACTTCGCGATCGTGCAGTCGTACTGCGACGACCGTCTGGCCGGCAGCAAACAACTGACGTTCAAGGTCGTCGAGGGTTCGGCGCCCGCGAAGCAGAAGGTGATCTACGATGTCTGGGTCACGCCGGAGAACCCAATTACCTCGGACAACACTGTCGTAAACGTCTACGGCAAGTGGCCGACGGGCGGCTACTTGCAACCGATTTCGCTAGCGCGCCTCAGCGGCCGGACCGGCACCGTGGACCTGTATTGGGAAGCACCTGAGGGCAATGTCACCCAATCAGTAACGTCTTTCTACTGCGACGTGCCGCTGAAGATGACCTTGGCGGGCACGTACACGATCCGCGTGAGAGTGTACCTCGACGGGTTACTCGTCGATTGGGAGGAGATCTCCTTCGAGGTCACCGAAGGCAGTGGAAGCGGCTGGACGTGGGACCCCTTCTTCTGGGGCATCGACCTGCCGTAGAAACGCCCCTTTCGGGAGTGTCCCGGCTTACGTCGGGATACTCCTATTACCATCAGTCTGTCGACCGCCGGCGGCCACAACATGCCACCAACATCCGGCAGGGCTGGAACTGCAATGGCGGGCACCGCCTCCCCCTCGTTCATCACCCTGACCGTACGGTAAGAATCCATTCCCAAGAAACGGTGCCCACCGCCCTTCCATGGGCAACGATTTCATGGTACAGCATGGGCCGCCGGCGTCTATTGTGGCAACTGCGTATTCTTCATCGTCAATCCTGATGAGTCGCCCCTGGAAGACCGTGCAGGCACCGGCAGAGGGCAAGCCACACACCCCAGGACAGGAACGCCGGAACCGGCAAAAGGGAATTCCTGTTGTTCCGGGGGCCGCGATCTGGTACAAATGGGGAGTACGGAAGCGCAATTTCGTGAGCTTGTCGCCGGAGCGCAGCATCATGAACCAGACACCCCGCCGGGACGGCTCGCACCGAAGGTGGTTTCGGAGGCCGCAATGCAATGCGTTCTGCCGAGCGCACGGCAGAAATGAAACGCATGTACATTTGCCTGTGGACGATCTGAGAGCTTTCTTGAAGGAGGACGAACATGTCGAGCAAGCTGATCCGTGTGATGGCATTGACGTTTGTTCTTGGATGGGCCGGCGGTCTCGCTGTCGGCCAGGACAATCAGATCGTCAACGGCGAATTTGACGACGGTCTGACCGGATGGGGCCGCTATGGAACGACCGGCTTCGACGTCTCGGCCGTTCGCAGTGCGGGGCTCTCGGGCCCGAATGCCGTCCTGCTGGACGTGACCAACGCCGCGGCAGCCACCAGCATCGGAATTGCCCAGAGCGGGCTGCTGCTGGAGCCGGGGAAGACCTATCCCCTCGGCTTCACCGCCAAAGCCCAGCAGAGCCGGGAGATGGTCGTTCTCGTCCAGACGAACCTCAACAGTGCCAGTTGGCCCACCCAGGTGGAGCAGAAAGTGAATCTGACTCCCACCGCCCAGACCTATCTCATCGAATACACGCACAGCGGAGACACCCTGGGCGACCAGGCAGGCGAAACCGTTACGCTCTACCTGATGCTGAAGGGAACCTACTGGCCGATGGTCGGCAGCGACCTGAACACAAAGGTGTGGATCGACCGGGTGTACTTTGGGGCAGAGCCCCCGCTGCCGCGTCGTGACTTGCCGACCGACCCCGATCCGGCCGACGGCGATACGGACATCTGGCGGGACGCGGACCTCGCCTGGACGCCAGGGGCGTTCGCCCAGACGCACGACGTATACTTCGGAACGGTTTTCGACGACGTCAACGCGGCCAGCCGGGCCAATCCCACGGGTGTGCTGGTCAGCCAGGGTCAGAGCGATGCGACGTACGATCCCGGCCGTCTCGAACTCGGGCAGACCTACTTCTGGCGGATCGACGAGGTGAACGCGCCGCCCGACAGCACGATCGTCAAAGGGCCGGTCTGGGCTTTCGCGACCGAACCGCTGGCGTACCCCGTCGAGAATGTCGTCGCGACCAGCAACGCGATGTCGGAGGCAGGCAAAGGACCCGAGAACACTATCAATGGCTCTGGCCTCAATGCCAACGACGAGCATTCGACGGACGCCGCCGCCATGTGGCTGGGCACGCCGAACGGCGCCGATCCGGTCTGGATTCAGTACGAGTTCGACCGCGTCTACCAACTGCACCAGATGCTGGTCTGGAACTACAACGTGGATTTTGAGCTGATTCTCGGCTTCGGGCTCAAGGGCGTCACGGTCGAGTACTCCACGGACGGCGCCGAATGGGCCGTGCTGGGAGACGTGGAGTTCGCCCGGGCAACCGCCAGGCCGGGGTACGTCTACAATACGACCGTCGATTTCGGCGGCGTGGCGGCCAAATACGTCCGGCTGACCGTCAACAGCGGCTGGAGCACGCTGGGCCAGTACGGCTTGAGCGAAGTCCGATTCCTGTCCATCCCCGCTTATGCGACCCGACCCCTGCCGGCTGACGGCGAAATCGAGGTGGATGTGGCGACGGCCCTGAGCTGGCGTCCGAGCCGGGCGGCGGCCTCGCACCAGGTCTACTTCGGCACCGATCCCGATGCGGTAGCCGCCGGCGCCGAACCCACTGCCACCGTCACCGGCAATCTCTACGTGCCGGACGCGGCCCAGTTTGGAGGCACTTACTACTGGAGAATCGACGAAGTCAATGAAGCCGAGCCGGCCCCCCTCTGGAAGGGTGACGTCTGGAGCTTCTCGACGCAAGCCTACGAGGTGATCGACGACTTCGAGAGCTACACCGACAACCTCGACGTCGGCGAAGCCATCTTTGACACCTGGGTCGACGGCTGGGTCAACAACACCGGCGCCACGGTCGGCTATCTCGATGCGCCGTTCGCCGAGCGGACCATCGTCCACGGCGGAGTGCAGTCCATGCCGCTGGAGTACGACAACACGGCCTCGCCATTCTACTCCGAGGCCGAACGGACCTGGGACAATCCTCAGGACTGGACGGTGTACGGCGCCGACACCCTGACCGTTCACTTCCGAGGCAATCCGCCGGCCTTCCTGGAGACCGCCGACGGCCGCATCGTCATGGGCGGCATCGGAGCGGACATCTGGGGAACCACCGATCAGTTCCGCTTCGCTTACATGAACCTCAGCGGCAACGGCTCCATCGTCGCGAGGGTCGAGAGCATCGCGAACACCTGGCCTTGGGCCAAGGGCGGCGTCATGATCCGCGAACGCATCGACCCGGGCGCGGCCCACGCAATGGTCGTGCTGACGCCGGAAAACGGTGTGGCCTTGCAATACCGCCCCACGATGAACGGCGTCAGCCTGAGCATCAACGAGCCTGGTCTTGTGGCGCCGTACTGGGTGAGACTGACGCGCTCGGGCAACACGTTCACCGCCGAACGGTCCGAGGACGGCGCGACGTGGGTCAGCATCACCGCGGACCCGGCCGCTTCGTCGGTCCAGATCACTATGGCTGCCAACGTCTACGTCGGGCTGGCCGTGACCAGCACGACCCTCAACGCGGTCACCGGCGCCGAGTTCTCAGGGGTCGCCACGACGGGCAACGTCACCGGCCAGTGGCAGACGGCCTCGATCGGGCTTGAACAGCCAGCTGGGAACACCGCCGACACCCTCTACGTGGCCGTGGAGGACAACGCTGGAAAAGCCGCGGTCGTGGCACATCCCGACCCGCTGGCCGTCCTGCGGCCCGAATGGCAGGCGTGGCGCATCCCGTTGGACGAGTTCGCTTCCGCCGGAGTGAGGATGAACCGCGTCCAGCGCATGTACATCGGTGTGGGCGAGCGCGACAACCCGGCCTCGGGCGGCGCCGGCCTGATCTACATCGACGACATCACCTTCGGCCGGCCCGTCGCGGACCAATAGCGGCGTCCGGCCGAAACGGGCTGAGCATCAGGGCGGGTTCTCAATCCAAGCATGGATCGGGAGCCCGCCCTGCTTCCTAAGGAGCGCCATCCCGGACGCATCGCTCGGCGGCCACGCCTGAAGGCCGCGCTCCTTTGTGTCGATAGAGAAAGCTGGTGCCTGGCGGATTATTGTTGCCTGCCTGCCAAAGGTCTGGTATCAATAAAGAGGCTCAGGATGGCGTTTTTTCGGACCTACTGCGGTCAGAGCGGTCTCGGCTCCCGAAGGCCGAGCCGGCGGATCAGTTCTTTTATCGGTCGGAGGTTCTGGTGTCGGGTCTGCCACTTCACACGAACCGACCCTGAAGGGCGAGACCTCGAACCCCGGACTTCCGGCTCGTCAATTCGACTTCGTGGCCACCGTGCCGGCCGAAGGAAGGAGGTGAGCGCGAGTCCAACAGCATTTCACGTCTGAAGGGAAGATCTGGAAGTACCCCGCCGCAACGGCGCCGCAAGGCGCTGCGGGGAATGGAGCTTTGACGTTCGTCGGATGAAGCTTGATCGTCTTCTTGGGTTCGTGGAAGGAGAATAGTCATGTGCAGGGGATTGAATCATCTCATTGTCGTGATGTTGCTGTTGGCAGTCGCCGTGAGCCAGGCCCAGGGCGGTCCGTACATTCGCGTCGCCTACTGGGACGCAAGTCAAGGCACCGCCTGGGCGGGAGACGGGGGCCCGGTGCGCGACGCGCTGGCGGCCGTCGGCTATCAGGTCGTCAATGCGGCGGAGCTCAAGACGTGGATGGATGACCGCATCGCCGACCGGCGACTCAGCGTGGTCGTGATGTGTCGAGACGTCGTCCCGGACACCGTGGTCGAGTCGGTCGACGCGAACTGCACCATCCGACGGTATCTCGACGCCGGCGGCAAGGTCGTCTGGTATTCCGACTGGCCTTTCTATTACGTGGGGACAACCAGCAACTCCCCGGGAAGCAACGGCGCCGTCCAGGTGCTGGGTTTCAACGCCGCCACCGGGCCGAACGACCAGAACCAGCAGGTGACCTTCACCGAGGCCGGGATTCTATGGGGATTGGTCACGCCGTGGTCGTCGACGCGGCCGACGTCGCCGACGGTGACCGACAACCTGACCGTCCTGGCGCTGGACACCAACGGCAACGCCGCTGGCTGGGTCAAGCATTACCTGCCGGGCGACACCTTCCGCGGATTCGTCCGCATCGAAGACCACAGCGGCGGACCGGCTGATATCCAGAACCTGATCGCCGTGGCCGAGTACGCCGAGTCGATCAACACCGCCTCCGGGCCGGTGCCCGAGAGCGGCGCGACCGACATCCCTCGCGACGTCGTATTGAGCTGGGCCGCGGGCGAGTCCGCCGTCACGCATGACGTCTACTTCGGCGCGTCGTTCGACGACGTCAACGCCGCCAGCCGGAGCAACCCACGCGGCGTGCTGCTCAGCCAGGGCCAGTCGGGCACCACGTTCGACCCGCCGGGCGTTCTTGATTTCGACACCACCTACTACTGGCGCATCGATGAGGTCAACGGCGCCCCCGACAACACAATCTTCAAGGGCGACGTCTGGAGCTTTACCGCCGAGCCATTCGCCTACGCGATCGCCAATATCATCGCCACCACCAACGCGACCTCGGACCCGGGAGCGGGGCCAGAGAACACGATCAACGGTTCCGGCCTCAACGCCGACGATCAGCACTCGGTCGACAGTACCGATATGTGGCTCGCCCGGCCGGCGGACGCCGAGCCGGTGTGGATTCAGTACGAGTTCGACAGCGTCTACAAGCTCTACGAGATGCTCGTCTGGAACTACAACGTGCAGTTCGAGCTGCTGCTGGGCTTCGGGATCAAAGGCGTGACCGTCGAATACTCCGAGAACGGGACCGATTGGACCGCCCTGGGCGACGTGGAACTGGCTCAGGCCACGGCCAAATCGACCTACGCCGCCAACACAACGGTGGACCTCCAGGGCGTGCCCGCCCGGTTCGTCCGCATGACCGTCAACAGCGGCTATGGCATGATGCCGCAGTACGGCCTGAGCGAGGTCCGCTTCCTGTACATTCCCGCTCACCCGCGTGAGCCGCAGCCGGCCGACGGCACGATCGGCGTGAGCCCGGCAACCACGCTGAGCTGGCGCGCCGGACGTGAGGCCGCCTCGCACGAGATCTATCTGAGCACCAGCAAGTCGGCTGTGGCCGACGGCACCGCTCTGGCCGGCACGGCCGCGACAGCCAGCTACAGCCCGGCCGACGTCGAGTTCGGATCGCGCTACTACTGGAAGGTGGCCGAGGTCAACGACGCCGAGGCCATCAGCACGTGGGCTGGACCGGTCTGGAGTTTCATCACACAGGAGTATGACACCATCGAAGGGTTCGAGGACTACAACGATGACATCGATGCCCACACGACGATCTTCGACACGTGGCTCGACGGCTGGGTCAACGAGACCGGCTCCACAGTCGGCTATCTCGACGCGCCGTTTGCCGAGAGGACCGTCGTCCGCAGCGGCCGGCAGTCGATGCCGCTGACCTACGACAATTCAGGCTCGCCGTTCTACTCCGAGGCCGAACGGACCTGGGACACCGCCCAGAACTGGACCGGCCACGGGGCCGACACCCTCGTCCTGTACGTGCAAGGCAACGCGCCGTCCTTCGTGGAGACCGCTGATAGCGGTGTCCTCATGAGCGCCGTCGGCACGGACATCTGGAACACGACGGATCAGTTCCGCTACGCGTACAAGAACCTCAGCGGCGACGGCTCGATGACGGTTCGTGTCGACAGCCTGGTTCGCAGCAACGAGTGGGCCAAGGCGGGCGTAATGATCCGCGAGACGCTGGAGGGCGGCTCGAAGCATGCGTTTATGTGTGTGACGCCGGACCACGGCACCACGTTCCAGCGTCGCCCAGTGGCCGGACAGGACAGCGCCAGCACGGATGTAGGCGGATCGGCCGCGCCGCGCTGGGTGAGACTGACCCGCACGGGCAACGTCTTCACGGCCCACGACTCGATGGACGGCGTGACCTGGACGGAGGCGGCGGTGAGCCCGGCGCTGACGATCGAGATGGCCGCGAACGTGTACATCGGTTTGGCGGTGACCAGCCACGACGCCGCGATTGTCACGGCGGCAGAGTTCTCGAACCTCTCGATGACCGGCAACGTGACGGGCAACTGGCAAACGGCCGAGATCGGCGTGGCCCAGCCCGAGGGCAACGCCGCCGATGGGATGTACGTGCGGCTGGAGGATAGCGCCGGTAAGAGCGCAACGGTTGCGAATGCCGATGCGGCGATCACGGTCCGCCCGACGTGGCAGGAATGGAGGATTCCGTACAGCGATCTGTCCGGCGTGAACCTTAGCCGGATCGAGAAGATGGTCATCGGCGTCGGCAGCGCCACCAGTCCGAAGGCCGCAGGCGCCGGCATCGTCTACGTCGACGACATCGGGTTCGGCAAGCCGTTCGTCACCCCGACGGCGACCGACGTGACGACGTCGGGTGATCCGGTCGTGGGCGTTCCCGACGACGGCGATTGGCCTGCCGCCGAGACACCCGACCTGGCCATCGACGACAACGTCAACACGAAGTTCCTGCACTTCAAAGGGGAAACCGAGCCGACCGGCATTCGGGTGACTCCGTCCGTGGGCGCCACGGTCGTGACGGGCCTGACGCTGACGACCGCCAACGACGCGGTCGAACGCGATCCGGTGGCCTTCGAGCTGTATGGCTCGAACGACGGGATCGACGGGCCGTACACGCTGATCGCCGGCGGCGACGTGCCGGACTTCGCGCAGGCCGATGCCTGGCCTCGTTTCACCAGGAACGCCACGCCCATCGTGATTGAAAACGATGTGGCCTACGCACACTATCAACTGCTGTTCACGGCCGTCCGCGATCCCGGCTCGGCCAACAGCATGCAGATCGCCGAGATCGAGCTGCTGGGTACGGTCGAATAACGACCAATCTCGTGGCCGCAAGTGTGCCAAGGGGCCTGCACCGCCAGGGTGTGGGCCCCTTCTTCATTGTCAGGAAGAGGAAGAGGTTCTTGTGTGGACCGTCTATCGGCCGAAGAGCAGATCGAGAAGGTCGTGCCACTGGGAGAAGTCGGGCACGACGACCTGGGCGCCGGCCTTGATCAGGCGCGTGCGCTTCTCCAGGTTCAAACCGTGACGACGAACTTCATCCGAGGCGATGCCGACGGCGATGCCGCCGCGCTTGCGGCATTCGCGCATCTCGACGGGACCGTCTCCGACAACCGCCAGCTCGGGGCCGGACAGGTGGTTTTCCGTCATGATCCGATCGATGACCATGCGTTTGGAGTACTTGGTGACATCGCCGACGGCGCCGTAGATGCCGCCGTTGAAGAACTCGGCGTAGCCCAGCACGTGGGACTCGCGAACCACGTCTTCCCGGTCGGTCCCGCTGGCCAGATAGAGCGTGACGCCTCGATTGCGCAGCGCGGCCAGGAAATCGACGGCCCCCTTGACCGTGAAGTCGCTGACGTCGAGCTGGCCGCGTTCGAACCGGGCGATGCGTTGGTTCACCACCTCCATCAGGGCCCGATTGTAGATTTCCTTGTAGCCGAACTTGTCGAGGACCTTGTCGGCCGGCACGAAGCCGAACTCGCGGACCATTTCGACCAGCGCTTCCATCTGGAGAATCGTCTGGATGCCGGTCGATTGGTCGATGTATTCGAGCACGCGGCGGCGCACCTTCTCGTAGAGCGACACGTCGGCGGTGCGGTACCGCTCGCCGAGAACGGCCTCGATCATCACGGGAGCCATCACCTGCTCCCAACCCTGGCGGAGCGTGCTGACGGTGCCGTCGGCGTCGAAGACCGCGTGCTTGATCCGGCCGAACGGAATCGCCTCCTCGCACAGCTCGATGTCGCTTCCTTCGAGATACCGGGCCTTTCGCGAGTCTTCAGCCAGCTCGGGCTGATAGATGTAGTCCGGCGATTGGCCGACCGCGAGGATCTCCTCGCCCGAAGCCGTGCCCGTCTGAAACAGCTTCTGGACCGTCACAGCGGCTGCCAGATTGGCGAACTCGGCCGCGTCAGCGCAGGATACGCCCGCTCCGAGGCACAACGCCAACGCGCTGGTCACGGTGTCGCCGGCACCCACCGGATCGAGCTTCTTGAGCAGTTGGATCCCCGGGACCTCGTGGAGGCCGTCGCGATCAACGGCGAGGATGCCACGCGGCCCTCGCGTCAGGAACACGGGCCGGTGGAACTGCTCGAACAGACGACGGGCATACGTCCGCACATCTTCCAGCGGCAGACCTTCGTCGAGGCCGACCTCAACCCCGTTGAGCATGGCCGCCTCGCGGTCGTTGGTCTTGCGATAGATGCCTTTGAACTTGCCGCCGTAGTGGCGGGAATCGAGCAGGACGACCTTCTCGTCAAATTCGGCGAACAGCGCGTTGGCCTTGGCGATGAAGCTCTCGTTGGGAATGCTGCCGGGAACCTGTTGATTGACGATCAGCGCGTCCGCCGTCTCCAGGGCGTGGCGGATGCTGGCCAGCAAGGCCTCGTCGGTCACCGACGTGCGGCGGTTGAAGAAGCCGAAATCCATCCGAGGCTGTTCGCGGTCTTCCAGGTACGGCTTGGCGAACGTCACCGTGTCGTAGTTCTCGCGCTGGATCACGAGGCTCGTCGTATCGACGCCCAGCGCGTCCAACTGCCGCCGCAGCTCGCGGCCGTACAGGTCGTCGCCGACGGCCCCGATAACCTGAATCGCTCGCGGTTCCAGCGCCGCCAGATTGGCGACGACGTTCGAAGCGCCGCCGAGCGAGTAGTAGTGCCGGGCCACCGCGTGGGCCTGGAGCCCGGTCTCGACGGAGACCTCCGACCCTTTCGGATCGAGAATCCAATACGCGTCGAGGCAGAAATCGCCGTAGACGGCGACGGTGACGTTCCTGATACGATCCAGAATCTCACGGATGCGCTGCTCGTTCATCCTGCCCCTCTCAGAGTTCCTTGAGAATCGCCCGATACAACAGCGGAAACGTCGCCCGCTGGTCGCCCTGCACATACAGTCCCCGGCCGCCAAAGGCCTGTGGAATCCGCGTCACCACGCTCTTCTGATCGCGGAAGTAATACCCCGGCGCCGCTTCATCGGCCATCTGACCCGGGTCGTGGCGACGCAGGTCGAAATCGACCGTCAGGATGTCACGCGGCGCAGCGCCGGCGTTGGCCGCCATCGAGACCGCCTTGAGCAGCACCTCCGGCCCGGTGACGGCGCTGCCGACATTGAGCACGACGCCGCCTTCGGTCAGCTTCGTAATCTCGTTGGTGTAGATCAGGAAATCGCGGCCGGAACAGCCGCCTTTCGCCTGTCCGTCGAAGCTCGGATGCTGGTCGATCACGTCGGTCCCGATCCCGACGTGCACGGTGAAGGGAACCTCGTGGCGATAGCAGGCGGCCAGGACGCTCGTCTCCGGATGCGTGAACCGTCGAGGGGACTGCCCCGTCGCCGCCAGAGCGAAAACCTGCTTGCCGAACGCCTCGTCGCAGATCATCCGGCCGAGCGTCTCGCCGTAGCCCAGCCTCTGCTGGTTGCCCACGCTCAGCGCCATGTTGATGTAGGCAAACTCGTAGGCCATGCCGAACTGCCCTTCGCCCAGAGCCGCAGGAACGTTCTCGCTGGTCTGTCCGATCAGGGCCAACTCGAAATCGTGAATCGTCGTGGCCGCGTTGCCCGCCACGAGCGTGACGAAGCGCCGCTCGACCAGATCGACCAGCAGCGGGCCCAGCCCGTTCTTGATCAGATGCGCGCCGGTGAAGAGGATGACCGGCTTCTTCGCCCGGCGGGCCGCGACGATGGCTTCAGCCACCGCGCCAATGTCACGCGCCGTCGGCTCGGGCGCTTCGAGGTTCAGCGCGTCGAGCCCGCCCGGAAAGATCAGATCGCCGAGCGTGACCTTGTTGCTGCGGCCTTCGAGCGGATACGTCGCGATCCGGCTCGAATCGAATGCCTTGTATCTGCCTTCGTACTCCATCGCGTCGTCCGCTCAGAGGCCCGCCTGCAATCTCTCCAGGCGTTTGATGCACTCGAGCATGCAGCGAATGGTGTGGTAGTTGACCTTCCACGAGTGGCTCATGTGCGTCCAGATGGGCTGGCCCTCGCGCGTGGTCAGCGGCCACCACTCGCCCACCGGGTGATGGATCATCTTGTCGAAGACGAAGCGGTGGACGTTCACGTACGCGGGCCAGTAGACCTTCGGCCCGAACCGCAGGCAGCCCTCGAGCATGCCAATCATCACCTCGGCCTGCTGCCAGAATTCCTTCTCCATGTCGTAGACGCCGCCGGCGTGCGGGCCCTCCGTATAGACGCCGCCGAACTCCGGGTCGATGCCGTTCTTGCGGCCGTGGTCCATCGCCTTCTTGATGATCTTCTCGTAGTCGTCCCAGCCGGAGCCGAGAACGTCGGTGGCGTGGGCCAGCAGCCAGGCGAACTCGACGTTGTGTCCGGCCGACGTGTTGTCCTCCGCGTGGGCCTTCTTGCCGCCCTCGGCGAAGCGGTCCCAGCCCCAGACGATGTCGAACTTGATCTGCGGCGCGATCTTCCAGTCGGCGGTGAATTGCGGAATCCCGGTGGCGTACCTCGGGTGCAGGATGCGCTTGCGCAGCAGGTCGATGTCTTCGAGCAGGGTGCGGCGATGAATGCTCTGCCCGGTGCATTCGAGCATGTTCGTGAAGGCTTCCATCAGGTGCATGTGCACGTCGAGGGTCTTGCGGTCCCCGCCTCTGGGGCCGGGGCCGCACAGGTCCCAGTTGCGCTCGAACATCTCCCAGTACCCGCCGTACGTCGTCTCGGCGCAGTACTTCTTGACGAGGTCGAACGTCTTCTCCGCGTATTCCCGGCCGCGCGGGTCGCCGGTGGCCATCGTGTATTCCGTCAGCCCGTACATGGCGAAGCTCAGGCCGTAGAGGATCTTCTTGTCGATCGTCACCTCGCCCTTGCGGTTGGTCATCCAGTAGAACCCACCGTACTGCTTGTCCCACATCTTGCCGATGACGAAGTCGACGCCGTGCCTGGCGTACTCGGCGCAGCGGCCGCTGCCGTAGCCGGCGCGATGGGCCGCCGACATCGAGTAGATCGTCCGCATCTGGCCCAGCATCGACTTCTCGTCGGTTCCGGCGTCTTTGCCGTCCTTGTCGAAGTGCGTGATGAACCCGCCGTAGCGGTCGTCCTTGCACCGATTCAGCCAGAACGGCAGCAGTTCCGTCGTGAAATGCTTCTTACACTCGTCCAGACATGCCGAGATTTGATCGCGGTCGATACGCATTGCCGGTCCTTTCACCGAGTCGCCCATAGCATCCATACCCGCACGCAATCCGGGCATTCTATGCCCCCCCGCCGCAGCCGTCAACAAGCCGTTCGAGACGCGATTACCCGTTTTCTGGGAGGGCGGGAGGAAGCCGTTCGTAGTGTGCCCGTAAGGGCATACCGTTTGTAGTGTGCTCGTAAGGGCATACCGTCTGTAGTGTGCTCGTGAGAGCATACTGTTTGTAGTGTGCTCGCAAGAGCATACATGAGACGAGAATAGCGTCTCACGACGCCACTACGAACCAACGCTTCATCCCGATGGCCGTCGGCGTCACTACGAACCAGACCCTGGTCCAAGCCGAAACGGGTAATCGCGTCACCACCGAACGCAACGGTGTCTATTCCACCCGCCCCACCGTGCCTCCCCGTGTCGCGGGCATCCTGCCCGCGCGTGGCGAGGGCGTCCCGCCCTTGCGCCCCTCCCTCCCCGTCACCACCCCCGCAAACCCAACCGCCCCCCAGCCATCCTCACGCCACCAGAAGCCATCGCGAATTGCGTAAGCCGTCCCCGGAATTCCATCCTCCTATTCCCGCTCGTCAGACAATGGGTACTCGGACCACCACGATGGGAATGGGCGTGAATTTTTTCTGCTAGACTTCCTGCTCAAGCCGGGTAGCTCCACACGGTCAAAGTCGCGGACAATCTCCGGCTTGTGCTCGGCAAAGAGTTGTGCGAGTTGCTCCCCGTTCAGGAGCTCCAACTCGTTGCGTTGTTCAGCCCACTCATAGGTATTCCGAGAAAACGTCGCGGAGGTGACGAAGATGCCACGAGAGAATTCTCCCATGAATGAGCCATAGAACTCGCGTACGTGAGATATTGGCACCACGCGCCCGTACCTCTTGCATTGGACTGCAATGCGTTCTTCGTCTTTGGTCAGTACGATATCGATGCCTTGATCTCCTGACCCTGGCGTCAGGTGAACGTTGTATCCGAGAGCCTGATATAATGAGGCGACTGCCGACTCGAAATCAGTTGGATCGATGCTCTTCAAGCCCGCCACTGTCTTGCGTTTCTCTTCCTCAGCCAGGAGGCGCTGCCTCTCCATTTCTGCCAAGCGGGCTTGCTCGACCGTGAGAGCGGGCACGCGCTGGAAGAACTCGTCAAACGCTTTCTCGGCAGATTCGATGTTCGCCTTTATAGATGCCCAGAAATCTTCAGGTGGTCCGAAGAAACCGCTTCCAAAGAAGCGACTTACGTGGTCACTCAGACTTAGACTCTCTCCCACCCTGAGAGAGCACACCGGGCAACAGAGTGTGTCGCACCCTGCATGTATCCCATCCTCCCGCCATCGTACTCTTGTATAAGTTTTGGATTGTGAAGCCCACGTGTATCGAGAAGTCGAGAATACTCTGCCACAGCGCTCGCATGTCCACGTGACCATCAGAGGAGTTGGCCAGGGTATCTCAGACTCGCATTTGCAGCCTGGACATGGCAGGGTCAGCGGTGGCCAGAAACCAGCGGGAGTGAACTCGAAGGCAAATTCCTGATGACAATGAGGGCATCTCCACCATCTGAGTACTACTGCTCCTATACCTACACCGTGAGATAGATGACTCAGGTACTGACTATTTCCGTACTCCTCCCAATCATCAGCGACATGATAATCAAGGACTTCTTTCACCAACGCACCTCCTCCCGCAAAAGTGGCCAGAAGCCCCGTCCCCATGACTGGGACGACGTGGAAGGCACTTCTAGCACATATCGCTGAGCACTCTTTCCGCCAACCTCAGATGTTCCCTTATCCTCTTGACTCGCGCCTTGTTAAAGGCTGCATACTGTACATTCACGTTGTCGTCTTCGCCTCCGAGAACACAATTCGACAGGCCGATCAATTCAGCGTGTGCCGCGTACACCCTGTCTTCCTCTGGGACAACACGAAGCCTCTGCCAGAAGCGGTACCAAGTCACCATTGAAGACCTAGCGAGAAGGTCGCTTGCACAATTCCTGATTTCGCGCGCTGCTATTCTGGCTTGTTCCTTGTCAGCTATTCCAACGTTGCAGTAGACATCGGCATGGTAGATCAACAGGTGTGTAATCCGTCCTATGTAGGACCGAAGCTCGTGGACAGGCTCGATACAGAATCGGAGCAACAGTTGGCCTATGACGAATATCAAGACTCCAGCCATGATGGTCAACGTTGAAGTAAGGATGGCTTCGCTCATCTTGAATAGTCTCGTAGGGTGTACATCGCACACCGCTCTGTCTATGCCGCTTCGCCCATCGGCATTCGCGGTTGTCCCTATCTCCCACTATCTGCGCTACCGCGGAAAAACTCAACGACGGATGGATGCCTATTGTTCTTCAGAAAGCCCACATATAGCTTAATCTTATTGAGCGGAATGTTCAACTTAGCCGCTATCTGAGCAGCATCGTATCCACTCCTCATCAGATAAGCAGTTTGAACAATCTTGCCCTCTTTACGAGAAAAATCCACTCGTCTTTGTCTTGTGTCTTTTGCCGATTGTGCTGTCGTTCGGGTTTTTGTCGAACCGCTCTTTGGGCTTGCGGTGCCTTCTTTCTCGGAACCATACTCGGCAGTGTCATTTTCTGCTACTTCTTCTGAAACGAACCTCAGGAGGTCTTTGTCTCCTTTCTCATTCAGGAAGGATTCCAAACGGCGAGGAGGTATTTCCTTCCACTCAATACCGTGATGATCGAAAACCCGCTGCAAGTTTCTCGGAACCCGATATCCGACGAGCATCACACGAACTGTCGGATCATATCGAGAAACAAAGTACCCCTCATAATCCATTATTTGGGCGATATCCTTCCGTACTATTGTCCCTGCTTTGAGTTCGATGATGAGCTTCTGTCCATGCTTGTCCTCGAGTAGAAGGTCAATACGTTTCCCTTCTACGTTGACCTGTCGCCCCAGGAGCTTCAAAGCATCCTCAATCACCTCGGGGTACTTTGCAATGATGTCTTCAAACACGCTCTCTTTCATTTCCCCGGCCTCATCATCCACAGAGTCTCGTAGCCCTTCTCCGCCTCGGAGTTCGCGCACGCCTCCGGGCTTAGGCATTATGGTTCTATTATAGGGCGGACATGACCAGAATGCAAGGAGAAACACGCGAGATCGCGCTCGGCGCAGAAGGATGGTGGGCGGTGCCCACCCTGCGACTCATGCGGTCTTTCGGTGTCGCTTTCGGGTGGAGCGCCGGGTCTGGGCGCCGGCGGCAAGGACCTCGCGGGCTTCTTGGTACAAAGGGGCCAGGGCCTCGGGGACCGAGTCCTGCGTGACAGCCTCCAGCAGCAACAGGGGCAACGGTGTGCCCGTCGCCTCCTGGAGTCGAAGCAGGTGCTCGATGGTGAGACTGCGCTTGCGGTGCGCGACCCGGCTGATGAACGACTCGCTCAGTCCCATGCTCTCGCCAATCCGCCGGAGCGTCATGCCCTGCGATTGCAGGTGTCTGACCAGATCCGCCGACAGATTCGCTTCAACCTGTTTCCTCTGTTCGTCCAACGCATCGCTCCTGAACGGATTCTCGTAGGCCGACGGCCGGCCATTCGCACGTGAAGCGTCGTACGTGAAGCGTGAAGCGTCGGCCACCCCAAGCTCGGATGCATGTACGCTCCTACGCATCTACAGCTCTTTCTCCGCCTCGGAGTTCACGCACGCCTCCGGGCCTCGGGACCACTGCCATTCTACAGCGGACGAAGGGTCAAGAACAGGTGAAACGCCGGCCATTGGCGCGTGAAGCGTCTGGGTGGCAGCCTCAAACACCCTGGCGTTTGGGGATGGTTCGCTGCGCAAGGGCCTGGCGCACCGCATCGGCAAGTCCACATCGCCATCCCCAAAGCTCCGTTTCACTGCGCTTTGAGGCTGCCACACGACTGACAGGGTATCTTCACATATTCGCGCGTGAAGCGTTGGCCACGTACGCCGGGAGACCCCAATTGGACCACGCGACGGCCGAAGCGCAGCCCCCTGTCCGGCCAAACCCAAAGGATGGGCGGATCCCAATCGATGTCGGGACACAGTGGCGTCCTCTCCGGGACGGGGTGCGCAGCTCATGGGAGGTATGCCCTTGCGGGCACACTACGAACGGTATGCCCTTACGGGCACACTACGAACGGTATGCCCTTACGGGCACACTACGAACGGGCTCAGCTTTTGGACTGGTCGAGGATGAGTTCCTTGACCTTCTGGCTGGGCAGGTTGAGTGCGCCGTAGGCGGCGGCCGCGGCTGCTCGCAGGTCGGGCTCGGTCTCGTCGGATTTGGTCAGGTCGTAGATCTGATCGACGGTCGCGTCGGGCAGAAGGTTGCCGTTGAGCTTGGCCGAATTCGCCAGGGACGCAAACGCCTCGATCCGCACCGCCATGTCATAGGCATCGCTCAAGGCCATCTCGGCGATCGCGCGCTGGGCATCGGGGCTGTTGAGGTAGGCCAGCGTCTGACCGGCGAGGACCTGGAGGTCCTGCTGCTCGCCCCGGGTCGCGCCAATCAGGGCCGCCTGGGCCAGGGAAAGGTCGATGACCGGATTGCGGCTGACCCCCAGCTTCAACAAGGCCTGGACGGCCCGCAGGGCGTAGGCCTGGGCCAGTTCGGCGGTCCAGTCACCACTGATGGCGTCGGGGTTCAGGGCCAGCGCCTCGGCCAGGTTCTGGACGACCAGACGGCTCTCATTGAAGGGCTGTCGGGGTCCGGCGTTGGCAATGGCGATGGCGGCGGTGTAACGCACCGCGCGATCCGAGAAGGACAGGGCCTGGAGCATCGGCTGGGCCGGGCCGACGGTGTAGAGCAGCGAGTTCTCGCCGGCGTTGGTCGCCAAGGCTTCGGCCGCACCGAGAGCAACCGCCGCATTCTTGTCGTTGAGCCCGCGCAGCAGCGCCTGCTGGAGGTACTCGGGGCCCGCGGTCTTGGCATAGGTCAGCGCCGCGGCGTGCTGGGCGCCGAAGTACTCCGGCATCGCCACGCCCGTCGCCTCCGCCTTGAAGAACGCCGCCAGCCACAGTCCGATCGACAGACCGAACTGATCGTCGGCCTTGAGCGACCACTCGCAGCATCGCATCGCCATCAGCTCGTTGAAATATGCCCGGTCCACTTCCTCGCGGACCAGCCGATTGGCGTCGGCATCCCAGAACCAGACGTTGGCGAAGGACGGGCCTTCCTGGGCGGCCAGTGACTCGTCGTGGTAGTAGTACTTCTCCGCCAGTTGGAAGAACATCGCCGCCGCCGGCGCGTTGCTCATCTGCGGGTCGATCTTCTGGATGCTCTGGGCGGCCAGGCTGCGCAGCTCAGTCGAGGCGTCCTTCTCCGCGACGTACTTCAGGTACGGCAGCGACTGCGGATAGCCGATCTGCCCCAACGCGCGGATGACCTCCGCCTTGACCGCGTCGTTGTTCATCTGAAGGGAAGCCGCCAGAGGACGGATCGCGTTGCGGCCGATTTGCGGCAGCGCTTCGAGGAGGTTGTCCAGTTCGCTGCGCCGCGAGGGGTCGGCGATCGCATCGAGCATGAACGGAACCGCATACTCGCCTGAGTTCTTCAGACGCGCGATCGCGTTGATCTTGCCGCGAATCGTGGTGCTGAGCCGCTTGATCTCGTCGACGATGACCTGGGGGTCGGACCGCAGCTCGAACCGCCCCTGCTCGATCACCGCCAGAAGCTGCTTGGCCACGGACGCCAGTTCCGGATCGTTCGAGGTGTCGACCACCTTCATCGCCAGCTCGTAGCCTTGCGGATTGGCCTGCGTCAGCTCCAGCAGCGCCACGGGGTCGGGGTTGCCCTGAAGGATGGCCTGGCCGTAACCCTTGGCCAGATCGAACCGCCCGATCTTCGTGAAATGCAAAAAATCGTTCCAATCGTTGGCAAGCGTACGCTGCTGCGACAAACCGCTCCCGACGACCAAACCTGCGAGACAAAGAACCACGGCAACGGTTCGTCCGTTCAACATCGAGATGTCTCCAATACCCCTTGCGTCGCGTTATAGGACCGGTCCCGGCTGCGGAGAACGCGAAGAAGTATCATGAATACCCCTACCTCGCGGTCTCCCCAGTCGGGCGGTCCATTCCTTTCGAAGGCGGTTACGACCAACAAGCCGTCGTAGTCTTCGGCCTTAACCACTTGATTCTAAAGCGAAATAGGCCCTCTGTCAACAAAAAACCCCTTTCCCAAACCCTCCATTTCCATCGCATTCCCATGGCGGGCGACCCTGTTTTTCCCTATTCGGCTCAGGTTGCGGCCCCGATGCGGGGGCGGGGCTACAGGCCGTGTCGGCTCTGTCCCACCGAATCCGGGAGCGATCAACCACCTGCGATCCGACCTCTTCCCCCACCCATACCACATTGCCTTCCGAGGCGCCGCCCGATTCGGCCCACACTGGCAAAGGCTCTGCCCATGACATCTCGAGGGCAACCAGGGCCAGCCAACTGTCAAGATGGACATTATGGGATATTTGCCTTGACTCCACATTATCGGAAGTGATAAATTGGAGTCCCGAGCAGCCTGCGGCGATCCCGTCGGGGAGCGCCGGTGCTGGAGAAGTAGATGGCAGGTAAAGTTGCTGCAATACCCTGGAGTGGTGCGTTTCACGTGTTTTCGGACGACCAATCCGATCGGAAGGCCGGGGTTGCGCTGAGAGAGAAAGGAAGGAGGTGATCGAGCGGGCGGTGCCATGGTCTCTCCGGCGACATGCAGCGATACAAATCTACACGTAGAATCACAGCATACAGCAATGGGAAGATTCCGACGTGCCACCAAGGGGGGGCGAGCGGGCGCGTTGCCCCGGCACGATGAAATTCTGTTCAGTTGAAGGAGGACCGTCATGTGTAAGAGAACGTTGTTTCTTCTGGCCGTGTTGGGGCTCGCGTTGAGCTCGGCGGTCCAAGCCGCCAATATCACGGTCGTCACGGAGAATGTGGACCGCGAGCCGGACGGAGTCGTCGACGACCAGGGCCTGATCGACTGGCTCGTGGCCGAAGGGCACACGGTTGACGTACAACGTGACTATTGGTGGACCCTCGACGACGCCAAGATCGCGGCGCTGAACGCCGCCGATCTGGTCATCATCAGCCGCCTGTCCAACAGCGGCAACTACGATGACGGCGACGAGGTGACGCAGTGGAACTCGATCACTGCGCCGATGCTGCAGTTGAGCGCCTACCTCGTCCGCAACAGCCGCTGGAAATGGATGGACACAGGCACCGCAACCAACACCACGACCGACACCGTGATGGAAGTGCTGGACCCGACCCACGAGTTGTTTGCCGGCGTGACACTCAGCGTTGCCGATCCAAACGACCCGAACGTGGTGGCGAATCTGGTCTCGGTCATCGACCCCAACGTCGGTAGCGGCATCACCTCCTTCATGGGCACCCTCGATCCGGGCAACGGCACCCTGCTGGCCACCGCGCCGGTTTCCGCCATGGCCTGGATCGTCGAATGGGACAAGGGCGCCGAGTACTACGCCGGGGCCGGTCAGTTTGCCGGCGGGCCGCGTCTGTACTTCTCGGTCGGAACGCAGGAATCCGGCGCCACCCCCCAGGGCGCCTGGAACCTCACGGCCGAAGGCGAGATCATGTTCCGCAATGCGGTCAACTACATGCTGAGCATTCCGTCTCGCTACGCCTCGGCGCCGAGTCCGGCCGAAGGAGCCGGCGATCTGCTGCGCGACGAGGTGACGCTGGGCTGGACGGCCGGCACGACCGCCGCGACGCACGACGTCTACCTGGGCACCAGCCTGGAGGCCGTCGCCAGTGGCAGCACCGACAGCAACGACACGACGGGCACGCTCGTCAGCGCAAGCCAGACGGGCAACAGCTTCGATCCCGGCCGGCTCGAATTCGGCCAGACGTATTACTGGCGCGTCGACGAGGTGGGAGCCGCCCCCAGTTACAAGGTCTATAAGGGCAACGTCTGGAGTTTCACCGTTGAACCGTACAGCATTCCCGTCACGAACGTGACCGCTACGGCCTCCAGCATGGAGAGCGACATGTTCGGACCCGAGAAAACCGTCGATGGGTCCGGCCTGGACGAGAACGACCTGCATTCGGCCAACGGCACCACCATGTGGCTCAGCTCCGGCGAGCCGGACGAGGTGGTCTACATCGAGTACGCGTTCGACAAGCCCTATCGTCTCGACATGGTCTGGGTGTGGAACTCCAACACCGCCATCGAGTCCATGTACGGCTACGGCCTCAAGGACGTGACCATCGAGACCTCGATGGACGGCGCCACCTGGACGACGTTCGGCGACGTCGAACTCGCCCAAGCCCCCGGCGACTACGGCTATGCCCATGACACCGTGGATATGGCCGCCACCGCCGCCAAGTACGTCCGATTCGTCGCCAACAGCAACTGGGGCGGCGGGCTCAGGTACGGCCTGAGCGAAGTCCGCTTCTTCGCGATTCCCGTCCGCGCCAGGGAGCCGCAGCCGGTTCCCGGACAGGTCGAAGTGCCCGTCAACGGAACCTTGAGCTGGCGGTCCGGTCTGCTGGTCGGCTCGCACCAGTTGTACCTCAGCAGCAACAAGGCCGCCGTCGAGAACGGCTCGGCCCTCGTGAAGACCCTGAACACCAACAGCTTCAACCTCGAGTCCCTCGGGCTGAACATCGGGACCACGTACTACTGGAAGGTCAATGAGGTCAACGACGTATTCTCGCCCAAGGCCCTCGACGGCGACGTCTGGAGCTTCACCACGCAGAATTTCTTCGCGGTAGACGACTTCGAGAGCTACACCAGCGACAATGTCAAGAACACCTGGGTCGACGGCTGGAAGAAGTCGACGGGCGTGCGCAACGCCTCGAACGTCAATCAGGTGATCGATCAAGAGGTCGCCAACAGCGGCAACCAGTCCGTGTTCCTGGCCTATGACAACTCGACCTCTCCGTATCACATCGAGATCGAGCGGACCATCTCCGGCCGGACCAACTGGGCCAACAACGGCGTCCAGAAGCTCGTGTTGTTCTTCCATGGCGATCCGGGCAACAACTCCAGTGACAAGCTCTATGTGACCATCAACGGCAAGACCGCCACCTATGGCGGCGACCTGTCGAAGCCGTGGTGGAGGAACTGGAGCATCGACCTGAATTCGATGAACATCAACATCCGCGACGTCAAGCTCCTCGCCGTGGGCGTGGGCGACGTCTCAATGCCGACGGGCCGCAAGGGGAAGATCTGGATCGACGACATCCGCCTGTATCGGACCGCTCCGTCGGTGCCGACCATCGTGGACGCCGCTCTGGCGGTCAACAGCAGCGGTGACTTCAAAGGTCAGTTCGACACTCTTCTGGCGGCGATGAGCAAAGCCGATCCGGCGATTCTCGAAGCCCTGTCAAGCGAAGAGGACTACACCGTGTTCGCGCCCACCGATGACGCGTTCGCCGCGATGGGAATCAACGCGGGCAACGTCGGCAGTCTGGATACGGGGATCCTGAACGAGGTCCTGCTGTACCACGTGGTCGCCGGCAAACTGGCGTCGGCGGACGTTCTGGCCGCCAGTCAGATTGCCACGGTCCAGGGCACGGCGATCCGGCAGGCCGACGGCGTGCTGACCGACGGCGTCGGACGTCAGGCCAATCTGCTGGCCGTTGACGGCGTCGCTTCGAACGGTCTGATGCACGTCGTGGATGCGATGATGCTGCCTTTCGAGATTCGCAGCATCGTCGAAATGCTGGTCGCGACCAACAGCGCGGGCGACCTGGCCGGACAGCTCGATGAGCTGATCGGCATCGTGCAGAGCAACCCGTCGCTGATGGCGCTGCTGACCGGCGCAGACGAATACACCGTCTTCGCGCCGACGGATGCGGCGATCGCCGCGCTGCGGCTGGCCGCTGATGAGAATCTGTTCATGTACCACATCGCGCCCGGCTCGCTGCTGGCGGCCGACGTGCTCGCGGCCGAAGAGCTCACGATGCTCAACGGCGGCACGCTGAAGCAGGCAGGCGGCGTCCTGATCGATGCCGCCGGACGGCAGGTGGCCTTGGTCGCGACCGACATCATTGCGGCCAACGGCGTCGTCCACGTCATTGACGCCGTGCTGCTGCCGGTGCCGGTGATCGAGAACGCCAGCTTCGAGCTGCCCGGGACGGAGAAGCAGAAAGGCTTCGACGCCGTGCCCGGCTGGGCCACGGACGCGAACGTCGTGGACTCGGGCATCGAGACGGGCTACACCGCCACCGATGGCGAGTGGACCGCGTACCTGATGAGCGGCGATCCCTCCGTCTGGCAGATGACGCCCCTGACTCTGGGGCAGGGCGACCTGTTCACGCTGAAGGTGGATGCCCGGATTACCTGGGCGGCCACGACGATGCGCATGACCCTGTACTATCTGGCGGACGGAGTCCGCGTCCCGGCGGCAACCGCCGACGTGGCGCTGACCGATGCGATGCAGGAGTACGCCCTGGAACTGAATGCTTACCTGGCGCCCGACGCGGTCGGCAAGACGATCGGGATCGAGTTCGAGAACGTCAGCGACGGCGACTCGTGGATCGGGTTGGACAACGTGCGTCTGGAAGGCCCGACGGCCGCTCCGGAGCCCGAACCCGAGCCCGAACCCGCTCCTGAGCCCGAGCCGGTGGTTGTAGAGTAAGATCGAGAAAGACCGCTCAGGTGGTCTGACTCGCCAAGTTCATCGCGGGGTCCGTATCGACAGGATACGGGCCCCGTTTTCTTATGCGCGAGGACGAGCCGCGCGGACCGGGAACGGCACGGGGGAAAAAGGTTTGGGGTCCCCCTTCTGTCTGTCGTGCCGCTCAGACAGTTCTGCACAAGCCAGCGGGCCTACAGGGCAGGCCTGTCAGTGTTTGTAGCGCTGCGGGATGTCCGAACTGAGCCCTTTGCCCATGGCCGACAGCAGCAGCAACTCCGCCGCAATCAGCAGGTAGATCGGCCCGAGCAGGAGACTGCACACGATGGCAAACTCCCGCGTCGGACGGTCCCATGAGCCTTTGGCGCAGCACAGCGCCGCGCCTTCCGTGCAGAAATACGCCAGCACGGCCGAAAGAACCCACAGCAGCACCCATACCCCAGCCATACTCTCATCCTCCCAATGCGGGACAATGACGGCTCCTCAAGGTGCAGGACAAAAGATGCGATTCGAAATGCCAAAGATGGCCAACCACCCCTATTATACCACGCCGCACAACAGAAAACGGTTCGCGAACAGTTTTTTTGTGTGTACAGATTTCCGGGGCGCCGGTATTCGTGAGCCCGCAAATCTGTACACGCACCAGGGTGCACTTGATGTTTGTAGGTAAACCTTCACCGGAGGCTGCAATCGACTTTGTTATTCCGACCGGAGCGGTGTGTGTGAAAATATCGTGGCATGTGGGTGGCAGCCTCAAGGCGTAGTGCAACGGAGCTTTGGGGATGGCGAATGGGAGTGGCGCATCCGTACGGAAAGGCCTCTGCGAGGCGATCCATCCCCAAG